>JBOHRN010000060.1:0-2887 GCA_050732775.1 Longimicrobiaceae bacterium | reverse complement strand
CGCCTTGCGGCTGACCTCTCTCCTTAACCTTCCGGCACCGGGCAGGCGTCAGTGGCTATACGGCGACTCATCGTCTTGGCAGCCACCTGTGTTTTTGCTAAACAGTCGCTTGGGCCGATTCTCTGCGACCTCCTTCCCCTCGGGTGGCAAGCACCGTCGAGTACCAGAGGCTCCCCTTCTCCCGAAGTTACGGGGACATTTTGCCGAGTTCCTTCTCCACAGATCACTCGCGCACCTGAGGATTCTCTCCCCGCCTACGTGTGTCCGTTTACGGTACGGTCAAACCACGCACTCCCCGCTGGAGCTTTTCCTGGCAGCCGGCTTTAGTGGACTTCGGGTGGCCCGAAGGCCCCCTTCGTCGTCCGCTCTCGGCTACCCGGAGAATTACCTCCGGGAACGCCTACGGCGTTGAACCGGGACAACCGTCGCCCGGCTCCACCTACGCTTCTGCGTCACCCCCGCGGGTCGAACGCACATGGTTTGGTTCCGGAATGTTGACCGGATTCCCATCGCCTACGCCTCTCGGCCTCGGCTTAGGGACCGACTAACCCGGGGCGGACGAGCCTGCCCCCGGAACCCTTAGGCTTTCGGTGACCGGGATTCTCACCCGGTTTATCGCGTACTCATTCCGGCATAATCACTTGCCTGCCCTCCACGGGCTAAGGGGCCAAGCCCCATGCCTCACGGCCCCGCTTCGACGAACAGGCAATGCTCCCCTACCACTCCACGCTTCCCGAAGGAAGCATAAAATCCGCGGCTTCGGCGCCGGGCTTGAAGTCCCGACCATTATCGGCGCAGACGCACTTGACTGGTGAGCTATTACGCACTCTTTCAAGGAATGGCTGCTTCTAAGCCAACCTCCCAGTTGTCTATGCACCTCCACATCCTTTCTCACTGAGCCCGAACTTGGGGGCCTTAGCCGACGGTCTGGGGTGTTCCCCTCTCGCGACCGAACATTATCGCCCGGCCACTGTCTCCCGGGATGCATCTTTACGGTATTCGGAGTTTGGTAGGAGTCAGTAGGCGGTGAAGCCCCCTCGTCCTTCCAGTGCTCTACCTCCGCAAGACAACTCCCGAGGCACTACCAAGATAGCTTTCGGGGAGAACCAGCGATCTCCGAGCTTGATTGGCCTTTCACCCCTACCCACGGCTCATCGGAACAGTTTTAAACCTGTACCCGTTCGGCCCTCCACTGGGCTTTACCCCAGCTTCAGCCTGGCCATGGGTAGATCGCTTCGGTTTCGGGTCTGCCCCTGCGAACTCGTCCCACGCTTGCGCGTGGGAACCCCGCCCTCTTCAGACTCGCTTTCGCTACGGCTCCGCACCAAAGGTGCTTAACCTTGCTCGCAAGGCGCAACTCGCCGGATCATAATGCAAAAGGCACGCAGTCACCCAGAACGGTCCGAAGACCAGTTCCAAGCTCCCACTGCTTGTAGGCACACGGTTTCAGGATCTATTTCACTCGCCGCCAGGCGTTCTTTTCACCGTTCCCTCACGGTACTGGTCCACTATCGGTCACGGACGAGTATCTAGCCTTGGAGGGTGGTCCCCCCAGCTTCCGGCAGGATTTCACGTGTCCCGCCGTACTCAGGTATCCAGACCATCCGCGTACAAGAAGCTTTCGCCTACGGGACTCTCACCCTCTTCGGCGGCGCGTTCCAGCGCGCTTCGACTAACTTCCGTACGAAGACGGGCACCAGCCCCGTCTGGACCCTACAACCCCGGCGCGCAGGCGCGCCGGTTTGGGCTCCTCCCCGTTCGCTCGCCGCTACTTGGGGAATCTCGCTTGATTTCTTTTCCTCCGGGTACTGAGATGTTTCAGTTCCCCGGGTTGGCTTCCTTACCCTATGTATTCAGATAAGGATGACGAAGCTCTCGCTCCGCCGGGTTGCCCCATTCGGGTATCTCCGGATCAACGCCTACGTGCGGCTCCCCGAAGCTTTTCGCAGCTTATCACGCCCTTCCTCGCCTGTCCGTGCCAAGGCATCCACCGTGCGCCCTTACTCGCTTGACCGGAAATACCTTTCCGGCCTCACCTCAAACCTCACACACACAGCGGTTCTCGGAAACCAGTTCCGCCAACCGCGCGGCACCGGTCTCCAATCCTCGCACCCACTTTCCCTAAACCCAAATTGTCAAATAAAGGAAGAAAAAAACGGTATCGGGTGTGCGCAAACGGTCGGCTCTGAGCTCTTTCGGAGGGGCGCCGTGAAGCGCCTTACCTACTCGATACTCGGAAAGGAGGTGATCCAGCCGCAGGTTCCCCTACGGCTACCTTGTTACGACTTCGCCCCAGTCATCAAGCTCGCCTTCGGCCGCTGGCTCCTTAGCGCAAGCGCTAGGGTTGCCGCACGGACTTCGGGCGCTCCCAACTTCCATGGCGTGACGGGCGGTGTGTACAAGGCCCGGGAACGTATTCACCGCGTCGTGGCTGATACGCGATTACTAGCGATTCCAGCTTCATGCAGTCGAGTTACAGACTGCAATCCGAACTTAGACCGGCTTTGGGGGATTCGCTCCGGCTCGCGCCTTAGCAGCCCTCTGTACCGGCCATTGTAGCACGTGTGTAGCCCCGGACGTAAGGACCATGATGACTTGACGTCATCCCCACCTTCCTCCGAGTTATCCCCGGCAGTCTCCCGAGAGTCCCCGGCCGAACCGCTGGCAACACGGGATAGGGGTTGCGCTCGTTGCGGGACTTAACCCAACATCTCACGACACGAGCTGACGACAGCCATGCAGCACCTGTGCAGGAGTCCCGAAGGAGGGCCCGTGTTTCCACGGGCTTTCCCCTGCATGTCAAATCCGGGTAAGGTTCTTCGCGTTGCGTCGAATTAAACCACATGCTCCACCGCTTGTGCGGGCCCCCGTCAATTCCTTTGAGTTT
>JBOHRN010000059.1:0-42910 GCA_050732775.1 Longimicrobiaceae bacterium | reverse complement strand
GTCGTCGGCCGACGACCAACTGCGGAGCTCGGGCGGTGCCCGTAATGGCTGGTCGGTGGCCGGAGGGGTGGAGTGGGACAGCGGCTCCGAGGATGACCGCTCCTTTCCCCTGCGCTTGGGCGGCAGGTACGAAGCTCTACCGTTCCGGATGGGAGAGGACCAGGACGGTTGGCCCAATGAATTCGCCGCCTCGGCCGGGGTGGGGGCGCGCCTGGCCCAGGGGGCGGCTCGTATCGATCTGGCCTTGGAGCGTGGCAAGCGGAGCGGCCCGGGGATCAGCGACGACTTTTGGGGACTCACCGGCTCTCTTACCGTCTTCGGCAGGTGAGCCCTTCCCGCGACCTTCCGCTGCTGCTGGTGGTCGACGACGACCCCGTCAACCGGGACCTGTTAGGACAGTTGCTGTGCGCGATGGAGTACCGGGTGATCGAGGCCGCGGGTGGTGAACAGGCGTTGGAGGTGGCGTGGAGCGAAGACCCGGACCTCATAATCCTGGATATCATGATGCCCGGCATGACCGGCTACGAAGTTTGCCGAACCCTCAAACGGGACCCCCGCACCGCCAACACCCCCGTGGTCTTCGTGACCGCGCTTTCCGGCAGCGACGACAAACTCCAAGCCATCGAGGCCGGGGGAGACGACTTCCTCACCAAACCGTTCGACCGTCCCCTCCTGCTCGCCCGCGTCCGTTCCCTGCTGCGGCTCAAGGAAGCCAACAACCGTTTGGAGAGCTCCTACCTGCGGCTGCGTGAGCTGGAGCAGTACAAGGAGGACCTCATGCAGATGATCGTCCACGACCTCAAATCGCCTCTGGGAACCGTCCTCGGCACCCTGGAGATGGCGCTGGACGGTGAGTTGGGTCGGCTCTCGGGTGACGGCGCGCGGCTGGCGGGAGACGCCCTGGAGCGGGGGGACGACGCCCTCCAACTGGTCGAGGACCTCCTGGACGTCTCCCGGCTGGAGGAGCCCGGCGCGAGCATCGAGAGCTCCCCGGTGGGGGTCGCCGGCTTGCTGCAAAGCGTGGGGGGCGACTGGCGGGTGCGGGCCGAACGGCGCCGCGCCCGGCTCCGGGTCGATCCCGGCCCCGAAGTGACGCTGCGGGCCGACCGCCGGCTCCTCTCGCGGGTCCTCTCCAACCTGATCGGCAACGCCCTGCGCCACGGCGGAAAGGGTGTATCGGTCCTGGTCTCGGCCCGCTGCGAGGGTGAAGAGGTCCGCTTCACCGTGGCCGACGACGGAGGCGGCATCTCTCCCGAGGTGCAGGAAGTGATCTTCGAGAAGTTCGCTAAAGTGGGGGGGGAGAACGGGCTCAGGACCGGCTCCTCCGGGCTCGGCCTAACCTTTGTCCGGCTGGCGGTGGAGGCGCACGGGGGAGAGGTGTGGGTGGAAAGCGAGCCGGGCCGGGGGAGCCGGTTCCACTTCCGCCTTCCCGCCCAACTGTCGGCGCCCGCCCCCTCTCCGGCCTCCGCTCACGGTGGCGCCGTCGGGGCCCGGCCGTGAGCGGAGGCACGGGTTTTTTTCTTGCCTTGGAGGGAGTGGAGGGTGCGGGAAAGAGCACCCAGGCGGCGTTGCTGGCGGAGGCCCTGCGGGAGCGGGGCCGAGTAGTAACCCTGGCCCGGGAGCCGGGTGGTACCCTCCTGGGCGAGCGCGTCCGGGAGACGGTGCTGCGGGACAAAACCGTCAGGGTTCCGGCCGAAAGCGAGCTTTTTTTGATGCTGGCGGCCCGGGCCGCCTTCGTGCAAGAGGTGGTGCGGCCCGCCTTGACCAGGTGCGAGGTGGTGGTGGCGGACCGCTTCGAGCTCTCTACTTTCGCTTACCAGGCGGGGGGTCGGGGGCTTCCGCTCGAGGAGGTCAGGCGGTGCAACCAGTTGGCCACGGGTGGTCTTTCCCCCGACGCCACTTTGCTGCTGGAGCTTTCTGTCGAGGAAGGAGCCAGTCGCCGCCATCTGGCTGGCGAAGCGGTGGACCGGATGGAGTCGGCGGGTAAGAGCTTTCACCGCCGGGTAGCCGACAGCTACCGGGAGTTGGCGGCGCAACTTTCATCCCTCGTTCTGGTCGACGCCCGCGGCTCCCGGCAAGAGGTCCACGGGCGCGTGCTAGAGGGCTTGCAAGCCCGCTTCCCCGAACTTTTTGGCGTGAGCGGTGTTAGCAGTGAAATAGATTAGACCTGCTGCCTTTCCCGAACTAAGATCTGCTTCGCATGAACTTCAAGCGCTCCATCCTTGCACCCCTGCTGGTGGTCCTGGCCGCCTCCCTGTCGGGGGGGTGGCTCCTGCAACAGCACCCGGGCGAAGAAGAAAACCCGGCCCGCCGCGCCCGCCTCCTCGACGAGGTGATCGAGCACCTCGCCGACCGCTACGTAGACGAGCGCTCCGAGAGCGAGCTGTACCGGATGGCGGTGGAGGGGCTCCTGCGCGAGCTGGGCGACCCGCACACCAGCTTTCTGACGGCCGAGGACTATGAAGACCTGGCAGTCCAGACTACGGGAGAGTACGGCGGACTGGGGATCGAAATTTCGGTGCGCGATGGGTGGATCACCATCATCTCAGCCCTGCCCGACACTCCGGCCGAGAGGGCTGGGCTCATCGCGGGCGACCGCATCGTCGAGGTGGAGGGCGAGTCCACCGAGGGATGGTCCGACCAGGACGCGGTAAACGCCCTCAGGGGCCCCAAGGGTGCGCCGGTCAACATCTCTATCGCCCGCCCCGGCGTGAACGAGCCGATCCCATACCGGGTGGTGCGCGACGAGATCCACATCCACGCCGTTCCCTTTGCGTACCGGCTCTCGGAGCGGGTCGGCTACCTCAAGCTGACCCTCTTCAGCGAGACCGCCACGGAGGAGATCGAGGACGCCATCCAGAAGTTGCGGGACGAAGGAGCGGACGGGCTGATCCTCGACTTGCGCCAGAACCCCGGCGGGCTCCTGGAGCAGGGGGTGGCGGTATCGGACCTCTTCCTGGAGCGGGGCGAGACCATCTTGGAAATCCGTTCCCGTGACCCGCGCCAGAACCAGAGCTTCCGCGCCAGCACCCCGGAGAGCCACCGCGGATTGAGGGTGGTGGTGCTGGTAGACTCGTACAGCGCCAGCGCCGCGGAGATCGTGGCCGGGGCTCTTCAGGATCACGACCGTGCCTTGGTAGTGGGAGAGGGGGGGACCTTCGGAAAGGGGTCGGTCCAGACCCTCTACCCCTTGTCGGGCGGCAACTTCCTCAAGCTGACCACGGGTCGTTGGTACACCCCGGCGGGCCGCTCCATTCAACGCGACCACGACAGCGACGACCCCGCTCTGCTTACCGCGGCGGACGCGCACCCCGACGGTGACCTCTCCGCCAGGGAGCCGGTCGATACGGCCGGGCGCGAGACGTACCAGACCGACTCCGGGCGGGTGGTTTACGGAGGCGGGGGGATCATCCCCGACCTGCTGGTTCAGAGCGAGCCCGACGAAGAGGAGGAAGAGTTCCTAGCCTGGGCGTACCGGTACCTTACCGAGATGGAGGACGCGGCCTTCCAACAAGCGGTGGAGTTGGGCCGCGCCCAGCCGCGGTTGTCTGCTGACTTTCGGGTCACCGATGCCATGCTGGACGACTTCTTACGCCGGCTCGCCGCGACCGGGGCCGAGCCGGACCCGGAGGAGTTTGCCGCCGCCCGAGACTGGGTGGAGCGTTTCCTGAGCTACCGCATCGCGCGCCACCGCTTCGGGGCGGCGGTCGCCTCGCGCCGGGGCGCCGAGTTCGACCAGACCATCCAGACCGCCCTGAACTTGCTCGAGAACGCGCCGGACCAGGAGGCCCTCTTCGCCATGGCCAAACGCCGGGGCGCACTCGACGAGCCGAGTGCGGTGCCGGACTCGCCCCGGGAGTAGCCGGACCGGGCGGCAACTAGCCACCCGCCGATGGAGCCCTTCGCCCTACTAGCGGTCTTCTGTGTGGGGTTGGTGGTAGGGGTGGTGTCCGGACTGGTGGGCATCGGCGGCGGGGTTTTGATCGTCCCCTTCCTCTACTTTTTCTACGGCCACCCGGAGATTTTCGGGGTGGTGGTTCCGCCCGGCCTGGTAGCCGCGGCCGCGCACGCCACCAGCTTGTTCGTGATCGTGCCCACCTCGCTCCGGGGGGTGGCGGTGTTTCACCGCGCCGGGCTGGTGGTGTGGCCCGCGGTGTGGGGCATCGGCGCCGCGTCGGTGTTCGCGGCCGTGGCTGGGGCGCGGCTGGCCCTTCTGCTACCCGAAGAGGTGCTCAAGAGCGCCTTCGGAGCCCTGCTCATCTTCTCCGGGCTCCGGCTCGCGGTACGCCGCAGGAGGAAGCGGTCGCGCTCCACCGGGCTCCGGCTATCCCCTTCGGTCACCGTGCCCACCGGGATGTCGGTGGGCCTCTTCTCGGCCCTCCTGGGGGTGGGCGGGGGGATAGTTTCCATCCCCCTCCTGCTGTACGTGGTCCGGGTGGGGGTGCGGCGGGTGGCGGCCACCTCGATGGGTATCATCGCCATCACGGCCACGGCTGGCACCCTCTCCTACATGGTGGCCGGTAACAGTGCCGCGGGCATGCCGCCCTGGAGTGTGGGGTACGTGCATGTGGCCGCCGGGGTGGCGATGTTTGCCGGCTCGATCTTGTCGGTGCGCTGGGGCACGGCCCTCAACCAGCGGCTGCCGCCCCGGCTGCTGGCCGCCATCTTCGCCTTTCTCTTCCTGGTGATCGGGAGCGGGCTGGTGCTCCGTAACCTAGGCGGGGTGGAGCTACCGTGGTAGCCGGCAACCGCCCCCGGGTACTACCTTTGCGCCCCATGACAACGGTTTTGGCGGGAAGATGACGGCGGCCAGCGTGGTGGAAGTGGTGCGGGGCCGGATGGTGGAGTCGCGCCACCGGGTGCACGCGGCGGTGGTCGACGCGGCCGGGCGGCTGCGCGCCTCCTCGGGCAACCCGGAGCTGGTGGCCTTCTTCCGTTCCGCGGCCAAGCCGTTTCAGGCCCTCCCCTTGGTGGACGACGGAGCGGTAGAGAGGTTCGGACTCAGCGAGCAGGAGCTGGCCCTCTGCTGCGGATCCCACTCGGGCGAGCCGGAGCACGTGCGAGCGGTCGAGCAAATCCTCTGCAAAGTGGGCGCCGTGGCCGAGGAGCTGGCCTGCGGCCCCCACCCCCCCTTTTACCGCCCCGCCCGCGACTTCTTGGCCGAACAGGGGTTGGAGCCGGGGCGGCTCCACAACAACTGCTCCGGCAAGCACGCGGGCATGATAGCCCTGGCGCGGGTCCACGGCTGGGATACGGCGGGGTACAACTTGCCCGAGCACCCGGTGCAGACGCGGCTCTTACGAGAGGTCGGAAGGTGGACCGGGTGTCAGCCGGAGGAGATCCAGCTGGGGACCGACGGGTGCGGGGTACCGAGCTTCGCGCTCAGCGTGAGCCGGATGGCCCGTGGCTACGCAGCCCTGGCCGCCGCGGCGCGCAGGGGGGAGGGTGGAGCGGGCGCCGTGGTGGAGGCGATGATCGCCCACCCCAGCATGGTGGCGGGTACCGGACGGCTATGTACCGACCTGATGCGGGTGGCCGGGGGACGGCTCTTCGCCAAGCTGGGCGCCGAAGGGGTGTACGCGGTGGGGGTGCCCGGCGCCGAATTGGGGGTGGCCCTCAAGATCGAGGACGGCGGCCGCCGCGCGCTGGGGCCAGCGGTACTCGGCGTCCTGAGCCAACTCGACCTGATCTCGGAGACCGACTTGGGCCGGTTGGATACGCACGCCTTTCCCGAGCTCAGCAACACTCTCGGCGAGCCCGTGGGTTATCTCCGCTCCGCCGTCCGTCTGCGTAAACCACCGTCTTCGCGGCGGTGACCCCCGCCCTTCGCCGCGACCTCACCCTTAACCCTCCGGCTGAGTGTTTATCGACCACGTTACCATCGACCTGGAAGCCGGCAAGGGTGGAGACGGCGTGGTCTCTTTCCGGCGCGAGGCGCGCGTGCCCCGGGGGGGGCCCGACGGGGGCGACGGGGGCAAGGGTGGAGACGTGATCCTCGAGGCCGACCCGCAGCTTTACACCCTGCTCGACTTCCGCTACCGGCGGCTGTACCGGGCTGGGCGCGGGCGGCACGGTGCGGGTTCGGACCGGACCGGGAGGAGCGGCGACGATCTGGTGCTGCGGGTGCCGCCCGGGACGGTGGTCAAGGACGCGGCTAGCGGCGAAGTGTTGGGCGAACTGGTAGAGCCGGAAGAGCGGCTCACGGTGGCCTGCGGAGGGCGCGGGGGGCGGGGGAACGCCCGCTTTGCCACCGCCACCAACCAGGCCCGGTCGGTGGAGCTGGAGCTCAAGCTGATCGCCGACGTGGGGCTGGTGGGAGAGCCCAACGCGGGCAAATCGACCCTCCTGGCGGCGCTCTCGGCCGCCACCCCAAAAGTGGCCGACTACCCCTTTACCACCCTGACCCCCAACTTGGGGGTGGCCGAGCCAGGGCCGGGACGCTCGTTCGTGATCGCGGATATCCCCGGCGTGATCGAGGGAGCACACCAGGGTAAAGGGTTGGGGCTCCGCTTCCTGCGGCACCTGGAGCGCACCCGGACGCTCTGCTTCCTGGTACCCGCTGACGACCCGGGACCCCAGGAGAGTTACGACCGGCTCCGCGCCGAACTGTATGGCTACTCCCCGGAGCTGGCCCGTAAACCACACTGCCTGGTGATCTCCAAGCGCGACCTGGTGCCGCCCGAGTGGCGGCCGCCCCCGATCGTCACCGCGGGGGCGTGGGGCGTGTTTGCCGTCTCGGCCGTGACCCGCGGCGGGCTGCGAGAGCTGCTGGGGGCGTTGGGAGAAGCGACCGACCCGTGCCCCTGAAACCGCGCGCGTTGGAGCCGCTCATCCGGCTGGGACTGGCGCCCGGAGTGGGGCCGGTGCGGGCTACCCGGCTGATCGACCACTTCGGCTCGGCCGAGCGGGTACTGGCCGCCTCGGACCACGACCTGCTCGAGGTCGGCATGGTGGGGCCGGGGCTGGTGGCCCGCATCGGCCGGGCGCGCGGCAAAGAGGTGGGTGAATCGGCAAAGGGAGCCCTAGTGGCCCTGGAACGGATGGGGGCGGTCGGGCTCACCGTGGACGACGCCCTCTACCCTGAGTCCTTCTTGCGTCTCCCCGACCCCCCCTACCTCCTTTTCGCGGTGGGAGATCCTGGTCTGTTAGCCGCCCGCAGCTTCGCCGTGGTGGGCACCCGCAAGCCCACCTCTTACGGGCGCGAGACGGCCCGGCAGCTCGCGGGTGGGTTGGCCCGCGCCGGGTACGCCATCGTGAGCGGGATGGCCCGCGGAATCGACGCCGTCGCGCAGCAAGCCGCGCTCGACGCGGGTGGGGCCACGGTGGGGGTGTTGGGCCACGGCGTAGACCGGGTGTACCCGGAGGCGAACCGGCAGCTGTTCGAGCGGGTGCGCCGGGAAGGGCTCCTGATCTCGGAGCTGATGCCCGGCATGGGTCCGCTGGCGGGTAACTTTCCACGCAGAAACCGGCTCATCGCCTCCCTGGGCGAGGGGGTGCTGGTAGTGGAGATGGCGCGCCGGAGCGGGGCCCAGCACACCGTCAACTACGCCCTCTCCCAGGGCAAGGAGGTCTTCGCCGTGCCCGGGCCGATCGCTGCGGAGGCGAGCGAGGGTACCAACCAGCTCATCAAGGACGGGGCGTGCGTGGTAACTGCGGTGGAGGACATCCTGGACGAGTTGGGGACGGTTCCCGGGCCCGCCCCGGAGCGGGGGCCGCCGCCGCCGGCCATCCACCCTCCCCCGGCTCCGAAGTTGCCCGCGGAGGAGGCGCGCCTCTACGCTGCCTTGGCCCGGGAGCCGCGCCACGTGGACGAACTAGCGGCCGACAGCGGGCTCGCCCCTCGCGCGGTGCTGGCCCTGCTCTTGTCGCTGGAGCTGGAGGGGCACGCGGAGGCGCTGCCGGGCAAACTGTACCGCAAGCGCGGGGGCTGACCCCCTTGAATACACCCCGCTCCCTCTACCTGCACGTCCCGTTCTGCGCGCGCCGTTGCCACTACTGCGACTTTGCGGTGCAGCCGGGTCGGAGGGCGGAGGTGCGCGCGTGGCTGGACTCAGTGGCTAAAGAGCTGGCGCTCATGGGCGCGGCGAAGAGCTGGCAGCTACCGCTCCCCCTGGAGACCATTTACCTGGGGGGCGGCACCCCCTCCATGCTCGGTTTGGGGGCGGTAGAGGAGCTGGCGAGCCGGCTGCGGCGTTTCTTTGCCTGGGAACCGGATGGGGTGGAGTGGACGGCCGAGGCCAACCCCGAGAGCTTTGACCGGGCCCTGGCCGATGACTGGAGAGCGGCGGGGGTCAACCGGGTCTCCCTGGGGGTGCAAAGCTTTCACCCTCCCGCGCTCCGGTGGATGGGCCGGCTGCACGGGCCGGAGGGCGCGCGCGGTGCTGTGGCGGCAGCTCGGGGGGCGGGCTTCGGGAGTGTGAACGTGGACCTGATTTTCGGGCTTCCCGAACGGCTGGGGCGCGACTGGGAGGTAGATCTGGACAGTGCGCTCGCTCTCGAACCGGAGCACGTCTCGCTGTACGGGCTCAGCGCCGAGCCGGGCGCTCCGCTCGGCCGCAGGGTATTGGAGAAAAGAGACGTGCTGCCGGACGAAGAGGTATACGCCTCGGAGTACCGCACCGCTCACCAGAGACTCACCGCCGCGGGGTTCGGGCACTACGAGGTCTCCAACTTCGCCCGGCCCGGAAAGCGTTCCAGGCACAACGCCGCGTATTGGACGGGGGCGGCTTACCTGGGGGTGGGGCCATCCGCGCACTCGTTCGAGCCACCACTACGGCGCTGGAACCTGCGGGATTGGCGCGCGTACAGGTGTGCGGTAGAAGACGGCCAGCTCCCCGTGGAGGGAGTCGAAGAGCTAGCCCCGGCCGAGAGGGCGTTGGAGCAAGCGTGGCTCGGGTTCCGCACCCAGGAAGGCGTCGCCCTGGCCGGAGCTGGGCGCGCGCGCCGAGAGCTGGCGCGCCGGTGGGAGGCAGCGGGGTGGGCAGGAGTAACGGCCAGCCGGCTGCGGCTCACCGTGGCTGGCTGGCTGCTACTGGACCAGCTGGCGGTTGAGTGGGCCGCCGCGGAAGAGCCATCCCGGGCGGTGGCTTGAGAAAATCAATACCCATGCAAGAGTCGCTTTCAGATCGCGAGCACGACGTGCTCGAGGCCGTGATCCGCAGCTACGTGGACACCGCCGAGCCCGCCGGGAGTCGCACCGTGGCCCGCCGCTTCAAGCTCGGCGTGTCTCCCGCCACGGTGCGGAACACTATGAGCGACCTGGAAGAGAAAGGGTACCTGTACCATCCCCACACCTCGGCCGGCCGGGTGCCCACCGATCTCGGCTACCGCTTCTTCGTGGACGCCGTGATCGGCCGGCCGCGGCTCGCCCCGACCGACCGGGGCCAGCTCCGCCGGGAGCTGGAGCGGGGTGAAGCGTCGGCGGTAGAGGAGCTGGTGCGGCGCGCGGCCCAGGTCCTGGGGCTGCTCACTCGCGAGCTGGGCGTAGCCATCGCGCCCCGCTTGACGAGCGCGGTGCTGGAACGGATCGAGTTTTTGCCCCTCGCCGAACACAAGGTGCTGCTGGTGCTGGCCCTGCGCGCGGGGTTGGTGCGCACCGTTTACGTAGACCTACCCCTCTCCATCCCCCCGGAGACACTCGCCGCGGTGGGGCGTATCCTCAACGAGCGGTTGTCGGGTCTGACGCTGGACGAGATCCGCGCCACCATCCCCGCCCGGCTCAGGGACTCGGTCTCTCCGGACGACGCCCCGGCGGCGGAGCTTCTGAACATCTTCCTGGACTCGGCCGACGAGTGGTTTGACTGGTCGGCCCCGGTCGAAAACGAGCTCCACTTAGGTACGGCGTCGGTACTGGCCGGCCAGCCGGAGTTCAGCAGCGAGGACCGGCTCAAGGCGCTGATCGAACTGCTGGAGCGGCGGGAGCTGCTCCGCTCGGCCCTGGGCACCCCCACCGGACTGCGGGAAGCGCGTGTCATCATCGGTGGCGAACACGGCGATCCCGCCTTACGCGACCTGGCCGTGGTGACCTCGGATTACCGCACCGGCTCGTTGGCTGGCGTGATCGGCGTGATCGGCCCCACCCGCATGCCTTACGACCGGGTGATCGCGTTCGTGGAGAGCACGGCGGCGTCCATTTCGGATATACTGTCATAACCCGTTGATGAGAGACTACTACGAGATCCTCGGTGTGGGCAAAAGCGCCGACGCCGGGGCTATCAAAAAGGCGTACCGGAAGCTCGCCCTCCTCTATCACCCCGACCGCAACGACGGCGACCAGGAGGCCGAGGAGAAGTTCAAGGAGGCCACCGAGGCGTACGAGGTGTTGCGAGATGAGCGTAAGCGGGACGCCTACGACCGCTTTGGCCACGCCGGAGTTAAAGGCGGGGGCGGGCCGGCCGGCTTCGGTTTCGAGGAGGCGATCAATATCTTCATGCGCGACTTCGGCGGGCTGGGCGGTTTCGAGGAGCTCTTCGGCGGCGGCCGCCGCCGCGGCGCACGCCGCGTCCGCAAGGGGAGTGAGCTACGGCTCCGGCTCTCCATCCCGCTGGTCGAGGTGGCCACTGGGGTGCGCAAGGAGCTCAAGGTCAAGCTCCTGGACCCGTGCGAAGCGTGCCGGGGGAGTGGGGCCGCCGGTGGCACGGGTCCGGTGGTGTGCGAGACGTGCGCCGGTACGGGCGAGACGCGCCGTGTCCGCCAGAGCGTGTTCGGTCAGATCATCAGCGCCTCGGAGTGTCCGGCTTGCCGCGGGGAGGGGCAGCGGGTGGAGCGCCCGTGTCCCGAGTGCCGGGGCGACGGCCGCCAGCGGGTGGAGCGCACGGTAGAGGTGGCGGTGCCGCCGGGGGTGAGCTCCAATAACTACCTCACGCTGCGCGGCCAGGGTAACGCCGGTCCTCGGGGCGGACCCCGGGGCGATATCGTGGTGATCATCGAGGTGGAGGAAGACCCGCGCTTTCTGCGCGACGGCGACGACCTGATTCACGATTTGCCGGTGTCGTTCAGCCAGGCCGCGCTCGGTGCCCGGGTGGTGGTACCCACGGTGTACGGGGACGAAGCGCTCGAAGTTCCGGCCGGCGTGCAGGGCGGCGACGTGCTTACTCTGAATGGCAAGGGACTCCCCCGGTTGGGCGGGGGCACTAAAGGCGACCAGCACGTGCGCGTGCGGGTGTGGACGCCGGTGGATTTGACTCTCGAGCAGGAAGCCCTGTTCCGCGACCTGGCCGGACACGAGGGCGAGCCGCCGCAAAGGGACCGGGGTGGAGGTTTTTGGAAGAAGGTCAAGGAAGCGTTCGCGGTTTGACCGGACCCTCCGTGCCCAACCTCCAGTCGTTACCGGGCTTCCGCGACTTTTACCCCGACGACATGGCGGTCCGCGCGCACCTCACGGAGGTGTGGCGCGACACCGCCCGCCGTTACGGCTTTCAAGAGTACGACGGCCCTCCCCTGGAGCCGCTGGAGTTGTACACGCATAAGTCGGGTAGCGAAATCGTCCAGCAGCTCTACAACTTCGTAGACAAAGGGGGTCGTGAGGTCGCGCTTCGGCCCGAGATGACGCCCACTTTTGCCCGCATGGTGGCCGCCCGCGTCGGGGGTATGCCGAAACCGGTCAAGTGGTTCTCCATCCCCCAGCTTTTTCGTTACGAGCGGCAGCAGCGGGGGCGGCTGCGAGAGCACTTCCAGTTCAACATGGACATCGTGGGCGAGCCGGGAGAGGGCGCCGACGCCGAGTTGGTGGCGGCGGCCATCGACACGGTGCGTGCCTTCGGCCTGGGTGCGGATGACGTGATCCTCCGCGTCTCGGACCGGCGGCTGCTCGCCGCCCTCCTACTGAGAGCGGGCGTGGCCGGGGAGCGGCTCGCTCGGGCGTACAGCGTCGTGGACAAAGTTGAGCGCGAGAGCCGTGAGTCGCTGGAGACGCGCCTGAGCGCGGAGACGGGTCTGGACGCGCGCGCCGCCGGAGGGGTGCTGGAGCTGTTCGCGGCCGGCGAGCTGGAAGCCGTGCGCCAAGCCCACGGAGACAACCACGATATAGCCGGGGCTCTTGAGCGCGTCGACACCTTTTTCGAATTGATGGGCGAGATGGGGTTGCGCGACTTCGTCCGCTTCGACCTTTCAGTGGTGCGGGGGCTGGCGTACTACACGGGGATAGTATTCGAGCTCTTCGACGCCCGCAGCGAACTGCGCGCCGTGGCGGGCGGCGGCCGCTACGACGGACTCCTCTCCACGGTGGGCGGCCCCGACCTCCCGGCGGCCGGCTTCGCCATGGGCGACGTGGTTCTCCGGGAGCTACTGGTAGAGCGAGGGCTCTTGCCCGGGGTGGAGCCAGCGCTCGACTACTACCTGGTGGCCGTGACCCCGGACGACCGGAGCGAGGTGCTCCGGCTCGCTCACCGGCTCCGCGACCGGGGCTGGTCGGTGGAGTACGGCCTGCGCCACCAGGGTGCGGGCAAGCAGTTCAAGAACGCCGATTCGGCCGGGGCGCGCCTGGCGGTGGTGATCGGCCCCGAGGAGCGGGCTGCCGGGGTGGCGCTGGTGCGGAAGATGAAGAGCGGCGAGGAGGAAAAGGTGCCCCTAGCGGAGCTGGCCGCGCGTCACTTTGGGCGCGCCCAAAGTGACGATCCAACCTCGAGTCATGACGATGGCGAAAGAAAAGACACTCACCCGGCGCGCTGATGACTTCCCGGCGTGGTACAACGAGGTGGTACTGCGCGCCGAACTGGCCGACTACTCGCCGGTGCGCGGGTGCATGGTCATCCGCCCCTACGGGTACCGCGTCTGGGAGTTGATGCGCGACGACCTGGACCGGCGCTTCCGCGAGACCGGCCACCAGAACGCCTACTTTCCCCTTTTCATCCCCCAGTCGTTTCTGGCGCGGGAGGCCGAACACGTGGAGGGGTTTGCCAAGGAGATGGCCGTCGTCACCCACACCCGGCTACGGTCTACGGGCGGCAAGGGGGCGGCCGCGCTGGAGCCGGACCCCAGCTCCGAGCTGGAGGAGCCGCTGGTGGTGCGCCCCACCTCAGAGACCATCATCTATGAGATGTTTGGCAAATGGGTGCAGAGCTACCGGGACCTTCCGCTACTCTACAACCAGTGGGCCAACGTGGTGAGGTGGGAGATGCGCACCCGGCTTTTCCTGCGCACCACCGAGTTCCTCTGGCAGGAGGGGCATACCGCGCACGCCAGCGAGGAGGAGGCGCGGGAAGAGGTTCTGCGCATGCTCGGGGTGTACCGGGAGTTCATGGAGGGTGAGATGGCGATGCCCGTCCTCACTGGGGTCAAAACTCCCGCCGAGACCTTCCCCGGCGCGGTCCGGACCTACGCTTGCGAGGCGATGATGGGTGATCTGCGCGGGCTCCAGGCGGGCACTTCGCACCACCTGGGCCAGAACTTCTCCCGGCAGTTCGGGCTCACCTTCCAGTCCGAAGAGGGAGACGAGGAGTACGCCTGGAATACCAGTTGGGGCGTTTCTACCCGGTTGGTGGGGGCGCTAGTGATGACCCACGGGGACGACGCCGGGCTGATCCTCCCGCCCGCCCTGGCTCCGGTCCAGGTGGTGGTGGTGCCCATCTACCGGACCGATGGAGAGCGGTCGGCGATACTGGGAAAAGCGGGCTCCGTGGTGGCCGAGCTCAGCGATAAAGGCGTCCGCGTGCAGCTGGATGACCGCGATAACCTGAATCCGGGCGCCAAGTACTACCAGTGGGAGCTAAAGGGGGTGCCGCTCCGGATCGAGCTAGGCCCCAAGGAGCTGGCCAACGGCCAGCTCGCGCTGGCGTGGCGCGTGCTGGCCCGGAACGGGCGCCGCAAGGAGTTCCTGCCCGAGCAGGAGGTCATAGCTTCCATCCCGGAGAGGTTGGAGGCGTTTCAGAAAGAGCTTCTGGAGACCGCCCGCGAGCGCCGGGAGCTGAACTCCCACCGGGGCGTGGCCGGCTACAACCGCTTCCGCGAAGTATTGGAAGAAGAAGGAGGGTTCGTGTACACTGGTTGGTGCGGCTCCGGGGAGTGCGAGAGCCGCGTCAAGGTCGACACCAAAGCCACCGCGCGGATAATCCCCTTGGAGGAGTTCCGCACCAGCCCGGCCCCGGCGGAGTGTGTTGTATGCGGGCAAGAGTCGCGACAAGAAGTGGTTTGGGCGAGGGCGTATTGAGCGGATTCCACCGTCGTGAGGGGGTCCTGTTTTGCGACCAGGTGCCGGTGGCCGAGCCGGTGGCGAGGTGGGGCACGCCGCTATACCTGTACTCCGAGAGTGAGATGCGCGACAGGTATACCGGGCTGGACCTGGCTTTTGGTTCCACCTCCCACCTGATCTGCTACTCGGTCAAGGCCAACGGCAACTTAGCGGTGCTGCGGACTCTGGCCGGCTTAGGGGCGGGCGCCGATATCGTCTCGGGCGGAGAGCTGCACCGGGCGCTCTTGGCCGGCGTCCCGGCCGAGCGGATCGTCTTCAGCGGCGTGGGCAAGACTTTGTGCGAGCTAGCGAGCGCCCTGGAGGCGGGCATCCTCTGCTTCAACGTGGAGTCCGAGGGGGAGCTGCGCGCCCTCTCGGAGCTGGCCGCGGCCAGCGGCCGCGAGGCACCGGTCGCGCTGCGGGTGAACCCGGACATCGAATCTCCCACGCCCCACGCCTATACCCGCACCGGCCACGCCGCCACCAAGTTCGGCGTTCCGTTCGAGCGGGCTCTCGAACTGTACCGGCTGGCCGCCGGGCTACCCGGCCTGCGGGTGCGGGGGGTAGACGCCCACATCGGCTCCCAGATCACTTCGGTCGAGCCGTTTCTGCAAGCGGTCGAGCGGCTCTTGGCTCTGGCCCGAGAGCTGGCCGCCGACGGAGCCGAGCTGGATATCCTGGACCTGGGCGGAGGTCTGGGGATTCCGTACGACGGGGAAGAGTCGCTCGAGCCGGAGCGCTTCGCGGGCGCGGTTGGCCCCCTGGTGGAACGGTCCGGGCTACGGCTCATCGTGGAGCCGGGGCGGTACCTGGTGGGTCCGGCCGGTATCCTCCTGACCCGCGTGCTATACCTGAAGCAAGGCGGCGGCAAACGCTTCGTGGTCACCGACGCGGGCATGAACGACTTGGTGCGGCCCAGCCACTACTCGGGCTACCACGCGGTAGAGCCGGTGGAGGAAAAGGGTCGCGAGCGGGCGCGGGTGGACGTGGTGGGGCCGATCTGTGAGACGGGCGACTTCTTGGCGCTGGACCGGGAGATGGAAATACCCGAGCCGGGCGAACTGCTGGCGGTGCGCACGGTGGGGGCGTACGGCTTTGCCATGAGCTCGACTTACAATCAGCGCCCCCGGCCCGCGGAGGCCATGATACGAGGGTCCGAGGCACGTCTGGTCCGCCGCCGGGAGACCGTCGAGGAGCTGGTGGCGGCCGAGTTGGGGCTGGAGTAAGGCCATCTGGCCGTGACGGAAAGCTCTCCCCCCGCCCTTCGAGCCGACGGTTTGTGCAAGCGGTTTGGCCCCCTTGCCGCTGTGGACGAGGTCTCCTTTTCTCTACGGCCAGGGGAGTTTCTGACCGTGTTCGGGCCCAACGGGGCGGGCAAGACCACCCTCCTGCGCCTGCTCTCGGGGGCTATACGGCCCACTTCGGGGCGGGTGGAGGTGGAAGGGGGCGCGAGCGCCCGCCGCGCCGGCTTCGGCCTCCTCTCCCACCGGAGCTTCCTCTACGACGGGCTCACCGCAGAGGAGAATCTTCACTTTTACGCCCGGCTTTACCGGCTCTCGCGCGCCCGCGCGCGGGTGCGTGGAGCCCTCGCCGGGGTGGGGCTCGACGCTCGCCGCGGCGAGCTGGTCAAACGCTTTTCGCGGGGTATGCGCCAGCGCCTGGCCCTGGCCCGCACCCTGCTGCACGACCCGGGGGTGGTTCTGCTCGACGAGCCGTACACCGGGCTCGACGCCCGCGCCGCCAGTTCGCTTCGCGAGCTACTCGGACGCTTACGCGCGGAGCAGCGCACGGTGGTCCTGGTGACCCATAACTTGTCCCAGGGGCTGGAGCTGGCCGACCGGGTGGCGGTGATGGTGGCCGGAAGGTGGCTCTCGGACGAGTCGGCCCACGGCGTCGACCCGCTGGAGTTCGAAAGCAAGTACGTGGCGCGCCTCGCCGCGGCCGGATGACCCGCCTGCTAGCGGACGCGCTGGTGGTAGCGGGCAAGGATCTCCGCCTGGAGCTACGCGGCCGCGAGAGGTTGGTGGCGATGAGCGTGTTCGCGGTGCTCACCGCGGTTGTCTTCGCCTTCTCCCTGGACCCGGCGGTTCGCTCGCGCACGGTGGCGGGAGCGATGCTCTGGGTTACCCTGATCTTCGCCGGGATGCTCGGATTGGGCCGCTCCTTCGCGCTAGAAAAGGAAGCAGACGCCCTCACCGGACTCCTCCTCTCACCGCTGTCCCCGGCTGCACTTTTCCTAGGCAAAGCGCTCGCCAATCTGATCCTCCTCCTCGGGGTCGCGCTGGTTGCGGTCCCGGTCTACTTCCTCTTCTTCGGCTGGGCCGTTTCGGGGTCGTGGCCCGGCCTCGCGCTAGTGGTGATCCTGGCCACGACCGGATTCGTGGCGCTGGGCACACTGTTCGGCGCGGTGGCCGTCCATACCCGGCTGGGCGAGACGCTGCTCCCCGTTCTTCTTTTGCCGCTCCTGATACCGGTGGTGATCTTTGCCGCCAGCGCCACCCAGCGGCTCCTGGTGGGGCGCCCCCTGGCCGAGGTGGACGGAAGTCTGCGCCTGCTCCTGGCCTTCGACCTGGTGACGGTGGTGGTGTGCGCGCTGCTCTTTCGGTATGTTGTCGAGGAGTGAGGTGCCGGGCCGAAATAAACACAACCGAGCGATGAAGCGGAGCGGGATGGTGGGCGCGGGGTTGGCGGTGCTCGCGGCCGGGGCGCTGGTATACGCCTTCTGGATGATCTTCTTCTGGGTGCCCACCGAGAGCGTCATGGGGGTGGTGCAGCGCGTCTTCTACGTGCACGTACCTTCGGCGTGGGTCGCCTTCCTGGCCTTTTTCTTGGTGGCGCTCTGCTCGGCCGGTTACCTCTGGCTGCGCGACGACCGGCTCGACGCGGTGGCGCTCTCGGCGGCCGAACTCGGCGTGGTATTTACCACCGTCGTGCTGGTGACGGGGCCACTGTGGGCAAAGATCGCCTGGGGTGCGTGGTGGGTGTGGGAGCCCCGGCTCACGCTCACGCTGCTGCTCTGGTTCATTTACATGGGCTACTTTATCCTGCGCGGCGCCGCCGAAAACCCAGAGCGCGGCAAGCGCTTCGCCGCGGTGCTGGGAATCGTGGGCGCGGTGGACATCCCCCTCATCCACGTAAGCGTGAACTGGCTCCGCTCGCAACACCCCGGGCCCGTGATCCTGCGGGCAGACGGGCCCTCCGCCGACCGGGAGATCGTCGTTACGCTGCTGGTCTCGCTCCTCGCCTTTACCCTTCTCTTCGCCGCCCTGCTGGTGTACCGCTACCGGATCGAGCGGCTGGCCAGGGGGGTCGAAGCCGTCCGGCTCGGCTTCCCGCGACGCCCCGAACCCGTCACCTCTCCATGAAACCGCTCATCCGCCCGCTGGTGCTCTTTTCTGTTATGGTCACGCTCCTGGTTTGGGGCTCCGATCCGCTCGCCGCGCTCCAGGAGCCGGGTCCGCCCCGGACCTTACGCGGGTACTGGCACCTGTTCATCGCCTTTGCCCTGGCGTGGCTCATCCTGTGCGGTTACCTGGTGGCGCTGGGCCGCAAGCTGCGGCGGTTGGAAGGGGAGGTCTCCCGGCTCGGGGTGAGGGCTGACCACGAGCAAGCGGCGGCCAACTCACTCAGTGGAAGTCGTGCGACCGAACCGCGACGCTCCGGGTCCGGAGTTGACGGTAGCGGAAGCCCACCACGTTCTTGACCGGCCCCTCGCGCTCGAAGCGTCCCTCGATCACCAGAAACGGGTAGTGCTTGATTACCTCCTTATGCTTCCGGTAAAGCTTGGCAGGTACGATTACATTGATGAAGCCCCACTCGTCCTCGAGTAAGAGGAACACCGTGCCGTTGGCCGTCTCCGGATGCTGGCGCGCGACCACCAGCCCCGCCACTACTACCGAGCTCTGGTGCTCCCAGTTCTCCAGCTCTCGGCTGGAGCAGACGCCCGCCTTCATGAGCCGTTCCCGTAGGTGCTCCATCGGGTGTCCGTGGACGCAGATTCCAGTGGCCAAGTAGTCCAGAAAGATCAGCTCCTCCCCCCGCATCTCTTCCGGGTCGAACGGTAGCTTGCGTGCGGGTGCGAGGGGGAGCCGGTCGCCCGCCGAGCGAAGCGCCTCCCAGGCAGCGTGGCGGCGTCCGGGCTCAAACGCTTCGAAGGCGCCAGCACGGGCCAGGTGCAGGGCGTCCCCCCGGGAGAGCCCCGCACGCCGGATCACCCCCTCTACCGAGGTGAACGGTCCGAAGCGGTGGGCGCCCAGGAGTGCCTCCTGCGCTCGTTTGCCCAGACCCCGGATGTGCCGCCACCCGATACGTACCGCGGGTCGTGCTGGACTGGCCATCTCCTCGAGCGTGCAGTCCCACTGGCCCCGCTTCATGCATGGAGTACGGACTTCCACACCGGCCCGGCGAGCGTCGTGGACCAGTGTCGCGGGCGCATAGAATCCCATCGGCCAGGCGTTCAGTAACCCCAGCAGGAACTCCGCCGGGTAGTGTCGCTTGAGGTATGCTGTGGCGTAGGAGATCAGGGCGAATGACCAGGCGTGCGATTCCGGAAAGCCGTAGTTAGCGAAGGTGCGGAAATCGGCCACGACCGCCTGCGCTGTCTCTTCGTCCACCCCTCGTTCGATCATGCGACTCTTCAGCTTCATTAGCGCCGCCGTCAGCTTCGGCACCTTTCTGAGGTGTCCCATGGTGCGGCGAAGCTCGTCCGCCTCGCTTGCCGTGAAACCCCCCAGGGCCATGCTGATCGACATGGCCTGTTCCTGGAAGATCGGGATTCCCATGGTGCGTTCCAGTATGGGCTCCAGGCCGGGATGCCGGTACTGGACCGGCTCCAGGCCGCGGCGACGCCGGGTGTAGGGGTGAACGAACTCCGCCTGAATCGGTCCGGGCCGGATAAGGGCCACCTGGACCACCAGGTCGTACAGCCGTTCCGGCTTAGTCTGGATCAAGCTCTGGACCTGGGCCCGCGATTCGATCTGGAAGGTGCCCACCGTGTCGCCCCGGGCGATCATCTCGTAGGTCTCGGGATCGTCTTCCGGCAGCTGGTGCATCTCCAATCGTGTACCGGTGCGCGCCTCGATGGCGTCGAAAGCGAGCCGGGTGGCGGACAGGCCCCCGAGCCCCAGAAAGTCAAACTTGGGGCAGCCCACCACGTCGAGATCATCCTTATCGAACTGCAGGATGGTACGGCCCATCGTCGTCTGCTCGATGGGCATGTACTCGCCGAGCGGCTGGGCAGAAAGAACAAATCCCCCGGGGTGCGTAGAGCGCAGGCGGGGCACACCGTCGAGTGCACGCACCGCCGCGATCAATGCGCGGCCGCGATGATCGTCTAGCTCGAGGCCGTGCTCCTTGGCCAGCCCGGCGAGGAGGATCCGTGCTCCTTCCGAGGGCGACACACCGTGGAGGCGCTTGGAGAGCCTAAAGATGGTCTGTGCAGGGTAGCCGAGCGCGCGTCCCATGTCCTGCAGCGCGTTGGGGGCGTGATACTCTTGGGTTACGGCGGTGATCGCCGCATGGGCCCGGCTGTACCTGGTGTAGACGTAGTTGAGCACCTCCTCGCGTCGGTGCATCTCGAAATCGACGTCGATGTCTGGCGCTTCGGTCAGCCCGTCGGTGCGGGCGGCGCTCAGGAAGCGCTCGAAGAGGAGCTCGTGCTTCACGGGATCGACCGCGGTGATTCCCAAGCAGTAAGCGACCGCGGAGTTAGCCGCGGAGCCACGGCCCTGGCAGAGGATGCGTCGCGAGCGCGCGAAACGGATCGCATCCCACATGATGATGAAGAAGCCACTGAAGCCGAGCCGCGCGATCACGGCGAGCTCGTGCTCGAGCTGGCCTCTCTGCCGCGCACTCAGCTCTCCCCACCGCTGCGATGCGCCGGCGAAGGTGATTTCGCGCAAGAAGGAGACATCGTCGTGCTCGGGCGGGAGCGGAAATCTTGGTAGTGGGGGCCGGAGCCAGCGGAGCGAAAAGGTGCATTCGCCGGCGATCCGCTGGCTTTCCTCCAGGCCGGCCTCACGTCCCTTCCAGAGACGCTCTATCCGCCCCGGGGATTTGAGGTTCCACTCGCCGTTGGGTAGCAGGGTCCCTTTTCGGAGCGCCGCGGAGTAGTCCATCCCCGCCCGCAGCGCGGTCTGGAGGTCGTGCACGCGGCGGCCGCTCGCGTCCAGGTACCGCGGCTGGTTCGAAACGACCCACGGCGTACCGCTCCGCCGGGCGAAGTCGATCAGAGCCCGGGCAAGGGCGGCTTCGTCGCCCGATACACGGTGGTACTGGACCTCTATTGCCAGCCGCCGCCCGAAGACCTCCTTCCAGCGCGCGAGCGTGTGGCGCGCCCCAAGCTCGTTCTCCCGGAGCAGCAGCGAGGCGATCTCTCCGCTGGCCGGACCGGTCAGCACGTGCAATCCCTGGTTTCGCGTGGCCAACTGCGGAAAGGAAATGCCCGCCCGCCCCCTCGCCTT
The DNA here is from genome assembly GCA_050732775.1 of Longimicrobiaceae bacterium. Classification (GTDB taxonomy): domain Bacteria; phylum Gemmatimonadota; class Gemmatimonadetes; order Longimicrobiales; family Longimicrobiaceae; genus JBOHRN01. The sequence goes on along the minus strand of JBOHRN010000059.1, from coordinate 22,282 downwards.
CCCCAGGCGGGCTTCGGTCACCAGCGCCGAGAGGTTACGGTAACCGGTTTCGTCGCGGGCCAGGAGACCGGCCGGATGGCCGTCGACCATGATCTCGGCGCCGGCGATCGGCTTGAGACCGTTAGACTCGGCCGCGAGGGCGAAGCGGATGATGCCTCCGAGGTCGGCGTCGTCGCAGAGCGCCATCGAAGTGTAGCCCATCCCGGCCGCCCGCTCCGCGAGCACCCCGGGCGCCGTCGTACCGTCTCCGAATGAGTAGGCACTCTTTGCCTTGAGCTCCGCGAAGTGGGTCATGCCCACCAGCCGTGCAGGAACCAGCTAGCCCTCAGCGCGTCCCGAAAAATCCAGAGGATCTCGTTGTCCTGGTTCTCGCAGCGGAAGTATTCCCGGGCAAATCCAGTCGAATCGTGGCCTCCCGACTGCCGGTCAGGGCCAGCCGCTTCGATGACCGCCTGCCAGCGACCCCGGTCTCGATACCGTACCGGCACCAAACGAACCCCTTGCAGGGCCACCTCTACCAGGATGGAGCGCGGCTCGGGTAGAAGCTGCAACCATAGGCAGGGTTTGCCGGCTGAAGTGAAGCGCCCTCCTCGCGGGGTCAGCTCTGCCACCTCGACGGGCTGCCAGCTAGCGCGGTGCTCGACCAGCGGGTGTCGGTTAGCCGCGGGCCGGACGAAGACGGCGCCTAACGTATCCACCACGCGGGCGGCGGTTTCCTCGACCGTCCCCGCTGTTGAGAAGCCGCGGTCGAAAAGATCACCTTGGGAAGCCGAGCTACTTTCCCGCTCAGAAACCTCCAGGGCGAGGCCAGAGACGGCGTCCGGGAGAGTGATCCGGTCGAGCTGAAGCCGGATGCGATCGAGCCAGAGAGACGGCACTGCCGTAGGCCGCGCGGTGCGGATGTCCTGGCGGAGAACCACGCCACTAGCCAGCGAAATCGAGAGCATCAGCCGGCGCGCCCGCTCGCCGCGGGAGCGGAGCGTTTCGCAGAGGTTTCCCAGTAGGGCGTTGGTGGTAAAGACCAGGCGCGCGGCGTCTTGGACCTGGTAGTCCAGGAAGTCTATGGAGGCGTGCGGGCTCTGCCGGGGCAGGGGAGCGAAGAGGAGGCGGGGATCGTCGGCGCGTGAGAGCCGCCAGAGGCGAATGCCTCGCGAAGCGAAACGCACCTCCACCGCCTCTGGTGGCAGGCGGGCCAAGTCTCCACACGTCTTGATCCCCACGCCCTGGAGTAGGGCTAGGAGCTCAGGATCGGGCGAGAGCAGCTCCACGGGGAGTGGTGCCAAGAAAGCTCGCTCGCAACCCGGTTCAACAAAGCTGAAACCCGCGCTCGAACGGGCTGCCACCTCGGCGGCGACCGGTACATCCGCGACGCCGGCGCGGACGTCGGCGGACCCCGCGTTCAGGCGGGCGAGGAGGCGGTGGGCCAGGCGAGGCGCGGGGAGCCCGTGGGCATCCACCCAAAGGAAACCGCGACTCTCCACGGCAACCCGGGGCACCTCGTCCAGGAGCACCGTGGCGAGCTCAGCCAGGGGTGCCCCGCCGACTGGCCAGCGAGGGCTCCAGAGACATACGATGGACATGGCTCGTCACCGCTAGAGACACCTCCGCTTCCTGGCTCCAACCCAGAGCGGTCGCGCGCACGCGCACTCTCACCTCCTTCAGGCGGATCGGTTCACCGAGTTCACTTCGTTCCCACCGGAGCGCACCCTTTCCAGCCCAGGACTGGATCCGAACGGCGGCCAGGTAGCCCTGCGCGGAAGACTCGACCAGTGCGGAGCCCCCTTCGCGGGCCGCGCGGCAGAGCCGGAGGCGCTCCGTCCCTTGGCTCTCGGCGCCCAAGAGGATCACCAGCGCAAAGCCCCCGCAGCGGAGCAGCTCTTCGGCGCAGAAGAGGGCGTCTCGGGGCTTCTCCGGCCGGACCACGGCCACACCCGCCCAGGATACGTCGGCGCAGACGGTGCGCTCTGCGTCAATCCACGCCACCCTCTCCCCCCGCCGGACGGTCTCCAGGCAGGCGGCGCGGAGCAGCGCCGCGGACCCTACGCTTCGCGCCCAGGCGGAGAGTCGGCCACGCGGCAGGCCACCGTTCGGGAGGGCCCGGTCGAGCGCGTACACCCCGGTCGCGATCCCCGCCGTCTGCCGGTAGAGGGAGGGAACCGCGTCCGGAAACCTCTGCTCCAGAACCTCTCGTAAGATGGCGACCTGCGTGGACATACAAGCTTTTGGTGGCTGCTATGCTTACCCTGTAGGATGGAAGCTCGGGCTTCCGTCGATCAACCGTAGACAAAGGATAACCCGAATAAAAACCGAAGTCAAGCTAGCCACGCGCGCTCTCCATGGCGCAGCCCATTGATGGATAGACCTGGCTTGGCGGCTCAATATTTGCGACGCTTTGCGCGCGCGCAGCTAGCGAGCTTACATATCCAAGGAGAACTTTCATGGCTTACGACCTTCCGGACCTTCCCTATGGCTACCGCGCGCTGGAGCCGCACATCGACGAGCGGACCATGCGCATTCACCACGACAAGCACCACGGCACTTACGTCAGCAAAGTCAACGACGCCGTCAAAGGCCACGCCGACCTAGAGAGCAAGTCCATCGAGGAGCTTCTGCGAGGGGTAGATCGAGTCCCCGAGAAGATCCGCACCGCGGTCCGCAACAACGGCGGCGGCCACGCCAACCACTCCCTTTTCTGGAAGATCATGAGTCCGGACGGAGGGGGCGAACCCTCGGGTGCCCTGGCCGACGCCATCTCTTCGGCCTTCGACGGCCTCTCCGGCTTCAAGGAGAAGTTCGAGTCCGCTGCCACCGGCCGGTTCGGCAGTGGCTGGGCGTGGTTGGTGGTGAACGGCGGCGGACTAAAAGTAATCGACACCCCCAACCAGGACAGCCCGTACATGCAGGGGCACACCCCGATCCTAGGGCTCGACGTGTGGGAACACGCCTACTACCTGAAGTACCAGAACAAGCGCCCCGATTACATCAGCGCCTGGTGGAACGTGGTCAACTGGGACGAGGTGGGTAAGCGCTACGACGCCGCGCGCTAAAGCCGCACTAGCCAGACGAAATCTGCCCTAGCGACGGACTCCGGGCGCCCGCCCCGGGCATTGGACTGGTGACCTCAGCCGTAGACCTCCGCTCCGACACCGTGACCCGCCCCTCACCGGAGATGCGGCGGGTGATGATGGAGGCCGAGGTGGGCGACGCCGTGCTCGGTGACGACCCCACGGTCAATGAGCTGGAACGGTACGCGGCCGAGCTCTTGGGCAAGGAGAGAGCTCTCTTCTTTCCGAGCGGGATCATGGCCAACCAGACCGCCCTGCTGGTCCTGGCCGCCCCGGGCAGCGAGGTGCTGATCGAGCAGGGCGGGCACATCCTCAACTACGAAGAGGGCGGCGCGGCGGCCTGGGCCGGGGTCCAGCTGCGAGCGGTCCCCACCCCGGACGGTTTGCTCACCGCCCGGCTGCTGGAGCCGCAACTGCGACCGGATTCACCGTACCTGCCCCGCCAGAGCGTCGTCTGCCTGGAGAACAGCCACAACCACGCGGGCGGTCGGGTTTTGCGGCTGCAAGAGCTCCGGCGGGTTTCGGAGTTGGCGCGGGAGAACGGGCTCGGCGTGCATCTGGATGGGGCCCGGCTGCCCAACTGTTCGGCCGCCACCGGCGTACCTCTGGCGGAGTGGGCGGCGCCCGCCGACACGGTCATGGTCTCTCTGTCCAAGGGACTGGGAGCCCCCGTGGGATCGGTCTTGGCGGGTGGCGCCGGCGAGATGGAGCGCGCCTGGCGCGTGCGGAGGCGGTTGGGTGGGGGGATGCGGCAGGCCGGGATCTTGGCCGCCGCCGGTCTGTACGCGCTACGCCACAACTCGGAGCGGATTACCGAGGACCACCGCCGCGCCCGCGAGCTCGCGGCGGGGCTCGGCGCCATCCCCGGGCTGCGGGCGCCCGTCCCCGATACCAACATCGTGATGGTCGAGGTGGAGGAGGCGATCGATGCGGGGGCCCTGCTGGCCGGCTTGGAGAGCCGGGAGGTGCTCATGATCCCCTTCGGGCCGCGTCGGCTCCGGGCCGTCCTCCACCTGGACGTGGACGACGCCGGCGTCGCCCACGCCGTGCAAGCGGCCGGGGAAGCCCTCGCCGCACGCCGCCGCACGGCTTGACAGGAGCGCCCGGGTTTCGCCTTTTATTCGGAGCTTGGTTCAACTATCCCCCGTTCAAACGAAACGCCCATGCCCGCCACCGTCGAGATCCCCGAGGAAAAGAAGAAAGCCCTCAACAACGCCATTACCCAGATCGAAAGGTCGTACGGCAAGGGCTCGATCATGCGCATGGGCTTGGACGGGCCGCGCGCCCGGGTACCCGCTATCCCCACCGGCGCCGTCAACCTGGACGCGGCGATCGGGATAGGCGGCATCCCCCGGGGCCGGGTGAGCGAGATTTACGGCCCAGAGTCGTCGGGCAAGACGACGCTCTGCCTACACGTAATCGCCAACGCCCAGAAGTCCGGTGGCGTGGCCGCGTTCATCGACGCCGAGCACGCCCTCGACCTCGAGTACGGCCGCAAGCTCGGGGTAGACGTGGACAACTTGCTGGTCTCCCAGCCGGACACCGGCGAGCAAGCCCTCGAGATAGCCGAGGTGCTGGTCCGTTCGGGGGCCATCGACGTGGTGGTGATCGACTCGGTGGCCGCGCTGGTGCCGCGCGCCGAGATCGAGGGCGAAATGGGAGACAGCCACGTGGGACTCCAGGCCCGTCTCATGAGCCAGGCACTCCGGAAGCTCACCGGCTCCATCAACCGCTCCAAGACGGCGGTGGTGTTTACCAACCAGATCCGCGAGAAGATCGGGGTGATGTTCGGCAACCCCGAGACCACCAGCGGGGGCCGGGCTCTCAAGTTCTACGCCTCGCTACGCATGGACATCCGCAGGATCGGCGCCATCAAGGACCGCGACCAGACGGTGGGCAACCGGACCCGGGTAAAGGTGGTCAAGAACAAGGTGGCGCCGCCCTTCAAGCAGGCGGAGTTCGACATCATGTTCAACCTGGGCATCGACCACTACGGCATCTTGATCGACCTCGGGGTCGAGGCGGACGTGGTGCAAAAGTCGGGGGCGTGGTTCTCGTACGGCGAGGTGCGGCTGGGACAGGGCAAGGAGAACGCCAGGCTGTTTCTGCAGGAAAACCAGCAGATGGCCGGCGAGATAGACGCCAAGGTACGCGACTTCTTGGGGGTGCGCCCGGAAGGCGGCGGGGAGGAAGTCCCTCCAGAGGTAGAGTGAGCCACCGGGGCTCCTTTTGCGCTGGCCCTCTGGCGGAGCCGGGGTGAAAGATTAGCTTGTAAGCGGCTCCCGCTTTCAACCGCTTCATGCGCTCCGACGACATCCGCGCCCGCTTTCTGGACTACTTCGCCCGCCACGGTCACGAGCTCCGTCCCTCGGCTTCGCTGGTCCCGGAGGACGATCCCACCCTGCTATTCGTGAACGCGGGCATGGTGCCTTTCAAGCGGATCTTTCTCGGTTTGGAGAACGCTACCCATCCGCGCGCGGCCAGCTCGCAGAAGTGCCTGCGGGCGGGCGGAAAACACAACGACTTGGAGCAGGTGGGAGTGACCGCCCGGCACCACACCTTTTTCGAGATGCTGGGCAACTTCTCCTTTGGCGACTACTTCAAAAGGGACGCCGTCGCCTTCGCCTGGGAGCTCTTGGTCGATGAATTCGGCCTCCAGCCGGAGCGGCTCTGGTTCACGGTTCACCACTCGGACAAAGAGGCGGCCCAGCTCTGGGGTGAGGTAGCCGGGGTGGCGGAGGAGCGCGTTTTCCGGCTGGGAGACGAAGACAACTTCTGGCAAATGGCCGAGACCGGGCCGTGTGGTCCGTGCTCCGAGGTTCACTACGACTTACGCCCGGACGGGGAGTGGGGCAGCCCGCTCGAACCCGAGGAGTTTGTCGGGCGCGCCGGGAGGGGGGAGTTTCTGGAGCTCTGGAACCTGGTCTTCATGCAGTATGATCGTGACGAGCGTGGCGAGCTCAACCCGCTTCCAGCGCCGTCGATAGACACCGGAGCGGGGCTGGAGCGGCTCGCGGCGGTGCTCCAGGGGGTGAGCTCCAACTACCAGACCGACCTCTTCGGTCCTCTGCTCGAGCGGGCGGCCGAGGTGGTGGGGTCCCCGTACCAGCAGGGGGGCGAAACCGGCGTGTCGTACCGGGTACTGGCCGACCACGCCCGCGCCACCGCCTTTCTTCTGGCCGACGGCGTACTTCCCTCCAACGAGGGGCGTGGTTACGTCTTGCGCAGGATCCTGCGCCGCTCGGTGAGGCACGCCTGGCTGCTGGGACGGCGCGAGCCGACGGTGGTCGAGGTAGTGGACGCGGTGGTCGGGGGGATGAAGAGTTCGTACCCGGAGCTGCACCAGCGTCGCGACTACCTGCTGCGCATCACCCGCGGGGAGGAGGAGCGTTTCCTGGAGACTATCGGCGCGGGTATGAAGCGCTTCGACCGGATAGCTCCGGCCGGCGGTTCGGGAAGGGTCTCGGGCGAGGACGCCTTCCGGCTTTACGACACCTTCGGCTTCCCCCTCGACCTCACCGAGCTGATGGCCAGGGAGCGCGGCCGCGGCGTGGATACGACCGGGTTCGAGCGAGAGTTGGAGCGGCAGCGGCGGCGCTCGCGGGACGACCGCGCCGCGGCCGGGCCGCCGCTGCTGGAAGCTCACCCGGCTGAGGGGTGGGAGGCGGTCTCCGGGGGCGAGCAGGAGTTTGTCGGCTACCGGACTACAGAGGTCGATACTGATCTGCTCTCTTTCCGGCGCATGGAGGGGGGGCGTGTCGCCCTCCAACTGCGGGAGAATCCGTTCTACGCCGAGAGCGGGGGGCAGGTCTCGGACACGGGCCGGGTGGCGGGAAAGGGGTGGGAGATGTCGGTTAGCGACGTCCGTTTAGAGGGTGAGCGGGTCAGCGTGACCGGTGAGCCGGAGGGCGAGTTCCACCCCGGCCGGGTGCGTGGCTCGGTGGCCGGGCAGGCGCGACGCGACACGGAGCGGAACCACACCGCCACCCACCTGCTGCACGCCGTCCTGCGAGAGGCCCTGGGCGAGCACGTCCAGCAGCAGGGGTCGCTGGTGGCACCCGACCGCCTCCGCTTTGACTTCTCCCACTCCGGGCCGCTTTCCAGCGAGGAGTTGGCGCGGGTCGAAGAGGAGGTGAACCGGGCCGTATGGGATAACGCCAAAGTAATTACCCGCGTAATGCCGTACCGGGAGGCGCTGGAACGGGGAGCCACCGCCCTCTTCTCGGAGAAGTACGGCGACACGGTCCGGGTGGTCGAGGTGCCGGGGGTCTCGCTGGAGCTGTGCGGCGGCACCCACGTGCGTTATACCGGCCAAATAGGCCTCTTCCGAGTTACTTCGGAGTCGGGGGTGGCGGCGGGCGTCCGGCGCGTCGAGGCGGTGACGGGCCCTGCCGCCTACGCCTTGACGCGAGAGCGTGACGAGCGGCTGGAGCGGGTCGCCGGGCTGCTGCGTACCACGCACGAAAACGTGGCGGCGCGGGTCGAGTCGCTTCTGCACGACCGCCGCCGTCTGGAGCGTGAGCTAGAGAGGGCCCGCTCGGCCGGTAATAGTGACCGGGTGGGAAGGCTGCTGGCAGGCGCCGCCGAGGTGGCTGGCGCGCGCCTGGTGGCGGGCCGGGTAAAGACGGCTAGTGCCGAGGAGGCGTTGGCCCTGGGCGACCGTCTCCGGGAGCGGCTGGGGAGTGGGGTGGCCGTCTTGGCGGTGGACACCGAAGGAAAGGTTTCCCTCTTCTGCTTCGTGACCGACGACCTGGTCGCGCGCGGGGTGAAAGCCGACCGGTTGGTGCGCGAAGTAGCCGCGCTGACGGGCGGAAAGGGGGGTGGTCGTGCCCACCTGGCCCGGGCCGGCGTGGGCGACCCTGCGGCGGTCGACGAGGCCTTGGAGGTAGCCGCCACTGCCCTGCGCGAACAGCTGGCCGGGGCGGCTAGCGGATGAGCCGGGCCAAAAGCTGGCTGCGGGAGCGGCTCCCGGACGCGCCCGGGTCGCTCATGGACGAGATGATTCGATCGCTCGCCGATGGCGACAGGGAGATCGCCGACGACCTCGCCGAGGGAGCCCTGCGCCTCTACGCGGCCACGCTAGGCGACTCCGGGGAGCGGGAGGGTGCGCTGCGTCTGCTGGCCGCCGACGCCCTCCTCACCCACGCCTTTGAGCGGAGCGCCCTGGACCCGGACGGTATCGAGCCCCTGGCCCTACGGCTGGGTGCTCGCGGCCGGCTCGGCGCGCTGGCGGAAGAAGGCGAAGTGTGAGCGGCCTTCCCCTCGCCGATATCCACAGCCACCTGGTTCCCGGGGTGGACGACGGAGCCCGCACCCCGGAGGAGGCCCTGGAGGCGCTGTTCGCCCTGCACGCCCAAGGGGTGCGCCGGATGGTAACCACCCCCCATCTGGACGGCGAGGTCACCCTCAACCCGGAGCTCCTCCAGCAGCGACTGGCCGAGCTGGACGAGGGTTGGGAAAAGCTGGCCGCCCTGGCGGCCGAGCACTTGCCCGAGATGGAGGTTCGCCGGGGCCAGGAAGTCATGCTGAACGTTCCCGAGCCCGATCTTTCCGACCCCCGGGTGCGCATGGCCGGGAGCCGGTACACGCTGGTCGAGTTTCCGCGGCTGTACGTGCCGGCCGGCTCGACCGACGTCTTGTACCGGCTCCGGCTGGCTGGGTACGTGCCGGTGGTGGCCCACCCGGAGCGGTACGTGAACGTGACCGCTAGAGACCTCGCCCTGGTGCATCGCTGGCGCCAGGTGGGCGCGCGCATGATCGTCAACGCGGGCAGCGTGTTGGGGGGGTTCGGCTCCGAGGCGTCGGCGGTGTGCCGGGAGCTGCTGGAGCGGGGTTGGATCGACGCGGTGGGCTCTGACTACCACGCCCGGCCCGTGCGGACGCTGGTCCTCCGGGAGGCGTACCAGAGGGTGGTGGAGTGGGGGGGTGAAGAAGAGGCCGGGCTCCTCTTTTGTGACAACCCCGGCCGGGTGATCGACGGAGAGGATTTGATCGACGTCCCGCCCCTGCCGGTCCCTTCCGGTGTGTTGGGCAAGGTACGCTCCTTCTTCGCCCGCTAGCGAAATGCCAGGCAAAATCGAGACGGACGCGCTGGAACTCTGCCGCCGGCAAGAGAAGCGCCAAGCCCTATTTTACCGGGGGTTGGCCGCCCGGGCCGAGGAGGCGGGAGACACCGGGCTGGCCGAACGGCTCCACGGCTTGCACGCCGACGAGCAGCACCACCTCTCCCGGCTCACCGCCCGCGTCATAGAGTTGGACGATGAGCCCGACGACCTATCTTCTATCCTCCCCCCGGCGGTAACCCTGGACGGCTGGGAAGCCGAGGCGCGGCAGCGTGAACGGGACGAGGTACGGCTGTACCAAAGTGTTCTCGGAGAGCTCCTCGAGGCGGCTAGCGCGGCGCTCCTGCGCGAATGTCTCGAGGTGGACCGGCGCCATGAGGAGCACCTGGGCGGCAAGTGGACGGAGGCGTCGCGGGGATGAGTGCCGGTCTGCTCGGACTGCGAGACAAGCGCGCGCTGGTCACGGGTGGCTCACGCGGGGTGGGGCGGGCCACCGCGCTGCTACTGGCGCGGGCGGGCGCGGACGTGGGCGTGGGCTACCGGAACCGCTCGCGGGACGCCGGTGAAACCGTGGCCGCGATCCGCGCACTGGGTCGCCGGGGCTGGTGCGAGCCGGGCGACCTGTCCCGCGCCGAAGACGCCGCACGGCTTTTCGAACGCGCGCGGGAGGAGTTCGGGGGTATCGACCTAGTGGTGGCCAACGCCGGCGTGTGGCCCGCCCAGAAGGTGGGCATCGGGGATATGCCGGAGCGCCGCTGGCGGAGCACAGTACAGGCAAACCTCACCTCGGTATTCCATACGGTCCGGCTGGCGGCGGGCTCGGTCGCGGACGGTGGCCGCGTGGTGGTGGTCTCGTCCACGGCGGGGCAGCGCGGCGAACCGTTTCACGCCGACTACGCGACGGCCAAGGGTGCCGTGATCTCCCTGGTCAAGAGCGTGGCCGTGGAGCTGGCCCCGCGCGGCGTGACCGTGAACGCCGTGGCGCCAGGGTGGACCGACACCGAGATGGTCGAAGAGGCGCTGGCCGGACGCCGCGCCGAGGTCGAGCAAACCATCCCACTAGGCCGCGTCGCCCCGGCCGACGACGTGGCCGGACCCATACTCTTCCTCTGCTCCGCCCTGGCCCGCCACGTGACCGGAGAAGTCCTCAACGTAAACGGCGGGAGCGTACTATGCGGATAAGGTACCGGTCCGGGCGGCGGGGGTGGCGTCCTCCACTTCTTGCCATACCCGGAAACAGTCGTACCCAAACTCGCGCACGGCGCGGATCTGGTCCGGAAAGCCGAAGTAATCGGTCCACCCCATCTCTTTGGCCTTCCAGCGGCAGTTCCACTCGAAGTCGACCGTGGTGGTACCTTGCCCGTGCCGGGCGCGGACGGTGCCCCGGTAGTAGTCGCACCCCGAGCGCGCGTCAAACGCTACCGATTCGAGTGCGAGGGTGGGGCTATGCTCGAGTAATTTGGCCAGCACCCGCTTCACCTTGACGGCGGGGGAGCCGGGCCCGAAGCGGATACGTTCGCGGGGGCGTCCGTCGGCGAGAAAGTCCCAGACCGCCTCACGGAACTCCGGGGTGGCCGAGGAACGGGCGAGAAACTCTGAGATCGGCATGCCCGCTTGTACGCCCTCGCCAACCAAGCCGTTCCCCCGGCCGTGAGCGAACGGGTCGAGCTCCACCCCCCCCGCGCCGCGCGGGAGGTAGTCCGCCGCTTGGAGTCGGCGGGCCATCAGACTTGGGCCGTGGGCGGTGCGGTGCGCGACGTCTTGGCCGGACTTCCACCCGGCGACTGGGATCTGGCCACCTCTGCCCGCCCCGGCCAGGTGCGCCGCCTCTTCCGCCGCACCGTGCCGGTCGGGGTCGAGCACGGCACCGTGGGGGTAATCGGGGGAGACGGGGTGATGTACGAAGTCACCACCTTTCGGCGCGACGTCGAAAGTTTTGGGCGCAAAGCCAGGGTTACCTTTGCCGCCACCGTCGAGGAAGACCTGGAGCGGCGCGACTTCACCATCAACGCGGTGGCGTGGCACCCGCTCAGCCGCGAACTACGCGACCCGCACGGGGGTGCCGGCGACTTGAAAAAGCGCGTGCTCCGCACGGTGGGTGAGGCCGGCGAGCGCTTCCGCGAAGACCGGTTGCGGGTGCTGCGGGCGCTCCGTTTCGCGGGACGATTCGGGCTCGAGATCGACCCGGCCACCTGGCGCGCAGTGCTCGACTCGTCGGGTACCCTCGGCGACCTATCGGCGGAGCGGGTGCGCGAGGAGCTGATGAAGGTGCTCTCCGGGTCGGAGCGCCCCGCCGACGCACTCTCTCTCTACGCGAGTTCCGGTGTGCTCGCCGACCTGTACCCGGAGTTGGAGCGGGCGCGCGGGCGCGATCCGGAGAGGTGGAGCCGCACGCTGCGCGTCGTGGACGCTACCCCCCGGCTCCGCGCCCGTTTGCGGCTGGCCTCTCTCTTTCTGGAGGCGAGGGATACGCCAGGGAAAAGCGCCGCCAGCGCCCGCGAGATCATGCGGCGGCTCAAGTTCTCCAACGCCGACACCGATCGGGTCGTCCACCTGGTGGCGCAGCACGCCTCGCTACCCGGGCCCGACGCCGGGGGCGCGGGGCTGCGGCGTTGGTTGAGCCGGGTGGGACCGGAGCACGCCCCCGACCTGCTCCGGCTGCGGGCGGCGTCCTTGCGGGGAGGTGGTTCGCCGCGCGGCGAGGTCAAATATCTCGCAGTCGCGGCGCGGCGCTTACTGACCGTCCTGCGCGCCCACCCGCCCCTGGCTGTGGCCGACCTGGCCATCAACGGCGAAGACTTGAAGCGACTTGGGATCAAGCCCGGCCCGGCCTACGGGCGCCTCCTGCGCGAGCTGCTGGAGCGCGTGCTGGAGGAACCGGAGTTGAACCAGCGGGAGGCGCTGCTGGGGCTGGTCCCCCCTCAGTAAGCCAGGTAGCGCTCGATCTCCCAGGCGTGGACCTGGGAGATATACTCCTCCCACTCGGTCCGCTTGGCGGCCACGAAGTGGTTGTAGATGTGCTCGCCGAGGGCGGCTTGGACCGCCTTGTCCTTCTCCAGCTCGTCTAACGCCTCGCCCAGGTTGCGGGGCAGCTCCTGGATCTTGAGCCGTCGGCGTTCGCGCTGGCTCATGGTCCAGATATTCTTGTTGACGGGTTCCCGAGGATCGATCTGGTTCCGCAGCCCGTCCATGCCGGCCGCTACCTGCACGGCGAGCGCCAGATACGGGTTGGCCGAAGGGTCGGGCATGCGCAGTTCGCAGCGGGTACCGTGCCCGCGTCGGTCGGGAACGCGGATCATCGGTGAACGGTTGCGTAGCGACCACGCCACGTTGACCGGCGCCTCGTACCCGGGCACCAAGCGTTTGTACGAGTTGACTAGCGGATTGGTGATGGCACAGTAGCCTCGGGCGTGGCGCAAGAGCCCGCCCACGTAGTTACGCATCACCTCTGAGAGCCCGTCCTCGGCGTCTTGGTCAAAGAAGGCGTTCTCGCCATCCTTGAACAGAGATTGGTGGGTATGCATGCCGGAGCCGTTTTGGCCGAAGATCGGTTTGGGCATGAAGGTGGCGTGCAGGCCGTGGCGCAGGGCCACGTTGCGCACCACGAACTTGAAGGTGGCGATGGCGTCGGCGGTGACCAGGGCGTCCTCGTAGCGGAAGTCGATCTCGTGCTGGCCGGGCGCCACCTCGTGGTGTGCCGCTTCGACCTCGAAGCCCATCATCTCCAATACGTTCACGATGTCGCGCCGGGCCACCTCGCCCAGGTCGCTGGGGGTCAGGTCGAAGTATCCGCCCGCGTCGTGGGTGAGCGCGGTGGGCTCGCCGTCCGGGGTGCGGTGGAAAAGGAAAAACTCGGCCTCGCACCCCACGAATGACTGGTAACCCTCGCTGGCCAGACCTTCCAGCACCCCTTTCAACGCCAGCCGGGGATCACCCGCGAACGGCTTCTCGTCCGGCCGGTATACATCGCAGATGATGCGGGCCACCCGGTTTTCGGGGTCTCCCCAGGGGTGGATGCGAAAGGTGTCCAGGTCGGGCTTGAGGAGCATGTCCGACTCCTCGATGCGCACGAACCCCTCGATAGACGAGCCGTCGAACATGATCTCACCGTCGAGCGCCTTCTCGAACTGGTTGGTGGGGATCTCCACGTTTTTGGCGGCGCCGAGGATGTCGCTAAACTGGAGACGAAGGAAGCGCACGTTGTGCTCCTTCATCAATTTGAGTACGTCGCCCTTGGATGACCCCTTGGTAGATTCGTGGCGGGGGTATTCGCCGGTTCTTACCATGTGGTCGGGGGTGAGCAGGCGGCTGAGCGAGGAGGGTGGTCCTGCCAGATCGCTTTCGCGCCGCCGAACTGTACTGTTGGGGCTCATGCGGGTGTCTCCGGGAACGGGGTGGATGGGGGATAGATATACCCCTTGAAGGTACACCGGCCACGCCTCGGTGTCAATGTTTTCGTGAACGAAGGGCTAAAACATCAAGCCAAGACCTCAGTATTTGGAGCTTTAACGGGAACATGACCCATTAAATCTGCAAATCGCGCACGAGTTTGATACCGTACTGGTGACGTATTAAGCCACTGGGAACTTCCGCAAAGCGTCCAGCGGCTGCTGGCCGGGTTGGGGGAGGATGACGCCGGGGTTGAACGTGCCCTCCGCATCGAACGCCTCCTTTACCGCCCGGAAGCGGGCCACCATCTCCCGGCCCCAGATGCGCTCCAGCAGGGGTGCCCGCAGCCGCCCGTCGCCGTGCTCCCCGGACAGGGTGCCGCCTAGGCGTGCCACCAACTCGCAGCTTTCTTCCAGAACTCTCTCGACTACCTCTCGCCACCCCGGTTGGGACACGTTTACCAGGGGGTTCACGTGCAGGTTACCGTCTCCGGCGTGGCCAAAGATCACGGCCGGGAGGCGGTGGCGTTCCAGTACCTCGCGCAGCCCGCGCGCGTAGTCGGAGAGCCGGGCGACCGGTACCACGCCGTCCTCGATGAACTGCATGGACACCCGGCCGCCGCTCCCTGCAGAGATGAGCTGGCTGGTTGCGTGGCGCAACCGCCGGAGCTTTGCTCGCTGCTCCGGACCTATACCCGCCGTCATGGACCGGGCCAGGGTTGAGGCCGCTCGCTCGAAGCCGGCCAATCGGTCCTGCACGATGTTCTCGGAATCTCCCTCGGCGTCCACCAGGAGGACGGCCTCCGCCGCCTCGCCGATCGGGATCGGAAAGCCGCCGCTCTTCCTCACGACTTCGAGCAGCGTCCGGTCCATGAGCTCGCACGCGGACGGCTCCAGCGGGAGCAGCGCCGCCACCGCCTCGCCCGCCTCTGCCAGCGAAGCAAATTCGAGCAAGGCGGTGCCTGTGGCCGCGGGTACCGGCGCCAGCCGCACTCCGGCCTCCACGATCAGCCCCAAGGTGCCTTCACTACCCACCATCAGTTCCACCGGGTCGCCGGTTTCCAGGAGCTCCTTCAGGGCGTAGCCGGAGGAGTTTTTGCGCACCCTGGGCCAGCTCCGTATGATTTCTTGCCGGTCGGGCTCCAGGGTTTCCCAAACCAACTGGAACCGCTTGGTCCCAGAGCCGCCCTCGGGGAGGCGGCCGCGAGCAAGGCGGGAGCGGGTGCCGTCGGCGAGGATTACGTCCAACCACTCCACCCAGCTCCGCGTGGCACCGTACTTGACCGACCGCGCGCCGGCCGAGTTGTTGGCTATCATGCCACCCAGGGTGCAGCTGTCTCCGCTGGCGGGGTCCACCGGGAAGCGGAGTCCGTGCCGCTCCGCCTTTTGGTTCAGTTGGGCCAGCGTGACCCCTGGCTGAATGCACGCTCGCCGCCGGCCGGGGTCAATGCTGATCACCTCGCGGAAACTCTCCCGTAGGTCGACCACCACCCCGGGCCCTAGGTTACCGCCCGGCATCCCCGTGCCGGCGGCACGGGGTACCAGCCCGGTGCGGTGCTCCGCCGCCCACCGCACCAGCTTGGCTACGTCGCTGGCGTTGGCGGGCAAGGCCGCCGCCCGGGGGAGTACGGCCAGGATGCCCGACGCGCCCGCGTACGGCTCAAGGGCGGACGTCCCGGTGATAAACCGGCCTCTGAAGCCGGGTGGCGGTGGCAAAAGGGTCAAGGAGCCCTCGCACGATTCTTGACAATCACTGGCAGTCTAGGCGATGTTTCACAGCCATGCCCGAAGATACCTCGCTCAGTCCCGGCCGTGCCCCGGCTCCCGGAGGGCCACAGCTCTTGCAGCTGCGTTCCGACCGGCGGCTAGGCCACGAGTGGGACGGCTGGGACGGCAACCCCTTGCCCAATCAAGGAGCGTTTCACGCTCCGCCCCGGCTCTTCTTCCGGCTCCTTCTACTGGGTGGGGTGCTCGCCGCCATTCTGGTGGCGGGTGTGGTGTGGCTCGTCTACCCCCGCCTGGCCGGGGTGTGGCGACCTCTCCCCCAGGTGATGCTAACGGGGGCGGGGGTACTCTTCCTCCTCTACGCCCTCTGGATTGGCGCGCTGGCGGTGTGCGTGCGCAGCCACAGAAACTGGCTCCCGCCGGCCCTGGCCGAGCGCGGGCCCATCCCCCGGCTCATGCCTCTGGTGGAACGGCTCGGGGTCTTCATGGGTGTCTCCCGCGACCGTGTTGGCAACGCGGCGCTCCGGGTGTACAACGGCTTGGCCGCGGCGCGCGGACGGCCCGGAGTGCGGCCCGACGATCTACTGGTTCTGCTCCCGCGCTGTCTGGGCAAGGACGCCATGCAGGGCGCTCTGGAACTCTCCGGCCGTTACGGCGTGCCCGTGTTCGTGGCCGCGAGGGGTGCTTACGCCCGCGCCATGATCTCGCGGCGGCGGCCCAAGCGGGTGGTGGCGGTGGCGTGCGAGCGGGACCTGGTGAGCGGCGTCCACGACGTGGCCGCGCGCTTGCCGGTGCTCGGCACGACGCTCACCCTGCCGGACGGCCCGTGCAAAAACACCCAGGTCAACTTGGCCGACCTGGAGCAGAACATCCGCACCTTCTTGGGGATTTCGCCCGCGACCTGGCGAGCGTAAAGAGGGTGACGGAGGGCTAAAAAAAAAGCGGCCGCTCTCAGCGAGTGCCGCGATAAGCGGTCAGGGGCGGCATTCGGGGCAGTATCCGATCACCTCCATGCTCACCCCCTCGACCCGGAATCCGTCCGGGTCGTCCAGCCCGCCCAGCAAGCCGCACAGATCCGGACCGGGCACGTCGCGCACCGACCCGCACGCCAAGCAACGGGAGTGACAGTGGTCATCGGTACGGGCGTCGTAGCGACCCGAGCCGTCGCCGAAAGAGAGCTTGAGCGCGAGCCGACAGCTTACCAGCGTCTCCAGCGCCTTGTAAACGGTGGCCAGGGAGATGTCGGGGAGCCGCGCACGTACCGAGGTGAACACCTCGTCGGCGGTGGGGTGCTCGCGGGTGCCGCGCAGGAAACGGTACACCTCGGCCCGCTGCTCCGTGAGCCGTTGGCCGTTCCGCTCCAGGGCTTGCCGTAGAGCTTCGTCCTGTCCGGCCGTGTGGTAGGCGATCGTAACCATCTTCCCCTGCTTGCGGTTATCTGGTAGTAAGCTATGGTGGCAGCAGCGGGGTGTCAATCCCGCGGCACGCCCCGTGCTCGAAAAGTACCGCATGCCGGCAAAGCTCATAAGTCCGCTCCGCCTCCTGGCCGGAGCCGCCCTGCTACTCGCCCTCCCGGGGTGTGGCGGTGGGGGAGAGGCGCGCGTTCGCCCCCCGCCGAGTGGGGACGCGCCCAGCGACGAACTCCGGCTCGGGCTCCCCGAGGTGGGGGGGAGGTGGCAAGTGCCGCCGCCGCCTTCGGCCCCTCCTCTGACTGATACGGCCGCCGGTGAGCAGGCGGATTCGCGCCCCGCCACTGAAGAGCTGCTAGTGAGACAGCGGCTCGACTCCCTGGCCGCCCTTTACCGCCGTGGCGGGATGAGCATCCCCTTGGTGGGAGAGGTACGCCGGGGCGGCCGCATCTCGCTGGTGGCGGTGGGGGGCGAGTGGAGCGGGGCGTTCGCCTTTGGCCGTACCCGGGGCGACACCCTGGCGCTGGTGATGGGAACTCTACTCGACCAGGCCCGGTGGCGGTCTCCCGAGCCGGTCGTTCTCTTGCGCGGCGAGGCCCTCAGCCGCCGCGTCCGCCCGCCGCCCCGGCTCCCCGCCGATACCACCGCCTCGCGCGACACTCTTGTGTCCGACACGCTGCCGCCTGGCCCCCCCGCCCAGGACCCCGAGCCGTTTCTGGCCGACACGGCTGCTCCGGAGCCGGAACAGCCCCGCGAAGAGGAGCCCCAGCCGGAACCCGAACCTCCAGAACCCGAGCCCGAGGGCCCGCCCCTGCTGGGAGAGCCGGTGGAGCCAGGGAGGTAAGGACGGCGTCCCGAGCTGGGGACTGGCTGCCCCGGGCTACTCCTCCACCAAGATCACCTCGGCCAAGTCGCACTCCAGGGCTTTGAGCTGGCCGTTTACCCGCACCTCGAGGTACTCTCCGTTGACCCCTTGGACCTCTACCACGGTGGACGGGGTGAGCCCCAGGTCGGCGAGTTTGCGGAGACCGTCGGGGCTCTCCTCCCGCACCGCCAAGATGCGCGCCCGGGTGCCGGCTTCCACTCCGGCCAGGGTTCGGCCGCCGAGAGCCAGAGGGTCGCGGTCGCGTTGGGGAATGGGTTGGCCGTGGGGGTCGGAGGCGGGTGAACCGAGCGTCTCGTCCAGCTGATCGGCCAACGCCGCGGGGGTTACGTGCTCGAGCCGCTCGGCCTCTTCGTGGACCTCCGACCAATCGGCTACCCCCCGGTCCACCAGGTACCTCTCCCACAGCCGGTGGGCCCGTACCAGGTCGCGGGCGCGGCGGCGGCCTGCATCGCTGAGCGAGCCGCCCGTCACCATTCCCTTCTTGCGCAGCAGCGAGAGCTGGTGGGCGGCGCGGCTCTCGCGCATCCCCAGCCGGGCGGCCAGCCGCGCCGCCGAGGCCGGTTCTCCTTCCAGAGAGAGGGCGTAGAGGTGCTTGAGCGTATCCTCGGTGGTGGTGCGGCTGGCGGTGCGCCACGCCCTCATCCGGCGTAGCAGTAGACCCCGCTTGGGCGCGAAGAGCATGGCCGCGAAGAAGAAAAGAGTGGCCACCACCACGATGGCGGCCCCGCTGGATACGTTCCAGTGGTAGCTGGCGTATAGCCCGGACACGGACGAGATGACGCCCAACGTGGCCGAGATCGCCAGCATGCGGCCGAAGCGGTCGGTGAGCAGGTACGCGGTAGAGGCCGGGGTAATGAGCATGGCCACCGCCAGCACTAGCCCCACGGTCTGGAGCGAGGCCACCACGGTGAATGAGAGCAGCAGCATGAGCAGGTAGTGCAGCCCCTTGACCGGCAGTCCGATGGCGGCGGCCATGATAGGGTCAAACGCATGCAGCAGGAGTTCCTTGTAAGCGGCCGCCACGGTGAGGAGCACCACCCCGGTGATGGCGGCGGTGGCGATCAGATCGCGGTTGTTTACCCCCAGCACGTTCCCGAAGAGCATGTGCATCAGGTCCACGCTGCGCGACTGTATGAGCGTAATGAGGATCACGCCGAGCGCGAAGGCGCCGGTGAACACCACGCCGATGGCAGCGTCTTCCTTGATACGCGAGTTGGCCGCCACCCACCCGATCAAGAGGGCGGCCACCACCCCGGCCGCCGCGGCGCCCAGAAAAAAGTCGGCGCCCACTATGTAGGCGATGGCTACGCCCGGTAGCACCGAGTGAGCGATCCCGTCGCCGATCAGAGCCATGCGGCGGAGCACGATGTAGCAGCCGAGCGTGCCGGATACCACGCCCACCAGCAAGGAGGCGGCGAGCGCCCGCTGCATGAAGGCGTACTCGAGGGGGGCGAGGAAGAGGTCGTGCACGGCGGCTAGCGCTCCGTGAGGGAGAGCTGGTCGGCCGCGTCCAACATGGTGAGCCGGCCTCCGTAGGTGCTGCGCACCAACTCCGGGTTCAACGCCTCCGAGGGCGGGCCGTACGCCACCAAGCGGCCGTTTAGCAGCACTACCCGGTCAAAGTGGCGGCGTACCGCGCCCAAGTCGTGATTGACCACGACCACGGTTTTACCTTCGTCCCGGGCGGTGTCGAGAAGACCGAAGATGGCCTCCTCAGTGGCCGCGTCCACGCCCACGAAGGGCTCGTCCATGAGCAGCACGTCGGCTTCCTGAGCCAGGGCACGGGCCAGGAACACCCGCTGTTGCTGGCCGCCCGAGAGTTCCCCGATCTGGCGGGCCGAGAGCTCCGGAATACCCATCCTCTCCAACGCCCCCGCCGAGGCCTTCCTGTCTTCCCGGCCGGGGCGGCGCAGCCACCCCAGGTGGCCGTACCGGCCCATGAGAACCACGTCGCGCACCAACACTGGAAAGTCCCAATCAACCGACCCCCGCTGGGGCACGTACGCCACCCGCTGGCGTACCCGGTCGATGGGCTGTCCGTGGACCAGGATGCGTCCGGCGTCTGGCTCCACCAAACCCAAAACCGCCTTGACGAGCGTGCTCTTACCCGCGCCGTTGGGCCCTACCACGGCTACCCGAGCGCCCGAGGGCACGTCCAGGGAAATATTGCGGATCGCGGCTTTGCGGTCGTAGCGAACGGTAACGTTCTTCAACTCAACGGCGGGAGCGGTAAGGATCACTCCACGCCCCCCGTATAGCTCTGGCCGCCGTACTCGAATACGGCGTCTTCACCCCCCAGGGCGCGGGCGATGGTGCGGGTGTTGTGGACCATCATGCCCACGTAACTATCCGCGCCCGAGCCGGGCTTGCCGAGGGAGTCCGAGTAGAGCGAACCGCCTATCTCGGCCCCGGTCTCGGCCGCGATGCGGCGGATCACGCTCGGGTTCACCGTGGTTTCCACGAAGATGGAGGGGATGCCGCTGCGGCGCACGTCGTCGATGATAGTGGCCACCGTCTGGGCGGACGCCTGCTCGTCGGTGGAGACCCCGATGGGGGTGCCCAGGACCTCCAGACCGTAAGCGCTCGCGTAGTACTGAAAGGCGTCGTGCGAGGTCACTAGGTAGCGGTTCTCGGGGGGGATGGTGGCTGTGCGCCCGCGCACCCAGCTGTCGAGCGCCCGCAGCTCTCCGACGTAGCGGGCGGTACGCCGGTGCAGTTCGTCGGCGCACTCCGGGGCCAGCCCGGCCAACTCGGCGCCGATCCGCTCCACGTAGGTTATGAAGTTGTCCACGTCGCCCCACATGTGGGGGTCGGGGTCTTCTCCCCCCTTGTACGCTCCGTAGATCGGGGTGAGTCCTTCCGCCACTTCCACGATGGGGCGGTCGCCGCCCGCGTTGAGGACGAGCCGGTCGAGCCACGCCTCCAGACCAAATCCGTTATACAGAACCAGGTCCGACTCGACGATGGCGCGGACGTCTTGTGGCACCGGCTCGTATACGTGCGGATCGCCCCCCACCGGCAGGAGCCCGCGTATCCGCAGGCACTCCCCGGCCACCCGACTGGCCGCCTCGGCGATCATGGTGGTGGTGGCCAGGACGCGGTGTCGCCCGGGGCCCCCTTGGGGCTGGGCGTCGCACCCCGCGGCCAAGACCAGAAGGGCGGTGGGGACGGCGGTACGAAAGGAGGCTGACCAACTCAACGGAGTGCTTTTAGATGAGGTGAAGTTGTTTTTTAGAGAATATAGTCCCGCCGGAGGGGACCGTCAAACCTCGTGAGAACAAGCAACCTCTAGGCCTTTCTCGGGAAGGGGATGGGGGCCGGAGCTACGGCTTCAGGTCAAAGGGTCGCCAGAAACCGTCTTGGTCCAGGGCGTAGAGCCGGTCGGGAAGCCGCTCGCTGGCCCATTCGGCCCGGTACAGCGTGGTCCCCCGCTGTTCGGCGTGGGCGACGAGCAGGGAGCTGTCGAAGGTTAGCAGAAGGTCGAGGGCTTGGTAACGGCGGCTATCCACCTCGACCTCGGCGCCGGGCCGCACCCAGGTGGCGGGCTCGCGCGGGTCGGGAGCCGCTCGGGGTAGTCGTTCGCTCTCGGATGAAGCCGCGGGCACGTGGTATACTTCGGCCGAGGGTACCGCCTCTTCCACCTCGGCCCCGCACCCGGCCAGGAGCGCCGCTACCCCTACGGCCCGCAGCAAGCTCTTTCTGATCATCCGTCAAAGTTTCTGTTCTCGCGCACGCCGCGCGCGTACGCGGCCACCTGTTCGTCCCACGCGGCGCGGCTCCTCTTCACGCCGGCCTCGTGCATCCACCTGGCCGTCTTGGCGGCCGCGGAGACCCCCCCGTCCGGGGCCTGGTAAAAGACGTGGGTACGGCGGCGGAGCACGTCCTCCACGGTGAGAGCCATCTCTTTTTCCACCGCGTGGACCACTTCAGCGCGCAGGTGGGGGAGCCCCGGCACTAACGGCTCGGCCAATTCGGTCCGCTCGCGTACTCGCTCGATCACCTCGAAGCCGCCGGTACCGTGCGCCCGGGCCAGCTGTTCCGCCGTGGAATCGGGAAGGTGTACCCGCCGGGCCGCCCTTTCGATCCGGCCGAGGAAGCTCTTCCACGGCTCAGAGGGTGCTCCGGGGAGGGGCTCCCGCGCACTACCCGCGCCGTGTGCCTCTACTCCGTGCTCCTCTTTTAGAACTTCGGCGGCTTGGTCCACCACCTCGCCCGCCATGCTCAGAAAGGTGGTGAGCTTGCCCCCGCCGGCGTTCAGGAGGCCTGACGGGTCTCTCCAGATCTCGTGCTCGCGCGAGGTCTGGCCGGCGCTGGTACCCTCCTCCTCGGCCAGCAGGGGGCGCACCCCGGCCCAGCTACTGAGCACGTCGCCCCTGGTTAGCCGAGCCGCGGGCGCGATCCCGTTGGCCGAAGCCAGCAGGTAGTCGATGTCTTCCGGCCGGTGGCGTACCCCGCCCGGATCTCCCGTGAAATCGGTGTCGGTGGTGCCGAGGTAAGCGAAAGCTCCCCAGGGGAGGAGAAACATGACGCGGCCGTCCACGGGGGAGGGGAAGACCACGGCACTCCGGATATCGAGCCGTTCGCGCCGCACCATCAGGTGTACGCCCTGGGTGGGCCGGAGCCGGGGCTTCACTCCGGGGTCGGCCATCCGGCGCAGGTGGTCGAGCCAGGGGCCGGTGGCGTTTAGTACCAGTCGCGCGCGCGCCGTGACCGTCTCGCCGCCGAAGCGGTCGCGCGCGCGCGCGCC
>JBOHRN010000058.1:0-50758 GCA_050732775.1 Longimicrobiaceae bacterium | reverse complement strand
GTCGTCGGCCGACGACCATCCAGTCCAATCTAGCGACAGGACGGCGGTAGTCGCGGCTGTTAGACGAGCGCTCCCTCCCACGGTTAGCGAGACCGGCAAGTCGTAGCCGGCGGCGTCGACCAGGGTCCCGTCTCCCTCTTCCAACTCGGCCTCGAGCCGGCCTCCCGCCGACACGGCCGCGGCCACCGTCACGGCTTCGGCGGGCAGCCAGCGGAGCCCGGCCGCGAAACCGACGCCTTGGTAACTCCCTTCGGCCGCGAAACGGGACGGCTGGCCCGCCTCACCGACTAGCCGGCTCAGCTGGCGCCGCACCCCGCCGGTGTATAAGTGGAGGTCTGCCCCCAGCGAGAGCCGCTCCCGGAGTTGGTACGCCAGGCCTAGCTGGAAGCGGGACACCCCCCCCCGGGACGAGAAAAGGTCGGTCACCTCGATGGGAGTGCCGCCGATGGGCACGGAATCGCTTACTTCCACCGCCCAGTTCTGGTCCAGGTAGCCCGCGTACGCTGCCGACGCCGCCCACCTTTCTCCGAAGCGGAAGGCGGCCTGGAAGAGGGGGAAGCGCACGGAGCTCCCGCTCTCGCTCTGGCCGCCGAACTCGGAACTCCGGGACTCGGGCCGGAGCACCGCCCTGAAAGTGGGGGCGGGCACCGTCACCGCCCCCGCCGGGTTGTGCACCGAAAGGTCTACCCCCGGCAACCCAGCGTGCACCCCGCCGAGCCCGGCCGCGCGGGCGTCGAAGGGTTGGGCGGGCAGGCCGAGACCCCGGCTGGCCAGAAATGACTGTGCCTGGGAAGGGCTCTGAACTAGCAAGAGAGCAGCCAGAACCACCAAGGCCAACTTCACCGGGGAGTCGTAGCGACCATTCATGGGAGGTTCAAATCGCCGGGGATGGTGTACACAAAGCGAAGCAGCGGGCGGGGCTGGAACCACGCTACCCCGAAGGTACCCGCCAAGGGCTCGGCCAGGAGCGCCAGCTCGCGGGAGAGTTCGGACTCCTCTTCCTCATCCCCGTCTTCTTCGTCTTCCTCACGCTCGGCGATGATGGAGCGGACGAAGTTAGTGAGGTCGAGGACCGCGGTGGAATCGGGCGAGGTAAACGATTCCCGCGCTAGCGTTTCCGAGGCCAAACGGCCCCCCAGGGGCGCGCTCATCCCCAACTCGGGCTCGGCGATGGCACGTATGGTGACGGTGATCGGAGCCAGCGGCCTGAAGCCGCCGCTGGCGGGCTCGGGGTCCAACACCAGCGCCACCTGGTTGAGAGAGACCTCGGAGATGGGCACGGTTTCGCACGGCGGGCACGGTCCGGCGGGCAGGAATTCGGGGAAGTGGAGCCGGAACAGGTGGCGCGCGCTCTCCAAGCCGCCCACCTCTAGGAGTTCGCCGGGGCTCGGCTGAGCGGGCGTGAAAACGAACTCGCGCTGCCCCGAGCTGACAGTCTCGACCAGCGTGGTGTCGGGGACGGTCTCGGGGCTGATGTCGAGCTCCACGGCGAAGGAACCGATCTCAAGCCGGCTCCCGTCCCCCTTCGCGGTCACCATCAGACCGGGAAAAGCCGAGTCGGCCATCTCCCGCACCGCCACCGAGTCCACCGTCCAAGTGAGGGAGTCGCCCACGATGGTGTCACCCGGTGCCCAGGTCAACTCGGACAGCAGCCGGCCCCGTGTACCCCCCGGTTCGCGCCAGGGCGACTGCTCCCCCGCCGTGTCGACGGCCAACTCCCAGGATACCGACTCCGGGTCCCACGCCTGCTCCAGCGTCCACAGACCGAGCGTCACCTGCCCCTCAGAGGCCGACCGGGCGCTGTCTACCACCGCGATGACCCGGCCCCCGGTGTAGCTGAATACACTGTCGGTGATCGATACCCCCTCCGAGCTGTAGCCCACCCTTTCCGGGAAGCCGGTGAAGCGGAGCAGGATGTTCGCTTCCAAGGCGGCGTCGAAGCGATCCGCGGTGATGAGGAACGAGGCGTCAGAGCGGTCGGTATAGCCGGAAAAGGAACCGAGCGCGTCGTATACCTCCTCCGGCTGATAGATGCGCTGGAGCGTCAAAGGGGTGGAGCCGGGAGGGAAGAAGCGTTCGTCGCCGGCCGTGGGCAGGTCGTCCGAGCAGCCCCCCAGCGCGACTCCCAGCGCCGCCAAAGCAGCTCCGCCCACCCGGTGGAATGAAGAAAAAGACATGCTCAAGGATGAATGAACAGTTAGCTCCGCGCGCCACTCCGCCCGCTACGGTCATACACTCGCGGTAGGCGCGCCGTGAGCCCGGTCAAAACCTCGTACGAAATCGTTCCGCAGCGCCCGGCCACCTCGTCCAGCCGCAGCTCCGCGTCTCCGTCCCGGCCCAGAAAAGTGACCACGTCCCCCACTTCCGCTGCGGGCACCCCGGTCAGGTCGAGGGTGGTCACGTCCATGGAGACGCGGCCGATTACCGGGACCCTTTTTCCGCGCACCAACGCCCCACCCCGCCCCGTCCACAGCGCCCGCGGCAACCCGTCTCCGTAGCCGATAGCCGATGTGCCCCACCGCTCGGGACCAGGCGCCGAGTACTCGGCGCCGTAGCCAACCGTGGCCCCTCGCGGGACCGAGGCGAGACGCGCCAGCCGCGCCCGCAGCGAGACCACTGGCTCGGGCCGGATGGGCGCTCCTACCTCTCCACCGTAGAGAAAGATCCCCGGGCGAACCAGGTCGAGGGCGCTCCCGGGCCGCCGCAGGGCGGCCGCGCTGTTGGCGGCGTGGCGCGCTTCGGGGCGGTACGGCGCGGCCGCTCTCTCGAGCTCGGCGAGGGCACGGCGAAAACGTTGCCACTGCTCGTCCGTGGTCGCGAGATCAGACTCATCGGCCGAGTGGAAGTGGGTAAAAACTCCCTCCCAGCGCAGCCCTCCACCAGAAAGGCAACGGGCGAGATCTCTTCCCCACCGCCCCGCCCCGTCCCACGGTACCCCCGACCTGCCCATGCCGGTGTCGATCTCGACCTGGACCGCGGCCTCGCCACCCGCGGCCCGCGCCGCCCTGGCCAGACTCGCGAGCCCCTCTAGGTCAGCCACCGTCAGCGAACAGCCGGCCGCCAGCGCCCTCTCGAAATCTCCCCGAAGCGCGGGCGAAAAAGCCACCACCCGCCCCTGCCAGCCGATCCTCCGCAGCGCCTCGGCCTCGACGATCGTGGCCACGCCGAATCCCCACAAGGCGCCCTTTTCCAGCCCGCCTGAGAGGGCCCGCACCACCCGCTCTATCCCCAACCCGTAGGCGTCGGCCTTGACCATGGGCAGCAGGGGGGTGCCGCCGGCCGCCCTTCGCACCATCTGGGCGTTGGTTAGGAGGGCCTCCAGATCTACCTCGACCCAGGCCCGGGAGCGGTCCGAGGTTGACTGAGCGGTCACAAGCCGGGTAGTATAGGCGCACCATGAACAGCCCGCAACCGGAGCTCGCGGCCCAACGGCGCCTCGCGCTGGAGCAGAGGTGAAGCTCGGAACACGCATAGGGCTCAGTTTGCTGGCCATGGCCGCGCTGCTAGTGATCCCCACCGTTTACGGTATTCTCGCCCTCAGGGAGGTGAGCGGAATCGCCCGCCTCCAGACCCGCGACGCCGAGGGCGCCATGGTCCTCGGCCGCATCCGGTACGCCCTGGCCGAGGTAGAGAGTTGGGAGCGTATCTACGCCGCCCTGGCCGCCCAGACCCCGGACGAGCGGAGCAACGCGGCCGCACGGGTAGACGAAGCCGTAGAGCTGGGAGACCTGGCGCTGGGGCGCTTCATGGGGCTCGGCTTCGAGCGGGCGGGTGGGGTACGGGAGCGGTGGGATGAGATGAAAGGGAGCGTCGCCGAGGCCCGCGCCCTGGTGGAGCAAGGGCGGGTGGGGGCGGCCGACCAGCTGCGCGTGGAGTCGGTGATCCCGGCTATCGACGCGGTGGGGCAGAGCTTGCGGCCGGTATTCCTGGAGTTGAACCAGCGGGGCGAGGAGCAGATCGTCCGCGCCAGAGACGTGGCCGGGGCCGCGTACACCACCACTTTCCTGGCCTCGCTGATAGCCGTTCTTCTGGCGGTGGGCGTGGCGGCGTGGCTTACCCGGAGTATCCTGCGGCCGGTGGGCGAACTGCGGCGGGGGATGGCGGCGGTCGCCGGGGGAGAGCTCGAGCCGGAGGTCGGCATCTCCCGTTCCCGGCCCGATGAACTCGGCGACCTAGCCCGCTCCTTCCGAACCATGACGGTCCAGCTCGCCGAGTTCGACCGGCTCAAGGCCGAGGTCGTGTCCATCGCCTCACACGAGCTCAAGACCCCTCTCAGCGTGATCCAGGGGTACGTGGCCCTCCTGCGCGACGGCGTCCTGGGTGAGCTGAGCGAGCGGCAGCGGGAGACGGTGGTCTCCATCGGCGGCCAGAGCGAACGGCTGGGGAAGATCATCCAGCAGCTCCTGGACGTGAGCCGCTTCGAGGCCGGGGGCGGGCGGCTGGAACCGCGCGACCTCGAGGTGCGCGCTTTTCTACAAGGGCTGGCGGAGAGCTTCGAAGTGCTCGCCGGACAGAACCAGATCGACTTCGGGCTGGAGGTACGCGAACAGGTCCCCGAGACCATCGCCGCGGACCCGGACCGGCTCAACGAGGTGTTCGGCAACCTTATCTCCAACGCCTTCAAATTCACGCCGCCGGGCGGCACCATCAGGCTCCGCGCCGCGCCCGCCGGCGAGGGCGGCGTGGAGGTCGAGGTCGAGGACACGGGCGTGGGCATCCCGGAGGAAGAGATCTCCCGTGTTTTCGAAAAGTTCTACCAGCTCGAGAACGAAGCCCAACCCAAGTCGGCGGGCGCTGGGCTGGGGCTGGCCATTGCCCGCGAGCTGGTCGAGGCCCACGGAGGCACGATCAGTGCAGAGAGCGAGGTGGGTCGGGGCACAACCTTTCGCGTCACCGTCCCGGCCGAGCCCCCGGCCCCCAAGACGCCGTAACCGGCACCTAACCCCGGCAATGAGACTCCTTATCCCCACCCTGCTACTTTTGACCGCGGGCTGTGCCTCCCTCTCCAGCTCTCCGGCGCGGCCCGAGCCAGACGTCAAGGGCGAGACGGGGTGGCGCTTGGCCCACGCCGCCCTGCGCGAGGGGGCGTACGATTCGGCCCTGGTACTCTTCGAACGCCTGCACCTGACGCGTCCGGAGTCGTTATACGGCCGCGAGGCCCTCTTCTTTTCCGCCGTCATCCTCATGGACCCGCGCAACCCGGAGTGGGACCCCGAGGCGGCCTCGACCCCGCTACGCGGCTACTTGGAGCGGGAGCCGGACGGTCCCGAGCCACCCCGCGTGCGCGAAGCCGAGACTCTCCTGGTCTTCGCCCGCCAGTTGACCCTGCCGCCAGAGGAACGCCTCGCGGCGCTCAGACCGGGCGAACGGGTGGTGCGCGTCGAGGACGGGGAGACCGGCGCTGGCGCAAGCGAGTTGCGCGCCCAGTTGGCCCGAAAAGACGCCGAGATCCGGCGGCTGCGCCAAGAGTTGGAGAGGATCAAGCGTACGCTAGTACCCGAAGGCCGTTGAGGTATACGCCTGGGAGTTGCGTTTTTCCGGAGTAGCTGGTATCTTTTTACTCGAGCTGTCAGCGTCAGCTCTCCGATAACGCCCGGAGTCAACCATGGATCGAGAAACCATTCACGACCAGACCGGTTCTAGCCGCCGGGAGTTTCTGCTCCGCTTGGCCCGCACCACGGCCTTCGCCGCGCCCGTGGTGTACAGCGTTTCTCTGGGAGCCCTACCCGCGGCCGCAGTGAGTTCGCCGTTCTGCGAGCAGAATCCAGATCACCCCAACTGCAACGAAGATTTCTGCGAGAGCAACCCTAACCACCCCCACTGCAACCCCGACGGGCCGGGGCCTCCTGATAACCCCGGACCCCCGGGTGGCGGTGGCTCGGGAGGGAGGCCGGGGCCCCCCGGTGGAGGCCCGCCAGGGGGTGGAGGCCCGCCAGGGGGTGGCCCGCCGGGAGGCCCGCCAGGCGGACGCCCCAATGAGTCACCCTGGGGGTGAGGGTAACCAGCGGCGTGGCCGCTCTGGCCGCCGGCTGACTTCAGCCGGCGGCTTTTTTTGCCTTTGGCTCGCTACGCTGGCAACTAGTTTGCAAGGTACTTCGCGGCAGCTAGAGCCAGAATTGAGCCGGGGAGATGAAAAGCTATTCAGAGCGCACTCTGGGGCTGGCTGAGCGCTTCCTCGATGAGGTAAAGCTCGACGTGGAGCGCGACGCCTCCGAAGGGATGGACACCCCGCCGCGACTCAGGGTCGTCCACGAGCGACCGGGCCACGCCACCCCCGAATACCGGACCATGACCTTGCCGCTCCCCAACGGCGGCGAGCCGTTCCCGGAGTTTCTTTCCGGCACCATCGCACGCTACGCACGCGAAAAGCTGCCAGACCGGCTGATCCTGGCGCTGGAAGTCGTGCAGCCGGACGAGAGCGGCGCGGCGCGCCCGGTAATCATCGCCGAGGCCCGCGACCGGCGCGGCACCCGGCTTTTTCTGCTACAGCCGTACCGGGTGGCTGGCAGCCAGGTAGAGTGGGGAAAGCCTGCCGGGGACGGCTGGCGAGACCCGGGAGCGGAGGATCTCATCCTCGACCAGGCGTTCGAGGAAGGGTAAAAGAAGCGGCGGCCCGCCACCCTAGCGGCCGGCTTCGCCCCAGAGTTCGTCCAGCCGGTCGTACCGCCCGCACCCCGAAGTGTAGAACCGGTAGCGGAGCGGGTTCTTGCGGTAGTAGTCCTGGTGGTACTCCTCCGCTCGATAGAACTCCGTAGCGGCTACGATCTCGGTGGCGATGGGCCGATCAAAGCGCCCCGAACTCGCCAGCTGCTGCTTTGACCGTTCGGCCAACCGGCGCTGCTCCTGGTCGTGCACGAAGATGCCGGAGCGGTACTGCGAACCCCGGTCGCAGAACTGCCCGCCCGCGTCCAGCGGATCCACGTTTTTCCAGAACGCCTCCAGCAGCTCCCGGTAACCCACCCCGGAGGGGTCAAATGCCACCCGTACCGCTTCGGTGTGGCCGGTGCCGCCAGCTGATACCTCCTCGTAGGTAGGGTTCACCGCGTGCCCGCCGGTGTATCCCGAAGTGGTCGAGATCACCCCCGCCACCTTGTCAAACGCCTCCTCCACGCACCAGAAACAGCCGGCCGCAAAGGTGGCCGTATCTAGCTGGGAGCCGTCGGCGCGGGCCCGCGCCAACTTCTCGCTGTCCGAGGGGCCCTTGGCGGCTTCGCTTTGGGCGCAGCCGGCGGACACCGCCATCAGCACGAACAGGCCGGCTAGACGCGCCTTCACGTGCGCAGCTCCGGTAGCTGCTCGCCCGCTGGCACGAAGTCGAGGGCGACACCGTTGTTGCAGTATCGCAGCCCCGTGGGCGGAGGCCCGTCCTCGAAGACGTGCCCCTGGTGGCCGCCGCAGCGCACGCAGTGGTACTCCGTCCGGCGCACGAACAGCTTGTTATCGCTCTTGGTCCCCACGCTCCCCTCCAGGGGCGCCCAAAAGCTCGGCCAGCCGGTGCCGCTGTCGAACTTGGTGTCGGAGCTAAACAGCGGCAGGAAGCACGCCGCGCAGATGAAGGTGCCGTCGCGCTCCTCCTGGTCGAGGGGGCTGGAGCCCGCCCGTTCGGTGTGCTCTTTGAAGAGCACCTTGAACTCCCCGGGCTCGAGCAGCCGCTGCCACTCCGAGAGTGACTTTCTGAGCGTGGGTGCTTGGCCCTCGTTGAGCGACACGTCGGCACCCCGCGCGCAAGCGGCAAAGGGAGCTAGCAGGGGGATGGTGGCCACTCCGGCGGCGCCTCGCAGCAAGAAGTTTCGTCGATCCATGGTTCGCGTTCAAATGAGTTATAGTTCTTGCAATCAAATCCCTCCGGGCGGCGATAAGTTCCGGCCGGCGGACTTCAGGGCCAACTCCACCTCTTCGAGTACCCACCCGTTCTCCTCGCTTGCGAGTCGGCCCTCCAACGCGCTGCGGCCCGCGGGCGTGCCGATCTGCCCCAAGGCCCACGCAACGTGCCCGCGCACCAGCGGCTCTTCATCAGAGAGCGCGTCGATGAGCGCTGGCACCGCCTCTGGTGAGCCCCAGTTACCCAGCGCCACGGCCACGTTGCGGAGCAGCCCCCGCCTCTTGGCCCGCCTCACCGGAGAGCCCCGGAAGCGGTCCCGGAACCCTTGCGGCGTAATGCGGATGAGGTCCAGCAGCGCCGGACCTTCCAGCCCACCGCGCGGCCGGAAGGCGGGCTCGTCCGTGAGGCGCACGAACTTAGGGCGGTTGTGCGGGCACACTTCCTGGCAAATGTCACAGCCGTAGACCCGGTTTCCGATCAAGGGGCGCAGCTGGCGGGGGATAGCTCCCTTGAGCTCGATAGTCAGGTACGAGATACAGAGGCGGGCGTCCATGACCGGCGCGCCGGTCTGGTCGCGCCCGAGCAAGGCGCCGGTGGGGCAGCCCTCGAGACAGCGGGTGCAGCTACCGCACAGTTGGCCCGAAAACGGCTGGTCGTAGTCGAGTTCCACGTCGAGCAGCAGGACACCCAAAAAGAAGTACGACCCCCCGTGGGGGCGGATGAGCATGGTGTTCTTGGCCAACCACCCGAGCCCTGCCCGGAAGGCCAACTCCCGCTCCAGTACCGGCCCCGTGTCTACATACGCCCGCCCCGACACCGGCCGTAGCTCGCGGTTGATCCAGCCTTGCAGCTCGATCAGCCGGGGGGTGAGCACGTCGTGGTAATCCCGGCCGCGCGCGTAGCGCGCGAAAACGCCCCGCGAGGGGTCGCCGGCCGTCTGCGACTCTTTTCCCGCGTAGTAGCCCTTCGCCACCACCACCCCCGAGCGGGCGTTGGCGACGACCCGAGAGGGGTCGAGCCGCTTGGCAAGGGCGTCCGTCCGGGCCAGGTACGACATCTCCCCGTGCCGCCCCTCTGAGATCCAGCGCCGGTAGGCGTCTCGATGCCCGCTGGGCCCGAGCGGAGCGATCCCCACGGAGTCGAAGCCGAGCTCGCGGGCGCGGGCGCGGATGCGGGAAGAAAGTTCCTGCTTACTCGGTCTTGCCGCGATCATGCCGCTGTTACCCGGCGGCGGTGGCGCCGTGCCGCTTGACGGGCGCCCGGGCGGGCCGGAAGTTGGCCAGATGGACGCCCACACCCCCCACCAGGAGTTGGAGGACTACCGGGACGAGTTTCCCATCCTCGCTTCGCGCACTTACCTGAACTCGTGTTCCTTGGGGGCCCTCTCGCGCCGCTCCATGGACTACTTGGCCGAGTTTCAGGAGCTGTGGAACAGTCTGGGAGCGTCGGCTTGGTACCAGCTCTGGCTGGGCCGGTTGGACGAGCTGCGAGGGAGCGTAGCCGCGCTGTGGGGGGCCCGGTTGCCGGAGATCGCGCTCTCGCCCAGCGTGTCGGCCGCCCTCAGCTCGGTCGCCTCGGCGGTGGATTACCGGGAGCGGAGCAAGGTGGTGGTAGCCGAGCTCGACTTTCCCACGCAGATCTATCAGTGGATGGCTCGCCCGGGGATCGAGGTGGTGCGCGTGCCGAGCGACGACGGGGTCGGCGTTCCGGCCGGACGGTGGGCCGAATACGTGGACCAACGCACCGCCGTGGTGGCAACCAGCCACGTGTTTTACTCCAGCGGGTATATCCAAGACCTCCCGCTCATCGCGGAGACGGCGCGCGCGAACGGCGCCCTTTTCGTGGTCGACGGCTACCAGGCGGCGGGCCAGCTCCCGGTGATTCCGGCCGCTACGGGGGCCGACGTATACCTGGCCGGCCCCCTCAAGTGGCTGCTGGGTGGGCCGGGCATGGCCTTCATGTGGGTGCGGCAGGATCTCATCCGGCGATTAACGCCAACCGTCGCCTCCTGGTTCGGGGCCGCTGACCAGTTCGACTTCCGGGTGGACCGCTTCGAGTTGCGCCCGGACGCCCGTAGATTCGAGCTAGGTACCCCCGCCCTGCCTACCTGCTACACCGCCCTGGGCGGTCTGGAAATCGTGC
Organism: Longimicrobiaceae bacterium; assembly: GCA_050732775.1. Lineage (GTDB taxonomy): Bacteria > Gemmatimonadota > Gemmatimonadetes > Longimicrobiales > Longimicrobiaceae > JBOHRN01. The sequence goes on along the minus strand of JBOHRN010000058.1, from coordinate 40,794 downwards.
GCGAGGTGGGGGGCGAGCGGATCCGCGCTCGCAACCGGGCCCTCACCGACCTGCTGGTGGAACGATTGGGGGCCGCCGGATTTCCTCCCCGCGCAGTCGGCCGGGAGCACCGCTCGGCCATCGTCACCGTGCCAGTGGCAGACGCGGCCGGGGTGGTGGCGCGGTTAGCAGAGCTGGGGATAATCGTGGACCGGCGGGGTGATTTAGTGCGGGTATCGCCCCACTTCTACAACAGTGTGGAAGACCTCGAACGCTTCGTGGAGGGGTTGGCTGGCGGCTAGTAGCTGGCGCCCGTGGCTTTTACTTGCGCGCCCAGCGCTCCCGGTCGCGGCTGTCGTACTTGGAGATGGTGTCGTCCAAGGCCTTTTCCAGCTCCACACCGAGCTGATTGGCTAGCACCAGGAGCACGAAGAGGGTGTCTCCGAGCTCTCCCGCCACGCCTTCTCCCCACTGGTCGTCGCGCTTCGGTTTGGGGCCGTGCAAGTGGTTGATCTCGCGGGCCAGCTCTCCCACCTCCTCGCTCAGCCGGGCCAGGTTGGCGAGGGGCGGGAAGTATCCTTGCTCGAACTGGCCGAGGTAGGCGTCCACGCGCCGCTGGGCTTCACCTAGGGTCACAGGATATAGCGCCGCAGGTCTTCGTCCTCGGCCACCTTTTTGAGCCGCGCGCGGACCTCCTCGGCGCCCAACCGGACCGACTTATCCTCCCGCTCTGGGAGCTCGAAGAGAACGTCCTCTAGCAGGGTGGTCATCACGGTGTGGAGCCGCCGCGCGCCGATGTTCTCCATGCGGTCGTTCACCTGGGCGGCAATCTTGGCTATCTCCTCGACCCCATCGTCCGGAAACTCCAACTCGGCCCCGTCGGCCGAGGCCAGCGCCCGGTACTGGATGAGCAGGGCGTTCTTGGGCTCTCTGAGGATGCGCACGAAGTCGGCTTCGGTGAGCGTCTCCAGCTCTACCCGGATAGGAAAGCGGCCCTGTAACTCGGGGATCATGTCGGACGGCTTGGACACGTGGAACGCCCCGGCGGCGACGAAGAGGACGTGGTCGGTGCGGACCATGCCATAGCGGGTCTGCACGGTCGAGCCCTCCACGATGGGTAGCAGGTCGCGCTGCACCCCCTCGCGAGACACGTCCGGCCCGGTCCCCGCCCGCTCCCCCGTGATCTTGTCGATTTCGTCCAGGAATACTATGCCGGTCTCTTCGGCTCGCTCCAGCGCCTCGGAGATCACCTCGTCCATGTTGACCAGCTTGTCCAACTCATCGTTGGTGAGGATGCGCCTGGCCTCGGCCACCGAGACTTCGCGCCGCTTGGTTTTCTTGGGCAGCAGGTCCTGGAGCATCTCGCTCATGTTGAAGTCCATCCCCTCCATCCCCCCGAGCGGCACCATCATGTTCTCCAGGGGCAGCGACTGGTGGACCTCGACCTCGACCTGGCGCTCCTCCAGCTTGCCGTCCTTGAGCAGGGCGCGGAACTTTTCGCGGCTGCGCTCGCGGCGTTCGCGCTGCTTCTTCTCTTCCTCAGACTCGTCCGTATCGGGAGCCGGGCGGGCGGCCCGCCGCTCGTCGGCTTCTCCGCCCGGAGCCACCACGAAAGCTCGTCCGCTCGGCCGCCGGTCGGGAGGAAGGGGGGGGAGGAGGAGATCGAGGAGGCGCTCCTCGACCCGCTCCTCGGCCACTTCCTGTACCTCGTCTTCCCGTTCCATGCGGACCATGTTGATGGCCACGTCCACCAGGTCGCGGATCATCGACTCCACGTCGCGGCCCACGTACCCCACCTCGGTGAACTTGGATGCCTCCACCTTGACGAAGGGGGCCCCGGCCAGGCGGGCGAGCCGGCGGGCGATCTCGGTCTTGCCCACGCCGGTGGGACCTATCAGGACGATGTTGTTGGGCATGATCTCTTCGCGCAGCTCGTCCTCCACCCGTTGGCGCCGCCAGCGGTTACGCAGCGCGATGGCTACCGCTTTCTTGGCCGCGGATTGGCCCACTATGTACTTGTCGAGCTCCGAGACGATCTGCCGGGGGGTGAGCTCGTCCAGCCACGGCTGGAGCGCGGCCTGCTTTTCTTCTGCTGCAGCCGGTGCTTCCGAATCTGCCCGAATATCTGACTTGTCCATGCGGTTCGCTAACCCGATCCTTTCATATCCGACCCCTCGTCCAGCTCCAAAATCTTGATCTGCTGGTTGGAGTAAATGCAGATTTCCCCCGCGATCTCCAGAGCCCGTTGCACGATCTCTCGGGCCGGGAGAGCGGAGTGACGCATCAGGGCCCGTGCCGCTGCCAGCGCGTACGACCCGCCCGAGCCCACGGCCACCACACCGTCGTCGGGGGCTATTACGTCGCCGGTGCCGCTGAGCAGGTACATGTGCTCCCGGTCGGCCACGGCCAGGAGTGCTTCCAGCCGCCTCAGGTACCGGTCCGAACGCCAATCCTTGGCCAGCTCTACCGCGGCCCGGGATACGTTGCCGGGGTAGCGCTCCAGCTTTTGCTCAAACTTCTCGAAGAGGGTGAAGGCGTCGGCCACCGAGCCCGCGAAACCGGCCAAGATCTTCCCGTTGTACAGAGAGCGCACCTTCTCGGCAGACGCCTTGACCACGCTGTCGCCCACGGTTACCTGTCCGTCCCCGCCCAGGGCGAGCTGGCCGTCGCGGCGCACGGCGAGGATAGTGGTGGCGCGGAAGTGGGTCATCTTCGCTGGTTACGGGTTCAAGCTCTCGGGTGGGCCTGGCGGTACACCCTCATGAGCCTCTCCTTGGAGGTGTGGGTGTAGATCTGGGTGGTACTCAGAGAGGCGTGCCCGAGCAGCTCCTTGACCGCCATCAGGTCGGCGCCGGCGTCCAGCAGGTGGGTGGCAAAGGTGTGGCGCAGGGCGTGGGTGGAGAGCTCCTGTTCGCCCGCCGTCCGCTTCAAAAAGCCGGTCACCACCTGCTGGACGCGGCGCGGCGTGACGCGCTTGCCCGCGCGGCTCAGAAACACCGCCCGCTTGTCTCCCCCCCGGCTTTTTTCCAGCAGTCGGTCTCGTTCCGGGTAGTACCTCCGCACGGCTCGCACGGCGGGGCCGCCCACGGGAACTATGCGCTCCTTTCTCCCCTTCCCCATCACCCGCATCCGCTCCGAGACCAGGTCCAAGTCGTCCACGTTGAGCCCGGCCAACTCGGAAAGCCGTACCCCCGTTGAATAAAAGAGCTCCACCGCCGCCAGGTCTCGGAGCGGGCCGAAGCCGCCACCCTGCGCGCGCGCCGAAGCGTCGGCCAGGAGCTCTTCCATCCGCGGGCGGGTGAGAAAGCCGGGCAACGCTTTCTCCCGCTTGGGAGAGCGCACCGCGCGGGCAGGGTTGGCCTGCACCCGCTCTTCCAGGTGGAGGAAGCGGTAAAAGGAGCGGACCGCCGATAGCTTGCGAGCCACGGAGCTACGAGAGAGCCCGCGGCGGGTCACGCAGTCGCCCATGAAAGAGCGGATAGCGAGCCGGTCCACCTCTCCCCACGACCAGTCACCGTGACCGTAGTAGCGCGCAAAAAAATCGCAGAGCTCGGCCAGGTCGCGGCTGTAGGCGTGCACCGTGGCCGGCGAGAGCTGGCGCTCGTCCGCTAGATGGCGGATAAATTCGGTCACTTCTCCTCCGGCCGCGGCCGTCACTTCTTACCCCGGGACGGAGCGGCCCTCGCCTTGCGGCCCCTGCCCTTGCCAGCCCGCCGCCCGCGCAGCTCCAGCAACTCCAACGCCCGCTCCAGCGTAACCTCTTCGGGTTGCTCGTCCTTGGGGAGTGTAGCGTTTACTCCGGCGTGGCTCAGGTACGGTCCGTAGCGGCCAGCGTGGACGGTGACCGCTTCACCGTCGGTCGGGTGAGTACCCAGCTCCCGTAGCGGCTGGCCGCCACGCGCGGCGGCTTTACCCCGCTTCGGCTGGGCCAGGAGGTCCAGGGCGCGTCCCAGCCCGATGGTGAGAACGTCATCGTGCGGCTGGAGGGAGCGGAAGTCGCCGTCATGGACCGTATAAGGCCCGTAACGGCCGATCCCCGCCTTGACCGGCTCGCCGGTCTCGGGGTGAACCCCCAGTTCACGCGGCAGGGAGAGGTAAGCGAGCGCGTCCTGCAGCCGTACCGAGGCGGGTTCTACCCCCTTGGGCAAGGAGCAGCGCTGCGGTTTCTGCTTGCCCCCGGCTTCTCCCAGCTGCAGGTAGGGCCCGTACGGTCCGTCCAGGAGGTAAACCTTCTCGCCGCTGGCGGGGTCGCTGCCGAGCGCGGCCGGACCTTCGGCCTTGGCCCGCAGCAGCTCTTGGACCCGATCCCCGCTCAACTCGCCCGGGAGCGACTCCTGGGGGAGAGAGGCGGTAACCGGGCCGCCGTTCCCCTCCGCCTCCACGAAGGGACCGAAGCGGCCGATACGTACGGGCACGCCCACCCCCTCCAGCACGACGGTAGACGCCTCGCGGGCGTCGATCTTCTGCTCCCCCTCGGCGATCTTGCTCTCCAGCCCTCCGGGGCCGCGGTAAAAGCGCTCCAGATACGGTAGCCAGTCGGACTCGCCGCGGGAGATTTCGTCCAACTCGTCTTCCATGCGCGCGGTGAAGCCGGTATCTACCAGCTCCGGAAAGTGACCCTCCAGGAGCGCGGTCACCGCGAAGGCAGTGTAGGTGGGAGCGAGCTGGCTGCCGCGCTTGTCAGCGTAACCCCGGTCGATGATGGTGCCGATGATGGAGGCGTAGGTGCTGGGCCTGCCGATGCCCTCTTTTTCCAGCGTGGCGACCAGCGACGCCTCGGTGTAGCGGGCGGGCGGCTGGGTCTCGTGCCCGGCCGGCTCCAGCCCGATGAGCTCCGGCCGGTCGCCCGGCTTGAGCGCGGGAAGGGGGGAAGCGCGGTCTTCCAGGGCGCTCTTGGGGTCGTCCGAACCCTCCACGTAGACGCGGAAGAAGCCGGGAAAGTCGATGCGCTTGCCGGAAGCCCGGAAGAGGGCGTTCTCCGCCTGGACGCGCGCGCTCACGTGGGTCTGTCGCGCCTCGGCCATCTGGCTGGCCACGGTCCGGGTCCAGATCAGCTCGTAGAGGGCTCGCTCGCGTCCCGTCACCGCCACTTCGCCGACCAGCAACATGCGGGTTCCGGCCGGGCGGATGGCTTCGTGCGCCTCCTGGGCACCCCGGCTCTTGGTCTTGTACTGGCGCGGCCGATCGCTCAGGTAATGGTCGCCGTACAGCTCCCTGACCCGGCCGCGCGCCGCCAGGATCGCCTCTTGGGAGAGGTGCACCGAGTCGGTCCGCATGTAGGTGATGAGCCCCTGCTCGTACAGCCGCTGGGCGCTCCGCATGGTGTCGCGGGCCGAAAGCCCGAGCTTGCGGTTGGCCTCTTGCTGCAGCGTCGAGGTGGTAAAGGGGGGGGCGGGGGCGCGGGTAGACTTCTTCTCCTCCACCCCGGTTACCTCCCACGGGGCGCGTTCGAGACGCGCCGCCAGCTCCCGCGCCTTCTCTTCACCCAGAAGTAGCACCTCTTTGCCCTCGGCGAGCCGGCCGGTGTGCTGGTCAAAATCCTTGCCCGAGGCGAGCCGCTTGCCGTCCAGCTCGGCCAACACCGCCTCGAAGGGCTCTCCCCCCTGCTCCAGCCGTGCCTTGAGGTCCCAGTACGAACCCGCGCGGAAAGCGAGGCGCTCCCTTTCGCGCACCACCAAGAGCCGGACCGCCACCGACTGGACCCTGCCCGCCGAGAGCCCGGCCGCGATCTTTTTCCACAAGAGGGGCGAGAGGGTGTAGCCCACCAGCCGGTCCAGGATGCGGCGCGTCTCTTGGGCTCGCACCAGGTTCTGGTCGATACCGCGCGGGGAGCGGAGCGCCTCCCGGATCGCCTCCCGGGTAATCTCGTGAAAGACTATGCGCGAGACCGGTATCTTCGGCTCCAGTACCTCGACCAGGTGCCAACCGATACTCTCCCCCTCGCGGTCTTCGTCGGTGGCCACGATGAGCTCGTCGGCGTCCTGGAGCTCCTTTTTCAGCTCCCGGATCACCTTCTTCTTGGACGGGGGGATCACGTAGAGAGGGTCGTAGCGATCCTCTACGTTTACCCCCAACCGCGCCCACTCCTCGCCCTTGGCCGCCGCCGGAATCTCATCCGCCGAGGCGGGCAGATCACGCACGTGCCCCATAGACGCCACCACCCGGTGCCCCGCCGGGAGAAACGCCCGCAGCGTGCGCGCCTTGATGGGCGACTCCACCACCAGTAGCCGTCTTTTAACCGCGTTGGTCATCTCTTAGCCCCGGTCTCGTCCACGTCTCCGAGAACACCCACCCGCCGGAGACGTTCCGCCACCTCTTCCACCACTTCCTCGATCTCTCGGCCGTCGGTGTCGACGGCCAAGTCGGCCCGCCGGTACGCCGGCTCCCGCGCGGCCAGGAGCTCCCGCGCGGCGGCTGACGGATCGTCCACCTCCAGCAGGGGGCGGCACGGGTACAGGGAGTTGCCCACCCGCCGCACAACCTCGTCGGGAGATACCTTCAGGTAAACGAAGAGGGCACCGGGCGCCAGCTCCTCCCGGTTGGCCGGGTCCGTCATCCACCCCCCGCCCGGCGAAATCACCAGCCGCCGGCGGCCGGCCAGCTGCCGGGTGGCCTCGCGCTCCAAGGTTCGGAAAGCCGACTCCCCCCCCGCGCGGAAGATGTCCGGGATGGAACGGCCAGCCCGCTCCTCGATCACCCTGTCCAGGTCGGCGTGCTGCCACCCCAGCCGGCCAGCCAGCAGGCGCCCCACGGAGGTCTTACCCGCGCCCATGAAACCGACCAAAACGACTCTTTGGATCACGCCTGGCGGGACCAGCGGTGTTTCAACTGCTCCCGGTACGCCTGGTAGTTACGCTTCACTTCGGCCATTGAATCGCCCCCGAACTTCTCCCGGAAAGAGTCGGCCAGTACCAACGCCACCATCGCCTCTGCCACCACCGCCGCCGCGGGCAGGGCGCACACGTCCGAGCGCTCCTGGGCCGCCTCGGTCACCTCTCCGCTCGCCAGGTCGACGGTGTTCAGCGGACTCATGAGCGTAGAGATCGGCTTCATGGCGCCGCGCACCACCAGCGGGGCGCCGGTACTGATCCCGCCCTCACTGCCCCCCGCCCGGTTAGAGCCGCGGCCGTAACCGCCGCCGAGACCGTCCGGCTCCGCGAGCACGATCTCGTCGTGGACCCGGGAGCCCGGCTTGCGCGCGTTGGCGAAAGCGGGGCCCACCTCGACCCCTTTGACGGCGTGGATAGAGCCCACCGCGCCCATCAGCCGGCCGTCCAGCTTACGGTGCCAGGCTACGTACGAGCCGAGCCCCACCGGCACGCCGTGCGCCACCACCTCGAAAACCCCGCCCAGGGTGTCGCCGTCCCGCTTGGCACGGTCGATCGCCTCGATCATGAGTGGCTCGGCCCGGGGGTCGAGGGTGCGCACCGGCGAGGCGTCGGAGCTGGCGTTCAAGTCGCCGGGAAGCGGATAGGGGGGCTCGGCCTCTACCTCTCCCAAAGTAATCACGTGGCTGCCTACGGTGACCCCGAACTCGGCCAGAAAGCGCTTGGCCACCGCTCCGGCCGCCACCCGTGCCGCGGTTTCGCGGGCGCTGGCCCGCTCCAGCACGTCGCGGGCGTCGCGGCGGCCGTACTTGAGAGCCCCCGCCAGGTCGGCGTGGCCGGGACGGACCCGCGTGACCCGGCGCAACTCCTGGTCGGAGGCGTCTTCCGGCGGCGGGTCCGGGTTCATGGGAACCCGCCAGTTGTCCCAGTCCCGGTTGCGGATCAGCAGGGAGATGGGTGAGCCGATACTCTCTCCCAGCCGGACGCCCGAGAGCATCTCGACCCGGTCGGACTCGATCCTCATCCGCCCCCCCCGCCCGTACCCCCCCTGCCTGCGCCGCAGCTCGGGGTCGATCTCCCTGGCCGACAGCTCGAGCCCGGCGGGCACCCCCTCCACGATTACGGTGAGGGCCGGCCCGTGGGACTCGCCCGCGGTGGTGAAGCTGAAGTAAGACATGGACTCAAAAGAAAGCGAGGGCCCGGCTCGCGCCAGGCCCTCGCTAGGGTCAGCGGCGATTTCCCTTACTGTAAGTCCTCGCCGGTCAAATCGAGCCGGAGTACCGCCGACCCGCTCACCGCGTAGACCCGGACCAGCGCGTCCACGCCGGCAGGCGGCTGCACGGCCAGGATGGGGCCGGTAACCGGCTGGCGCAGGAAGACACGGGCACGGCGAAAGAAAGTGAAGGTGTCGATAACGTCCAGGTAGGGAGAACCGTTGTCATCCACCCCCGACACAAAGGAAAGTCGCGACGACTCATCGGTGTCTGGATAATCGGCGTGATCGGGGTGGAGCGAAATGCCGCCAGTGGGGTCTCCAGTCAGCCCGACGCCCTGGAGCCGGAGTTGATCGTCAAAGAAGTACGCCTCGTCGCCCCGGGCCGCACCCAGCGTACCGTCCTGGTTGAGTGCCAGGCCGATCACCCGTTCGGCCGTGTTGTTCACCAGGTCGCGAGTATCCCCGGCGCGGGTAACGCTTCCATCCACCTCTTCTTGGTAGAGGATGACGCGGCCCGGGTTTACGTCCCCCTCGCCGAAGGCCACCGAGCGATGGTCTCCGCTCACCGCCACGAAAGTGGTATCCTGTAAACCCACGTCGTCGATGTTGCGGAAGTAGTCGAAGTACGTTTCCGAGCCCGCCGCCGCCAAGTCGTCTTCCACGTCGTCCACGAAACCAGTGTACTCGTCCCCTTCGCGGCTCATGACATATAGCCGATTCGGGTCTCCCTCCACCAGAGCGGCGTCCAGGGCGTTGACGATCAACAAAGAGCTGGTCTGGTCCTTGGTGGCGTAGTCGAGAAAAAATTCGACTTCGCCGTCGCTCCGGCGGCGGCGGATCGTCCCGTCCGGCGCGGTTCCGGTCGGCTTGGTGGAGTAGAAAAGCTGCCCAGCGGCGGTAGCCGCGACAAACTGGGGGCGGTCGCTGAAGTCAAAGACCGTAACCGAAGAAGGGATGATCGCGCTCCGTTTAGTACCTCCCACATCGACCGAATCGCGCGCAAAGGGGACCTCGAAGAGTTGGATGTTCGGCGTGAAAATGCGCCGGCTTTCATCCTCGGCCAGAGTACTCTCGGTAAGATCTACCACGGAGATGTTGGTACCCCCGCTATTGGCCACGTAAAGCGTTGTGCTGTCAGGGCTGATCGCCAACCCCCACGGTTCGGAACCGACCCGGAAGCTGGTCCGTGTATCGCTGGCGACATCCAACACCTCCAAGCGGTTGCGGGAGAGGTTGGAGAGAAAGACCCGGTCTCCGTCGGAGGTGATGTCCACGATGCGGTCGAGCGAATTCTCCAGAGCGATGGGCGTACCGCGCAGGAGGGCGGAAGAGATTACGATGGTATCGGCCGCGGAGTTGCCGCCCGCGTCGTAGCCAGTGGCGATCAGCAGGATAGCGTCATCCGCTTCGGCAGAGGCGGGGTCGAGGACCAAGTGAGCCGTGTCTACCCGCACCGCGTCGGCCGGGTCATACTCCTTCACGCCAGCTTCGAAGTAGGGGGTGCCGCCGGCCGCCAACCCCACCACCACCACCGAATCCAACCCCACGTCGTCTTGCAGGGATACGCTGACATTCAGAGGATCCCCCACCGCCACGACTTCGCCGGGCGGCGGCTGCAAAATCTTGACTTCGGAGGGGGGAACCGTGTCCTCCGTCTCCGAGGGGGAACCGTCGTCGTCCGGATCGTCCGGATCGTCCGGGTCCGGTTGGGTGATAGTCTCCCGGAACAGGTTGCTCCCCTCGCAACCCGCGGCTACGCCCGCCGCTAGCAACGCCGCGATGAGCAGGAGCGGGCCGACGCCGGGGAGTTTATGGGTGGCGTGCATGGCTCTGGTCGGGTTGGAGAAGAGCGGCTCAGTTCACGATCGTCGGCGTGACCATTATCAGCAGGTCCTGCTTCTGCTCTTCCTGCCGGGTAGTCTGGAAGAGGGCGCCCAGGAGGGGGATGTCCATGAGCAGCGGGATACCCGTGCGGGTCTTGCTCACCTCGGTGACGGTGAGCCCGCCGATCACCGCGGTCTCCCCATCGCGCACCATGAGCCGGGTGGTCCCCTCCTGGGTCTGGAAGATCACCCCGATGTCGCTGGCCGCGAGCTGGGCGCTGGAGCGTTCGGCGTGGAGGTCCATGAGGATGTGCCCGTCGGCGGTGACGTGGGGGGTGACCTCCAGTATGATGCCGGTCTCCACCAGCTCGGTGGTAGCCCGGGCCTGCTGGCCGGCGGCTCCCTGGGCTCCCAGATCGACCACCCGGATGGGGGTCCGCTCGCCCACCAGGATCTCGGCCCGTTGATTGTCGAGGGTGGTGATCAGGGGGTGGGCCTGCACGTCGGCCAGCTCCTGGCTCTGCAAGGCGTCGATGAAGGCGACCAGCGTGTGGCGGCCCAGCACTAGGGAGACTATCGCCTCCAGTGACGCGCCCGTGACCCTGGCGTTGGCGTTGCCGAGCAGGGCGACCGAGTTGCCACCCAACAGGACCAGGTCTTCATTGGTGAACTGGCCGGGGCTGCTCGGGTCGGGAGCCCCCGTCAGCCGGTTTAGCGAGTTGCCGCGCGAATCTTTGAGGTCGTAGGTGAACCCCAGCGCCTCCACGTCGGTCCGATTGACGAAGATGATCTTGGCCTGGATCGCCACCTGCGGGGTGCGGATATCGAGCTGCCCGAGCATGGGGGCTAGCTGCTCCAGCACCGCCGGCACGTCGGTGATGATGATGGTATTGGTCGACTCGCTGATCGACAGTCGGCCCCGTTCGCTGAGCAAGGGGATAATGGTGGCCTGCAGCTCGGACGCCTGCACGTAGTTGACGCGGAAAATCTGGGTGGCGAGCGGCTCCACCTCCCGGCGGGTGGCGAGCGTCTCGATGGCGTCTACCCGGATGATGCCGCTGGGGAGCTCCTGGGCGGCCAGCCCCTGGGACTGGAGGATGGCGTTGAGGGCCACGTCCCACGGCTGGTCGCGGATCTCGGCGGTCACCGTGCCCTCGACTCCCCTGCCCGGCACGATGGAGCGGTCGGCGAACTCGGCGAAGGTGGCGAGCACGTCCAGGATGTCGGCGTTCTCGAAGCGGACACTTATGCGCGGCTGCTCCTGCTGTTGGGAGGCCGGGCTGTACGGCTGCTCCTCTGCCGGGAGCGGCCCTGGCTCTCCGCCGCCCGAGATGGAGACTCGCAGCCCGTCGGGGGTCCGTTCGATGGTGTAGGCGCGCGGAGCGGCCAGGTCTATCACCACCCGCACCACGTCGGCGGCGTACTGGCTGGTGCGCACCCCGCGCACCCCGCCTCCGCTAAGCCCGTCATAGCTACCGCGGGGTAGCTCGCTCCTGGCGTCGGCGATGTCTATCACCAGCCGGTACGGCTCCTCCAGCGTGAAGTCGGACCACTGGCCCACCCGGCCCGCGGTCTCGATCACCAGAGCAACCGACGAAAGGTCTCCCGGCTCTAACCGGAGCCCGGTCACGCGGGCTGGGGCGTCATCCGCGCTCGCCCCGACCGCCGGGGCCAAGACGAAGAGCGGCGCCAGCACTCCCATCACCAGAGCACGCTTATTCATGGGGCTACCCTCCCTTTTTGAAGTCCGATCAACCTCGGGTCCACCTCAGCCTCCTCCCCCACGCTCCCGCTCGAGCGGGAGCGTTTCGCGCCGGACCACGCCCAACTCCTCCACCGCCACCTCGACCCCCCCCCTGCGGATGGCGAGCACCCGGATGCTCCCCACCCGGTCGCCCACCCGCACCCGCACCTGGCGGTTGCTGGCCTGGTCTCGCAGCACCGCTACCGAGCGGCGCGCATCCGGGTTAAGGATGACTCCGCGCACCACCAGGTCCTCGACCCGGATAGCTAGCTCCTCGGTGCCGATCAGGGAACGGAAGGGGTCGCGCCGGCCGGCCCGGTCGTAGCGGAAGACCTCCCGCTCGTACACCACCACCTCCCGGCTGCCGGGGTTGTCGGCCCCCTGGGAACCGGCCGGGGCCGCCAACAGGAGCGCCACCCCCAACACGGCGGGGGCAAAGTCACTCGGCTTGCAGCTCATTATCTCTCTCCTGTTCGCCGGGCGCACGGGTCGGTAGCACGTAGGTCTCGATCGAGAAGCGGGCTTCCAGGTCGCTTCCGCCCTCCCCGCCGCTGGGCGAGAGGGTGAGGTTGATCGGGGTTACGATGCGCGGCAGCGAGCCGATGCGGGTAAGGAACGAGCCGATCTCGTGGTACTCTCCGATCACCGCTAGGTCGTAGACCCGGCGGGTGTAGTAGTCCTCCTCGGCGGCGCTCACCGGCTGGATAAGCGAGAGGTTGACGCCGGTGGCGCCGGCCTCGGCCGAAATCAAGTCCAGCAGGTCGGGCAACTCTTCGGAAGTGGGGATCAGCCCCTCCACCGCGTCGAGTTGGTCGCGGTACAGGGCTAGCCGCTCATCCACCGAACTCTCACCCCCCTGGCTGGCAAGGGCCCGGGCGGTCCGGTTTTGCACCTCCAGGGTCTCGAGCCGCTCCTCCAACTCGCTCACCCGCTCGCCGCGCGGCTTGAGGACGTACTGGTACCCCAGGTAAGCCACCCCCCCCACTAGGATGAGCCCCAAGATAAACTTGTTCCGCCGCTGCGGATCGCTTGGCAGAAGAGGCATTACCGGTCCTCCACTATGACCACTGGTTCGGTCGCCAGAAAGGCGTCATCGGGCTCCTGATAAGTGGCCTCGAGGGTGAAGCGGTGAAACACCCTTCCGTCTTGGGAGACCTGCTCGCTGGTGACCAGGGTGACCCCCTCCAGAAACGGCGACCCCTCCAGGTTCTTCATGAAGCGGGTTAGCGCCTGGGTGCTGCCCGCGTTACCCTCCAGCGAGAGGGCCGTGGGTGCGGAGGCGGCTTCCCGGGAAGCGACCCGGGTGATCCAGGTGAACTCGGGCAGGGCCGCGCTCACCTCGTCGAGGATGTGTGGCCACACGTAGCGCCGGTCGTCCACCGAGCGGATTATGCCGATCTTGCGCTGGATGGTGTCTTGCCGCGCCTGGAGCAGTTCCACCAGTTCGATGGTGGAGGCGAAGCGTACCGAATCCTCCGCCTGATGCTCGATCTCGCGCTCCAGCGAAGCGGTCTTGCGGCCGCCGTTCCAGAACGAAAAGACTAGCAACAGGAGCACTAGGGCGGCGCCCACCCCCAACCCGGCCATCCACGGGTCCCCGGGGAGCTTGACTCCCGAAGGCAGCGCCCGCGCCCGGCCGCTAGCTTTGGCGCGGTCCTTTTCTCCGCCCGGAAGAAGGTTGATTTCTAACATGAACGTCTCCCGATTAGGCGGCCTTTCTGAGCGCCAGCCCCACGGGCAGCATGAGCATGGGGGCCAACTCCTCGGTGGGAAAGAACTCGGTGACCCCGGCCCGTGCGTGTAGCCGCTGGAACGGGTTGGCCACCTCGGTGCGGACGCCCAGCCGTTCCCCCACCGCGTCGACCAGCCCGGGGACCCGCGCGCCGCCCCCGCACAAGAATACCCGTTCCAAGGTGGCCTCCTCGCCCCCTCCCATGGAGAGGAAAGCAACCGCCCGCTCCACCCCTACCGCCAGCTCTTGGGCTTTTTCGCGCAGGGTGTCGCCGAACTCGCCCTGCCGCTCCGAGCGCCCCTCGACCACCTTCTCGGCCTCCTCCACGTCCAAACCGTGTACGCGCCTTAGCTCCTCGCGTAAGCGCCGCGATCCGAAAGGCAGGTCGCGGGTGAGCACCGGTCCGCCGCCTTGCACTACGTTTACCGTCGAGAGCTCGTGCCCCACATTGACCAGGGCCACGGTTCCATCCATGGCGTCCGGGTAGTTGTAGGCAAAGGCGTTGTACAGGGCAAAGGCGTCCACGTCCACGATGGCGGGCGCCACCCCGGCGTCGATGAGCAGCGCGGTCTTGTGATCCACTACCTCACGCTTGGCCGCCACCAGCAGAACGTCCATCTGCAGGCCGTCCTCCTCGGGGTTCAGGATCTGGAAGTCGAGCTCCACGTTCTCCATGTCGAAGGGCACGTAGTGCTCGGCTTCCCAGCGGATCACCTCGCGCGCCTCGGCCGGCTTCATGCGGTCCATTTGGATCTTCTTGACGATCACGTCGCGCCCGCCCACCGAGGTGGCCACGCTCTTCCCCTTGATGCCAGCGCTCTCGAAGAGGGAGCGGATGGTATCGGTAACTAGCTGCGGATCCATCACCTCGCCCTCCACGATGGCGTCGGCCACCTGTGGAGTGTAGGCCAGGTGCGTGACCTCGGGCTGGGCACCGGAGTGGTCCACCGCCACCACCTTGATGTAGCCGCTGCCCACGTCCAGTCCCACCGTCTGTTTGCCGCGCCCGAAAAAGGTGACCATAAAAAGTGACTACCCGTCAGTTGGGGTAAAGCCCGTCGCGGGCGGTCAAGCCCGCGGCGGGCGGCGTTGGGTCGGGAAGCTCAAGAGAACGGTACGCCGGGCGGTGCCGTCCGTCAAGGGCTGAAAAGTAGCCGCATGTTCAGCGGATTACCTCGAACCAGGCGAAGGTCGGGCCGGTCGTCGGGACCCTTGTTTCCTGAAAATCGGCCATGGCGTCGGCGATAGCGCAGGCGTCATACTGGATGGTTACGTGACCTTTTACCTCGGCATTAGCATCCAGATCGATGACGTTGCCGGTGCCGTCGTCGCCCACCCCCATGCTGATGATGCTTCCCTGCACCGTCGGTGTGCCGCGAAGCGAGAAGGTGCCCTCGACGATGATGATGCCTATGAAGGTGCTCTCACCGGACATCTCGAGGTTACCGTTCACTATGATAAGCAGCCCCTCGCCCCCTGTTACGTTAACGGTACCCCCGTCGGCGTCTACCACGGCGACCTTTTCCTCGGCTTCCAGGGTTCCGTCAAAGGCCGGACGGCCGAATCTCGGACCCCACTTCTTCTCCTCGGGGACCACCGCGATAAAGTCTTCCAGCGACCAACCCCCCAGGGCGGCCTCCACCAACTCTTCCTGGCTGGCGGTGGTGCGCTTGATGGCGTCTTCTCCGCTCACTTCGTTACCGCTCTCGTCGACCCCCTCTATGTTGTCCAGATGGCTACCACCTCCGGTGGAGGAGAAGTCGGAGGCCGTCGTCGCCGCCGCCCCGTAGACGCTCTCGCCGCAAGTGAGGTCTTGCGAATGTCCGCTGATGGTGAATGCGTTTCCATCGGCGTGAAGATCGCCTCCGATGGTGGCCGCGCCCTCAATCTTTGTCTGGGGCGGCGGCGGGATCAACTGCCGGATCAGCGCCACCACCGAGCGGCCGCCCGAGGACGCGCCGGCACTCGGCGAGCCGGTCACGGCGAAAACGTAGTCGACACCACCGTCTCCGGTGGGGGTTTCCGAAAGCTGAGCAACTCCCACGTCAATGTCATCCGAGTAGTTTACCAAGCCGATATCGAGCAGTTGGTCGGTATTCTCGGCGATGTGCCCCTGCACGGCGCTCTCGGTCTGGTAAAGCGACGCCTTCGCCCCCCGCTGCGCCGAGCTGATCGCCGCTTCGGTGCCCGAAGTGAGCAGTACGCCGGTCACGATAAAGGTGACGGCCACCAGGCCGATCAAGGCTAGGGGCAGGGCCACACCGTCGTTGGAGCCGAGAGTTCGGCGGATGGAGTGGCTAGCGTGGTGTTCCATGATTTTCTTCCTGTCAGGGTGAACACGTACTACTTACTGGCTGCGAAACGACACGGCGGCCGTATCCGTGCGGGTCATGGGGTCGTTCGCGTCGGCCCGGTCGCTTTCAGAGCTTACTATCACGTCGACGCGGGCGATCGCTTCCCGCTCGGCCTCGGCCAACCCGTCGGTCCCGAAGTTGTCGAGCTCGACGGCGGGGTTGGCGCCGTTGTAATAGTCGAAAGCCAGTCCGCCGTTACTCACCGGACCTGCCACGGGCTGGGCGATGGCCGCGTCGCTTCCCTTGCGCCGCTTGATCCAGAGCCCGGGGTAGCTGTCGGAATCATCGGTAAAGTAGGTGATGCGATCGTACACGTAGGCCGGATTCCCCACCGCCAGAGAGGCGGAAATGTCGCTTTGCAACTGCACTCTGCGGCTTTCTACGCCGGCGGTTAGGTTGAGGCAGCTGTTACTCGCGGGGTCGTCTGCGTACTCTACGCGAACCGGGTCTATCCAAGCGGCGGGGCCGCCGCCCCCGACGGCTTGGACATCGGCCGCGAAGTACGGCCGGTAGTCGGCGCTAGCGCTCACGCTGAAGCTGCTCGGATCGAACCCGGTTGGAAGCGCGAGGTGGATGTTGACGCCGTCGATAAGGCAAACCACCCCCCAAAATCGTGGTACTCGCGCAGTGATCAAGCCGAGCTCGGCTTTTTCGACCCCCTCGGGCGGAATCGCCCGTAGCTCGTTGGTTATGAGCTCTAACGCCCCCCGGGTGGTCTGCTGGGTCTCCTCGCGAGCGCTCTGATGCTCCACGAAGCGAGCCTGCCCGCCCAGAAATTGAAACACTATAGCCGCCAGAATGCTGCTGATCATCAAGGCGACCAGCAGTTCGATGAGCGTGAAGCCGTTATGGCGTTCAGCAGGGGTCATCGCTCGAGGCCGCTAAAGGAAGGTTGTCGTCGGGCACATACACCGAACCCTGAATCTGGAAAGACGGCGGCTGGGGAGAGCGGCCGTCCGACGGCGTAACCGTAACGGTAATCACTGGAAGGTTCGGATCTCCAGCGTTTACCTGCCGGCTCAGTTCATCTCCGAACGGTTGCAGAAGACATTCGCCGGCAGTGGTCTGATCAGGAAGTAGACCAGAGCGGATCTCTCCCAAGGCGGTCTCCAGGTTTTGGCTGGCCGCCAGGGCGAACTCGCTCTCTGCCTCGGCGAAACCGAGCGTGCGGATGGCCGCTAGACTCAGCCCCTGGAGCGCCAGTAAACCGATGGAAAGGATCACCAAAGCGACCAATACCTCCAGCAGGGTGAAGCCGTGGTCAGCGCGTTTAGTAGCCACGGTAGATCCCTCCGGCTAGGGTGACGCCGAGAAAACCGGAGCGTCCGTCGTGAGTGGCCGTGAAGCGCGACTGATTAGCGAGCGTGCTAGCGATGATTCCCCGCGAGTTGAACCAGATCTCCTGGTTGTTATCCGCCGGAGCGGTAACTTCCACACCCCTGTATTCACCCGCGAGGTCGACCCTCCTCACCTCGGTGCCATCGTCTAATACGATGCGGTAAGCGTTGCCGGCAGAAGTACCGCCGTCGAAGCGCATGACTACGGGTGAACCCGAGCGGATGGCGAGCATGCGAGCGTAAGTCAGGTCGGCGGCGACGCGGTCCAGGGAGCGTTCGATCTTGTTCTCCGAGGCCATACCACCGAGCGCGGGCACGGTCAATCCGGCCATGATACCGAGCAGTACCAGAGTGACCAGAATCTCCAGTAGCGTGAAGCCCGCGGGCGAGCACGCTGACCGAAAGTAGCGCTGGCGAGGATTCATGCCCGGCTCTTCTTGGAAAAGCCGTACCTAAACCTCAAGGTGTTGTATGAAAAGCTGTTACGGACAATTCATGGGCGCTCGGAAAGAGCAGATTTGTGCAGTTTAGGCAAAGTTTTCCGTTAGTAGTTCCGTCGTACATTCCCCATCATCGAGACCGCCACCTGGTAGTCGCGCCCTCGATGAACGAGCTCAAAGGTGCAGGCGGACCAGGTAAGCCCGCGCGAGTTGAACTCGAGCTCTTCCAGGTTGTTGGTGATAGTGAGGCAATGAGCCGAGAGCTCATCCGTCAAGTCGGCCGAGCGCAGCGGAGGGTGCGGATTTGAATCGCTAACGAGCCGCAGACCGGTTACACATCCGGCTTCTTTCTCCAACATCAAACTGACCCGGCCGCCCGTCCGAATAGCGGCCATCTTGGCGTAAAAGAGCTCGGACGCCACCCGGTCCATCGTCTCCTGAATGCGTTGGCGCTCCAGCCAGCTGGTCAGTCGTGGCACCGCCAACCCCACCAAAATCCCCAGCACCACCAGCGCGATCAGGATCTCCAGCAAGGTGAAGCCCGGCGGGCGGGCGGAGGGGCGCTGAGCGGGGATATTCATGGTCAAGCCGTTTCTACCAGCTAGGCTTCTCCAATCCGTAGTCCTTGACCTTGTAGGAGAGCGCCCTCACCGACAGCTCGAGGAGTCCGGCGGCCCTGGTCTTGTTGCCCTTGGTGCGCTCCAGGGCGCGGCGGATGAGCTCCTCCTCGAGGGCCGGGAGTCGCCGCTTGATAGAGAGGTCGCCGTCGTCGATCTCCCGCTCGAAGGGGTGCTCTCCGGTGCGTACCCGGTCGGGAAGGTGCTCCACCCCGACCTCGCCGCCCGAGAGGACCAGGGCCCTCTCGACCGCGTTCTCGAGCTCGCGCACGTTGCCCGGCCACTCGTAACGGGCCAGCACCGACAGCACGGCGGCCGACAGGAGCGCCGGTTCCAGCCCCAGCCGGGGTGCGTGCTTGTGGACAAAGTACGCGGCCAGGGGGGGAATGTCCTCCGGCCGGGCGCGCAGCGGGGGCAGGTGCAGGTGGACCACGTTGACGCGGTAGTACAGCTCTTCCCGGAAGCGGCCCTGGGAAACCTCTTCGGCCAGGTCGCGGGCGGTGGCGGCGAGCACCCTCACGTCGACCTCGCGCTCGGAGCTGCCCCCCACTCGTCGCACGCTCTTCTCCTGCAGCGCGCGCAGCAGTTTGACCTGCAGGGAGCCCGGCAGCTCCCCGATCTCGTCCAGGAAGAGGGTGCCGCCCTCGGCTTCGGCGAAGAGCCCGTGGTGGGTGCGCTCCGCGCCGGTAAAGGCACCCTTTTCGTGACCAAAGAGCTCGCTCTCCAGCAGGGTCTCGGGGATGGCGCCGCAGTTGACCGCCACGAACCGCTTGGCCGCCCGTGGAGAGGCGCGGTGGAGGGCGCGGGCGATGGCCTCCTTGCCGGTCCCGCTCTCGCCGGTTATGAGCACGGTGCTGGGGTAGGGCGCCACCCGAGAGGCAAGCGCCACCACCTCGCGCATCGGCTCGGAGCGGCCCACGATCGACTCGAACCCCTCGGCCTCGCCCGCGACCCCCCGTAGCCGGCGCACCTCGCGGCGGAGTTGCTCGCGTTCCTCGGCCTTGGCCAGTGTGAGCAGCACCTCATCGGCGTTGAACGGCTTGGAGATGTAGTCGTAGGCGCCCCGGCGCAACGCTTCGACGGCGGTCTCCAGCGTGCCGTAAGCGCTCATCATGATGACCAGGGCGCGCTGCCCCTCTTCCTGGAGCTTCTCCAGGAAACCGAGACCGTCCAGCCGGGGCATGCGCACGTCGCAGAGCACCAGGTCGGCCGGCTCCGCCCGCAGCAGCCGGAGCCCCTCTTCGCCGTCCGCGGCCGTGGCCACCTGGTACCCCTCGTCCGAGAGGATCATCTCCAGGGTGCGGCGGAGACCCAGCTCGTCGTCTATGATCAGCACGCGGCGGCTAGCCATCGGAGCCATCTCCCGCTGCGGGGAATAGAGGAAAGGAAATGGTAAACCGGGCGCCGCCACCACGGCCGGCCGACGCCTCGGCCCGGCCGCCGCACTCGGCCGCCACCCCGGCCACGATGGCGAGCCCCAACCCGGTGCCCCTGCCTGGCTCCTTGGTGGTGAAGAAGGGGTCGAAGACTCGGTCCTCGTCGCCCGCCGGTACGCCGGGGCCGGTGTCCGCTACCGTGACCCGGACGATCGGCTCTCCGCCCCTGAGCGCGGGTGGCGGCCGGCGGCGGTCGCGGCGCAGGTGCGAATAGTCCACTTCGGGTGGATCGTCGGCGCGGCGGGCGGGCGGGGGAGGATCACCCTGGTACACCGCCAGCGTGCTACTTACGAAGATCTTTCCCCCCTCGGGCATGACGTCCTCGGCGTTCGTGAACAGGTTCTCGAAGAGCTGCTCCAGCCGGTGGGGAACCCCGGCCACCGGCGGGAGTCCTTCGGCCAGCGCGAGCTCCACCTCTACCCCGGCGAGCCGTCCGCGCCCCCGCAGAGTTTCCAGGGCCCGGCGGGCGCAGCCGTTCACGTCGACCGGCTCCCGCCGGGTGGCGGCAGGTCGGGCGTACTCCAGCAGCCCGCGCACTATGCGGTCGATGCGCCTCGCCTCGCCCTCGGCGCCATCGACCAGCTCGCTGTCACCGCGGCGGCGGCGCAGCACCGCCAGATACCCCAGGATGGAGCCCAGTGGGTTGCCCACCTCGTGGGCCACGCCCGCGGCCAGGCGCCCTATGGAGGCCAGCTTCTCGGCCTGGACCAGGTCGCGCTGGGTGTCCACCAACGCCCGGTTGGTCTCGTCCAGGGAGCGGACGTTCTCGGCCAGCCGTCGCTGGTTGTCGAGGAGCTGATCGGTGAGGTGGTTGATGGCGCGGGTGAGCGCGGCCACCTCGCGCGTTTCCCCGGCGGGGAGGCGCATGCCGAACTCTCCGTCCGCGATACGCTCGGCGGCCGAGACCGCCCCGGCCAGGGGACGGGTTACCATGCGGTCGATCAAGTACCGCCCTAGCAGCACGAACACCAGCACGTCCACCCCGACCAGCGCGGCCAGCAGCCAAAAGGAGCCCGAGGAGAAGGCCGGCAGGCGCACCATGGCCACGGTCCACAGGGCCAAGACCAGCGCGGCCGCGGCCAGAAAGGTGAGGTTGAAGAGAAGCTCCGCGCGCAGGGAGCGCCCGGACGCCCGCGCTTCGGCGCCTAGCTTGGACCCGGCCACCCGCGCGGGAGCTACCCCCCGGCGGCCACGTCCGGCTCCGGCGGGGACTCGGCGGGCTCAGCCGCGGGCATGGTGCGGATAGTCTCGCGGGCGCGGGCGGGGGGCTTTTTCTTCTTCCCCCCGAACGACCTCTTCCCGATCTGGTGCCACAGCTTGTCCACCACCGCGCCGGTGGGCTCGTCCCACTGGATCACCCCTTCCACGCGGACCCTCTCCAGGGCCCTGCGCAAGGCGTGCTTGCTGATCGGTTTCCTCATGATCTCGGTATCTTTTCTTGGTTGCTCCTCGCGGCGCACTGTTACAATACACCGTCCCCGCCGTAACCGCTACAGCAACTCCGGGTCCAGCGGTTGCGCGCTGGCGGCGGGATGCCCATTCTGCCCGCCCACGACCTAAACCAGGGGAGCGTGCATGAAGCCGCTGGAGATAAAGCTGTACGGCAAGGTGATGTTCGTGGCCGGGGCCGGCTTCGGAGTGCTGCTCACCAGCGTGGCCGGCCTGGGCGTGTGGGCTTCCCTGTTTACCGTCGCGCTACTGCTGGCGGTCCTGGTCACTTGGACCTTTTACCGGGAGCGCAGGCGCTTCGGGGAAACCGATGGGGAAGGCGGCGAGACCGCCGGGCGAAGGGAGAAAGTCGAGTGAGCCGGGTGGGGCTCGAACCCACGGCCAATGGATTAAAAGTCCACTGCTCTACCAGCTGAGCTACCGGCTCCGGAAGGCCGTCGATCAATCGCCGCCTCAGTCGGGCGTTATCCGGCGCCTTGATCTGCACGATACTCTCTTACGCCTTCCGCTTGACTGTCTGATAAGATAACCGTAAACGCCGGCTGTATCAACCTTCGGAGGCCGGTTCGGGGGGCTGGTGCGCCAGACGGGCCCCCAGCGCGCACCCCACCACCGCGGCGAAGGCCTGCACCGCCAGAAGAAAGGCGGTGGCCGTGAGCGAGAGCGAGCGCCAGGTGGGCTCACCCGCGGGCTCACCCGCGAAGAGGTTGACCAAGAGCCAAGCGAGCAGGGAGAAGAGCCCCATGCCCACGCCGTGAACCCAGGGCGCGCTCCCGGCGCGAGCGCCGGTAAAGAACCCGCCCAAAAAGAACCCGGCCGCGAGAGCCGCCGTGGTCCAACCGGCCCCCGCGCCGGAGTCGTCGACCCCTACCACCCCGAGCGCCGCCATACCCAGCAGAAAGAGCGAAGTAGCCCCGGCGGCGACGAACCAACCGAACGCTATCCAGGAAGGGTAGATGGTACCAAAGCGCGTGGAGATCATGCCGTCTCATCATCCAGGGCGAGTTGCCGCACCGGCGTGAAAGTGCGCCGGTGGTGGGGTGAGGGGCCGAGCCGCCCCAGGGCGTCAAAGTGCTCGGGGGTGGCGTACCCTTTGTTCCGTTCCCAGCCGTAGCCGGGGTAGCGGGCAGAGAGCCGGACCATGAGCCGGTCGCGCCACACTTTGGCCACTATGGAGGCGCACGAGATACAGCGGACGCGGCGATCTCCGCCGATCACGGCGGTGTGGTCCCCGGCTCCCAGCTCGGGCATCGGCAGTCCGTCCACCAGCAGGTGGTCGGGCCGGAAGCCGAGGTTGGCCACGGCCCGGCACATGGCCCGAGCCGTGGCCCGCAGGATGTTGACCTGCTCGATCTCGCGCACCGACGCTGCCCCCAACCCCACCCCCAGGGCGCGGGCGGTGATCTGGACCGCCAGAACTCCCCGCTCCCCGGGGGCGAGCTGCTTGGAATCGGCTACCCCCTCCAGCACCACGCACTCCGGGAGCACCACGGCCGCGGCCACCACCGGCCCGGCCAGCGGACCCCTTCCCGCCTCGTC
Source organism: Longimicrobiaceae bacterium (assembly GCA_050732775.1). Taxonomy (GTDB): domain Bacteria; phylum Gemmatimonadota; class Gemmatimonadetes; order Longimicrobiales; family Longimicrobiaceae; genus JBOHRN01. The sequence continues at coordinate 18,301 of JBOHRN010000058.1, read as the reverse complement.
GACCCCCGCTACCAGCCGCCCTTCGCCCGCGTAGCCACCCTCTAGCAGGTCCAGGGAGTCCTGCTGGCGGAGGAGCCGGAAGCGGGGCAGCATCGAGGGGGCTAGCGGGCGCGGCCGGTCTCCTTGATCCTCGCCGACTTGCCGCGCCGGTTGCGCAGGTAGTAGAGCTTGGCCCGGCGGACCTTGCCCTGGCGGACCACCTCGATGGAGGCGACCATCGGCGAGTGGAGCGGAAAGATGCGCTCGACCCCCACTCCGCCCGACACCTTGCGCACCGTGAAGGTCTCGGAAACGCCGCCGTGCTTGCGAGCTATGCAGACGCCCTCGAACGCCTGCACCCTCTCCTTGTCTCCCTCGCGGACCCTTACGTTGACCCGGACCGTGTCTCCCGAGCGGAACTCGGGGACGTCGTCGCGCAGATACTCCCGCTCGGTTTCGCTAAAGGCGTGCATGATGGCACCTGCTTGGTTCATGGTTCGTCTCGTTTACGGCGCTCCCACAAGTCGGGGCGCCTCTCGCGGGTGAGCCGTTCGGCCTCCCTCCGCCGCCACGCCTCGACCTTGGCGTGGTCGCCCGCCCGCAGCACCTCGGGCACCTTCATCCCCCGGTACTCGGGGGGGCGCGTGTACGAGGGCGCGCTGAGCACTCCCTCGTAGAACGAATCCCCGGAGGCCGATTCGTGGTCCGAGATGGAGCCGGGAATCAGCCGCACCACGGCGTCGATTACCGCCATCGCCGCCGGCTCTCCGCCCGAGAGGACAAAGTCTCCCAGGGAGACTTCCTCGCCGGCGAGCCCCGTGGCCACCCTCTCGTCCACGTCTTTATAGTGCCCGCACAGGAGCGTGACTTCGGGCTCCAGCGAGTAACGCACCGCGTCCCGGTGCCCGAACGGCCGACCCCGCGCCGACAGCAGCACCACCGTTCCGGGCGGTCGCTCGGCACCCTTGTCCGCGAGCGACTCCACCGCCTCGAAGAACGGCTCCGGCTTGAGGACCATGCCGGCGCCACCGCCGTACGGATAGTCGTCAACCGTGCGGTAGCGGTCGCGGGTAAAGTCGCGCAGGTCTACCACCCGGTACTCGACCAAACCCGCCTTGCGCGCCCGCCCCGGGACGCCGAGCCGGAGCGGCTCCCGGAAAAAGTCCGGAAAAACGGTCACCACGTTGACCTTCACGCCACCCTCACAGCTCCAACAGACCCTCGGGCGGGTCCAGCTCGAGCACGCCCTCACCGGGGTCGGCGCGCACTACCATCTCGGCGACCAGCGGGATCAAGAGCTCCCGGCCGTCCAGGGCGCGAACCTCGGCGGCGTCGGCGTACCCCAACTCGCGTACTCCGGTCACCTCGCCGATGCGTTCGCCACCCACCCTCACCTCCATCCCGATAAAGCGGTGATACGGCACCTCACTTCCGACGGGCGGCTCGGCCTGGCTGGCTTCCATGAGCAGCAAAGAGCCGCGTAGCCCTTCCGCCGCTTCGCGGCCGGCGTGCCCAGCGAATCTGACCAGCACCCCGCCCTTGAAGAGCCGCGCGCTTGCGACCGTGACCGCTTCGCCGGGTAGTGAGTCATCGGGTCCCCGCGCTCGCCAGAGCTTCCGCCCGGGGCGGAAAACCGAGTCCGGCCGGTCGGTCTCGAGCCAGATGAAGACCTCGCCCTTGACGCCATGCGGTTTGCGTACACTCCCCACCAACAGGTAAGCGGGGGGATCTTCCGTCATTACTCGGAAGCCGGTTTCTTTTCTCCTTCCCCCTCGTCCCGTTCCGCCGCGCTCTCTTCCTCCTCGGGAGCCTCTTCCGGCTCGGCTTCTTCCGGCTCGGCTTCTTCCGGCTCGGCTTCCTCCGGCTCGGCCTCTTCCGGCTCGGCTTCCACCGGCTCGGCTTCTTCCGGCTCGGCTTCTTCCGGCTCGGCTTCTTCCGGCTCGGCCGCTTCCGCTTCTTCCGGCTCCGCTTCTGCTGCTACCGCCGCGGCGGCTGCTGGAGGCGGGGGCACGGCCTGCTTCGGCTCGGGCTCTTGGCTGAACACCCCCGTGCCCCCGTCTGCTCCGGCCTTGCGCAAGAGAGAGCGGACGGTATCCGTGGCCGTGGCACCTTTGGCCAGCCAGCCGCGCGCCTTGTCCCGATCGACGAGCAGGGTGACGGGCTCGGTGCGCGGATTGTAGTAGCCGATCCGGTCTACGAAGCGGCCGTCGCGGGGCATGGTGTTTTCGCTCACCACTATCCTGAAGTGCGGTGTATTCTTGCGGCCCATGCGCCGCAGGCGGATCCTAAGCGCCATTCTCCCCCCCTGATCGGTTAGAGTTGCGTCCAGCGAAGTAGTCGCGGACGATCAAACTACCTAAAGGTTACCGCCAAACAGTCCGCCGCCCAAAGGCAATCCGGCTAGCCCCTTCTCGCCCATCGCCCCCACCCGGCCCCGCATTAGCTTCATCATCTTCCGCATCTCCTTGAAGCTCTCCAGGAGCCGGTTGATCTCTTGTACCGGCCGGCCCGAACCGCGCGAGACGCGCGCGCGCCGGGAGCCGTTCAGAAGCTCGGGGCGGCGGCGTTCCCGCGCGGTCATGGAAAGGATAATGGCCTCGACGTGCTTCAGTTGGCGGTCGTCTACCCGCGCACTCTTGAGCATCCTGGCGTTCACGCCGGGGATCATCTTGAGCAACCCCTGCAGCGGCCCCAGATTCTGCATCTGGCGCAGCGCCGCCAGAAAGTCTTCCAGGTCGAAGCGTCCGCCGCCGGTAACCTTTTTTTCGATCCGGGCCGCGGCCTCCCGGTCGATGGCGGTTCTGGCCTTCTCCACCAGCCCCACCACGTCGCCCTGCCGGAGGATGCGGCCCGCCATCCGCTCGGGGTAAAACTCTTCCAGTCCGTCGGGCTTTTCGCCCACGCCCAGGAACTTGATGGGCTTGCCGGTGACTCCGTGGATCGAGAGCGCGGCCCCTCCCCGGGCGTCGCCGTCCATCTTGGTCAGGATCACCCCGCTAAGGCCCAGCCGGGCGTCGAAGCCAGCGGCTATCTCGACCGCCTCCTGGCCGGTCATGCCGTCGGCCACCAGGAGGATCTCGTGTGGCCGGAGCTCTCGCTCGAGCCGCTCCAATTCGGCCATCATCTCCTCGTCGATCTGGAGCCGCCCCGCGGTGTCTACGATAACCACCCGGTCTCGCTCCCTCTTGGCCTCCTCGACCCCGCGCCGGGCGATGGCCACGGCGTCTCTCTCACCGGGCTCAGCGTACACCGGCACGCCGGCCTGGCCGCCGATCATTTGCAGCTGCTCCACCGCCGCGGGCCGGTAGACGTCGCACGCCACCAGCCGCGGCCGCTTGCCCTCGCGCGCCAACTTGAACGCCAGTTTGCCCGCCGTGGTGGTCTTGCCCGAGCCCTGCAACCCCACTAGCAAAATCACCGTGGGGGGCACGGCCGCCGTGGCCAGCGGCGCCCGGCTCTCGCCCAGCAGCGCGGTCAGCTCCTGCTGAACGATGGCGACGATCTGCTGGCCGGGAGAGACCGACTTTACCACCCTCTCTCCCAGCGCCTTATCCTCGACTCGCGCCAAAAAGTCGCGGGTCACCTTGAAGTTGACGTCGGCCTCGAGCAGCACGCGGCGGATCTCACGCAAGCCGTTCTTGATCATCGGCTCGCTGAGCACCCCGCGCTGGCGGAAGCCGGAGAAAACGGTGTCGAGCTTGTCGCTGAGCTGGTCGAACACGGTACTAGAGCGGCTCGGGCAGTGTCGAAAACAGCCGAATAGAATAACCAAGAGTTACCACGCGGACAAGGGTCGGGTACGGCGGGGAGAAGCGGGGCTTGCTGGATCGGCCCCCGAGGGGGACTTTGTCTCGTACTCCGGGACCGTTATTCAAAAGGGTCGCATGACCGAGCCCACTTCCATGGAGGAGCTGCTCGACTTCGCCGTCGGCCTGGCGAGGCGCGCCGGCCAGCTCACTCTCGAGCACTTCCAGAGCGGTACGGCTAGCGAAATCAAAGCCGACGGAACACCAGTCAGCGCGGCCGACCGCCAGGCCGAGAGGTCGATGCGCGAGGAGATCGAGCGCCGTTTCAAAGACGACGGTATCGTGGGCGAGGAGTTCGGCGAGAGCCGTCCGCGGGCCAGGCGGCGTTGGATCCTGGATCCGATCGACGGTACCCGCTCCTTCCTGCGCGGCGTACCTCTCTACGGCGTCATGATCGGCTTGGAAGAGGAGGGCGAAGCCGTGTTGGGGGTGCTCCACTTTCCCGCCCTCGGGGGCGAGACGGTTTACGCAGCTCGCGGCGCCGGCTGCTGGTGGGACGGACAGAGGGCCCGGGTCTCCGGCGTGGAGCGGCTGTCCCAAGCCCTGCTCCTGACCACCGACGCGGAGCGGCTAGCGAACCAGGGGCGGGGCCGAGAGTGGGATCACCTCCGCGGGCGGGCGAGCTTCGTGCGCACCTGGGGCGACTGCTACGGCCACGCCCTGGTCGCCACGGGCCGGGCCGAGGCGATGCTCGACCCGGTGCTGGCGGCGTGGGACGCCGCGGCCCTCTTGCCCATCGTGGAGGAGGCGGGAGGCGTGTTTACCGACTGGAGCGGCGAGCCCACCCACCTGGGCGGCAGCGGTGTCTCCACCAACCGGCGGCTCGCCGCAGAGTTGCGCGCGGTACTCGGCTCTACGACTTCCCCACCAGCTCCTCTACCTCGCCCGGCTCCACCGGCACCCCCCGGGTGAGCAGCTCCGGGGCGTCGTCAGTCACCAGCACGGTGTCCTCGACGCGGACACCGATACCGCGCAACCGCTCGGGTACGCTCTCGTCATCGGCGGGCACGTAGACGCCGGGCTCCACCGTAAGCACCATGCCCGGCTCCAGCAGGACCGGCTCCCCGTTCTCGCTATACGGCCCGGCGTCGTGGACGTCGATCCCCAGCCAGTGGGAAGTCTGGTGCATGAAAAAGCGCTTGTGCGCCCCCCCGGCCACCAGCTCTCCGGCGTCTCCCTCGAGCAGCCCCAGCTCGATCATCCCCTCGGCGAGCACGCCGACCGCGCCGTCGTGGAGCTCGCACACGGGGGTGCCCGGACGGCAGCGGGCAATGGCGATCTCCTCGGCCCGGAGCACCACCTGGTACACTGCTCGTTGCACCTCTGAGAACTTGCCCGAGACCGGAAAGGTGCGGGTGATGTCGGAGCTGTACATGCCCAGCCAGGCGCCCGCGTCCACCAGCACCAGGTCGCCGTCTTGGATGCGGCGGTCGTTGGAGCTGTGGTGGAGTACGGTGGCGTTTGGCCCCGAGGCGACGATGGGCGGGTAGGCGGGTCCGCTGGCGCCCTGCTCGCGGAAACCGGCCAGGATAGCCGCCTCTAACTGCCACTCCCCGGCTCCGGGGCGAGCCCGCGCCATGACCTCGCGGTGAACCCCGGCCGCCAAGCGGGCGGCGGCCCGCATGCTGGCGATCTCGGCCGGCTCCTTGATCCGGCGCATGCGGCCCAGAACCGGGTCCAGGTCCTCGACCCCGGTCGGCCCCCGGCCACTCCTCTGGCGGCTGTGCCGAAAGCCCCGGCAGAGCTCCACCACCCGCCGGTCCATCTCCGTATCGCTCCCCAGGGCGTAAAAGAGGCGCCTGGCGGGCTCGACCAGCTCCTTGAGCCGGGCGTCCAGCTCCGAGAGCGGGTAGACGGCGTCGGCGCCAAAGCCCTGCTTGGCTTCTTCCCTTCCGGTGCGCGGCCCGTTCCACCGCTCCCGCTCGGGGTCGCGATCTCGCACGAAGAGAGTGTAGCGGTGCTCCGGGTCGTGGGGGGTCAGCACCGCCACGGCTCCCGGCTCGCTGAAGCCGGTCAGGTAAAAGAGGTTGCTGTCGGGCCGGTAACGGACCTCGGTGTCGCGCGAGATGAGTAGTTCGGGGGCGGCGGGGAGCACGGCCACACCGTCTGCGAGCGTCTCCAGCAAGCGCTCGCGCCGGCCCTGGAAGGTCTCCGCTGAAAAGCCAGGGCCGGTATCGGTCATCTATTTGCCCGCTTCGGCCGGGGGCAAGGGAGCGCCTTCCCCGTGCCCGAACGGCACCACGCCGTCGATGGCCATCGCCCCGAAAAGGAGCGCCAGGTAGAGGAGCGAAGTCCGGTACACGGCCCAGGCGGGGGCTCTCTCGCCGCGGGCCCCGACGAGCCGGATCACCCCGCCCAGAAGCCAGACACCGAGCAGCAGGGCACTCGCGCCGTACACCAACCCCAACTCCCCGTAAGCCACCGGCAAGAGGGTGAGGGGGAGCAGGACGAGCGTGTAGCAGAGCATGCGCCGGACGGTAGCCCGCTCTCCCCACACATTGGGGGCCATGGGTACGCCCACCCGGCCGTAATCGCCCCGCTTGACCAGGGCCAGCGCCCAAAAGTGCGGCGGGGTCCAAAAGAAGATGATGAGAAAGAGCACCAGCGCGGTGAGCGACAGCGAGCCGCTGGCGGCGGCCCACCCCACCAGCGGCGGAAAGGCGCCCGCCGCCCCGCCTATCACTATGTTTTGGGGAGAGGTTCGCTTGAGCCAGCGGGTGTACACGAACACGTAGTAGAGGAAGCCAGCCAGCGCCAGGGTGGCGGCCAGCAAGTTGGTACCGGCGGCGAAGAGGAGGAACGACGCCGCCGCCAGCGCCAGCCCGAAGGCAAGCGCGTGGCCGGGCGGCATCCGGCCGCTGGGGATGGGGCGCAGAGAAGTGCGCCCCATCCGCGCGTCGAGGTCGCGGTCCAGGTACATGTTGACGGCGTTGGCGCCGCCCGCCATCAGGTACCCTGCCAGCACCGTCCACCCCACCACCCCCCACCCCGGCCACCCACCGGCCGCGATCACCATCGGCACCACCGTGGTCACCAGCAGCAGCGAGATGATCCTCGGTTTGGTCAGCGTAACGTAGTCCCGCAGCCGTTGCCCCCAGCCGGACCGGCCGCGGAGAGCCGCGGCGGCCCCCGCCCGCTCCGTGGCCGTGGTCATGCCAGCCGCGCCGACGACTGGAGCCGGTGCTGGCGCCCGCGCCGGACTCTGCCCGGCCAGTACCGCCGCCAGCACCGCCACTCCCCACACCGCCCCGCCGAGCGCCAGGTGCAGTACCCTGAGCGAATCCGGCAGCTCCATCAGGACCATCACCCCGGCCACCGCTCCCTGCGCCAGGGCGGTGCCCGCAACCGCCCACGCCAGCCGTACCCTGCGGGAGTCTCCCCCCCGGTAGGCGAGCGCGAGCAAGGCCAGTAACAGGAAAACGAACAGGTAGGCGGCCAGCCGGTGCGTCCAGTGGAGCAGGACCAGGGCGTCTCCCGCGGGCAGCAACTCCCCGTTACAGAGGGGAAAGCCCTGGCACGCCCACGCCGCGGCCGAGGGGGCGGGCGACGCCGGGGGCGAACCGGTATTGGCCACGGCGGCTCCCAACGCTACCACCGCCAAGCCGCCGGCCGCGCCCGCGCGCGCCAACTTGACGAAGCCGTCCACGGGCGGGAGCGGGCCCGACACCGGGCTGCGGGACGCGGCCGTTAGCACCGCCCCCAGCAGCAACATGCTGGTGAGCAGATGGAGGATGGTGGTCCATGCGGGCAGATGGAGCATCACCGTGAGCGCGCCCAGCCCGATCTGCGCGGCCAAGAGCCCGGCCGCCAGGTAGGCGGGAGCGGTGAGCCGCCGGAAGGGCTCCTTGCGCCGGTGGCGCCAGCCGTACCCAGCCAGCGCCGCCACCGAGCCTGTGACCAGCAGGGCCTTGAGCCGGTGGGCGTACTCGATGAAGGTCTCCGGCGTCATGGGCGGAATCCAGTGCCCCCCGCACAGAGGCCAGTCGTCACCACAGCCCAGCCCCGAGCCGGTTATGCGCACCACGCCCCCTACCACGATGGTCAGGTAGACCAGCCCGGTCGCTATCCAGCCCAGCGCCCCGAAACGGCGCGCGGCCCGCCAGCCCTCTTCTTTAGAAACGGTGTCCGGCATGGAGGATCGCAGAATTGCTGATTGGCCGGGAAGATATACCCGCGCGGGCTCTTTTCGCCACCCCGGACTGTCGTCCCGGGCCCCAGACCGTTACCTTGGAGCCCCGCTAGCTTCCCCTCGGTGATAGATTGGAGTATGCAACCGAAACAGGGTTTCGAGCCCCCACCCAGTTCCGAAACGTTAGTCATCATCGGCTCCGGACCGGCGGCGTGGACCGCGGCGGTGTACGCGGCCCGCGCCAACCTGGATCCGGTGGTGTACGAGGGCGGGCCGTCGCGCCTGATGATTCCCGGCGGACAGCTCATGTTCACCACCGAGGTGGAAAACTACCCCGGCTTTCCCGAGGGCATAAGCGGCCCGGAGATGATGGACCGCTTCAAGAAACAGGCACTCCGCTTCGGCGCCCGCACGGTGATGGAGGATATCTCTTCGGCCGACCTCTCGTCACACCCCTTCCGGCTCCGGCCGAGCCAGGGCGACCAGTTCGAGGCCCTCTCGGTGATCGTGGCCACGGGTGCCCGCGCCAACTGGCTGGGACTCGAGAACGAGCAACGGCTCGCCCAGAGCGGGGGCGGAGTGTCGGCGTGCGCGGTGTGCGACGGGGCGCTACCAGTTTTCCGAGACCGGGTGCTGGCGGTGGTGGGCGGGGGAGATTCGGCCATGGAAGAGGCCACCTACCTGACCAAGTTCGCCAGCAAGGTGTACATAATCCACCGTCGCGACCAGCTGCGCGCCTCCAAGATCATGGCCGAGAGGGCGCTCTCCAACGAGAAGATCGAGGTGCTCTGGAATAGCCGCGTGAGCGACGTGCTCGGCTACGACCAGGTGGAGGGGGTCAAGCTCGAAGACACTGTGACCGGCGCTAGCCGGGAGCTGGAGGTGGGCGGGCTTTTCGTGGCCATCGGACACACCCCCAACACCGGCTTCCTGAAGGGGCAGGTCAAACTACACCCGCACGGCTACATCAAACTCCCCAAGCCGTGGCGCACCGAGACCAGCGTGCCGGGAGTGTTCGCTGCCGGAGACGTGATGGACGACTACTTTCGCCAGGCCGTGAGCGCCGCCGGTACGGGGTGCATGGCCGCGCTCGAGGCCGAACGTTGGCTGGCACAGCGCGGAGTGGGCGAGTCGCCGGTGCTGGAGACCGCCGAGGCGCCCGGCGGCTGAGAGTTACTCCGGCCGCCGGTCCAGTAACTCGCCCAGACCTCGTGAGCCCCTCTGGAACCACCCCTCCACCTCGGGCTCGGGGTGCAGCGGGCAGTGCCCCTCCGGCTCGCTCCCGGCCACGAACCACTCCTCGCGGATACTCTCCTCCGGGCACGCCGAGGTGGCGGGCAGCCCGCTCTCCTGGTCGACCGGGAGCCGGACCAGCCCCTCGGGCGGCGTCCACTCCGGGGGCGCTGGTCGGCCGGCGTAGTACGAAGCCATCACCCGCCCCCACACCGGCGCGGCGAATCTGCCGCCGCCGGCCGCGGGCGAAATTTCGACCCTGCGGTCGAAGCCCAGCCACACCCCGGCCACCAGCTCGGGAGTCATGCCCACGAACCAGACGTCGGCGGCGTCGTTGGTAGTGCCGGTCTTGCCCGCGGCGGGGACCTCGGCGGGGAGGCCCGCCTCGCGCACCCTCCACCCCGTTCCCCCATCCACCACACCTCGCATCAGGTCCAGGGTGAGGAACGCCGTGGGCGGTGAGAGAACGTGGCGCCTGACCACCGGGGCCCGGTAGAGAACAGACCCGCGCGCATCCTCCACCCGCTCGATGAAGCGAGGCTCCACCGCGACCCCGCCGTTTCCGAAGGGGGCGTAAGCCGCCACCAGCTCGATGGGTACCACCTCGGCCGCGCCCAGTAAGATCGAAGGGTAAGGGGGGATGGGGGTCGAGATCCCCAGGGCGCGCGCCGTCTCGATCACCCGCTCGACCCCCACCCGCTCTCCCAACACCACCGTGGCCTGGTTGGAAGAGCGGCGGAGCGCCTCGCGCAGATCCACGCGCACCGAATCGGGGACCGCGTCGGCCGGGAAGTAATCCCCCTGGTACGGCTCGGCCCCGGGGCCGAGCAGCGGTGTGGTGACCGGCAGACCCAAGGAGATGGCGGCGGCGTACACGAACGGCTTGAAGGCCGAGCCGGGCTGGCGCAGGGCCAGCGTGGCGCGGTTGAACTGGCTCTGCCCGAAGTCCCTGCCGCCCACCAGCGCCAGCACGTCGCCGCTCTTCGGGTCGAGGGCCACGAAAGCCCCCTGCAGGCAAGCTGACGACCCCTGCCGGCTACCGCATACCGGGTGCGCAAAGCCACCCAGGGAGCCCTGCTCCACCGCCCGCAGCTGCTCCAGCAGTCCCTTCTCGGCGGCGCGCTGGAGGTCCCGGTCCAACGTGGTGTAAACCCTCAGGCCCTCCCGGTCGGCGTACGGCCCGAAGAGCTCTTCTAGCTGCTCGCGCACGGCCGCCACGAAGTACGGGGCCGACCCCCTCCCCTCGATGGGCGGGGCCAGCTCGATCGGCTCGACGCGCGCTCGTTCGGCCTCGCTCGCGGAGGTCACCCCCGCCCCGGCCATGAGCGAGAGGACCAGGTCGCGGCGCTCCCGGGCGCGCTCGGGGTTTTCTCTAGGGTTGTAGCGCTCGGGCGCCTTGGGCAGGGCGGCGAGCAGGGCGGCCTGGCCCGCCGACAGCTCCCGCACCGAGACCCCGAAGTACCCTTGGGCCGCCGCCTCGACCCCGTGCAGCCCGTCTCCCAGGTAAATCTGGTTGAGGTAGAGCTCGAGGATCTCCTGCTTGGAGAAGGCGCCCTCGATCTCGCGCGCGATGAACACCTCCCAGAGCTTGCGGCCGAGCGTTTTATCGCGGCTCAGATGGTCGGGAAAGAGGTTACGGGCGAGCTGCATGGTGATAGTGCTGAACCCCTCGGCGAAGCGGAGTTGGCGGAGGTTGCTGAGCACCGCTCCCCCTACCCGCCGGTAATCCACACCGTGGTGGCGGAAAAAGCGCTTGTCCTCGACCGCCAAAAAGGCGTTGGCCACTAGCGGGGGGATCTCTTCCAGCGGCACCACCACCCGGTTTTCGGGCGCGAGCTGGGCCAGCACTTTGCCCTCGGAGTCGAACACCCGGCTGGCCTGCGGGGGTACGTAGCGCCGGAGAGATTCCACCGAGGGGCAGTCATTCCCGCAACGCGGCCAGATCCAGGCCAGCCCGGCCGCCCCCAAGACGAGGGGCAGGCCGACCAGAGCCGCTAGCGGCAGGCCCCAGCCGCGGCGCTTGGCGGGCGGGCGCCGGGCCCTCTGGCGGCGGGCGCGCCGTCTCTTGCTCACAGCCAGCGCCCCCCGTCTACGCACAGGAGCTGGCCGGTAACGAAGCCGGCCCGGGCCAGGTAGAGGACCGCCGCCACCACGTCTTCGGGAGTACCGACTCGCTGCAGCGCCGCCCTTTTGGCCAGGCGCCTCACCGCCCGGTCCGGAGTGCCCGCCGGCGGAAGCACGGTGCCGGGCACCACCGCGTTTACCCGCACCTCGGGCGCCAGGGCGCGGGCCGCCACCCGGGTCAGGTGCAGCAACCCGGCCTTGGACACCGCGTCGGCCGCGTGGCTACTCCACGGCTGCAACCCCGACAAGTCTCCGATATTGATGATCGCCCCGCCTCCCCGCTCCTTCATCGTCCGCCCGATCTGTTGGGTAAGGAAGAACGGCGCCTTGAGGTTGACCGCCTGGGTGGCGTCCCACACGGCTTCGTCCACCTGGGCCAGCCCCTCTACGGGAAAGAGCGCGGCGCTGTTTACCAGCAGGTCAAGGCCTCCGAAGGCGGCCCCGGCTTCGGAGGCCAGCCGCAGTACCTCGGCGTGCACCGAGAGGTCGGCCTGGATAGCCACCGCCCGCCCCCCCCTTTCCACGATCTCGGCGACCACGCCCTCCGCCTCGCGCCCGGACGAGCCGTAGTGGACCACCACTTTCATCCCCTCCCCCGCCAGCCCCAGTGCCAGCGCGCGCCCCACGCGCACCGCCGCGCCGGTCACCAGTGCCGATTTATCCTCGAGATTCACGGAGAAGAGAAACGGATTGAGAAAAGTCGCTTGTCTCTACTAGCAAAAGGCCCGCGTCGCCCCGCTACCCGTCCTGCTTGAACACCTTGAGATGGGTGGAGTGCCCGGGGTTCACGCGCGCCTTGGGGTCGATGAAGTGGACCGCGTTGTTGACGGCTATGGCGGCCTCTCCGTAGCCGGTGGCGATGAGCTCCAGCTTACCGGGGTAATGGGTGATATCGCCGGCCGCGTATACGCCCTCGAGGTTGGTTTCCATCAGCGGCGACACCTTGATCGAGTTGCGCTCCAGCTCCAGTCCCCACTCCCCGATGGTGCCCAGGTCGGGCTTGAAGCCGAGCAGGGCGATGACCACGTCGACCGCGACTTCGCGCTCCTCGCCGCTACCGTTGTCGAAGACGGTTGCCCGGTTCACGAACCCGCCCTCGCCGTGGATCTCGCGCACCTCGAAGGGGGTGAGCACGGTGACCTCTCCCTCCCCGGCGGCGCGCTCCATCTCGTCCACCGTCGCCCGGTGGGCCCGGAAGGCGTGTCGCCGGTGGACCAGCGTGACCTCGCTGGCTATACCCCGCAGGGCCAGTACCCAATCCACCGCCGAATCTCCCCCGCCCACGATGAGCACCCGCCGGGCGCGGAAGTCCTCGGGCCGCTTCACGTGCGTGCGCACCCCGCCGCTCTCGTGGTAGTGCTCGTGCCACCCCGGACAGTCCAGGAGTTGCGGGTTGAGGGCCCCCTTGCCGCCGGTGATGACCACCGTCTTGGAAAGGAACTCGCCCCGCCCCGTGACCAGACGCAGGCAGCCGTTTTCGCGCACCAAGCTCTCGACCTCGGCCCCGAGGACCACTTCGGGGTCGAACTGCGTGCCCTGCTCGATCATCGCCTTGGCCAGCTCCTTGGCCAGGATCTTGGGGTAGCCGCCCACGTCGTAGACGTACTTCTCGGGGTACAGCGCCATCAGTTGGCCGCCCAGTTCGGGCAAGGCGTCCACCAGCCGGCACGAGGCCCCCCTGAGTCCCGCGTAAAAGGCGGCGAAGAGCCCGGTGGGGCCGCCGCCTATGACCGTCACGTCGGTGAGGTTACTCTCCCGCTTGTTCATCTCACTAGGCTGTTCACAGAGCCATGGATCATAGAATAACCCGCCACTCTGGGCAAGAGAGCCGGCCCCCAGGGGGCCCGGTCTAGGGTGGCTGGCGGGCTGGGGCGTTGCAAAGTGCGAGAGATCGTGCGGAGTGCGGCTAGCGGCGGGCGGGGCGGGGGCGCCGCCCTCTGGCGCAAAGTGTTACGGCGCTGGTGATTAGGTAAATCTGGCCAGTACGGCACCCGGATTGCCCCCTGCACCGCTCGGGGAGCAAGACCCCGGTGTCTCGAGGGAGGCACGAACGGTTCACTCAACTCAACCTGGAGAAAGACAAGATGATGAACCTGCGCGACACGAGGGGCTTTACCCTCATCGAGCTGATGATCGTGGTGGTGATCATCGGCATCCTGGCGGCGATAGCCATCCCGCGCTTCACCGACGTGGGCGCCCGCGCCAAGCAGGCCGAGGCCGACCCGATCCTCAAGCAGGTCTACACCCTGCAGCAGACTTACCGCGTGCAGTGCGGGAATTATTCGGATATTCTCGGCGATCCGGCCACTGCCACGACTGGAGACTGTAACGACGGTCTGGCCGACGTGGGTTGGGAAACCATCACGCCGGAGTACTTCGCTGTTCCCACCATTACTCTCGGTGCCGCGGGCAGCGATGAGTTCTGCGCCGACATGACCGCTACGGACGAGGACCTGGTGGCCATGAGCATCGACGAGACCGGTACTTTGATCGAGGGAACGGATGACGTAACTGTGGCTTGTTCGTAAAATAGGCGAGCTGGCTCTCGTTGAGCCATCTACGGGAGTCGGAGCGTGGCTCCGGCTCCCGTTTTGCCGGCAGCTCCAACCTACACCTTTCCCGCGGGAGACAACGATGAACAGCAGCCGCGGCTTTACACTCATCGAGCTGATGATAGTGGTGGTCATCATCGGTATCTTGGCCGCCATCGCCATCCCGCGCTTCACCACCATGGCCAAGGAGTCGAAACAGGTCGAGGCCGACCCCATCCTCAAGCAGATCTACACTCTGCAGCAGACTTACCGGGTGCAAGAGGGCGCGTACGCCCCCACCATCGGCGAGCTGGCCGGGGTGGGCTGGGAATCGGTGTCGCCAAAGTATTTCACCATCGATGAGACCGCCTCCGTGGGCGGAGGGGCCGACTTCTGCGCCGTGCTCACCGCCGACCACGACGACGTCGAGAGCCGCGCTGTCGACGAGACCGGCCAGCTCCACCGGGGCAGCGGCTGTAACGAACCGGTGTGAGGGCGCCTATGCCAGCGGGCGCGGCATCGTACTCTACCGGAATAGGAGCCCGTCTCACGGAGCTCCCCCCCCTTCGGCGGCCCGCGGGGCGCCAGGAGCGAGAGCGTGCCGACCCCGCCCCGCCCGCCTCGCTGGGTGGCGGCGCGACCAGGGGTTCGTCCGTCCGCGCGCTGATCGCCGCCGCGCTCGCCCTGGGGATGGGGCTGCGGCTCCTACAGTACGCGGCCGGCCGCTCCCTCTGGCTCGACGAGGCGTTGATGGTCCCCAAGATCGTCGAGCCGTCTTTCGCCGGGCTGCTGAGCCCCGCGAACTGGAGCGCCGTGCCGCCCGGCTTTCTGCTGCTGGAAAAGCTGTCCGTCGCCCTGCTGGGAAACCACCAGTACGCCCTGCGCCTGGTGCCCCTACTGGCCGGGGTGGGCTCTCTCTTCCTCTTCCTGGCCGTGGCCAGGCGGTTGCTGTCGCCCCCAGCCGTGCCCATCGCCCTGATCCTCTTCGCGCTCTCGCCCTTTCTGATCTACTACAGCTCCGAGGTCAAGCAGTACTCCCTCGACGTGGCCCTTGCCCTGGGGCTCACCTGGCTGGCCCTGGAGCTCTCGCGCCGGGGCGTGACGCCGCTCCGGGCCTTGCTCTGGTGGGCGCTCGGCATCGCCGCCGCCCTCTTTTCCATGACTTCGGTACTGGTGGCCGTGGGCGCCACCCTGGCTCTCGGGCTGGCCCGCTGGCGCTCGGCGGGTGGCGACCAGAGCGGGGCGCTCGCGCTGGTCGCGGTGCTGGCGGGGTGGGGGCTCTCCTTGGGAGCCCCGTACCTCTTCTTTCTAGCCGCCGACGGGGGTTACACGCGGACTTTCTGGCAGAGCGGCTTCATGCCGCTGCCGCCGGTATCGCTGGCCGACCTGGCGTGGTTTCCCGACACCTTTTTGCAGCTCTTCCGCGACCCCCTGGGGGTCCTCAGCGACGGGCAGAGCGGCTCCGGCTTCTACCAGGCGGCCGCGGGCATGACGGCGTTCACGGCGGGCGGCCTCTGGATGGCGTCGCGGAGAAAGCTCCCCTTCTGGCTCTTGGCCGCGCCTATCCTGCTCACGCTGCTGGCGTCGGGGCTCGAACTCTACCCCTTTGGCGGGGGCTGGATCTCGGGCGGCCGGGTGATACTGTTTCTGGTCCCGGCTTTCTTCCTCATCATGGCAGAGGGCGCCCTGCAGCTCTGGAGGCGGCTGGGCGGCTGGGCGCGCGGACTACCCCTGGCGGTGATAGCGCTGCTGATCCTTCCCTCCTTGGCGTGGGGCTTGATCGCCGTGCCCTTTCCGCGCACCGAGATCGAGCCGCTGCTGGCCCACGCGCGCGCTAACCTGCGGCCCGGAGACGTCTTCTACGTCCACTACGACGTGCGCCACGCCTTTCGGTACCACGAGCCCCGCCACGGGCTGGCCGAGGCCGGGGGCCGGCTGCTGACGGGGCCGTGCGCGCGGCTGGAGCCGGGGCGCTACCTTGCCGCCCTGAGCCCGTTGCGGGGGCAGCCCAGGGTGTGGGTGCTGTTCGGGGGAGGGCGCGGAGCCCGTTGGTTCGACGAGAAGGGGTTCATGCTCGGCTACCTGGACCGGCTAGGGACCCGTTTGGAGAGCCGGGTGGCGGCGGGCGCCTCCCTTTACCTTTACGACCTGCGCACTGTCGCCGCCCGCCCGGCCCAGCCCCCCATGCGGCTGCCGGTGATCCGGGCGGGCGCCCAGGAGGGGTGCGAGCTGTGGAACTAAAACCGTGGAACTAAAAAAGGAGGGCTCCAATGGATGAGCGCGGCAAGGGGGCGACACTCTCGATCGTCATGCCGGTCTACAATGAAGCCGCCACCGTGGCCCGCGCGGTCGAGCGGGTGCGCTCGGTGCCCATCGAGCTGGAGCTCATCTGCGTGGACGACGGCTCCCGCGACGGCACCCGGCAGATTCTCACCGAGCTACAGACCAGCGGCATGATAGACCTGCTCATCGTGCAGAGTAGAAATCGGGGCAAGGGGTCTTCGGTGCGGGCCGGAATCCGGCACGCCACCGGCGACATCATCGTGATCCAGGACGCCGACCTGGAGTACGACCCCCACGAGCTACCCCGGCTCATGGAGCCGATCCTGGACGGCCGCGCCGACGCCGTCTTCGGCAACCGCTTCGCCGGCGGTCCGCAGCGGGTGCTATACTTTTGGCACCGGGTGGGCAACGGCGTCATCACCCTACTCTCCAACATGCTCACCAACATCAACCTGAGCGACATGGAGACGTGCTACAAGATGGCGCGGGCCGACCTGATGAAGCAGCTACCGCTACGGGCGCGTCGCTTCGGCATCGAGCCCGAACTCACGGCCCGGCTGGCCCAGGCGGGCGCCCGCGTCTACGAGATGCCTATCAGCTACAGCGGCCGCACCTACGAAGAAGGCAAAAAGATCGACTGGCGGGACGGACTGGCCGCCCTCTGGCACATTCTCAGCGCCAACCTCTTCTCGCGCCCGGCTCCGCGCTACCACGGCGGCACCCGGCCGCTCGCACCAGAGCCGGCGGCGCGGTGCTATCTCCCGGGCGCCAGCCGAGAGGCCCGCTCCCGCCCGTGAGCCACTCCGACTCGCCCGGCGTCTCCATCATCATCCCCTGCCGCAACGAGGCCGCCACCATCTCGGAGTGCGTCAGGGAGGCCCGCGCCGCGCTCGAGCGGTGCGGCTACGCGGGCGAGGTGATCGTCTGCGAGAACAGTTCCGGCGACGGCTCGGCCGAGGCGGCCGAACGCGCCGGGGCGGTCGTGGTCCGCCAGCCGATTCACGGCTACGGCGCCGCCTGCCTGCGCGGGATCGAGCAGGCGCGCGGGGAGTACCTGGTCCTGGTCGACGGCGACGGTACCTACGATCTTTCCGTCTTGCACCGCTTCGTGGAGCCGCTGCGCGCCGGAAACGAGCTGGTACTCGGCACCCGCCGCAACGGAGAAATCCAGCCGGGCGCCATGCGACGGCGCCACCGGCACCTGCTGGAACCGCTGCAAACCCGGCTGGCGCGCCGCCTGCTCCGCTTTCACGTCTCGGACGTCCGCTGTGGCATGCGCTCCATCACCCGCGAGGCCTTCTCCGAGCTAAAAGTCGGGGGCTCCACGGGGATGGAGTTCGCGAGCGAAATGCTGGTCGAGGCCGCCCGCGCCGGACTCAGCACGGTGGAGGTGCCGGTACGCTTCCGCCCGCGCGCCGACCTGACCCCCCGCCGGAGCGTGAGTGACGGCTGGCGGGTAGCGCGCTACCTGCTGCTGCTCAGCCCGGCGCGGCTCTTTCTGCTTCCAGGTATGGCGCTCCTTACTGGCGGGTTGGCGCTCGAGCTGGCGCTGCTCCCGGGACCGATCCCCCTGGGCGCTTTCAACCTCGACTTCCACTTCATGTTCGTGGGCAGCGCGCTGGCCATCCTGGGGCTCCAACTCGTGCTCCTGGGGGTTTTCGCCAAGACCTACGCCCTGATCCTGGGCGCCGGGACTTACGAACCGTGGCTGCTCCGCTTCCACCTGCACTACACCCTGGAGCGGGGGGTGGCCCTGGGCGGGCTCCTCTTCGGAGCGGGCCTCGCCGTCAACGCGGGCATCCTGGCGAGCTGGCTCAGCGCGGGCGCGGGTGTCCTCTTCGCCGTGCGCCCGGCCCTACTCGCGCTCACTCTCATGGTGCTGGGCGCCGAGATCGTCTTCGCGGCGTTTTTTCTGAGCTTGCTGCGGGCTTCCGAGTTCAGGCGGACGTGATGCTGTCCACACCCATCTCCATCGTCATACCGACCAAGGACGGCGGTCGCGACTTCGTCCACCTCTGTCGCCACCTGGCACACCTGCGCATACGCCACCAGCTGGACGTGCTGGTGATCGACTCGGGATCGACGGATGGGACCGCCCAGGTCGCCGAGCAGGCTGGATTGCGCGTACGCCGCATCGCGCCCGAGAAGTTCGGCCACGGCAAGACCCGCAACCTCGGCGTGCGCATGGCAGAGGGCGAGATCGTCTGCTTCCTGAC
>JBOHRN010000057.1:0-8108 GCA_050732775.1 Longimicrobiaceae bacterium | reverse complement strand
GAAGGAGGGCCCGTGTTTCCACGGGCTTTCCCCTGCATGTCAAATCCGGGTAAGGTTCTTCGCGTTGCGTCGAATTAAACCACATGCTCCACCGCTTGTGCGGGCCCCCGTCAATTCCTTTGAGTTTCAGTCTTGCGACCGTACTCCCCAGGCGGGGCACTTACCGCGTTAGCTGCGGCACTGAAGGGGCCGATCCCCCCAGCGCCTAGTGCCCATCGTTTACGGCGTGGACTACCCGGGTATCTAATCCGGTTCGCTCCCCACGCTTTCGCGCCTCAGCGTCAGAACAGGCCCAGCCGGCCGCCTTCGCCTCAGGTGTTCTTGGAGATATCTACGCATTCCACCGCTACACCTCCAATTCCACCGGCCTCTACCTGTCTCCAGCCCCCCAGTATCGCGTGCCGTCCCGGGGTTGAGCCCCGGCCTTTCACACACGACTTAAAGGGCCGCCTGCGCGCGCTTTACGCCCAGTAATTCCGAACAACGCTAGCACCCTCCGTATTACCGCGGCTGCTGGCACGGAGTTAGCCGGTGCTTCCTCCGCGGGTACCGTCAAACGGGGGGCATTACCTCCCCCCGCGATTCGTCCCCGCCGACAGCGGTTTACAACCCGAAGGCCGTCCTCCCGCACGCGGTGTCGCTGGGTCAGCCTTGCGGCCATTGCCCAATATTCCCCACTGCTGCCTCCCGTAGGAGTCTGGGCCGTATCTCAGTCCCAATGTGGGGGGCCATCCTCTCAGACCCCCTACGCGTCATCGGCTTGGTGGGCCGTTACCCCACCAACTACCTGATACGCCGCGAGCCCCTCCTTGCGCGATGCCGAAGCATCTTTGACCGAAAAACCAGGCAGCTTTTCGGCACATGCGGTATTAGCCCGGGTTTCCCCGGGTTGTCCCCCGCGCTAGGGCAGGTCACTCACGTGTTACGCACCCGTCCGCCACTGAAAGCACAAGTGCAAGCACTTACGCTTTCCGTACGACTTGCATGTGTTAAGCGCACCGCCAGCGTTCGTCCTGAGCCAGGATCAAACTCTCCATTGAAAAGCTTGATATAGCTCCATAACGAACAACCGTAGCTGTTCAATTTTCACGTTGACTGATCCCCGTTGAACCGGAAAGACGTGACGCCTTCCGGCCAGGGGCCGTCCGCACACACCCGAAACCGATCTTCTCAATCAACCGTGGGCCGAGGGCCCACCGAAAGTAAACCCCGCATAAATCGCGGGGAGCTTTTGAAGCTAACCCTTAGGACCCTTACCGTCAAGGCAAGCGGCCGCGAAACGCAGCCGACCGGTTACCCGGCTTCCGAGGGGACAGTTAAGCTAACCCCTTTCCGGCTTCAGGTCAAGGGCGGGCCAAACAGCATCCGGAGAACCCCCCGGTTACGTATAGATCCGGCGAGCCGGTGTACTGGGCCAGCTGGGGGGCACGCTCGCCGGTGGCACAAAGCTTCCGCCGGGGCGTATACTGCGGGTAGAGAAGCTGAAGGCGCGCGCTTTCATCGCATAAACAAGGAGGAGCTATGTTCGGAGGACTCGGAGTGGGCGAAGTTCTGCTGATCTTCGCCGTCCTCCTCCTGGTGTTCGGAGCCAAGCGGCTGCCGGAGATCGGAGGGGCGATGGGCAAGGGTATCCGTGACTTCAAGCGGTCCATCAACGGGGTGGACGATGAACCCCGCCCGCGGGTACAGCCCAGGGCCGAGGAGCGGCGGGTGGAGAGCGGGAGCGAAACCCGCACCCAGAGCCAGAGCGTGGACCCGGCCGAGACGCCGGACCCCGAACCCGCCCGGGCAGAGGGAGAGAGCCCGCCACCACCGCGCTGAACTCCCTTTAAACCCCGGCCTAGCTCACGCGGGGGTAGCGTCGGTAGAGGTGGCCGCCTAGAGTTATTCGCTCACTCCACCTCCCGCAGCGACGGCGCGTACGCCCACACCGCCCCCACCACTAGCAGCAAGAGGACCGCCCCCACCGCCACCGCAGCCGGGGCGCCGATCCATCCGGCCGCGCCCCCGGCCAGCAGAGAACCCACCGGGGTGAGCCCCAAGAAGACGAACACGTACACCGACATTACCCTTCCCCGCAGCTCGTCTGGCACCAAGGTCTGGAGGATGGCGTTGGTGTTGGCGGTGGAGAGGATGAGGGTGAAACCTGCTCCGGCCAAAAGTACCAGCGAAAGGGCAAAGTAGGTAGAGAGCGCAAAGCCGGCCAGCAGAACGCAGAAAACCGCCGCCGACGCCAGCAGCAGAGGCCCCGGCCGCGCCCGGCCTCCGTACGCGGCCAGTGTGAGTCCGCCCGCCAGGGCTCCGGCCCCGCTGGCGGCCAGCAGCCACCCCAGCCCCTCGGCCCCCGCCCCCAGCACGTCGCGGGCGAAGACCGGCATCAACACTAGGTAGGGAAGCCCCAGAATGGAAAGCGCCGCCACCAGCCCCACCAAGGTGCGTGACGGACGGCTCGAGAAAAGGTAGCGAAAGCCCTCGCGCAAGTGCTCCCTGGTCGACCCTATCCTCACCGGCCGCCTGAAGGGCGGCAGGCGGATAGCCAGGAGCCCCGCGATGACCGCCAGGTAAGAGACCGCGTTGAGGTAAAAACAGACCGCTATCCCCACTGACCCGATCAGCACCCCGGCCGCGGCGGGTCCCGCCACGCGGGTCAGATTGAAGGCCGAAGAGTTGAGCGCGATGGCGTTGGTCAGGTCTCGCCGCCCCACCAGTTCAACAAAGAAAGCTTGGCGGGTGGGGATCTCGAAGGCGCTCCCGGTTCCGTGCAAGAGAAGCAGCGCGAAGATAATCCCCACGTTGATCGCCCCCAGCCCCGTTAGCACGGCCAGGACGAGCGCCACCACCATCATCGCAGTCTGGGCCAGCAGCAAAATCTTCCGCTTCTCTAGCCGGTCGGCCACCACCCCGGCGTAGAGCGTAAACAGGAGAATGGGCAGAATGGTGGCCGCGTTGACCGCGCCGAGCAGGAACTCCGAGTCGCTTAGCTCGAATACTAGCCAGCCCAGGGCGGTGCTCTGCATCCAAGTACCCGTCAGAGAGAGTATCTGCCCCGCGTAGAAGAGCCGGAAGTTGCGGTGGGCGAGCGCGGCGAACGCTCCGGCGCGGCGTGGCGCTGGCGGTATCCCGGCGGGTGGTGAGACAGGCACGGGCTGGGTGGCGGCGGGGCGGCGGAACATCCGCCGTCCCGGCCGGTTTCTATCCATAGGGGAACCCGTACCCCGGCGTCTGCCGGGCAGTTCGGTTGGTCTGTGCCAAGGGACCGATGCGCTTTACACACTACTCCAAGTACCAAGGCCACCTCGCCGACGCTCTCAACCTGGAGCGGCTGCTCGAACGCCTCTCCGACTTCCTCTTGCGGAGCGACTTCGCGGGCGGGCCGCACCAACATCCGTTCTGGGGAGAGTCCGGCGACTCCGACCACTCCCTGAACGCGCTCAGAGAGCAGCTCCTCAGAGCCCTCATCGAGAGCGGCGAATTGACCCCCGAAATGGTGGCCGAACTGCGCGGCGACGACCAGGCGGATGAAGACATCCGCCAGAAGATCGCCGAACTCCTGGACCGGCTCATCGAACGGCTGGTGGAGGAGGGGTACTTGGCGCTTGGCGAGACACCCCGCGCCGGCGCCGAAGTCGAGCCGGTGGACTCGGAGGGCCGGGTAGACGAAGCCCGTTCGGCGGCCCGCGGGGTAGACTTTGCCCTCACCAGCAAAGGGATCGACTTTCTGGGCTGGCGCGCCCTGCGCCACCTGCTGGGGGCGCTGGGCAGCTCCAGCGCGGGCTCCCACGACACCGCCCAGTTGGCCACCGGCGTGGAGACCGGGGCCGCGAGCCGTCCCTATTCCTTCGGCGACGCGCTCAACCTGGACATCACCCGTACCCTCAAACACGCCTTCAGCCGGGGGGCACTAAGGCCAGACGGAATTCTCGAACTCGACTACCCGGACCTATACGTCCATCAGCAAGATTACCGCTCGAGCTGCGCCACCGTGCTGCTGCTAGACACCAGCCACTCCATGATCCTCTACGGCGAGGACCGCTTTACCCCCGCCAAGAAGGTGGCGCTGGCCCTCTCCCATCTAATCCGTACCCAGTTCCCGGGCGACGAACTGCGGGTGGTGACTTTCGGCGACCGCGCCGAGGAGCTACCCCTTTCCCGGCTGGCCCACGCCCAAGTGGGGCGATATCACACCAATACCGCCGAGGCGATCAAGGTGGCGAGGCGCATCCTGGGCGCACAGAAGAAGGATATGCGGCAGATCGTGATGATCACCGACGGCAAGCCGAGCGCGGTCACGCTCCCCGACGGACGGGTGTACAAGAATCCGCTGGGGCTCGACCGGCGGGTGCTTTCCGAAACCTTCCGGGAGGTGGGCGCGTGCCGCCAGCGGGGGATCTCCATCAACACCTTTATGCTGGCCCGCGACCCCTACCTAGTCGCCTTCGTGAGCCGGGTCTCGGAGATTTCGCGAGGCAAGGCTTACTTCACCAACACCATGACGCTGGGCCAGTACATCTTGCGTGACTTCCTGCGTGGCAAGACGCGGCGGGCGGGTTGACGGTTGCGGTTCGTGCCGTAACGGCGTCGCGCTCACGACGTCCACTCCCCAGCTAGCTTCTCGGCCTCTTCCCGGCTGGAGACCCGCTTCTCTTCGACCGGCTCCACCTCGGGCAGGCCTCTCTCACCCATGGTAAGCTCGGCGCGCGCGCAGAAGTAGCCGTCCGGCTCTTCGCGAAGGATGACGAGCGCGTACCCCTCCGGCGTCTCGGCCGCCCATTCCAGGTACTCGGGCCGGTCCCAGGTTTGAAACCACTTGCTTGCCATTTTGCCTCCGGGAGCCGGGGAAAAAACAAGCTCGCTCAGTAGTACGGATTCACGCCCGCGCCGTGGTCGGTCACGTCCACGATCTCGCCGATCTCGGGGATGGCTTCGCGCACCATCCGCTCGATGCCCTGCCGTAGTGTGGCTTGGCTGGCCGCGCACCCCTGGCAGCCGCCGGTCATGCGTATCTGGAGCCGTTCCTCGTCCACGTCGACCAATTCGACGGCGCCGCCGTGGGCGGCTATAGCCGGGTTGATCTGCTGGTCAAAGAGGAGTTGCAACTTTTCGGCCAGGGGGCCGGTGAGTTTGGGGGTAGCGCCAGTAGAGGGAGGGGTAGACGGGCGGCGCGGATCGGCGGTGCCGACCCGGAAGCCAGCCCCGTTATCGTCTACCCAATCCACCACCGCCCCGCTCAGCAGGTTAGAAGTATCTAGGTTGAGGAGTACCCGGATGCCCTCCACCTTGATGGCGATCTCAGTGCGCTGCTTGTCGTCCCTCTCTACCAGGGAGATGCGGTAGCTTTTGGCTGCGAGCGGACTCTGGGCCGGGCCTCCGTCCAGCTCCACCCGCAGGGCGGGGTCGCGCACCACCTCGTCGCGCACGAAGGAGTCGATCTTCTGGCGGGCCGCGTCGGTAATCTGGATCATGACATACCCCGGTACACCTCCCCGGGTACCAGGTTCGTCAGGGAGGGCCGGGGCTGTCGGGTGGACCCGCGCCGGGCGGACGTCCCCCGCCCGGGCGGTTGCCGGGCCCGGGCACGCCGGCCGGCGGTCCCGGGGTGCCCGCCGGAGGTCCCACCCCGGCGGGTGGTCCAGCGCCCCGGCGGGCTGCCGCGGCCCGGGCCGGTAGGTTCTGGAGGGCCTGCGGTCCCCGCTCCAACGCCGCCGACACCCGCCGGAGCGCCACCTCCACCCCCTCCCCCATCGCCACCAACTGGATGAGTACGGCCACGGCCACGGCGCGCCGGTCCTTGGGTGCGGTCTCTAAAATCACTCCCAGGGCCGCTTCTCCGACCCCACCCTCCAGTGCGTCGGCAGCCACCCTGAACTCTCCGGCGTCGAGCTCCACCCGGCTTTGCCCGGCCACGCGCTGAGCCCACCGCAAGCTCTCCAGACGGCGTTCGACCGCGGCCGCGACGCGGGCGGGCGGAATCCGCTTGGCCCGGCCCTCCAGGACTTTCTGCTCCAGAAGTTCCACCGGAACTCCGGCAGCGCGGGCGCGCTGGTAGGCGCGCTCCACCCGCTCGGCCGCCTCCTGCGCCGACGCGGCGAGCGGGAGCAAGAGCAAGAGCAAGAGGGTTGCGATTTTTTTGGTCATGACGACTCCGGTTCCATTCCCGTCCTATAAGACGCCCACGGGCGTGAAAGGGTCACTGCTCACGGTACCACCAGTAGCGCCGACTCGCCCCCAAAGCCGTCGTCCACCGTGGCCACCCCCTCCGGCACGAACCACTCTCCCGAGGCGGTCTGGAAGCCGTAGTGGTAGACGCCCGGAGCGACCTCTAGCACGAGCTCCCAGAACTGTCCCCGGCGGCGCATCGCCAGCGGCTCCCACCCCGAGAAGTCGCCCACGACCGCCGGAGCCGCGCCGCTCCGGCGCACCGGCACGCGAAAGGTGACCCCTCTCTCCGAAACCACCGGCTCCACCGCTAGGCGCGCTCCCGGGTTTGGACCCAGCCTGAACGAGAATCCCACCGTCCAGCTCTCGCGGGGGTGGTTGAGGTAGACGGGGCTGGTCGGCTCCAGGCGCCAAGCGGCCAGGAGATCTAGACGCCCCGCCAGGCGGAGCGAGGCGTCAATATGCGCCTCCCAGCCGTCCAGCGACTCTGCCAACCACCGCCCCGCCGACGCCCGTACCGCCACCCTTCCCCGCTCGAGCTCGCCCTTTGCCCCGGCGTACGGAGCCTTTACCCCTTCGCCGCGCAAGTAGCGACCCTCGGCTCCGAGCCGCAAGCCAGAGACCGGCTCGTAAACCACTCGCAGGTCGGAGTGGTGCAGCGCGCGGGAGAGCCGATCACCTCCCCCCCGGGCCGCGTGGTAGATCACTCCGGAGCGGACCCCGGCTTCGAACAACCCTCGTGCCAGCAAGAGACCGGGGAGCAGATCAAAGGTGATGCCCCCGCCTGGCTCCTCGAGCAGGGGGTCTCGGTAGCCGAAGAGGTGGCCACCAGCGTCGAGAGCTAGCCACGGCAACCCTTCCGGGCGTAGCCGGAGCCAGCCCCCACCCACGCCCCACGCCACCCCCACCTCCTCCACGGGAATCCCGCCCGCCAGGTACAGCCCGGAGCGGTTGCCCGCATAGCCCAGCCCCAGGATGAGGTTGCGGACGCCCACCGGCGCCGACCCGGTCTGGTAGCTGACTCCCCCGGCGGACACCCCGGCCGTCCACCCCTCTTGCGCCTGACTCGGTGCCGGCACGGGACGGGCGGCCAAAAAGATCAACACGACTGCTAGCAAGGACCCGCGAACTCTCATGCACCGTTACGGTCGTCGGCGGGCGGTAGCAACGAGATGCGGCTGTTCACTCCCCCGAAGCCGTCGTCCACCCTGGTAGCGCCGGGATCGGCGACCCAGCTGTCACCATCCACCAGAAAGGCGTAGTCGTGGACACCGGGTTCGAGCGGCACCACTGCTATCCATACCCCCGGCGAGGTCTGGCGGAGCGCGTGCTCGGGTTGCCAGTCGGTGAAGGTGCCGGCCAGC
The DNA here is from genome assembly GCA_050732775.1 of Longimicrobiaceae bacterium. Classification (GTDB taxonomy): domain Bacteria; phylum Gemmatimonadota; class Gemmatimonadetes; order Longimicrobiales; family Longimicrobiaceae; genus JBOHRN01. The sequence continues at coordinate 588 of JBOHRN010000057.1, read as the reverse complement.
GATACCCGGGAGGCCCCGGCCGCGTCCAGCCGAAACTGCACATAGATGGGCGGCTCCTCCGCCGGCCCGGCGGGAGCCAGCCAACCAGAGTAGGCGGCGGCCGCGACCAGCAGAGCGGCCACTCCGCCACCGAGGACGTGGGCGGGGCGCAGAAAGACGGGGCGCGGAGTCCAGAGCCACTTCGCGACCCGCTCTCCGAACGGGGGCCGGTCCGGCTGGGCGCGCACCCCGGCCATCACCGCCGGAACGACGTCTGGCGTGGGGTAGCCGCGGAGCTCTCCGGAGAGACGCGCGGTCACTCTCTGGTGCTCTAGCAGCAGCGCGCGCTCCTTTGCGCTAAGGGCTTCTGCCGGAAGCTCTCCGTCCAGGACCTGGTGAACGCGGTGGTTGGTCATGGTTCGCCCTGCAAATTACGCTGCCATTCGGAACGGGGGTAGGGCCGTACGGTAGACGAAAAAAGGGCACGCCTGGTCACAAAGTGAAACCGGGGGGCGTCTGGCGACGCCCCCCGGCTACTCCCTAGCGGCTAGCTACGCCTAGCCGCGGATGTCCAGTTCGACCTCGCGCTGGTAGGGCTGGAACTCGCAG
>JBOHRN010000056.1:0-1770 GCA_050732775.1 Longimicrobiaceae bacterium | reverse complement strand
GACTGCTCGACCGGCTCGGCTACGACGTCCAGCAGCCGACGTTCGAGTCGCTCTTCCGCTACCCGGATCGCGTCCGCAGGGCGTTCGAGGCCTCGCGCCGAGGTCGCTGAGCGGAACGGAAAAGGGCCCCATTCGGAACGGAAAAGGGCCCCATTCGGGGCCCTTTGTTCCGAAAGGACGTGCCGCCAGCGGTTCCCGCCGCTGGCCCGTCGGTCCTTCAAGCTTCTTGCCGCCTTATCGGCGACTCCTCGAACAACCTTAACACTGAACTTCGCTCGAAGTTACGGTTCTCCTTCGCTCCGATTCGAGCGTCGTTGCGGGTGTTTTCCACCCAGGACAACGGACCTGGCTTCGTTTGTACGGGTCGCCCCCGAATCAGACCTGGCTGAAGGTCCAGAGCTTGTTCCCGACGAAGTTCGCCGGCATCGCGACCGCGACCGCGGCCGCCTGGGACGGGAGCTCGGCAGCGCCGAAGCCGTCGACCAGTACGGCCAGCACGACCAGGTTCACCGCGAGGCCGACGAGGCTGACGGCGAAGAACCGCGCCGCCTGGAAGCCCGCGTGACCGCCGCTCGCCGCCGCGCGGAAGGTCCAGGTCCGGTTCCAGAGGAAGTTGTTGCTGACCGCGATGCAGAAGGCGCCCACGGCGGCGATGACGTGATTGAGCTCGAGCGCCTGCGTAAGCAGCGCGAAGACGGTCAGGTTGACGATGTACCCCAAGCCGCCGACGACGCCGAACTTGAACAGCTCCACCCAGTTGGCCGGCCGCCGGCTGCCGAGGTGGACGCGCCGGATCGCCTCCCAGGTCCCGTCGGCGGCACGCTGCCAGCTCCCCGCCGGCTCGGCCACTGACACGCGCTGCCGATCGTCGCCGGCTTCGAGCATCCGCGCAGTCTAGGGCGCTACGCTCTGCCCCCTCGGGCGCTTAGCTCAGTAGGGAGAGCGCCAGCTCGACAAGCTGGAGGTCACTGGTTCGAGCCCAGTAGCGCCCATCGGTCCGATGCCGCTCTACGGAGCGGTTTCCGCGTTTTGAGGGACACACCGGGTCGGATGTTCGAGGCCGGGGTGACAATGGAAGTGACAATGTCACCGGCGACCACATGCTGCTATCTGGCGCATCGAAAGCTTCGAGGGTCAGGCCACCACGGTTGCGGCATAGGTTGAGAATTGCCTTGAGGCGCTCGAGGACTCGAACGACGTCTGGCCCAGGCGGCGCCCCGTCATCGCTCCGCAAGTGCCGCGCGAGATAGTCCGCGGCCGCGGATCGAGTCCACCTGTTCTTCAGCACGGCCTGCGGTGCGCAGGTATCAGATGCCCGGAAGACAACCGCGTTCTCCGCGCGCTCGTCGTTTGAGTCCTCCGAACGGGGCGGTGGTCGTCTCCGTGGTCGACTCGTCCTGGATTAGACGCTGAGCAACAACGCCCACGAGGATCACCGCGCCGATAGCCAGCACAATCCAAATGACCGGTTCCCGATCACGCATTGGGGGAAGTCAACCAGCGATCGGTGTCGTCGGAAGCACTCACCGTCGGGGCGCGGGAGAATGAGGATGTCCCAGCCGTCGTTGAACTTCGCCGACGGTCCTGACCTGACGATCACACCGTAACGGCCTCCCGCACCTCCTTCCGGGTTGGGCTGGGTTGGGAAGCGGTCCGGACCTCCCGCTCGACCGCGACCGCCAGGTCGGCGAGGTGGCGGTAGCCGATGATCCGGCGGAACTGGCGCTCGGCCTCGAGCATCCCGGCGGCGGTCCAGCGAAGCCGCATGTC
>JBOHRN010000055.1:0-116136 GCA_050732775.1 Longimicrobiaceae bacterium | reverse complement strand
CGTACGCGCCCGCCGCCGGTGACCACTCTCCGCGCGCTCCCAGGAGCCGTCCCAGCCGGGCGTAGCCGACCCCCCGCTCGCGGCCATTCGCGAGCCGTACCTGCCGCTGGTACGCCCGGACCGCCTCACCGGGGCGCTGCAGCTCTTCCAACGCCCGGCCCAGCAGCAGCCACCCCGCCCCATCGTCCTCTCCGTCCAGCCAGCCACGCCCGTCCAGGACTCGCTCCACCTCTTCCCACGCCCCCCACCCGGCAGCGGCCTCGGCCGCCAGTAGCGCCAGCGCCGGCGGGGCCTCAGCCGGCTCGGCTACGTGTTCCCGGAGCACCCGCCAAGCGTTCCACGGTCGGCCGTCGGCCAGGTTGGCGCGGGCTTCGACCATGGCCAGGAAGTCGTCGGTGCGGGGAAGGGCGCGCACCGGCTCCAGCCCGATCGTTTCCAGCTCCGAGATACTCTCGACGCTGGAACGGACTGCCTCGGACGACCACAGCGCACTCGCCAGGAACCCTACCGTGAGGGCTGCGCCACCGGCCAGCGCCGGCAAGAGGTGGTGAAGTCGTTCTCGCATGACGAGATAAAGGGTGGGTGCGTCTTCGAGGTACGCCGTCCTGGCAGGGAGTGTTCCCGCCTACTCTGGGCGCAACGCTTGACGCGCTGACGGTTCCGGACGGAAAGCCCGCGCCGTCTCCGGCTTGACACTGGGGAGACGGCCGGATAGATTTTACCTTGGCTTTGATCCCGCGTAGCTCAGTTGGTCAGAGCACCTGACTGTTAATCAGGGTGTCGCTGGTTCGAGTCCAGCCGCGGGAGTTACGGTCCTTGCCATCGGCCCGGGTAGAGAGTGCGTGTCTTACGGCGCTACAGCCACTTCCCCTCCCACACCGCCGCCAGTACCAGTTCGTCGCTCCAACCGACCGAGTAGACCTTTGCGTCGAGCTCCACCAACGCGCGCGGCCAAAGCTCGTGGCGGGTGAAGTCCACCTCCTCTGCGCCGGAAGTCAATTCGTTCGGAGACGGCTTACCTTCCACTCCGGAAGAGACGGGCCTGCGCGCCAGCAGCGGGGGCTCGCTCCCGGCCCACTTCCAGCGGTAGCCGACCACCGACTCCGGCACCTGGCCCGAGCTTCCCGCCGCCCTCCGTACCGCCTCCAGCCATTTGGCTTTACTCATAACTACTGCCTTGTCGGGGTTATCCGTCACCATCCGCGAACACCGTACCGCGGCGTTGGTTCGGAACCTGCAATGGGGAAGGTGTTCACTCCGGAGACCTCCGGCCGACAAGCAACCTTGCACGGAAACGAAGATGAAGATGAAGACAGTAACCACAGTTCTGGGCGTCCTCGCTCTGGCGGCGTGTACCGCGATGGTAACCGAGGAAGGCGTAATGCTGGAGACCGACGCCTTCCAGGAGTGGGACGCTGTCCTGGAGGCCAACCCCGGCTTCGCCGTGCGCGGCTCCGCCCGGGCCAACAGCGGCTTCGGACAGACCGCGACCGCGGTTAGCATCGCCGGGGCGCCCGACAGAGGAGTACACCCCTGGCACATTCACGCGGGTAGCTGCGGCAGCGACGGCCCCATCGTGGGCGACGCCGGCGCCTACCCTGCTCTGAGCGTGGGCAGCGACGGCACCGCCGACGAGTCGGCGCAGCTCGACGTGGAGTTGATGAGCGACGCCGATTACTACGTGAACATACACGCCTCGCCCAACGACCTGGGAACCATAGTAGCGTGCGGCCGGCTCTTCAGATAACGCCTTGAACCCCCGGCGGACCGCGGTAACGGTCGCCGGGGGGTATCGGTGACCGTGCTGCTTATCCGCTAGCTCCGGCGCCGAAGCCGAACCCCTCCGGCCCCATCCCCTTCCGGGGCCCGGGACGGGTGCGGGCGAAAGCCCCGGCCTGGGAGCGGGAGATGCGGCGGTGGGCGGCCAACCCCTCCAGCACCAGTTCGGCCACGGCCACGTTGACGGCCGGGGACCGGCTCTGGTATAGCGAGCTCCCCTTCACCGCCCGGGACAGCCCGGGCACCGCCTGGAACCCCTGCCACGCGGCGGCGGCCCCCGAGGTATCGGACACCCGCAACACGCCTCCCTCCTCGAAGTAAGCAACCACCTCATCCAGGTCGTCCAGGTCAAAGTAGCGGTCAAAAACCTCGCTGGCCGCGGCCGCCACCAGGTCGCGGGCGACCTTTTCGGCGCCCTGGAGCTCTCCCTCGTACTCCAACTCCACCTTGCCGGTGATAGCAGGCAGCGCCGCGTAGACGTCGGCCACCCTGAGAGTGACGGCGTCCTCGCCCACCGCCAGGGCGCGCCGCTCCGCGTTGGAAACGGCGGTTTCGAGCGCGGTGATAGGCATGCGCTGCGACACCCCGCTCCTCCGGTCGACGCGCTTGTCGTCGCGCGCCAGAAAAGCGACGCGTTCGATCAGCTCGGCGAGAAAGTCCGGGACCCGCACCCGGCTGCCGTGCCGCTCCCAGCCCGCCTCCTGGCGGGTAATAGCGACGCCGTCCCCGATCTCCCTGGGGTAGTGAGTCTGGACTTCGGCGCCCAGGCGGTCCTTGAGCGGGGTAATTATCTTGCCGCGGGCGGTGTAGTCCTCAGGGTTGGCGGTGAACACCAGCAGCAGGTCGAGCGGGAGCCGCACCGGGTAGCCCTTGATCTGCACGTCTCCTTCCTGCAGCACGTTGAATAGCCCCACCTGTACCTTGCCCGAGAGGTCGGGCAGCTCGTTGAGGGCAAAGATCCCCCGGTTGGCGCGCGGCAATAGCCCGAAGTGGATGGTGAGCTCGTCCGAGAGTAGGTGGCCGCCGCGCGCCGCCCTGATCGGATCCATGTCACCGATCAGGTCGGCCACGGTCACGTCCGGGGTGGCCAACTTCTCCACGTAGCGCTGCTCCCGGCTCACCCAGGCGATGGGGGCTCCGTCGCCCTCGTGTTCCACCAGCAGGCGGCCGTACTTGGAGATCGGCGCCAGCGGGTCGTCGTTCACCTCGGAGCCGGCCAGCACCGGAATTTCCTCGTCGAGGAGTGTGCCCAGCTCGCGAAGGATGCGGCTCTTGGCCTGCCCGCGCAGCCCCAGGAGGATGAAGTTGTGCTGGCCCAGCACCGCGTTGGCGAGGGCGGGGATGACGGTGTCGTCGTAGCCCACTATGCCGGGGAAGAGGGTATCGCCGGCACGCAGTTTAGCGATCAGGTTCTCTCGCGCCTCCAGCTTGACCGGACGGCGGCGGTAGCCGGCGGCCTTGAGTTCTCCGAGGGTAGAGGGGCGTTTCCTTTTCATGGCTTCTCCAGTACTTCGATTATTACCCCTTGGTCGCTCGGCCGCATTACCGGCAGGATGGTCGGCACCGGGGCGTCCCGGAGCGCGTCGGCGGCCTCGGCCACCGAGCGGAAGTTCAACAGACGTTCCAGGGTGTGAACCGTGGGTGGGAGCATGTGCAGATCGCCCCGCCGGTAAAGGGTCACGGCTTCTACCGGGGTTACCCAGCGGAAGTCCACCAGCTCGAGCTGGTGCGGGCGCACTTCCAAAGCGGCCGGGACCGGCGCCAGAAAGAAACGGGTGTCGTAGCGGCGCAGCTCTGGCTCGGGAGTGATCCAGTGGGCCAGGTACACCAGCCCATCGCCGCTGAAACGGACACCCCGCTCCACCACTTCTCCGAGCGTGAGCCGGTGGGCCAGGAGCCCCTCCCGCAGCTCTTCGAGCCGCCAGCCCGCAGCCGCCCGCCGTGAACCCGGGCCTTCCCCTAGTACCACACCGGTCTCTTCCAAAGTTTCGCGCAACGCCGCCGCTAAGTACCCAGCCGCCTCGGCCGGGTCGCCCACTCCCAGTCGTTCGGCCCAAGCCCCCGATTCCAACCCCGGAAGCAGGCAGTGAAGCCCGGGGTCGCGGTCGGCGGCGTCCACCGAGCCGCCGGGGAATACCCACGCCCCGGCCGCGAAGCCGCTCTTGCCGTGGCGGCGCAGGAGCAACGCCTCTGGGCCACCCCGGCCGTCGCGCAGCAAAGCCACCGTGGCCGCGGGTCGCGGCTCCACCGGTGGGTCGGGAGGGTGGTCCGCGCGGGCGGCAAAGCCGGCCGGGAGGTACTCACTCGGAATCAAGAAACGGCGCGGGTCGCCGGTGGGGAGGCGGGGCGCGGAGCCGGCTCGCCCGGCGGGGCCGGGCGTCACGAGCGGCAGAACCTGGTGCCGTTACGGCAGGAAAAGCTCATAATCGCTTGGCAAGGAACATGCGCCTTGGAAACTCGCTTACACAGATACTGACCATGAATCATACCCGCTTGCTCCCCGTGCTCCCCCTGAGGGACACGGTAATATTCCCCGGCGTCACCGTACCCATCTCGGCCGGCCGGCCCGACACCCTGCGCGCCCTGGAAACAGCTCTGGCCGGAGACCGCCGCATGGTAGCCGTGGCCCAGCGCGAGAACCAGGAAGAGGTAGACCCGGAAAATCTGTACCGGCTGGGCACCCTTTCCCGCGTAGCCCAGGTGCAGCGCGGGCCCGGGGGCATGCAGCTCATACTGCACGGCGAGAGCCGGGTAGAGATCCTGGAGTTTCGGGCCAACGACGGCAAGGGGCTCCACGCGCGCGTCCGGCCGGTGGCGGAGACTGAACCCGAGCAGCCCGAGAGCCACGGCTTTCAGGCCCTCTACCGGGAGGTCCGCATGCGCGCCGCCGAGTTGGGCAAGCAGCGCGGCATTCCCGACGAGATGCTACGCCAGTTCATGGAGGGGGTGCGCGACCCCGGCCCCTTCGCCGACCTGGTCGCCTTCTACCTGGAGCTGGAGACCGCCGCCAAGCAGGAGCTCCTGGAGACCTCACAGGTGGAAGGCCGGTTGCGCGCAGTGCTGGTGGCAGTGGAAAGGCAGATCGCTTTGCTCGAGGCCCAAGAGGAGATCCAGCAACAGGTCCAAGAGGAGTTGGGCGAGCGCCAGCGGGAGATGCTCCTGCGCGAGCAGATGAAGGCGATCCAGAAGGAGCTGGGCGAGGACGAGGAGGGGAGCGAGGTGCGCGAGCTGCGGGAGCGCGTCGACGCCCTGGGGCTGCCGCCGGCCGCCCTGGAAGAGGTGGAGAGGGAGCTGGGGCGGCTCGAGCGCGCCAACCCCCAGAGCGCCGAGTACCAGGTCATCCGCACCTACTTGGAGACGGTTACCGAGCTACCGTGGAGTGAAAGGACCGAGGACAAGCTCGACTTGTCGGTGGCCCAGAAGGTTTTGGACGAAGACCACTACGGGCTGCGCGAGGTCAAGGACCGGGTGCTCGAGTTCATGGCGGTCCGCCAGCTCGCGGCGAGGCGGGCCGAAGAAGAGGCCGAAGAAGAGGCCGAAGAAGAGGGGGGGGATGAAAACGGCCCCAGCGCCGGAGGTAGCACCGGAGGTGGAGAAGCGGGCGCGGTCGAAGCCCGCTCCCGGGCCACCGCCAAGGGACCGATACTCCTCTTTATCGGCCCGCCCGGGGTGGGCAAGACCTCGGTGGCCAAATCGATAGCCCGCGCCATCGGCCGCAAGTACGTGCGGCTGGCGCTGGGTGGCATCCGCGACGAAGCCGACATCCGCGGCCACCGCCGCACCTACGTGGGTGCCCTGCCCGGACGCATCGTGCAGGCGCTCCGCCAGGCCGGCTCCAAGAACCCCGTAATCCTCCTGGACGAAGTCGACAAGCTCGGTGTCTCCTTGCAGGGAGACCCGTCGGCGGCCCTGCTCGAAGTCCTCGACCCGGCCCAGAACCACGAGTTTACCGACCACTATCTAGGGGTCCCGTTTGACCTCTCCGAGGTTCTTTTTATCGCCACGGCCAACTACCTCCAGAACATCCCCCCACCGCTGCTGGACCGGATGGAGACGGTGGACTTCCGCGGCTACACCGAAGGGGAGAAGCTGGAGATCGCCAAGCGCTACCTGCTGCCCCGCCAGCGCGCAGAGGCCGGTTTGGAGCCGGGCGAGATGGCCGTATCCGAGAGCGCCGTCCTGAGCGTGATTTCCCGCTACACCCGTGAGGCCGGCGTGCGCCAGCTGGAGCGGGAGCTAGGCAAGCTGGCCCGCAAGGCGGCCCGCCGCATCGCCGGCGGCGAGGTCAGACGAGTGCGGGTGGGTCCCAGGGGGGTGCGCCGCTACCTGGGCCGCTCCCGCGTGCACCCCGAGCGGGCCGGCCTGGAGGACCGGGTGGGGGTGGCCACCGGTATGTACTACACTCCGGTGGGCGGCGACATCATGTTCATCGAGGTGTCGGTATCTCCCATCAGGTCGTTGCCGGTCGAGGAGGCGGGGGAGGGCGCCGCCACCCGCCCCGGCGGCACCCTGGTGCTCACCGGCCAGTTAGGCGAAGTGATGAAGGAGTCGGCCCGGGCCGCCCTCACCTACGCCCGGGCCCACGCCGTCCGCTACGGCATCGACCCGCGCAAGGCGTGGGGCACCGAGATTCACGTCCACGTCCCGGCCGGGGCCATCCCCAAGGACGGCCCCTCGGCCGGGGTGGCGCTGGCGGCGGCGCTGGTTTCGGCGCTCTCGAACCAACCGGTGCGCGCCGACGTGGCCATGACCGGAGAGATTACCCTCACCGGCCGGGTGCTCCCCATCGGCGGCGTCAAGGAGAAACTCCTGGGCGCCCACCGGGCTGGGGTCCGCACGGTGGTGATACCCAAGGAGAACGAACCCGACCTGGAAGACATGCCCGAGGAGGCCCTAGCCGCCCTCGAGGTAAAGCTGGCCGAGTCTATCGACGAAGTTCTCCCCGTTGCCCTGGTGGGGGCCTCCCTGCGGGAAGGGCGGCTCAGCTTCCCCGCCCTTGACGACGCGGGCAGGGCCGCCGTCACCGAAGGACGGGCTTAAATTCCCCACCCGGCTCGGACGGGGTTGTGCTAGTACGGCCGGCACCCCCTTTCCCCCACTTCCTCTGCTCCCCATCTTCTCTCCTCGCTTCCCAGCCGAGAGAAAGAGCCAGAGAGCCGATGGCACCCATCCTCAAGCCAGCCCCCATCTATCTGCAGCAGAACCCCGGCGACACCGGGGTGCCGCGCCCGGTCAGCACCTCACAGGTTACTTTCGCCGACCTGGCCGAGCCGCACAGCCAGAACGTGGCCGGCACCTTTTTCGGCGGCGCCCTGCTCTCGTTCGCGGACCGGGCGATGGCGTTCTGCGCCATGAAGCACGCGGGCCGACCGGTGGTCACCAAGAGCATCGACAGCGTCGAGTTCAACCAGCCCATCTACATCGGAGAGTTGGTGATCGTGCACTGCTCGGTCAACTACACCGGCCACACTAGCATGGAGGTGGGGGCCAAGGTGTTTGCCCATAACCCGGTCAGCGGCGAGGAGCGGCACACCAACTCTTGCTACGCCACTTTTGTGGCCCTGGACTCCGAGGGCCGTCCCACCGCGGTGGCGCCGGTGCTAGCCGAGACAGACGAGCAGAAGCGCCGCTACCAAGAGGGGCAAGGGCGGCGGCAAGAGCGGCTGGCCCGGCGCGGGTCCGCTCCGTGAGAGAGCGCGCTCGCTTGGGGAGCCGCCGGTAATGACTGCGGAGATCGCTCTCACCCTAGGCATAATGGGGGGAGCTCTCGCCCTCTTCGTGTGGGACCGCATCCGCGTCGACGTGGTGGGGGTGATGGTGATGGCAGCGTTGATGGTGACCCAACTGGTCACCCCCCAGGAGGGGATCAGCGGATTCGCCAACGAGGCCACGGTTACGGTGGCTGCCATGATGATCCTCTCGGCGGGACTCCTGCGAACCGGCGCGGTAGACATCCTGGGAAGGTGGATCGGGCGGCTCGCGGGCAGGAGCGAGCTACGGCTGGTGACCCTGATCCTGATCGTCATCGTCCCCATCAGCGCCTTCATCAACAACACCGCGGCGGTGCTCATTCTGATGCCGGTGGTCCTCGGGCTCGCGCGAGAGAAAGGGGTGGCCCCCTCGCGGATACTGATGCCACTCTCGTTCGGGAGCCAGTTGGGCGGCACCCTTACGCTCATCGGTACCAGCACCAACCTGTTGGTGGCGGGGCTGGTACTGGACCTGGGGCTGGAGCGCATCCGGCTCTTCGAGCCGACTCCTCCTGCGCTCATCCTGACGGCGCTCGGCGTGGCCTATCTGCTCACCGTGGGCCGCTGGCTGGTGCCCACCCGAAAGGGGGCTCCCGGCCTCATCGACCGCTTCGAGCTGCGTGAATTCTTCACCGGTCTGGTAGTTACCGGAGACTCCGGGCTGGTCGGCCAGACCCTGGCTGACCTCCGCTTCGCCGACAGCTACGGGCTCCAGATCGTGGGCATCGAGCGGGGGGGCGAGCGAATTTCTTTTCCCCGGGGCAGAACCGTCCTCAGGGCGGGAGACCTGCTACTGGCCCAGGGAAAGATCCAGGACATAGCACAGATCGAGGAGAGCGGCGACCTGCGCATCCGTGGCCATATACCCGAGCTTCTGGCAGAGCAAGGCGAGGAGCTGGAGGAGGGTAACGGGGACGACCGGCTCGCCGAGGTGATCGTCCCGCCCCGCTCCCCGGTCCTGGGGCGGACCCTCCCCGAACTCAGCTTCCGCACCCGCTACGGCGTAAACGTCCTGGCCATGCAGCGGCACGGGGGGATCGTTCACGAGCCCCTGGGCGAAGTCCGCTTCGAGGCCGGCGACATCATCCTCATCAAGGGGCCGGCGCCGGCGTTGCGGGAACTGCACAAGAGCGGCGACCTGGCTCTCCTCGGTACGGTGGACCTGCGCGCCAAGCGGACCCGGAAGATCAAGCTAGCTCTTCCGATCATGATCTTGGTGGTCTTGCTGGCCGCGCTCGAGGTGGTGACCATACTGGTTTCGTCCCTGCTGGGCGTGGTGGCGATGTTCCTGACCGGATGCCTCAAGCCCGACGAAGCGTACGAAGAGGTAGACTGGATGGTACTGGTGTTGCTCGGCTCCATTATCCCCCTGGGAATAGCCATGCAAAACTCAGGGACCGCCGAATTCTTGGCGCTCAACTTGCTGGACCTGGCCGCCCCCTTGGGCCTTTACGGCATCCTCGCGACCTTCTACCTGCTCACCTCGCTACTCACCGAAACCATCAGCAACAACGCTACCGCGGTGGTGCTAACGCCGGTCGCGGTAGCTACCGGAATAACCCTCGGCGTATCTCCCCTCCCCTTCGTGTTCGCCGTGATGATCGCCGCCTCCAACAGCTTCATGACGCCCATCGGGTACCAGACCAACACCTTTATCTACGGACCCGGGGGGTACCGCTTCGGCGACTTTTTCCGGGTGGGGGCCATACTCAACTTTATGCTGGTAATCGCAGCCACTCTGGTGATCCCGATCTTCTTTCCGTTTTAGGGGGTACATCCGTCATGATCAAGATCCTTTTCGCCAGCCGTCTCGAGTCACCCAGCGGGGAAGCCGCCCGGGTGGCGGCTCGGCTGGCCGAACACACTGGCGGCACCGTGGTGCTGCTCTACGTGGCCGGAGAGCTCGAAACCGTTGCCAGCGTGGCCGCCTCGGCCGGGGTGGACGAGGAGAGCGTGCGGGCCGACATCATCGCCGAGGTAGAGGAGCGCATGCAAGAGTTCGCCGGCCGCAACTTCGCGGGCCGGGAGGTGCAGATAGAGATCGGCGAGGGGGGCGTGGTGGACGAGATCGTGCGGGCTGCTAGCGAGGCAGCGGCCGACTACTTGGTGGTGGGCACCGAGGTCCACAGTACCATCCGCCAACTGGTAATCGGTAGCACCACCCACGGCATTCTGGATCGGTCGCCGTGTCCGGTGCTGGTGGTGCACACCCGGCGTAAGAAGAAGTAAGAGGCGTTTTGCACGGTTGGCGGCACTTTGCCCGCGGGCGGGCTGGGAACTCCGGGGCCTCGTCGCCGGTACGCGGCTTGCAACCGTGCTGTTGACGAAGCGCTAAGGAGAGTGTATTATAAGGGTTGCCTTCGCCCAGCACTCAGAGGTCGAGTGCCGGGCTTTTTTAGGCAGAAATCTTGCGGCGACAATCCAGGCGTGTAACTGTTGAGTACCGGAAGCGCAGGTGAAAGATGATCGCTACCGCGACTAGGAAGACCAGGCGGCGCGGCCGCCAGCGGGGTACCGTAGAGCCCACCTTCGGGAACGGCTTTGAGGACCGGTCTAGCTTGGACCAGTACCTCAAGGAGGTGAGTACCCACGGTCTGCTCACCCCCGAGGAGGAGATAGAGACCGGGCGCCGCTCCCTGGCCGGAGACGAGGAGGCGGTGCAGGCCCTGGTGCGCGCCAACCTGCGCTTCGTGATCTCGGTGGCCAAGAAGTACCAGAACCGCGGGGTGAGCTTGTCCGACCTCATCCAGGAGGGGAACGTGGGGCTGGTAACCGCCGCGCGGAAGTTCGATCCCGACCAGGGGGTCAAGTTCATCTCCTACGCGGTGTGGTGGATCAGGCAGGCGATCCTGGCTTCCCTGGCCACCCAAGGCCGCGCCGTGCGGGTGCCCCTCAACCGGGCGTCCGACCTGTCGAAGATTTTTCGGGAAAGGGAGCAACTCAAGCAGGAGCTAGGCCGCGACCCCGGCGTGGAGGAGATCGCCGCCGCCACTGGTCTGTCGGTAGAGATCGTGCGCAGCTTGCAGACACTGAACGCCTCGGAGATCCGGCTCGACGCCCCCATCGGCGACACCGAGGACTCCCAGCTCATGGACCGCTTCATAACCGACGAGGCGGTGGTGACCGAGGAAGAGGTGGAAGAGCGCATCCTGTCCGAGCGCATCGACCGCGCGCTGAGGGAGCTGAACCCCCGCGACGCCAAGGTGCTGCGTCTCTACTTCGGGCTGGAGGGGAACCGGGAACATACCTTGGAGGAGATCGGGGATGTTTTGGGCGTCACCCGCGAGCGCATACGCCAACTCCGTGACCGGGCTCTGAGCCGGCTGCGGGAAGGTGACATGGGGCCCGCCTTGGCATCTTTCGTGACCGCGTGAGGCGGTGACCGGTAGGGTCCTCTGCGCCCTGGGGGGCGCATACGAGGTCGAGACGGGGGAGGGGGTGGTGGTGGCGTCGCTCAGGGGCCGGCTCAAGCGAGAGGGCGCCGGAGTCGGACCGCTGATGGCGGGCGACGAGGTGGAGGTGGCTGGCGGGGACGGGGGTTGGACGGTCGAGCGGATCTTTCCGCGCCGCAGTGAACTGGTGCGGCGGGCGCCAGGCCGGGCCCCCCGCTCCAAACCGATCGCGGCCAACGTGGATCAAGCCGCGGTGGTGTTCGCCGCTGCCCGGCCCGAGCCGAACCTCTTCATGCTCGACCGCTTCCTGGTGGTGGCCGAGCAAAGCGGTGTATTACCTTTTCTGGTGGTCAACAAGATCGACCTGGCCGATCCGGCAGTGGTCGAGTCACGCTTCGCCCCTTACCGAAACGCCGGCTACCGCCTACTCCTAACCTGCGCCAAGGACGGGCGCGGGGTCGCCGACCTCCGCCGGGTCCTGCACGACCGGACGACGGTGTTCACGGGCCCCTCGGGGGTAGGCAAGTCACGGCTCCTGAATTCCGTCTATCCGGGGTTGGGGTTGCGGGTAGGGGAAGCGGGTTTCAAGGGCCGCCACACCACCGTGACCGCCCGGCTCATCCCCATTCCCGGAGGTGGTTACGTGGCCGACACCCCGGGGCTGCGCGAGATCGGGCTCTGGGCTTTGCCCGCCGCCGGGCTCGACCGCCACTTTCCCGAGCTGAGACCACACTTGGGGGGTTGTCGCTTCGACCGCTCCTGCACCCATACCCACGAGTCCGGCTGCCGCGTGCGGGAGGCGGTCGACGCCGGTACCATCCCCCCCGAGCGTTACCAGAGCTACCGGCGCATGTTGGCAAACCCGGCCGGCGACCGACGGCTCCCCTTACCCGTGTGACCAGCGCCCGCTCTGGTTCGTCTTTCCTGGCGAGGCGGGGAGGGTCCCCGTTGAGTACCTACTTCAGGAGCTCGAAAGATGAAAAGGACACACACCATCGCGGCGCTGGCCGTCGCTACCGGGCTGGCCGCGTGCGAGGGGGGTTTCGGCGTAGCTGGCGGTGACACCGAAGTTCTCCTCAGCCAGGGTGGCTCGGCACCGGTGGCGAGCGCGCTAGCTTCGGAGCTGCTCGCGAACAGCGCGCTCGGAAATGTTTCGCTCAGTTCGGTCGAGCAGATCGAGGTCACCCTCACCGGGGTGGACGCCCTGCCCCAAGGCGAAGCCGACGTGGAGGAGGGGGCGTGGATCTCCCTCACCCTGACCGAGACCGCCGTGATCGACCTGCTGGACCTACCCGGCGAAGAGGACGGGGGCATTCAGATCGCCCGTGGCGACCTGCCCGCCGGGACGTACGGGAATCTGCGCCTCTTCGTGGAGGGGGCTTCCATCACCTTCAACACCGGGGTCGAGGTCGGGCCGCAGAGCTTCGACGCCGGGGTCGAGTACGACCTCTTCATACCCAGCGCCGACCAGACCGGCGTCAAAGTGCCCGACGCGACGTTCACCGTGAGCGAAGGTGACGGGGAGACGGTGGTAGTGGTCTTCGACGCCGATACCTCGGTGCAAAACGTGACCGCCGCGGGCGCGAGCGGCACCATCATCATGAACCCGGTGCTGCGGGCGGGCGCCGCCAACACGGACGAGTAACCCCCCGGACTCCGGTCCCTAGCACGGCTCGCCCTTCCTCGCGGAAGGCGGGCCGTGCTAGTGGGTGCCCTTCCGAGCCGGAAAATTTTTCCGCTTTCGGCACGGAGGTGCTCCTGCCAGAATTTGCAGCTACAGTTGTAACTACTCATACCACCACGGGTTAGATCATGGTGGCCGGCCTGAGGAATAGGGGTACGGCGCTTGCTTTTCTACTGCTAGCTCGCTCTCGGTCCACTCTACCGATCCCTTAGTATGCCTTCTAAACGGCTCCCCCGCTGGGTGCGCACGCGCCCCCTTTCCGGGCGCAAAGCCGCCTGGGCGGGCACCCTGGTGGTGGCGGGCGGGCTCGCGCTCGGGCTAGGGGCTCCGGGGGCGGTGCTGCACGGCCGTACCCCGCCTCCCCTGGAGCTCTCCCCGGTAGAGGCCCTCTCTCTCAGCACCGACACCTTTTACCTGGGAGGGTACGCGCGCGGAACTTTCCGGGACGCCCTCGGCTCCCTGGCGGGCACGGTGCCGAGGGCCGAGTTGGACATGGTGGGTGCCCACCTCGACAAGATTTTCGCTTCCCTACTAGGAGCCGGCGGATTGGCGCGGGGGGGACGGCTGCGGCTGGCGTACGAGCGGTCGGTGCTTCCCAACGGGAGCGCCCGCTCGGTGCGGGTGCTGGCCGCCGAGGCGGCGGTGGGGGGGCGGTTGCACCACGCCTTCCTCTTCGACAGGGACGACCGCCCCGGCTATTACGACCTCCACGGCCGGCCTCTGGACGGAGGTTCCTGGCTGCGTCCCCTGGCCCGGACCGTGATCTCCTCGCCTTTTGGACGGCGGCGGCTACACCCCATTCTGGAACGGATGCTCCCGCACGCCGGCGTCGATTACGCGGCGCGGGCCGGTACGCCGGTACGGGCCGCGGCCGACGGCGTGGTGGTGGCGGCGGGACGGCGGGGAGGCTACGGAAAGATGGTGGAGATCCGCCACCCCAACGGCTACGCAACCCGTTACGCCCACCTCTCGGAGTTCGGCGAGGGGATCTCCGAAGGGGTGCTGGTGAGTGGAGCAGAGGTGATCGGGTACGTCGGCTCCAGTGGGCTGGCCACCGGGGCACACCTCCATTACGAGATCCGCAAGGGTGGAAGACCGGTCGACCCGGTGGCCGCGATGGAGGAGCCGGGCCCGGGGGGCGGGGTGGGGTACCAGCCTACGTGGCGGCGGGAACAGCACGCCCTCTCCTCGGTGCTGTCGCGGGCGCCCACCGTGGTAGCGCGGCGTTATTGAAGGATAAGGGTAGTTTGAAGTTCCCTTAGCCGGCTACTTCATGTCCCCGTGTTCTGGAGGGTGATCTCAGGTTCCGGGACGGGCACCTCCCGCTCCACTACCCCTCCCTCGGGGGCTACCGAGAGGGATACGGCTCGGGTCCGGTCTTTCCCCTCCCGCTTGGCCCGGTAGAGGGCGCGGTCGGCCGCGTCGATCAGCCGCTCCGGACTAATCCCCACTACCCCGCTGGCGATGCCCGCGCTGGCGCTTACCCGCAGCCGTCCGTCGGAGGTCGGCAGCTCCAACCCTCGCAGATGCTCCCGCCACCGGGAGGCGAAGGCTAGCGCCCCGTCTACGTCGCTGTCGCAGAGGAGGACGGCGAACTCCTCTCCCCCCCACCTGGCGATAACGTCGATGTTGCGGGCGCTGTGGCGGAGCACGCGGCTCACCCGCACCAAGACTTCGTCCCCCTTCCGGTGCCCATACCGGTCGTTGATCTGCTTGAAGTAGTCGAGGTCGATCATCACCAACGAAACCTTACCCCCGGTTCGCTCCAGCCGCCGGAGCTCGAGCTCCAAGGAGAGCTCCAAGACGTGGCGGCGGTCCAGTCCGGTGAGGGTGTCGGAGCGGGCGGTAACCTCCGCGTCGGCAAACTGACGCGCGGTGGCCAGCCCCACCGAGAGGAGAAAGGCGAGCGCCCCGAACCAGAAGACCCCGAACACGTCGGGGATGACGCGGAGTTGCGGTACCACCCCGAACAAACTCAGCACGTCCCACCCCACCGTGGCCGCCACCGCGCCGCTCCCGGCTAACAGTATCCTCGCGTGGGGGGCCCGCAGAGTGACTACCCGGGCGGCCCGTACCACGGTGATGACGAGCGCCGCCACCATCACCAAGTTGCCCACGTCGTGGAACCAACCCACCCAGGTCATCGGCACCACCGCCCCCAGCGGAATCCCCAGCAGGAAGACGCCTCCAACCACGCGCTCCCACCAGGTAGCGTGGAGCCCGAAGAGCCGGCACGCCAGCGAGAGGAATACGGGTACGATGGTGAAGACCATCAGGAGCTGGAGCCGGTACGGACTGATGAATGGAGCCATCCCCGCCGCTACGGTGGGGGCATAGGTGAGCCCGTAGACCGCGAAGAGGAGGCAGATTAGGGAGAAGTAGAGGTTTTCGCGCGCGGGGATGCGGCGCAAAAAGAAAGCTAGGTGGTACACTCCGACGGCAAGGAAAACCGCCGCCAGGGCGAAGACGAAGGGGTCGGCCCCCAGCCCGGCGGGGACCATCCGGTCGTACCGGCCCACCCGCAGCTGGCCGATGAGCCCGCCGTACCTGTACTCGTTGTGGACCCGGACCGCCACGGTGTGGACTCCGTCTTCGGCCGCGGCCAGCGCCGGAGAAGGCACCGGAAAGAGCTTTCTGCCGATCGCCTCGTGGAAATTGGGCGGAAAGCCACCTGCCTCGCCGATCTTGACTCCGTTCCAGAAGAGCTGGTAGGCGTCGCCCACCGTGCCCACCTCCACCGCCACGGTCCCGCTCCTAGCGACGGGCGGGAGCGTGACCGTCCGCCGGTACCAGCCCACCCCGTCATAGCCGGGGTGGTTGCGCTCCCACCGGCCGGGGACCCGGATGCCCTCCCAGCCACTGTGGTCGAGGGCCGGCGAGGCGTACTCCGGGTTGTCGCCGGTTTGAAAGCGCCACACCCCACCCAAGCCGACCACCGCTCCGGTGGTGTCGGGGAGCGAGGAGAGTAGTAGGAGGGCGGCGAGAGTCGAGCTCACGGCAAGGGGAGAGTAACGGTATATAAATTGTACTCTGCGAACAGCCCACCCGTCAACTCCCGGCACGAGGGTTGAAGTATGGGTGTGAATTTAACTATCTTGTCCGCCCATGTTACCATCCGCCGATCATCCTGACGCCGGCGCCCTGGCCGTGTTCCGGGTGCGGGCGGGGCCCGAGGTGGGCCGGGAGATCCCCGTCACCCGGCGCCTCAACCGCATTGGCCGGGAGGAGAGTAACGAGATCGTGCTGCCCGATGATTCGGTCTCCGCGCTCCACGCCCGGCTGGAGTACGCGGACGGCGGCTGGCGGCTCACCGACCTGGAGTCAACCAACGGAACCGTGGTCGAGGGGGTAACCATCCCGGCCGAAGTCCCCACCCCGCTCCCCTTCGGCTGTTCAGTCCACTTTGGAGCCGTTCGGCTCCACTTTCGGGGAGCCGCCCCGCTTGAGCCACCCCCGCGGCCGGCCGAAGTCAGCAAACCCGCCAGCCGGCGGATGAGCGCCAGGCTCGTCTTCTGGGCAGCGTTCCTGCTCGCCGCCGCACTGATCCTCTTTCTGCTGCTAGCGCCCGTATGATCTCGTGGACGGCCGCCGGCCGCAGCCATGTCGGCCGGGAGCGGGAGCGGAACGAGGACGCCTTCAGAGTCGACGCCGGGCGCGGGGTGTTCGTGGTGGCGGACGGGATGGGAGGACACGCGGCCGGCGACGTAGCCAGCCGGCTCGCCACCCGGGTGCTGGGCGAGGCGCTCGCCGGCGCGGTCGAGGGCGGGGGCGATCCGGAAGAGGCGCTCGCGAGCGGACTCCTTTCGGCCCAGGGAGCGATCCGCCGCAAAATCTCCCAGGCCCCGTCGTTGCGGGAGATGGGCACCACGGTGACCGCGTGCGTACTCCGGCCCAGCGGGGGGTTCTGGATCGGCCAGTTGGGCGATAGCCGGGCCTACCTGTGGCGGTCGGGGCGGCTAGAGCTTATTACCCATGATCACACTTGGGTGCAACGGGAAATCGACCGGGGCCGGCTCCGGGCCGAGCAGGCCGAGAGCCACCCCCAGAGCAGCCTCCTGTTGCGGGTCCTCTCGGCCGATCTTCCGGCCGAGCCCGACCTTCTGAGCGGCGAGCTTTACCCCGGCGACGTCCTGCTCTTGGCCTCGGACGGGCTCACCCGCATGATCCCCGACCAGGAGATCGAACGCACTCTGGCCGGGAGCGGCTCCCTGGAAGAGCACGCCTCGAAGTTGATCGACGCGGCCAACGCGGCGGGGGGCCGGGATAACGTCACCGTGATCTTGGTCAAGATAAGAGAGGGGAACTCTGGTCCAGACGCGCTTCCAGTTGGGGCGGAGGAAGCTTCAGTATCTCCAGCACCGGCTTGGGGTCGATCCGGCGCCGCTCCACCGTGAAGACGCGTAGCACCCGGGCGGAGTGATACAGTTCGTCGGCGACCCGGGGAAGGTCGATGAGTCCGGCCCTACCCCCTGCTCCCAAGCGCTGCACCGAATCGTCGCGACCCCGCAGGAGCAGGTCGAGCCCCATCATCTCGGGCTTCCTGGGGTAGTCCAGGAACAGCGTGCCAGCGGGCAGGGAAAGCTCTCCCGCCAAGCGGGCTTCCAGCCGCTCCAATAGCCGGGCGTCATCGTAGATCCACGCCTCTAGCGGGGCGGCGCGCAAGGCGTCGCCCGAAATCTCCAGGGCCCGCTTGGGAAGCCGTCGGTTCAGAAGCGCCGGCAACCAGATCCCCCCCATCCGTCGCCGGGCGGCCAGCAACGAGGTCAGTTCGTCGTCGGAGAGACCGACTAGTTCGTCCGGCCGTACCGCGCCCGCGTCGATCGCCTCCCGGACCATCCGTTTGTAGACGCAAGTCGCCGACCGCACGGCGTGGTGCCAGTAGACGTTCCTGAACATCTGATACTTGGAGAAAAGGAGGGATTCCAGCGCCGAGAGCCCCTTCTCCCGGATGCCTACTTCCCGCCGGCCGGTCTCGGGGTCGGCCACCACCGCCAGGGAGTGGAGCAGCCGGTCCACGTCCACCGCTCCGTACGGCACCCCGCAGAAGAAGGCGTCCCGCTTGAGGTACTCGATCTTGTCCAGGTCCAAGCTCCCGGCCACCAACCCCCGCAGAGAAGAGTCCGAGCCCCCACGGATCATGGCGGCTACGAGCTCTGGCGCCTCGGGGTGGAGGGTTCGCAAGGCGTCCCCGATCTCTCCCTCTGACAGGAAGCGCCCGGCGAGCTGCTCGTGGTGGCCCGGCACGCGGGCTCCCGGCAGCTCTTCCAGGGCGTGCGAAAAGGGGTAATGGCCAATATCGTGGAGCAGGGCCGCGTAGGGGACCAGCCGCGGTTCGAATGGATCGACCGTCTTCAGCTCGCCCCGTTCGCCGAGCAGGGCGAGGGCGCGGCGGGTGAGTTCATACACGCCCAGGGCGTGATCAAAGCGGGTGTGGGTGGCACCGGGGTAGACCAGGTAGGCGAAGCCTAGTTGGCGGACGCGCCGGAGCCGCTGGAAGCCGGGGGCGTCCACGATACGGAGCGCGGTCTGGTCGAGCGTGACCGTACTCCATAGGGGGTCCCGGACTACTTTTTCGCGGCCGGCTTCTTCTTCCACTCTCACGGCGGCTCAGCCGCCCGGAGGTCCCGCCTCCAGAACCTTCCCGGGTACCTCGGCGGCGAACTGGCCAAAGTTCTCGCGGAACATCCCCGCCAGTTCGCGGGCGCGGGCGTCATAGGCGTCCTTGTCGTCCCAGCTCGCGCGCGGGCGCAGAACTCCGTCCGGGACTTCGGGAACGCGCTGGGGGATGTGCAGACCGAAGACGGCGTCCGGCTCCGTTTCCACACCGTCGAGCTGGCCCGCCAGAAGCGCGGAGATCATGGCCCGGGTATGGGCCAGCTCCATGCGGTGGCCGATCCCGCACGGTCCGCCCGTCCAGCCGGTGTTCACCAGCCACACTCGCGCGTCGTGCGCGGCCACCCTCTCGCCCAGCAAGCCGGCGTACACCGACGGGTGGAGCATGAGGAAGGGCGCCCCGAAGCACGCCGAGAAGGTGGCTTTCGGCTCGGTCACCCCGCGCTCGGTGCCAGCCACTTTGGCGGTGTACCCGGAGAGGAAGTGGTACATCGCCTGCTCGGGGGTGAGCCGGGAAATGGGGGGGAGCACACCGTAGGCGTCAGCGGTGAGGAAGACGATGTTGCGCGGGTGTCCGCCGCGGCCCGACTCGACGAAGTTGGGAACGTGGGAGAGGGGGTACGAGGCGCGGGTATTTTCGGTGATCCGGTCGTCATCCAAGTCAACCGTGCGGTCACTCCTGACCACGACGTTTTCCAGGATGGTACCGAACATCCGCGTAGTGGCGTAGATTTCGGGCTCCCCGCGGGCGGAGAGACGGATCGCCTTGGCGTAGCAACCGCCCTCGAAGTTGAACACCCCGTCGTCGCTCCAGCCGTGCTCGTCGTCGCCGATCAACTTGCGCTCCGGGTCGGCCGAGAGAGTCGTCTTGCCCGTGCCCGAGAGCCCGAAAAAAAGTGCGGTGTCGCCGTCCGGGCCCAGGTTGGCCGAGCAGTGCATGGAGAGAACCCCGCGCCGGGGAAGGAGCCCGTTGAGCACCGAAAAAATCGACTTCTTGATCTCTCCCGCGTACTCGGTCCCCCCTATCAGCACCTCGCCCGCCCCGGGGTTGACTACCACGAAGGCGCCGCTATTGGTGCCGTGCCGGCCCGGGTCGGCCTGGAGACCGGACGCGTGGAGGATGGTGACCTCGGGTTCGAAAGCCGGCAGCTCGTCCTCTTTAGGACTCCGGAACATGTTGTGGGCGAAGTGGTTCTGCCAAGCGTTCTGGTTCACCACCCGTACCCTCAAGCGGTAGGCCGGATCGGCCCCGGCGTACACGTCACGCACGAAGAGCTCGCCTTGCCCCTCCAGGTAGTCAACCACCCCAGCGCGCAGCACCCGGTACTTCTCCGGGTCGAACGGTACGTTCACCTCGCCCCACCAGACCCGCTCCTCGGAGTGCTCGTCGCGGACCACGAAGCGGTCGTTGGGAGAGCGGCCGGTGTGGGGGGTGGTGATCGCGGCAAATGGTCCGCCCTCGACCAGTACGCCTTCATCACGACGGATGGCGTGCTCGACCAGTTCGGGCGGGGAGAGGTTCCAGTGGACCTCGCCGGGGTTTTCAAGGCCGTGCCGGTCAAGGCCGTGCTGGCTGGTGGCCGGTTGCTCCAAGGTGGTTGCCATCCAAACGTTGCGTGCTCGTGAAGTAGCGCTCCGGGCCGCCCGGAGCCGGTTCCCTTTGCGAGAAGTGATAACTACGCCACTGGTCGTGTCTAGGCAAGCCAGGTGCCGGGAGTGCGGGCGGCTCTAACTCCCCGGCTCCCCCGCGGTTGGTCGCGCCAGATCGAGCAGAAAGGCGTACTCGAAGGCGATCTCCCGGTAACGCTCATCGCGGGCCGAGGCGCCGCCGTGACCCGCCTCCATCTTGGTCTTGAGCAAGAGCACGCTGTCGCCGGTTTTGACGGCGCGTAGCTTAGCCACCCATTTGGCCGGTTCCCAGTACTGCACCTGGGAGTCGTGCAAGCCGGTAGTGACCAGCATATGCGGATACTCCTTCGGCTCCACGTTGTCGTACGGCGAGTAGGAGAGGATGTAGTGGTAATACTCGGGGTCGTTCGGGTTGCCCCACTCGTCGTACTCGAAGGTGGTCAGCGGGATGGTGGGGTCGAGCATGGTGGTTACCACGTCCACGAAGGGGACCGCCGCGATCACCCCCCGGTACAGATCGGGCCGCAGGTTGACCACCGCACCCATGAGTAGGCCCCCGGCGCTGCCGCCCATCGCAAAGAGTTGCCCGGGGTCGCCGTACCCCTCGCGGAGCAGAAATTCGCTCACGTCGATGAAGTCGGTAAAAGTGTTCTTCTTGTTCAGAAGCTTGCCGTCCTCGTACCAGCCGCGCCCTAGCTCCTGTCCACCGCGGACGTGCGCGATGGCATACACCCAGCCCCGCTCGAGCAAGCTCAGCCGGGCGTGGCTAAAGGTCGCGTCGATGCTGGCCCCGTACGAACCGTAGCCGTAGACCAAGAGCGGCGCCGAATCGGTCCGGGTGTCGGCGCGGTAGACCAGGGAGACGGGAACACGGGTACCGTCCCTCGCCGTGACGTCTAGCCGCTCGGTCCGGTAAGCGGCCGGGTCGAAGCCGCCGCCCAGCACCTCCTCCCGCTTGAGCAGCGTGCGCTCGCGCGTGCCCATGTCGTAGTCGTAAGTCGAGCTAGGAGTGGTCATGGAGGTGTAGCCGAAGCGGAGCACGCCAGTCTCGAACTCGGCGTTGCCGGTCAGATACGCCAGGTAGGCCGCTTCGTCGAAATCTAGGTAGTGCTCGCTGCCGTCGCTGAGCCGGCGGACGCGGAGCTGGACCAGGCCGCCTTTGCGCTCACTTACCACCAGGTGGTCACGGAAAAGCTCGAAACTCTGCAAGAGCACGTCGTCCCGGTGCGGAATCACCACTTCCCACGCTGGCTCCGTGGTGTTGGCCAGAGGGGTGCGCGCGAGCATGAAGTTGCTTGCGCCCTCACGGTTACTGCGCACATAAAAGTGCCCGTCGTGGTGGTCGACGTGGTACTCGTGCTCCTCGCGGCGGGGGGCGAAGAGGGTCCACTCGCCCGCGGGGTCGTCGGCGTCCAGGTAGCGGTACTCGGTCGAGAGCGTCTGATACGACCCGATCAGCAGGTACGCGTCCGACTTGGTCTTACCGACGCCCACCGAGAACTCCTCGTCACTCTCCTGGTAGACCAGCTGGTCGGCGGCCGGGTCGGTACCAACCGCGTGCCGGAACACCCTGAAGGAGCGCAGCGTTTGCGGGTCGCGCACGGTGTAGAAGACCGTCCGGTTGTCGTTGGCCCAAGCGAAGTTGCCCGAAGTGCCTGGGATTTCGTCGGGCAACATCTCCTTGCTGTCCAGATCCTTGAAGCGGAGGGTGTAGACGCGCCTGCCCACGGTGTCGTCGGCAAAGCCGAGCAGGCGGTGGTCAGGCGAGGTGCGAAAGCCGGCCACGGAGTAGAATCCATGCCCCTCGGCCAGCTCGTTTTGGTCGAGGAGCACCTCCTCGGGGGCGTCCAAAGAGCCGCGTTTGCGCGCGCGCATCGGATAATCCTCCCCCTCTTCGTAGCGGGTGTAGTAAAAGTAGTCGTCGATCCGGACCGGCACCGAGCTGTCGTCTTGCTTGATCCTCCCCTTGATCTCCCGGAAAAGGGTGTCGCGCAAGGGCCCGGTGTGAGCCGTGAGAGCCTCGGTATAGGCGTTTTCGCGCTCCAGGTAGGCGATCACCTCGGGGTTGTCGCGCTCCCTGAGCCAGTAGTAGTCGTCGCTACGGGTATCGCCGTGGATGGTCAGCGCGCGCGGCCGGGGCTCGGCCGTGGGCGGTTCGGGGAGCTCGCTCGCGCCCGCTCCGGTGGCGGCCGGCACCGGAACGGGTGGGGGCGGCGTGCCGGGCGCGCAGCTTACCCCGGCGAGCAGGAAGATGGGCATAAAGCGGATGGTCTGTAAACTGTTCATGGGTCGGGGCGGCTAAAGGTATAGGGGGAAAAGATACCACCAGGAGCGCCCGGTGGCGAACTCTCGCGGCCGCCCTTGACAGATGGCCGACGATCCATTACCTTGCGGCGTGGTTTGGTGGATCGTAGACGGTACGGATGTCGAATAACGAATGAACAGTTAAGCGATCCCGGGACCGGGCCAAAACGCCCGCGTCCCGTTTTTGATTGCCTACAGTTCTCGTTTCGACCCTCGAACCGGAGCTATTCACCACAGTCAGGAGTGTCGGTCGGTACGTGTGTGCCGGGCCCCGACCTCGCAATCATTCACAGGAGAGAGTATCAGCATGCGTACCACGGGAACAGTGAAGTGGTTCAACGACTCCAAGGGATACGGGTTCATCACCCCGGAGAACGGCGAGCGTGACTGCTTCGTCCACCACTCCGCCATCCAGATGCAGGGCTTCAAGTCCCTCGCCGAGGGTGAGCGGGTGGAGTTCGACATGGTCGAGGGGCAGAAGGGGCCCGCGGCCGAGAACGTCATGAAGGCCGGGGCCTGAGCTCCGTCACTTCGGACTAAAGGGCTGCTTTCGAGCGGCCCTTTTTCTTGGCTGGTTACGGACGCGGGAACGGCAGCTCCGCCACTTTTACCGGCTCTTCGTACAGCAGAACTTCATCCCCCGGCCCGAGCTCGCGGCGCAGGTAGCCCAGGGCTATGGTCTGGCCCAGCGCCGGGGAAGAGGCGGTGCTGGTGGTCCACCCGGCTTGCTTGCCGGTAGCGGGGTGGGTGAGCGGGGTGCCTGGCGCGGGGGCGGGGCGCTCTCCCAGCAGAAAGCCGCGCAGGTGCCGGTTGACGTGGCCCCGGTGGGCGATACGTACCACCACCTCCTGGCCGGTGTAGCACCCCTTGCTGAACGAGACCGCGCGTTCCATCAGCCCGCTGGACTGAAACGCCTCGGCGAGGATGGTCTCCCCGGTCAGATCCACGCCGTAGCGCGGGCGTCCCGCTTCGATCCGGAGCGTCTCGAGGGCGTCGGGTCCGGCCGGCCGCGCCCCGGCAGCCACCAGTTCAGCGCGGAGAGACTCCAGCCGCTCCGGCTCGCCCCGCAGGTCATACCCTCCCGGCTGGCCGGTGTACAGGGTGCGCACGGCGAGCACAGGGTGCCCCTGGTACACCGCCTGGAACAGTCCGTCCTCCGGGAGGTCCGGAACGGGTAGGTCCAAAACCGGCTCCAGAGCGGCTGGCGCCCGGGGGCCGTACACGCCGAGCATCCCCACCCGCTCGGAGAGGTCTTCCCAACCAGCGAACATGGGGGGGACAAACTTCTTGAGGTGTTCGCCCAGACCGGCCAGGGCCCCGGCCGGTAAGTCGAGCCACACCTCGGTCCCCCCGGGTGCCAGCCGCTTCACGGCGCGCACGTCGGCCACCATCCGACCCTTGGGGGTGAGCACGGCCGCGTACACCGCCCTATTCGGCGGGGTACCGGCCAGGTCGTTGGTAACGAGCCCCTGCAACATCTTCACCGGGTCGCGGCCGAAGAGGCGCAGGTGGGCCAGGTCGGCGCGCTCGATCACCCCCACCCCCTCCCGCACCGCCCGGTAGCCAGTCATCTCCATTATCGACGGCCTTCCAAATACGCTCGCAACTCGGTCTCTTCTCCCTCCAACTCCCTGACCAGGCGCCGCACCCCGGCGGTCGAACCTGCGCCCGGAAGCTCTACCGTGACCTCTTCCCCGGCTCCGCGAGGTAGGTAAACCAGAGTTACCCTCCACCCGCTCACGCCAGTGGCCTTGCGGGCCAACAGGTCCACCGCGTACTCGGCGTCCCCCGCTGGCAAGCGGTCCATCAACCGGTGCTCCTTCCAGGAGGAGCCGCGCGACATCGCCATCTGATTCTCGTTTCCGTTCTTTCCGGGGTTGCCGTGCACACCGCTTCGCACGCATCATGTCAAAGTAGCGCCGACCGCTCCCCTTCTCAACCGATATCCACGTGCCCGCTCCCCTTCCCGGCTGGTTCCAGCGCCTCCCGGACGACCTCCGGCACCGGCTCGATCTGGCCGAGGCGGCGGCCCGCGAGGCGAGACTCGAGACCCACGCCGACCGCGCCCTCGACCTGGTCTCGATCCTGTCTCCTCGTACCCCCTTCGACGATGCCCTGGACGAATATCTGGAGGTGATGACCTTGGCCGGGGAAGACGCCGAGGCGGTGCGTACCCGCACCCTATCCCTGCTGGGCGAACCCGGCGGGGGCCTGGGGCGCGGCAGGCCGCCGGGCAGCAGCTTTCACTGGAAGTACGCTACCCCGTTGGGGGCGCTACGCTTCATCCAGCGGCGGCGGCGGCGAGAAGCCGAAGAGGAGCTGTGGATGGAGCTGGCCGCGGCGAGGGCCGAGGAGGCGGTCATCGAGAGCCACGTGGAGCACGCCCTGCGCTTTCACGAGATACTCCAGGGCGAGGCCCCCCCACCCCGGAGCATCTCTTACTACCTGGACCGGCTGGAGGTCGCCTCGGGGCGGGCCAAGCAGGTGTATCAACGGGCGCTGGCGCGGCTGGCGGAGGAGCTTTTGCCCCGCCTACCCGGTTCCGGCGAGTAGTCGAACTCTCTCGCCGCCGGCGTGGCGGGGAACGTGCCGGAGCCGGGAAAGGTACCGTACCGCAGCCACGCCGGAGCGCGGGCGGGATATCCGGCGCCACGCCCTGGTACGGTTCTGGCTCAGTAAGTTACGCTTTGGATAATCTTATAAAACGGAAAGAACGCCATGTACAATTCGTTGCGGGCGCTGGTCGCGCCCCTGCTCGGACTCGCCCTTCTGGCCGGCTGCGAAGACGGCGACGGCGTGATCGTCCCCGGTGAATTCAGCGGCACCGTCCGGCTCGACTTCGCGGGTGATGACCGCTCCGGCACCTTCGAGGCGACCGGGGAGATCGACCGTGAGGGTGAGAGTATCGCCTTCGGCACCTGGGCCGCGGGCAGTTCGGACAGCCGGGGCACCTTGGTGGCCGGCTTCCGGGGAGAGAGCGACCCGGTGGGAGACCTCTTCCTGCTCACCTTGGTGAACGTGACCGAACCCGGCACCTATCAGATCAACACCACCAGTGGGGACTGCGACTCGGCCGACCCCCAGAACTGCAACACCGCGGTGCTCGCCTTCGAGGTCGACGTGGACGCCCTGGAGGATGGCGACGTGGAGGGCCAGGCCGAGGCGGCTTACGTACTGCTCTCGGGTGAGGTGACTATCGACTCGGCGTCTAGCGAAGAAGAGCGTATCACCGGGAGTTTCAGCGGTACAGCGGCGCTGGCCACCGATAGTTCGCGCACGTTGACGATCACCAACGGGCAGTTCGACGTACCGCTTCTGTTGGTGCCGATCGTCTTCTGAAGGGGTATCGCCTCCATCCCCGGCTCGGGCTTTCGGAGTGATCAGGGTCCTCCACCTGGCCGACGTCCACCTCGGGGCTTCGTACTCCGGCTTCGGTGAGCTGGCCGGGGCGCGGCGGGCCGAGGTGCTGGAACGCTTCCAGCTGCTCCCCGAAGTAGCCGGGGAGGAGGGGGTGCACGCCGTGGTGGTGGCGGGTGACCTCTTCGACGGACCGCGCGCCTCGCGCGAGACCGTCGCCTCGGCGCGCGAGGCGCTCCGCGGGGTGGTGGAGTCGGGGCGGTCCGTGTTTCTCGTCCCCGGCAACCACGACTCCCTTTTCCTGGCCAGGTCTCCGTACCGAGAGGGAATGGGCGGCGCGCACACCTTCCTGGAGCCCCGTTTTGGAGACCCGGTCACGGCAGAGACTCCGCAGGGGCCTCTGCAAGTCTACGGCTTGGCGTACGACGGCGCGCGCGAGCCGGATCCCTTGACGGGCTTTCGCCGCGCCCAGCGCGAGGGGGTCCACCTGGTGCTCCTGCACGGCTCGGTACCCGACGCGCCCCACTGGCGCCCCTCGCCCAACTGCCTGCAACTCCCTCCCGACAAGCTCGCCGGGATCGACGCAGACTACTTCGCCCTGGGCGACTACCACCGCTTCCGCGCGCCGCTCGACTTTGGCGGTGCCCCCTGCTGCTACCCCGGCTCGTTCGCGGCGCTAGACCTCACCGAGACCGGCCCGCGCGGGTACGTGCTGGTGGATCTGGAGCCGGGCGCGGCGCCCAAAGTCAGGCACCTATCCTCGGGCGTGACCCCGGTCGAGGAGGTGGGTGAAGTAGACGTGAGCGGGTGCGCCTCCGAAGTGGAGGCGGCCGCGCGGGTGGCCGGACGGATTGACGGTAACGCCATCCCGGTGGGCGTTCTGACCGGAGAGCCGGCCGTACCCCTGGACCCGGAAGGGGTACTGGCGGAGCTCAAGGCGCGCTTCGGCCACGCCTTAGTCCGGGACCAGCTCCGCTACCACGACTCGGCCCGGCTGGACGAGCTGGCGGAAGAAGATACCGTGGTGGGACACCTGGTTCGCATCGGCCGGCGGCGCATCGAGGAGGCCGAGGACGAGGACAACCGGGAGGTAGCCCGCCGAGCCCTGCACATCGCGCTCGCCGCGCTGGAGGTGCGGTGACCCGGGTGGTCCGCTTCCAGCGCGCCGAGTTGGAGTACGGCTGCCACCGGCGCAGCTTCGAGTTGGACCGCAAGAACTCACCCACTTTGGTGTACGGACCGAACGGCTCGGGCAAGAGCACCCTGATCGAGGGGATAGTCCGGTCTCTGTACGGCTTCCACCGCCGCAGCGAGGGCACCCTGCACAAAGAGCGCACCCCCTGGGACGCCATCACCTACCGGGGTTGCCTTACGCTGAAGGTAGGGGGGGAGGAGTGGGAGGTGGACCGGGATTTCGTGAGCGCCGAGGTAACCTTGCGGCGCCCCCGGGAAGGGAAAGAGGTGTGGGCGGGGGACGGGAACCCCGGCGCGAGCAACGTGCAGGCCCGGGAGTACCGGGAGCGCCTGGCCGGGTTGATAGGCATCCCCGAACGCGAGGGGTACGAGCGGACTGGCTGTGTACACCAGTCCGAGCTACTACGAACCGAGATCACCGACGACCTCCTGCGGGTGGCGGCAGGCGGGCACGGCACCGTGGAGCAGGCCAAGCAAGCCGTGGCCCGACAGTACGAGAAGATCACCGTGGAGCCGATCCGGCCCGGCGTCTCGACCAAAAGGAAAGACCGCGATCTGGAGACGGTGCAAGGCAAGATCGACGAGCACCGTGAAGACCTCGACCGGGCCGAGACCTCGGAGCTACGCCGCCGGCCCCTGGTACAGGAGCGGGAAGAGTCCGAGCGAACCCTGGAGCGCCTGACCGCCGAGGTCGAGGCGCTAGAAAAGGCCCAGGGCCCGCTGTCCGAGCGGCGGGCCAGGGAGTCCGAGCAGGAACGGCTGGTGCACACCCTCCAGCCGATGGAGACGGTGCGCGCCGACTTGGGCGAAGGGCTGGCCAAACTCGAGCGCTCTCAAGAGGAGTGGCGAGCGTTTCCCGAGCAAGATCGCTACCCCGAAGACTTCCTCGAGCGGCTGGCGGAGCTACGGACCCGCTGGGAGAGCCGGGAGCGGCTCCGCGCCGAGCGAAACGAGGCGAAAGCCTCTCTTGAGGAACACCGCGTTCCGGGCAGTGCTTCCTTTATCGTGTGGACGGTCGCCGGAACGGTGGCCGCCGCGGCCGCCTTGGGCGGGTACCTGCAGGGGTGGCTGAGCGCCCCCGAGGCGGGGGCTCTGGGTGTGGTCGCGGTCCTCGGCTGGGGGCTGGCGGGCACGCTGTGGGCGGGGCGGCGGGGGGCGGTGTGGGAGCACGCCGAGCGTAGCGAAGAGCTCGCCGTAACTCAGCGAGAGCTGGCCGCAGAGGAGGGCACCATCAGCGAGCGGCTGGCCGGCGTGCCAGCGGCCGACACTCTGTCTCCTGACACCTTCCGGGACCGGCGCGAGGAGTTCGAGCGGCAACGGCGGGCCAGGCGGCGGCTGGAGGTGGCGCACGAGGCGCTCCGCCCGCTCCTGCAGAGGGCCGGTGAACTGTCGGGCGAGGATGAATTAGCCGACCCCGAGCAGGCGCGGAGCCGCTTGGACGAGGCCATCTTCCGTACCCGTAGCGAGTTGGCCCAAGCCGGGCTCGCCCTGGAGAAGACCGGCGCCGAGGCGCTCCAGCTCCCCGAGGGGGTGCCCGCCGACCCCGAAGCCGTGGGCCAAGCCCTGCGCAAGCGGAGAGACGACTGCGCGGGGCTCACCGCCCGCCTGCGCGAACTGGACCGGCAGCTCCTGGACGAGGCCAGTCCGCCCGAATCCTCGGTGGCGTTACGGGACCGCATCGCCGCGCTGGAAGAAGAACGCGACGAGCTTCGCCGCAAGGCCGACGCCCACCGCCGGGCGTACGCCTTGATCGCCGACGCCTACGAGGAGTTCCGCTCGCGCGACCAGGACCGGCTCCTGGCCAGCATCTCGGAACGGCTCCGAGACCTCACCGGCGGCTTGTTGGGCCCGCTGGAAGCTCCGGCCGGACTGGCCGAGACTACCCTGCACGGCTACGGCCGCGACTTGGTCCCCCACTCCCCTCCCCTCAGCTACGGGGAGTACCACGCCGTGCTCCTCGCCGTGCGCATGGGGGCCGCCGACTTTCTGGCCAAGGAGGGGATCATCCCACCCTTGTTGGTGGATGAACCCTTCGCCCACCTGGACGAGGAGCGGGCCGCCGAGGTGTGGCGGCTCCTGGAGCAGATCTCGCGCGAGCGGCAGGTGATTGTCACCACCCAAGACCGTCTCCTGCTGGAGCAGCTGGGGGTTGAGCCTGACCTCGAGCTGGAGAGGTGCGGCCCGCAACCTCCCAGCTAACACTCCACTACTTGGGCTGCCGCTAGAAAAACCAGCCGCGCCCGGACACTCTCTCCGGGAAGCCGATACATACCAGCGACGGCGCGGGCGTAAGCCCTGAGCTGGGGCTTGTAGTGCTCCGCGCGCTCCTTCCAGAGAGCGGGGAGCGAGACCGGATCGGTCTTGAAGTCAAAGATCTCGGCCCCCACGTTGCGGCTCCCTTCCCGCGTCAGCACCAGCCGGTCGATGCGCCCCTCCATCAGCACCTCTCCCTCTCGGTGGATAAAGGGGACTTCCCGCTGGGCAGTGGTTCCGGCGGGGTAAGAGCCACGACTCAGGACACCCCGCGTCACGGGCTCGGTCATCCACGCGCGGAAACGCTCGAGCAGCAGGGCGAGGTCTTTTTCCGACATGGCAGGCGCCTCGCGCAGCGCGATGGCGGCGAGCTCTCCGTCCGCCGGGATTCCGTCCTCGAGCCACCCGATCTCCCCAAGCCAGGCGTGTATCACCGCCCCCCGGTCCAGGGCGGCTCCGGTGCCCGGCCGGAGAAGGTCGGCCACAGGGACCGATCCTCCCCCTTCGAGCTGGGAGGGCGGGCGCCGGGGGAGGAGGCGCCGCCGCCCGCCGCGAGACCTGAGCACGATACCCAAAGGTGACTCGCCGGTGGGAGTATCCGCCCGGGCCTCGCCGTCTGGGGGCGTTACGCCGCACCAACTCTCCTCTCCGTCTTGGTACAGTACCGCTCGCTCCCGGGCGCGCGGCAGTTCGCGAGGGTCGCTGGCCAGCGCTTCGCGCAGTATGCGCGCCGGGGTTAGTGAGTTACCGGGCCCCTTCTCTCCGTCGGCGGGCACGATCACGTGCAGGGCGTGGCGGGCGCGGGTCAGGGCGACATAGAGAGCGCTGAGCCCGTCCCGGATAGCCGAACCGCTCAGCTCCCGGTACGCTCGCTCGAGTTCGGGAAAGAGGGCCCGCACCGCTTTCGGCGGGCAGGGATAAAGGACGGTGGGCCGGGCCGCCGGGTGCGGGCGGTGGGTGAGGACAGAAGGAGGAGGGTCACGTTCCCGGAAGAGCTCTCGTTGTAGATCCGGGAGCACCACCGCGTCGAACTCGAGGCCCTTGGCTTGGTGAACCGTCATCACCCGGACGGCGGCGCTGGCCGGATCTGGGACCCGCTCCTGCTCGACCCAGCGCACGAAGTCACCTGGCCGGAGGGTAGCCCGTTCCTGGTAGCGGTGGGCTAGCTCCACCAACTGGTCGAGCCGCCTGAGTTCCCTCTGGTCGCACGCCGCCGCGAGCTCTCCTACCAACTCGTCGATAGTGGCGCCGTAACCGCGCTCGACCAGCGACCTACGCAGCCACCGTGTAGATAGCCGGGCGGCGGCGAGTGGAGAGGCCGCCACGTGGTAGCGGGCGACGCTGTCGCCGGGGTGATCGGCAAGCCGGAGCAGGGCGAGAACCGCCTCGCACCCGGCCGAGTCGGTGAGAGGAGTGCCACCTTCCGCGCTTGCCGCCACTCCTAGGGTCCGCAGCTCCAAGATCATGCGCGACACCCCTCGGTTTTGCCGCACCAGCACTCCGATACTCGCTTCTGGCCGGGCGCGGTGGAGTTCGGCGATGCGCTGGGCGGCGTACCGGAAGAGGAGCGGCCGCTCCGAAGTTCGCGCCTGATCCGGGGGGCCGGCCTCGACGCGCACGTACCCGGCTCGGTCGGGATGGGCGGCTTGGTGGGGCCGGAAGTCTCGCGCCCAGCACTCCGCCACCTGGGTGACGGCTTCCTTTGCTTGTATGATCGGGCAGTCGGTGAGGTGCCCGAATACGCGGTTTACCAGCCGGAGCACCACCGGGCTCGAGCGCCAACTTACCGCCAGTGTCCTTTCCTCCAGCGAGTAGCGCTCGGCCACCGCGTGCACCAGCTCGGGCTCCCCGCCCCGCCAACCGAAGATCGACTGCTTGGGGTCGGCGACCACCACTCCGGCGCGTCCGGGGTCCGACAGCACCTCGTCCACGATAGGTGCGAGCGCTTCCCACTGGGCGAGCGAGGTATCTTGGAACTCGTCCAGGAGGATGTGCTTTACGCGGGCGTCGAGCCGGTAGTAGAGGTCAGCCCGGTCGCCCAGGGGGTCGGAGCCGGCCAGGAGCCGCGTGATGTCGTCGAAGCTGAAGGCGCCCTCGCGGCGCTGGACCTCCCGGTAGGCGAGTTCGAAGTCGCCACTCAGCCGGCCGAGCGCCGCCAGTTGCCCGGCCAGCGAGGGCCCGAGAGCGCGGCGGGCCAGGCCTAGACCCTGTTCGAGCAGGGCGCGGAGCCCGGCCTCGACGGCCACCCCGTAGAAGACGGGCGCCTCGCCTAGCACCCGTTGGCACAAGGTCTGGCCGGCGAACGCCTCCCAATCTCCGGCTCGCAGCGCCGCGGACGCGCCGCGGATCGCCTTTTCCCACCTTCGCGACGGGCTCCCCGCCGTGGTGGTTGGCAGCCGAAAGTCCTCGAGCTCGGCGGCCAGCTTATCGCGCTCCTCCTTAGCGGGTGGTTCCCCCCCTCCGGCCCCGAATACCGACCAGGGGTCCTCCACCGCGGGGTCGAGCCGGGCGCCGGTCTCGACCAGCTCTCCGAGCCGGTCCAGCAGGTGGTCGTGGATAGAGCGCCGGATACCGCCCCGGTTCACCAGCTCAAGGAGTTCCGCCAGCTCTCCGGGACCGGCGTCGCTGAGCACCCGCTGGAGCGCCTGCGAACGCATCCGCTGGGCGCTCTGTTGGTCGGCGATCCTCCACCCCGGCGGCAGCCCCAGTTCGTGGCAGAAGCTTTGCGCGACGCCCACGAAAAAGGCGTCCAACGTGCCCAAGTTCACCCGGTTGAGGGCCCCGACGATACCTTCCAACTGCTCGCTCCAGAAGGCGGGCTCAGCCGGCACGCCGGGTTTGGAAGAGAGGCGTGCGTGGGCCGCCAGCTCGGCCGCCGCTGCCGCAGACAAGGCTGCTTCGGCCATGCGGCCGAGGACCCGCTGGAGTATCTGGCCCGCCGCCTTGCGGGTAAAAGTCGAGCCCAGGATCTCCGCCGGCTCCTCTCCGTACGCGAGCAGGGTGATGACCCGCGAGGAGATGTGGAAGGTCTTTCCCGCCCCGGCCGAGGCTAGCACCACCTCGCGCGGCGCCTCCAGCGGCGTTCCGAGTGCGTTCTCCTTCACCCTTGCCCTCCCTGCTGGCCGCCCGCTCCCGCTAGGAGCTGGCGGCCGCCAAGCAGAGCGGCGATCCCCGCCGGAGCGTACCGGTGAACGCGCTCCCCGGCAAACACGAAGAGGCCGCTCCGGAGCGTCCGCACCGCCTGGCGTGCGGCCTCGTCGGCCGCTTTGAGCTCGGCCGGGCTCCACTCCGCGATCGCCGCGCCCGTCTTAGCCAGGTCGCGGGGAAGGCGGATGTACCCCAGCTTCAAGCCGCCAACCGGCTCCTGGGGGGGGATGAGGCCAGCCCCGCCCGCGTCCACGAGCGTGCGCGCTAGGTGGCGGTAGAGGGGAAGTTGGAGGTCGATCCACTCCTTGGCCGCTCCCCGGCCGCGCCGGTGGACTTTGTCGGGCGGCTCGCCAGCGTCAGAGGTCTTGTAGTCGAAGACCGCCCACGCTCCGCTCTCGCGGTGACGGTCCACACGGTCGATGCGCCCGGTGATGAAGATCGGCTCTCCATCTACCTCGAACTCCAGCCGGCAGTCCACCCGGCCGCGCTCGTCGCCGACTCCGGCTGGGCAGCCCTCGACCGCCACCATCTCCCATCCTTCTGTTACCCACCCGGCTTGCCAGCGGGCAAAGGCGTGGAGCCGGGCGCGCAGCTGTTCGAGCTGGACCCGGACTGCAGGTAGCGAGTCGCTGAAGCGGCGCGCCTTTTTTTGCAACAGGGAGTCGAGCCGGTGCGCCACGGCCTCGGGGTCTCCGGAGTACGCCTCCGGCGAGTGGCCGAACTCCTGTAATAGTTGATGGGCGAGCGAACCGAAGCCGCGCCCGTCCAGCTCCCTGGCGTCGTCGTTCAGCTCGCGCAGACCGAGCAGCTGCTCCAGGGCGTACAGATACGGGTCTTCGAGCAGTCGGCGTAAGTCGGTGACACGTACCTCCACGGGTGGCTCGAGGCGCAGCTCCGGCTCCGGGGGGAGCCGGAGCTGCGACACCTCGCCCGCCCGGCGCCGGGGGATGAGCGACATCCGCGGTCGGCTTTCGCTGGCGAAGCGCAGCACCCGCCGGGCAAGGACCTCCCCCCGGGCCGCCAGCGTGAGCCGGCTCGGGCGGAGGGGATCGCCCTTCGCGCTCACCAGCCCTACAATTAGCCGGACCCGCTCGCGGTCGTGGAGAAGGGCGGTTAGGTGGTAAGCGTCGCGGGCGTACCGGCCCGTGTTGTCGAGGAGGCCGAGTCGCGTGCGCAACCGGTCCGGTAGAAACGGGTGGGCGCCAAGCGAGCTGGGGAGGTACGGTTCGTTGCAGCCGGTAACGATCACCACCGGCGCGTCGTCGAGGTGCACCTCCAGCCATCCGAGCAGCTCAACCGCGGCGCGGTCCGGGTCGTCGGGTATCGTGCCGGTCCGCACGCTCTCCAACAGCAGGGAAATGGCGGTGGCGCCGTCGCACCAGGGGTCGAGCCGCTCGGGCAGCCGGGCAAAGGAGAGGGCCGCGTTCTTGAAACAGTCCAGCGTGTCGAGGAGCCCGCGCTCGCGCGGCCGCTCGCGCCTGAGCGTCCGTTCACCGTGGAGAGTGGCCAGCACATTGAAGATAGTGGCGGGCCACACCGAGAGCCGCTCCCTGCGCCCGAGCGGCTCCAAGAGCCGGGCGAGGCGCTTCCGTGCCTCCGCCAGCGGGGCGTCGAGAGGTCTGGAGCGAAGAGAGCGCGGCGGCCGGTCAGGAAGGCGCTCGCTAAAGAACCGGTCGGCGGCTTCGAGCACGCGGTCCAGGTCGAGGGGACCAGCGCCTTTGTCTTCAGTCCCAGACAGCCAGTCGCCGACGTCCGGGTGCCTGAGCAGCGCGGCGAAGGGCTGCCAGCTTGCTTCACCCGGCAGGTACTCGGCGGCCGCTGCCAGGAAGCGGTACACAGGCGTGCTGGTGAGCTCTCTTCCGGCACCGTAGCGGGTTGGGACACCGTACGCCTCCAGCCGCTGCACCAGGTAAGGGACCAGCCCCTCGTCGGGGGTGGCGATGGTAATCTCCTCGGCAGCGAAGCGCCCGTCCAACGCCGCCATCTCGACCAAAACCGTGTCGGCTTGGTCGGCGGGGCCGCCACTTAGGCGGAGCAGCTCTTCCGGCAGGTCTATCTCCCGGCCAGCCCAAGCTCCGGGCCGCACGCACCCCAATTCGTCAAAAGCGCCGGCCTCTCCTTCGGGCGCGTGGACCAGCACCCGGATGGTGGCGCCCGAAGCCCGCAACATGCGCCGGAGGGTGGCGGGCATCTCCGCCACTCCCACCAGCCAGAGGTCGTGCTCCGCGCCGAGCGCCTCCGCCTCGAGCGCCTGCAGCCGGGCGAGGTCTGGGTCCGCCCGTCCAACCTCGTCCAGCAGCTCACCGTACCTGTCCTGGACGGCGGCTAGCGCCTGCCACCGTAAGTGGTCGTCGAAGAGCTGTCCTCCCTCCCGGCAAATGCGCGCCACGCCCCGGAAGCTGTGCCCCGCCCCGGCCACTTCCCGGTGGAGCCGCTGAACCTCGCCCGCGAGCGTCTCCCACCCCCGCAGGTCGTCCCTGAGTGGCGGATCGGGGAACAGCTCCCGCGGCGGCGGCTCCGCCGACCTGAGCGCCTCGGACCAGGCCCGCCGCGCCAGAAGGGTGTCGGCCGCGGGCGAGGATGGTTGGTAAAGGAGTTCGGGGAGTTCACCTACGGTCACCACCCGGGGGGGAACAAGCCGCAGTCCCAAGCGCCCGGCTTCTTCCAGAAGCAGCTCTTTTAGCCGTCGGCCGGGGCGGCCGCCCGGCAGTACCATCACGGCGCCGCCGAGGTCGACCGCGTCGCCCGCGGCGTAGACCCCGGTTATGAGCTCGGCCGCGGAGTGGAGGGCGGGGCGGTCCCAGCCTAGGAAGGTTCGTGGGGGGGCGAAGGTCATCCCCCCGATCGTAGCGAATGACCGCGCCGCGCGGTAGGGTAAGCGCGGACCTTCCTACTCTACCCGGATGGTACGCTCGATGGTGGTGAAACTGCCGTCGTTTTCGGAGGGGACCTTTCTGCCCCGCACACGCAGCACGGCCACACCCGGAGAGGCAAAACGGATCAGAACCGAGCGCGCCAGCCGCCGGATCTCGCCGGGGCAGGTGAGGTTGGGGCTGGAGAGCGTCAAGTCGTAAGGAAAGATGGCGGCTGTCCC
Organism: Longimicrobiaceae bacterium; assembly: GCA_050732775.1. Classification (GTDB taxonomy): domain Bacteria; phylum Gemmatimonadota; class Gemmatimonadetes; order Longimicrobiales; family Longimicrobiaceae; genus JBOHRN01. Next base: position 80,940 of record JBOHRN010000055.1, on the reverse strand, counting down.
GCCGATCAACTCGGTGTCGGCCGCGTCAGCGCGGTCGCATCCGACTCCGTAGGTGCGCACGGTAACCTCGAAGGGGACGCCCGCCCGGACCGTGTCGGGCGCCAAGATGACCTCTTCGGAAGAGCCGTGATACTCGATCACGCCGATCTCGCGGGTCTCGGTGGGCGAGGCGGCCTGGCAGACCGAGAGGACCGGTAAGAGCGCCAGGGCGGCGAGAAGCGGGGCTCGCGCTGGGCTCATCGGTCTCTACCTCCTCTGGGCGTTAAGTTTACGGTTCTCTACCTATATAACGTTTGAGAGCCGTGTTTTCTGACAGTAAGACGATTGAGATGGTTGCTAAGTCACTATCCCGCTGGAAGATGGCTAGGGGGTGGCGGGGTCCCGGAGCGATCCCGGGTTACCAGCCCGTCCGGCGCCGGGTAGACGCCGCGGCGACGCTCTCCTACCTTGTCCGCGGCATGAAAAACCTTTCCGGAACCGTTGCCCTGATCACCGGCGCCAGCGCGGGTATCGGCGCGGCGTGCGCCCGCGCCTTCGCCCGTGAGGGGGCGCGGGTGATCCTGGCTGCCCGGCGGCTAGACCGGCTGCAAGCAGTAGCCGATGAGCTGGCTGACGGGTACGGCGCCGAGAGCTACCCCCTGGAGATGGACGTGCGCGACAGGGGCGCGGTTCATCACGCCCTGGAGATCTGCCTCCCGGAGCAGTGGCGAGAGATTGAAATCCTGGTCAACAACGCCGGCCTGGGCCGCGGACTCAGCCCGCTCCACCAGGGAGACACGGATGATTGGGACGAGATGATCGACACCAACTTCAAGGGGCTCCTCTACGTGACCCGCGAAGTGCTGCCGGGCATGGTGAAGCGGCGGGCTGGCCACGTGGTCAACCTCGGCTCCATCGCCGGGCACGAGGTGTACCCCGGCGGAAACGTGTACTGCGCCACCAAACACGCCGCGGACGCCGTTACGCGGGGGCTGCGGCTCGACCTCCTCGGCAGCGGCGTGCGGGTGAGTACGGTGGACCCCGGCATGGTGGATACCGAGTTTAGCACCGTCCGCTTCCACGGCGACCAAGAACGGGCCGACCGGGTATACCGGGGAATGGCGCCGCTCACCGCCGGCGACGTCGCCGAAGTTGTTCTCTTCTGCGTTACCCGCCCCCGGCACGTAAACGTCGACCAGGTAATCGTGAAGCCGGCCGACCAGGCCGACGCCGTCCACGTCCACCGTAGCTAACGTGCCCGTGCTCCACCAACCGGTCGAGTTAGAGTACCAGACTTACCGGCTCGCAAACGGTCTGAACGTGATCCTCTCCCGCGACCCGTCGGTGCCCTTGGTGGCGGTGAATTTATGGTACCAGGTGGGCTCGGCCAACGAGCGGCCGGGCAGGACCGGGTTCGCCCACCTATTCGAGCACATGATGTTCCAGGGATCGGAAAGCGTGCCCGCGGACGGCCATTTCCGCACCATTCAGGAGATCGGCGGCACCCTCAACGGAAGCACTAGCAGCGACCGTACCAACTACTTTCAGGCGGTCCCGGCCAACTTCCTGGAGCGAGTACTGTGGCTGGAGGCCGACCGGATGGCCTCGCTACTCCCGGCCATGACCATCGCTAAGCTCGACAACCAGCGCAGCGTGGTAAAGAACGAGCGGCGCGAACATTACGACAACGCCCCCTACGGACTGGCGTTCGAGGTCCTGTCGGAGCGTCTCTTCCCCCAGAGTCACCCTTACTCGTGGTCCACCATCGGCAGCATGGACGACTTGGACGCGGCCACACTGGCAGACGTGGCGGAGTTTTTCCGCAGCTACTACACCCCTCGCAACTGTTCCCTGGCCGTGGTGGGCGACTTCGATCCGGTCCGGGCCAAGGAGTGGATCGAGTTGCACTTCGGCCCCATCCCCCCTGGCGGCACCATCGAACGGCCAGTGGCTCCCTTCGTGCGGCTCGAGGGGGAGCGGATTCACCTGCTGGAGGACCGGGTCCAACTTCCCCGGCTGTACCTGGCGTGGCCTACACCCGCTCAGTTCGAGCCGGGCGACGCCGAACTGGATATACTTGGACACATATTATCCGAAGGGGAGAACGCCCGGCTACACCGGCGGCTGGTGCGGGACGAACGGACCGCCCAGTGGGTGAGCTCATTCCAGTACAGCCGGCCGCTCTCGGGTATGTTCGTGGTCACCGTGCAGGGGCTGGAGGACGGGGCGCTCTCGAGTTTACGGGAAACGGTGGACCAGGAGCTGGCGGCCCTGGCCCGAGAGCGGCCGCCCACGGAGCGGGAAGTCCAAAGGGCGGTGAACCACCTGGAGACATTTTTGGTACGGCAGATGGAGACGGCGCTGGGCCGGGCCGACGCCCTCAACCTTTACTACACCTTTACCGGCGACCCCGGCGCCCTCGCCGATGAACTGGCCCGCTACCGCAAGGTTACGCCCGAGGAAGTGGCGCGCGCGGCGGCGGAGTGGCTAAACGGCGGGCGGGTCACGCTGAGCGTGGTGCCGGCGGGTAGCACCGGACTGGCCGCCAAGCCGGCTGCCGTGGAGGACGCGGCGTGACCAAGACCTCGGCCTGGCGCCCCACCTCTCCACCCCCCCCGGCCGGGCCCGCGCCTCTGTGCGACTTTCCGGAGGTCCGGCGCTTCACGCTCTCGTGCGGGCTGCCGGTCCGCTACGTTTACCGCCCGGCGCTCCCTCTCACCGTGGTGCGGTTGGTGGCCGACGCGGGCAGCACCGCCGAGCCGGTAGAGCGACCGGGGCTCGGCTCGCTCACCGCCGCGATGTTGGACCAGGGTACCAGCCGAAGCAGCGCCCTGGAGATCTCGGACCGGATCGACTTCCTGGGTGCCTCCCTGGACGCTGACGCGGACCGGGACGCCGGCTCGCTCACGCTCACCTCGCTAACCCGCAACCTGGTGCCGGCCCTCGAGCTGTTCGCGGAGGTGGCCACGGACGCCACCTTCCCGGACCAGGAGTGGGCGCGGGTACAGAAACAGGAGCTCGCCTCCCTGACCGCGGCGGCGGACCAACCCGACACGGTGGCCGGGTGGACCTTCTCCGAACTGTTGTACGGAGCGGACCACCCGTACGGCCACCCCTCCGGGGGCACGCGGGCCTCGGTCGGGGCCACCTCGGCGGGCGACTTGCGCGGCTTCTTCCGGGCCCGCTACCGGCCCGGGCGGACGGAGTTGATGGTGGTGGGGAGCGCTGCCCAGGACGAGTTGACGGCCGCCCTGGAGCAAGGGTTCGGAGGGTGGGGAGAAGCGGAGCGTGAACCGGCTCCCCCGCCCCCCCCTCCGGCGACTCCCGAGGCGACCCGCATTTTTCTGCTAGACCGCCCCGGAGCCCCCCAGTCCGAAGTCCGGGCCGGACACCTGTCGGTGCCCCGCGCGCACGCCGACTGGTTGCCGCTCCTGCTCTTGAACTACGCATTGGGGGGACAGTTCAGCAGCCGTATCAACCTTAATCTGCGCGAGGACAAGGGGTACACCTACGGTGCCGCGACCGGCTTCGAGCCCAGAGTTCTCGCCGGCCCTTTCAAGGCCGCCGCGGCGGTCCAGACCGAGGTCACGGCCGACGCGGTGCGCGAGCTCATTCGCGAACTCGAGGAGGTGCAAGAAAGCCAGCCCGTGAGTGAGGAAGAGTTGGCTTTCGCCCAGCTCGGGATACGGCGCCGGGAGCCGCTCCAATTGGAGACCAACGCCCAGATCGCCGGGCGGATCGAGGGGCTCATCGTGTACGGCTTGCCGGACGACTACTACCACAACTTCGGCGAACGGATCGGCGAGGTCCAACTGGACGAGGTTCGCCGGGTGGCGCGCGAGCAGCTACGCCCGGACCGGCTCACCGTGGTGGTGGTGGGCGACCGGGCCGCCGTGGAAGCTGGCTTGCGCGCCCTGCCGTACCCGGTTGAGGTGGCCCGGCCGGCGTGGTCAAAGTAACTATCCGCGAATAGCTGGCTTTCAACGCCCCGCCGGCACGCGCGCCAGGCCCACGACGCGGTCGCCGGGGTCGAGTTCGACCACCCGCCGCCCCCGGCCACCCCGCTCCCCCAGCGGCACGCCCGGTTCGGGGAGCGGCCGGGGAGCCCCTTCCGCGGCCACCAGCATGAGTTCGTCTCCCGGCTGGCACACCACACCCCCCGCCAGCCAGCCGGTATCACCGTTGAGGTCGTGGGCGGCCCTCCCCAGTCCGCCCCGCCCCTGCACCGGGAAGCCGGAGAGCGGCGTCTTCTTCGCGAACCCCCGCTCGGTGACCGTGCACAGGAACCCTTCCGCCCACGCTGGCGGGGCCGCCACCACCCGGTCGCCATCCCCGAGCCGCACCCCGCGTACTCCTCGGGCGGCCCTCTCCAGCTCGTTCACCTCTGACTCGGAAAAGCGGATGGCCCGGCCCAGCCGGGTGACGAGGAGCACGTCTCCCTCCCCGGCCGAGAGCCGGGCGGCTATTAGCCGCTCCCCCTCTTGCAGCTGGATGGCAGCCACCCCTCTGCTCCTGGGCGAAGCGAAGCGATCGAGCGGAGTGCGCTTTACCACCCCCCGCGAGGTGGCGAAAACTACGCGCTTCCCGGACGCCTCTACCGGGAGGGGAAGTACAGCAACCACGCGGCTCCCTGGGGGCAGGCCCAACAGACGGCGGAGAGCCGGCCCGCGCGATCCGCGCCCCGATTCGGGCACCTCCTCTACGGCCAGTCCGTACGCGCGGCCGTCCTCGCTGAACACCAGCACGGTGTCACCGCTCCCGGCCATGAACACCCGGTGCAAGAAGTCTTCTCCGTACTTCTCCATGTCCGCGAGCGGGCGACCGGTCCCCACCCGGCGCCGGTAGAGAGACGCCGGCATCTTCTTGATGTACCCCTGGTGGCTCACCGCGAGGACCATCCTCTCCTCGGCCGCCACCTGCTTGAGGGCGGCGTCGGGGTCCTCCTCGATAGCCGTGCGGCGCTCGTCTCCGTGCCGTTCGGCCAGCTCCCGCAGCTCCCTCCTGACCTCGGCGAGCTGCAGCTCGGGGTGGGCCAGGAGCCGCTCCAACTCCACCGCGCGTTGCTCCAGGGCGGCGCTCCTCGCCTGCATCTCCGCGCTCTCCAGGGCGGTGAGCCGGGAGAGGGGCATGCGCAGTATGGCCGCCGCCTGCGGCTCGGAGAGGTCCAACATCTCTCTGAGCCCAGTAGCTGCCTGTTCCCGGTCGCGGGAGCCGCGGATCAGCGCCACCACCTCGCCGATGCGTTCCAGGGCGGCGAGGAGCCCCGCCAGCACCAGAAGTTCGTCCCGAGACCGGGCCAGCTCCCAGCGGGAGCGGCGGACCACCACCTCGACGCGGTGGTCGCGGTACCGCTCCAGCACCTCCTTGAGGGTGAGCTGGCGGGGCACCCCTTTGTCCAGGGCCAGGGAGATGACCCCGAAGGTGGTTTGCAGCCCCGTCCAGCGGTATAGAGCGGCCACTACCGCCGACGGGTCGGCTCCCTTTTTCAATTCTATCACCACGCGCACGCCGTCCCGGTCTGACTCGTCGCCGAGATGCGCGACTTCGGGAGTCTTCCCTCGCTTTACCAGGGCGGCTATCTGCTCCATCAAGCGGGCCTTGTTACTACCGTACGGCACCTCGGTGACCACCAGCCGGTCCTTGCCGCCCCGCATCCGCTCCCGCACCAGCCGCGCCCGCAGCACCAGCTTGCCCCGGCCGGTCCGGTACGCCTGGCGGATTCCTTCCCTGCCCACGACGATCCCGCCGGTGGGAAAGTCGGGTCCGGGGAGGTGCTCCATCAGCTCTTCCAGCCGGCACTCCGGGTGGTCGAGCAGATGCATCGCCGCGGCCACCACTTCGCCCAGGTTGTGCGGGGGGATGTTGGTGCTCATACCCACGGCGATACCGCTGGAGCCGTTTACCAAGAGGTTGGGGAGGCGGGCCGGGAGCACGGCGGGCTCCTCCAGCCGGTCGTCAAAGTTGGGCAGGAAGGCGACCGTGTCCTTGTCGATATCGTCCAGCAGCTCCAGGGCGACGGGCGCCAGCCGGGCCTCGGTGTAGCGGTAGGCGGCGGCCGGATCCCCGTCCAGGGAGCCGAAGTTCCCCTGGCCGTCCACCAGCGGGTAGCGCAGCGAGAAGTCCTGAACCATGCGGACCAGGGCGTCGTAGACGGCGGCGTCGCCGTGCGGATGGTACTTGCCCAGGACGTCGCCCACCACCGTAGCGCACTTCTTGTAAGGCCGCTCGGGGCGGAGCCCCAACTCGTGCATGGCGTGGAGGATGCGCCGGTGCACGGGTTTGAGCCCATCGCGCACGTCGGGGAGCGCGCGCTGCACGATCACCGACATGGAGTAATCGAGGAAGGACTCGCGCATCTCCTCCTCGAGGTAACGGGGGAGAACGCGGTCCCGCTCGAACTCTACTCTCACTCTTCCGGCGCCCCCTCGTCTCCCGGCCAATGCCCGGCCGCCGCGCGGGGAAGGGCGGCGCGCCCGTTCACCCCAGCTTCCTGGCCAGCCACGCCCCCGCCCCCCCGGCCACCACTCCTAGTAGCAGCCCGGCCGCCAGCCCGAACGCCCGGTCGGGGTCGCGCGAGACTTCCACCAGCGCGCGGGGCAGGCGCGGACTGGCGGAGCCGCTACCCGCCCGCGTACCGGCCTCGGCCGCGCTCACCGCGATAACCCGTCCGCACTCGGAGCAGTTGGCCCGGCTCGCGCTCCGGTCGCTCCGGTTGGAAAAGAACGTCTCCCGGCCGCAGTCGGGGCAGGGCGCGCCAGCTGGTAGCGGCTCGATCGCTCCGTAGAGGGCGTTGCGGCTAACTCTCAGCTCGTCGATCAACTCGGAGACGGTCTTGTCGGTTTCCCAGTATAGCCGGTTGAGATCGGTAGCGTTCATGTGGATTGCTAGTTCCGCTGGTGGTTTCTTCAAGGCTGCACGAGACATACCAGCTTGTGAATGCGGCCAAGTGATCCTACTTTCGCCGCGCGGACAAGACCCCCCTAGACTATCACCGTGCCCCGCTCCCCGCACCTCCTCTCCGGCTTGCACCCCGCTCGCGGGAGCCGCCGGTGGTGACCCGCCCGGCTCCGCTCGCGCCCGGCGCCCGCGTCGCCCTGCTAGCCCCGGCCGGGCCGGTGACCCCCGACGAGGTGGAGCGGGCGGTGGAACGGGTGGCGGGGTGGGGCTGGGAACCGGTGTTGGGCACCTACGCCCGCGGGCGGCTCGGCTACCTGGCCGAGAGCGACGAAAACCGGCTGGCCGACCTGAACGACGCCATCCGGCACCCAGACATCGAAGCGGTTTGGTGCTTGCGGGGCGGGTACGGGACGCTGCGCATCGTGGACCGCGTCGACTGGAAGGCGTGGACAGAGCGTCCCCGCCCTTTGATCGGATTCAGCGACAACACTGTGCTCCACCTCGCCTCGCTGCGCTACGGGGTGGGGTCGTACCACGGCCCCCACCCCACCCCGGCCGACCTCCCCCCCTTCACCGAGTCGCTCCTGCTCGCCACCCTGCGGGGAAAAGGGCCGCGCCTGCTGCCCTTTCCCCCCGGCGGGCCAGACCGGGCCAGGGAGCTTGTCCCCGGCGTGGCCGAGGGGCGGCTGGTGGGGGGAAACCTCTCGCTTATCGCCGCCACCCTGGGTACCCCCTTTCAGCCGGAGTTGCGTGGAGCCATCCTCTTCCTGGAAGAGGTGGGCGAGCCGCCCTACCGGATCGACCGGCTCCTCACCCAGCTACGGCTGGCCGGAGCTCTGGAGCGGGTGGCCGGGGTTGCGCTCGGTGCCTTTTCCCAGTGCGGCGAAGAAGACGAACTGGTAGTGGCCGGGGTCCTGGCCGACCGCTTCGAGGAGTTGGGGGTACCGGCGGCGTACGGCTTTCCCTTCGGGCACGTCGCCGAGAACTGGACCCTCCCGGTGGGGGCGGCGGCCCGCCTGGACGTCGGCGCCGGCACCCTGGAGATACTAGCCCCTGAACCGTAAGCCCCTGCAAACCATGACCTCCAAGCTCTATACCAAGACCGGCGACCGGGGCGAGACCGGCCTCTTCGGCGGCGGGCGGGTCCCCAAGGACCACGTCCGGGTCGAGGCATACGGCGCCGTGGACGAGCTCAACTCGGCAATCGGGGTGGCCGCGGCCAGCTTGAAGGCGTCCGGGGCGGAGGCGTGGGTGGCGCGGCTCGTCCGCGTGCAGGAGGAGCTGTTCACCGTGGGCGCCCGTCTGGCCACACCGGGGGCAGGGGAAGTAGGCCGGGAGCGCCCCAGCGTCCCGGCTCTGGAAGCGGACGCAGCGGCCTGGCTGGAACGGTGGATCGACGAGTTGGAAGACGGACTGCCTCCCCTCAAGCTCTTTATCCTGCCGGGCGGCTCCGAGGGCGCCTCCCTCCTCCACCTGGCCCGGACGGTCTGCCGCCGGGCCGAGCGCCGCGTCGTCACCCTGTCGCACCAGACCCAGCTCGAAGGGAACATCATAACTTACCTGAACCGGCTCTCCGACCTTCTCTTCGCGCTCGCCCGCGCCGCCAACCGAGAGGCGGAGGTAGAGGACGTCCCGTGGAGGGCGTGAGTAGGCACGCGCGGGCGCGCGCCGTGTACCTAAGAGTACAAAACGACTAACCGACCAGAGGAGTACTCATGTATAGCGAACTGATGGTACGGCCGATGCGCCAGGAGCTTACCACCCTCGGGGTAGAAGAGTTGAAGACACCGGCTGAGGTAGACCAGGCGCTGGAAAAGCGGGGGACGACGCTAGTAGTAGTCAACTCGGTGTGCGGGTGCGCTGCCAGGAACGCCCGGCCGGCCGTGGCCATCGCGCTCGGGCATCACAGCTTGCCCGACCAGTGCGTGACGGTCTTCGCGGGCATGGACCGCGAGGCCACCGGGCGGGCCCGGGAACACCTCAGCGGCTACCCGCCTTCCTCACCCTCTATCGCCCTGCTCAAGGACGGAGAGGTGGCGTTCATGCTGGAGCGGAACCGCATCGAGGGCAGGAGCGCGGAGCAAATCGCGGGCGATCTCACCCAGGCGTTCGACGAGTACTGTAACGGAGGCCGGGCTTCCTCACCCTCTGTCGGTAAAGCCGAGCATTGACCGCCGGAAGAGAGGCGTTGCATGTTACGGATGATGGCTCGGTCGTGCGCTCGAACGAGCCAGCCACCCTTCGACCACGCCTGCAATGAACGCGACGCCCCAGGACCCGGTGGAGCGGGACACCCTACCCAAGCTCTTCTTTTCGGCCATCGACCGCTTTGGCCTGCTCAACGCCTTGCAGTACAAGGATGAAGGGGTTTGGCGTTGCCTCTCGCACCACGAGGTAGAGGAGCGGGTCTCGCGGCTGGCCGCCGCCCTGGCCGGCCTGGGGGTCAAACGGGGCGACCGGGTGGCCCTGCTCTCAGAGAACCGGCCCGAGTGGGCCATCGCCGACTACGCGATCCTTTCGCTGGGAGCCGCCGACGTGCCCATCTACCCCACCCTACCCTCCAACCAGGTCGGCTACATCCTCGAGCACAGCGGGGCCAAGGTTATCCTCTGCTCCACCCCGGACCAGGCCAGCAAGGTGTTGGAGGTCCGGTCCGGTCTCGGCAGCTTGGAGCATCTGGTGGCGTTTGACCATGGGGGCGACGCCCGGGGCGTCTTGCTCCTGTCCAAATTATATGAACAGGGCGCGCGCGCCCTCGAGTCGGGGGAGGCGCCCGAACTGCGGACCCTCTCCGGGTCGGTGGGCCCAGACGACCTGGCCACGCTCATCTACACCTCGGGCACCACGGGCGACCCCAAGGGGGTCATGCTCACCCACTATAACCTCTGCTCCAACGTGGCATCGTGCCAGCAGCACGGCACCGTGGAGCTGGTATCCGGCGACGTGGCCCTCTCCTTTCTCCCTCTCTCCCACGTCTTCGAGCGCATGGTCGACTACGCCTACTGGGACCGCGGGACATCCATCTGCTACGCCGAGTCGCTAGACAAGGTGGCCGAGAATCTGTTAGAGGTCCGCCCCACCATCGCCGTGTCGGTTCCCCGGTTCTTCGAAAAAATCTACGCCAAGGTCACCGGAGCGTCGGGGATCAAGAAGAAGTTGGTGATGTGGGCCAAAGGAGTGGGCGAAGAGGTGGCGGAGATCCGGCTGGCGGGCGGTGAGCCGTCCCGTTTACTCGCTTTCCAGTACGGCTTGGCCGACCGGCTGGTGTTCTCGAAGCTGCGCGCCCGGACGGGCGGCCGCCTGCGCCAGTTCGTCTCGGGAGGCGCCCCCCTCTCCGGAGACATCGCCAAGTTCTTCTTCGCCGCCGGACTGCCTGTCTACGAGGGGTACGGGCTGAGCGAAACTTCCCCGGTCATCACCGCCAACAAGCCAGGCGCCGTGCGGCTCGGCACCGTGGGACTGCCACTACCGGGAGTCGAGATCGGCTTCGTGGGCGACGGGGAGATCCGGGTACGCGGACCCAACGTGATGAAAGGGTACTGGCAGAACGAAGAGGCCACCCGCGAGGTGCTCGACGAGGAGGGGTGGCTGCGGACTGGAGACGTGGGCGAGCTCGACGCCGACGGCTTCCTCAAGATCACCGACCGCCTCAAGAACATCTTGGTGACGGCGGGGGGCAAGAATATCGCCCCGGCACCCCTCGAGATCGCCGCTGCCATGTCGCCCTACGTGGCCCAGGCGGTGATGATCGGCGACCGCCGCCCTTTTCCCGCGCTCTTGGTGGTGCCCGATTTCGAACGGCTGGAAGGGTGGGCCAGGGAGCAAGGTATCGACAGCTCGGACCGGGACCGGCTAAGCTCGGACGAGAGGGTGCACGCCTTCCTGGCAGAGGAGACGCTCGGCCGGTTGGAGTCGTTCGCCAGCTACGAGACGCCGAAAAAGGTGGCGGTGCTAGCGGAGGAGTTCGCGGTGGATTCGGGCGAGCTCACCCCCACCATGAAGGTCAAGCGGCGAGTTGTAGAGGAGCGCTACGCCCGGGTTATCGAGGAGCTGTACCGGAACTCTTAGCGCGCCACGAACTTCGGGGGGCGGCCCTCCAACACCTGCTGCTCCGATACAGACTCTTCGTCGGCGTGGTGTCGCCTGCTCTCGAAGACGAAGTACCTCCGCTGGCAGCAGAAGCAGTAGCGGGCGGTGAGCTTGAAAGGGGTCACCGTCCGGGTGAGGCGGACCACCGGATTGCTGTGGACGCGATCGGTCCGCTGGCTGCAGGTCGGGCAGCTTTTGTTGAAAAGAAAAAGTTTCATCCGTATGGGCTTGGACTGGGCGCTGGCTAGCTAGCGTGTGTGCGCAAGCAACGGACCGGAGAAAGGTTGCTCGGAGCGGTTTGACCGCACTGGTTATAACTGCTTTTACCGTTGCACTTTAACTTTTCCGCGGCCGAATCGCAACAGTGAAGTCTCGCCCCTAGCTCCGGGTTATGGGGCGTTGGGGGTACACAAATTAGGGGCAATTATGTCCCTAAGGTAGCCGTCAAGCCGCGATACCGCGTAGCGCCCGGCGCACGTATACCGGCACCATCGCCCGGCGCCACTCAGTGTCGACTATGGCGTTCTGGAGGGGGCGGCTCTGCCGGTGGGCGATCCCGGCCACCTGGTCGATGACTTCATCCAACCTGCCCCCCACCACCTTGTCCAGCCCCGACACCAGCCGTGGCCGCGCGCCCAGTCCCGAGACCACCACCCTTATACTCCTCACCTGGGTATCATCACCCAACTCCACGGCGACGGCGATGGACAGGAGTGGAAAGTCGATGGAGTTCCGCTGGCGGAGTTTCTGGTACCCCGCCCGGAAGCCGGGGCCGGGTAGCGGAAGGCGGATACGGCGTACCAGCTCATCGGGCCGGCGCACGGAGTTCCACACTCCGTCGGCCACGAAAAAGTCGGCCACGGGCACGCTCCGCTCCCCCCCGGCCGAGACCAGGTCGGCAACCGCCCTCAGCGTGATGAGCACGGGCGGGGTGTCGGCCGAGTGGGCGGCCACGCACTTCTTCCCCACCTTGGTGACGTGGCATACGTCGCCGTCCTTCTTGAGACAGAAGCCGAGCGCCTGCCGCCAAAAGTACGTCTGGTTGTAGTAGGTGCAACGGGTGTCCAGGCAGAGGTTCCCGCCCAAGGTGCCCTGATTGCGGATCTGCGGCCCGGCTACTAGCCCGGCGGCCGCGGCCAGAGAGGGAAAGTGCCGGTTGACCAGAGGGTGGCGGGCCACGCCGGCCAGCGACTCGCAGGCGCCGATGGAGAGCTCGCTGGCACCACCGGCGCGGGTGTCCGCAAGGGGCTCTCCGTCGGCCGACAGGTAAGCGACGCCGCACATCTCCTCTACCCCTTTGAGGGCCACCAGCCGCCGGGGGGTAAAGAGCCGGTGCTTCAGGTTGGGGACCAGGTCGGTACCACCAGCCACCGGCAAGGCGCCGTCCGCCCCGTGCAGTAGCTCGACCGCTTGGTCGAGCCGGGCGGGACGCAAATACTCGAATTCCTGGAGCCGGAGCATGACGGTTAAAGGTAGCGGTTACGCCCGCGGGCGCCAGCGGCCGTCCTCCTCGCTGGCCTCGCCACTCCGCGCCAGGTAAGCGAGCACCGCCTCGAGCGAACCCACCGCCGCCGCGCGAAGCCGTGGGTCCAGCTCTCCGTAAACTTCATCTACCAGTTCTCCCGGCCGGGCCGGACCGGGTCGCCGCTCCAAGACCGCGCGGAGCTGCCCGATCCTCTCTTCCCGGTGGCGGCGGTAGCTGGTCAAGGCCTTATCCGGGGCGCGGATCGGCGGGCCGTGGGCGGGGAGCAAGAGAACGGGGTCCAGCCGCCGGATGCGCTCCAGCGAGGCCAGATAGTCGTGGAGGTTGCCCTCGGGGGGTGCCACCAGGGTGGTGTATCCTTCTCCCATCAGAAGGTCGCCCACGAAAACAACCCGTCCGCGCGAGGAGTTGAAGAGAAAGCAGAAGTGGTCCGGAGTGTGTCCCGGCGTGGCCACCGCCTGCAACTCGCCCGCGTCGGTGGCGGTTAGCTCCCCGTCAGCCGGGTGGAGAACCGGCGCGGTGGTGGCGCGGGAGATGGCACGGGCGCCGGCCGCGTGGTCGGGGTGGGCGTGGGTGGTGAGGACGACAACGGGTACCACGCCCGCCAGGAGCCGGAGCACGGCGCCCAGGTGAGCGGGGTCGTCTGGGCCGGGGTCGATGACCGCCGGCTGGGTGCTCCCCACCACGAAGGTGCGGGTGCCGTCCAGCGTCATGGCAGACGGGTTACCGGCCTTGACCATGCGGACGCCAGCAGGGAGATCCATCATGGAGAAATCCCCCAGAGGGTCCTCACCGGAGCCAGGTCTCCAGTCACCGCCACCAACCGGTCGGCCAACCCGGGCCGGGCGCGGAGCCGCCCGGCAATCGCGCCGAAGAGTCGGGGCCGGGCCAGGACCAGTTCGATGAGGCGCTGGACGCGGACGCCGGGCAGAAAGGCGCGGCGAACCGCGCGGTCGTAAGAAGCGAGCGAACGCGCGCATAAATCGCCCGAGCCCAGAGCGCGCTCGGCGGCGTTCGCGGCGAGTTCGGCGCCACGTAGCGCGCGGTACACCCCCTGGCCGGTGAACGGATCGTAGTACCCCGCCGCGTCGCCCACCAGCAGGGCGCCGTCGGCGACCGCGCCCTTGACCGGCCAGTCGAACGGACCGGTGGCCAAGACCGGCTCCACCCGCCGGAAGCCGTCTCCCGCGACGCGGCGCACCGTCCGGTCGAAAAACCCGTCCCCGTCTCCCCTCACCTCCGCGCCCAACTCCTCCCCGGCCACCACCACACCGTTCCACCCGCCCCCGTCCACCGGCGCCAGCCCCACGCACCCGCCCGAGAAGAGCCGGAGCTCCCCCAGAGTGGAAGTCGCCGGCCCTTTCAGCGGCGCGACCAGGGCGACCTTGCGCAGCCGGGGCGGGCGCTTGACCAACCCTAGGCGCCGCAGTACCACGGAGCGGAGTCCGTCCGCGCCGATCACCAAAGGGGCTCTCTCTGCGCCGGTGCCGGAGTGAGTAGAAGTACGGACGCCCAGGACGCGGCCGTTCTCTCGCAGGAGGTCCGTCACCCGCACCCCCTCCCTCAGCACGGCCCCGCAACTTGCCGCGTGCCGCGCCAGCACCTCGTCCAGCCGGGAGCGGCGCACCCCCATGCCCCGCTTCCCGGCGGGGAAGCGGCCCGTGAACGAAGCCCCGCCCGGCGCCACCACGCGCCACCCGTCGAGGGGGGCGGGGTCGAGCGCCTCGACCCCGGCGAGCGCGCCGAGCCGCTGTAACTGGTCGACCGCGGCCGGGCTCAGGCACTCGCCACACGGTTTACGGCGTGGAAAGGAGCCGCGCTCGAGGAGGAGGGTGCGGTGGCCGAGCACGGCCAGCCGGGCCGCCACCGCCGAGCCGGCCGGACCGGCACCGACCACCACCGTATCCCAGTTCATGGTCTCCAGACCAGGGCCAGCCGGAAAGGAAAGGCACGGCTCACGGCGACCCGCGTGAGCCCCGCCCGGGCTGCCAACGCCCGCACTTCGGCCAAGGTGTAGGCGCGCCGGACCGAGAGGGGACCGTCGTGGCGTGTCACCGGGTGAGTTCGCCAGAGGGTGGCGGCGAGAAAGCGGGTGGCGAAGAGACCGGGCACGCTCCTCCGCAGGTCGCCCACTACCCCGCCCCGGCGCGCCACCCGCGCCATCTCCCGGAGTACTAACACCGCCGCCTCCGCGTCAAAGTGGTGCAGGGTGGTGGAGCAGATAGCAAAGTCGAACCCCCCGTCGCCAAAAGGGAGGGCGCCCGCGTCTCCCCGCGCCAGCGAAACTCGTTCGTCGCCCCCCGAGTGCGCCCGGGCCAGGGCGGTGGTGAGGGGGTGAGCGTCGAGCCCGGTGACCCGCAGCCGCACTCCCGCCCTCTCTCCCCAGCTGGAGAGGGCCAGGGGGAGGTCGCCCGAACCCGTCGCCACGTCCAACACCGAGACCTCACCGAGCCCCTCCCCACGGATCATACCCAGCAGGGGAGCCAGCACGGAGCGGGCGCCCCCCAGCCACCGGTTTACCGCACGCAAGTCGGCCAGGGCGCGCTCCAGCTCCCGGCCTGGCACGCTGGGCTCGTCCATTAACTCCTTTACGCCCACCGCTCTGGGCAGTAGCGTCATCAGGAGCCCCCCGTCCGGCGGGCTACCTCCCCGATCTCGCGCCGGAGGGCGTCCTCGTCGACGGTGAGCACCCTGCCATCCTGGTACACTACCCGCCCGCCCGCCACGGTAAGCACCACGTCCGACGCGCGCGCCGCGTGGATCACCGCCGGCTCGGGGTCGTGCACCGGAAGGGTGTGCGCCCCGGCCAGGGAAATAGCGCACAGGTCGGCGTGCTTGCCCGGTTCCAATGTACCAATCCGGTCGTCCAACCCTAGCGCCCGCGCCCCGCCTAGCGTACAGAGTTCGAGCAGTGCGCGGGCGGGCAGGGTGTCTCCGGCTCCGGTCCCGGCCCTCTGCAACAGAGCTGCGAAACGAGCCTCCTCCAGCACGTCCATCCGGTTGTTGGAGGCCACTGAATCGGTACCCAACCCAACGGCGACCCCCCGCTCCAGCAGCGCGGCTAGCGGGGCCACGCCGTGGCCTAGTTTGGCGTTGGCAATGGGGCAGTGGGTCACCGGGCATCCCCGCTCGGAGATACGCTCGACGTCTTCGCCGTCCACGGTGGTGCAGTGGATGAGCAGCGGCCGGAGAGCCAGCACGCCCAACCGGTCGAGCAGCTCCACCGTGGAGCGCCCGCGGGCCCGCGTCTCGATCCCCCGCGCCCGCAACCTCTCGGCAAAGACCCCGGCCCCGGCGGCAACGTACTCCCGCTCTGCTTCCGACTCGGCGCAGTGGAGCGCCAGGGGGAGCCCAGTACTCGCCGCGTACCCGGCCACCGCCCGGTACAGCTGGTCCGACACCGTGTACGGGGCGTGGGGAGAGAGGCCTATCCTTACCCGCTCCGACGCCCACTCCTGCAACCCCTCGACCGCCGCTTTCAACTTTCTGAGCGCTCGGGCCGCGTCGTCCGGATGCGGACCGAAGACCTCCTGGTACACCACCCCACCGAGCCCCGCCTCGGCCAAAGCTCGTGCCGCTGCACCCGATGCCTCGGTGGCCGCCAAGGTGGTGATTCCGGCCCGTACCGCCTCGACCGTAGCCCAGCGTGCGGCCAGCAAGTCCGCGGCCGCATCCGGCGCCCGGCGGCGGAGTTCCACCAGACGCCGCAGCCACTCCGGGAAAGAGAGGTCTTCGAGGGCGCCTCGCAGCAGGGTGAGTTCGGGGTGGGCGTGGGCGTTCACCAAGCCGGGCAGGAGGGCGGTCTCGCCGAGATCCACGACCGGCACGCCGCTAGGCACCGCCACCTCCCGAGCCCGGCCCACGCGCTCGATCACCCCATCCCGGTCCACCAGCACCGCCCCATCCCGGAGCGGCTGTGAGCAGACAGGCATAAGCCACCGCGCGCGGTAAAGAGCGGCTCGGCTCTCGCTCACCCTACCTACCCTACCTGTCCGGGTCGGACAGGTCGTCGGGATAGACGAAGTCTGAAGTGGTGAGAGTGCGCCGGGAGCTACGCCACATCTGGGGCGCTTCGGCCGGGCGCCGGCCGATCGCCTGCTCCGTCCCCACCGTAAATACCGGCGAACCCCCCCCGGTGAGGGGAAAGCCCACGTCGAGCCGGTAAGTGCGCCGGGAACCCGGCGGAAAGGCGAGCCGCAACCCCAACCCCGCGTCCACCTCCCAGGGAGAGTCGGTACCGTACGGTACGTCTCCGGCCCACGCCCGGCCCAGGTCCACGAACACCACCCCACCCAGGTCGAAGAGGTGGGGAAACGGCCACCCCAGATAGCTTCTCTGCTCCAGGGAGAAGACGGCGCGCTGGCCCGCCGGGTGGAGGTGGCGGGGGCGGCCCCTCATGCCCGCGCCCCCACCCAAGGTGAGCTGGAAGGGCACCCGCGTGTTCCACCCCCCCATCGCCCGCGCCGACACCGTCCAGGTGTGCCGGCTGTCCGAAGAGGGCCGCCAGTACGCCCACGCCTCGGCTTGGGTGAATACGTCCTGCCACTCCGGGCTCTCTGGCGGGGTGTCGTAATTCCGCTTGCCCTCCACGAAGAGCCGGAAGCCGTTCATCAGCCCGCTGAAAGGCTCGCCCGCAGCGAAGAGCCCTAGCTCGGCCGAGATGTCGTCGCCGGATGAGAAGGCGCGGACACTCCGGCCCAGCCCGAAGGCAGCCTCAGCGCCGAGCCGCACGTCTTCCATCCCCCGCACCGCGTCGAAACCCCGGCGGCGCACGTAGCGGATGTTTCTCTGTCCCGCCAGCAGGAGCGCGCGCACGCTGGCGATGGAGTCCATGCCCAGAGAGAGAGTGTCGAGGAGGTCGCCGTACCCTGGCACCGGCGGGGTGCCGGGCGAGAGGCGGGCCGAGTCCGGGTAGGCGATCCACTCTGTCGAAATCCCCGCGCCTAGGAAGGTCTGCCGCTCCAGGGAGCCGAAGCGCCGCACCGCACCGGCGTTGAGCGAGCGGCGCCGCTCGGGGAAAAGGACGCTCACCAGTCCCGAATCGCCCCGGGCGATGAACTCGAAAAAGCGGTCGTGGTGCCGCGCCTCCAGCCGGTATGCCCACCGCCCCGTGGGCCCGGTGAAGGGGTACGCCAGGGAGCCCCCGGCCAGGAAACCCACCTGGGTCTTGCCCACTTCGCCGCGGAGCCGCAGCCGGGATGAGAGTAGCTGGGGGGTGGCGAACGACACCCCGTACGTCTCCTCGCCAAAGCGCTCCCGGTAAAAGGCCGCTACCTGCCGGCCGGTGCCCATGAGGTTCTGCTCCTGGACGGAAAACCCCGTGATCTTGGTCCCGCCGCCCGATTCAAGCCGTCCCTCTACCCGCAGCGACCATTCGTCGCGGGTGGTGACAGTGACGTGGTGGCTGCCGTCCGGCCGCCGGAGCGAGGTTATCTCGGCGTCGGCTATGAAGGGCGCGGTGCGCAGAACTCGCTCCGACTCGGCGAGCAGCCGCGGATCGTGGCAGTCACCGGCCTCGAACAGGAGTTCGCGGCGGATCACCTCTGGCCGGGTGGCCACGTGAAGGCGGTTGGCCAGCCGGTACGCCCAGCGGAGGCGGCCCTGGCTGTCTTCGTCCGCTAAGTCGAAAACCGAGTGGTTCTCGATGGTTATCTCTCCGACCAGGCCTCCGGGGCACGCCCGGTTCTGCCCGGCCGCGGCCGGGGCGAGCCAAAGTAATGCCACCATCGCCGCCAGCCGGGCGGCGGAGAGATCTAGGGGGGTCGGTGCGGGCACGCTTACGATCTGCTCCAGGCACGAAGGAGGTGAGGATGATACAGCTGCTCCACGCGGTCAAGCAAGCTTCGCGCCTGGGCAATAAACCGTCTGGCTAATGAACCTAATTGGAACACCACGCACCAATTCGGTGCACCTGCGGGCTTGAAGACGGCTTCGGGTACCTCTCCATGGAGTTGCACAACACCCCTTGCTACAATATATTAGAGAGTCAGCACCGGCTTAGCCACGGCTGGAGCGAAAGCTGCTGAACGAACGTTCGTTACTTTCACCCTCACCGTCCCGTAGGAGGCCTTGTATGCGACACCTTGCCCGCGCCCTGGCGCTCACCTTCGTCCTCGTGCTGGTTGCCGGCTGCGGGGACCAGATTACCTCGACCGACGCGGAGATTCCGCCCGCGACGCACGACGACGGGCCGGATATTGTCCCCGCCGGCGGCTGATAACCGGAGGTCCATGGTTCAGTTTCTTTCGTGACCACCGTTGAAGACCTCAACCGTGTCCTTCCGCCGCTAGAATTTCTAGAGGGCTTCCGCCTGGAAGTCTTGAACGCGGCGGTGATCGACCCCGCCAAAGAGTGGGCGAGTTCACGCTCGTCCATGACCGTGGACAAGCGGGTCCTCTCCTCCACGGACGTTGGCGTTCTGCTAAGGAGGAGCGAAAAGGCCCTGCACGAGGAACTCTCCACGCTCTTCGCGAGCGTGAGAGAAGTTCTGGCTGCCTATACTAGCGGTGATCACAAATCCGCAGCCCACCTGCTGATCAAACTGGGGGCCTTTTACGAGGACCACAGGGCGTTGTCCAAGGCCAGGCAAACCTTCGCCTCGGCGCTGCAAATTTCCCTTCCCTTGCAAGACCGCGAGTGCGAAATCATCGCCTTGCGCCGCATCGGGCGTGTTCTGAAAGACGAAGGTCATCTAATTGAGGCGCTCGAGTATTACCGTCGCAGCGAATCGCTGGCGGTAGATATCAACGATGCTGGCCAAGCCGTAATTGCCCGCACGGGGTGTGGTAACGTCCTGACGCTGCAAGGTAAGTTGTGGGAGGCGGAATCCTCTTACCGTGACGCCCTCGAGCTCACGAAACAAGCAGCCGATGATGATGAGCTAGCCGTCTCTGAAAGTCAGATTTTGATCAACTTGGGGATGCTCGCCACCTTGCAAGGGCGTAACCAGGTGGCCCGTGATTGGCTATCCCGGGCGAAAAAAAAGTTGACCAGCGTAGAGTCGCCTGTCGACCAAGGAATCTACCTTCGCAACCTCGCCGCTCTGGAATGGCATGCAGGAAAGCACGAAGAGTCTCAGCAACTGTTCATGACAGCACTGGCTTTACCTATCCCCACTTTTTTGCGCGCCTCCATCGCTACGGACTTGGTGGAGAGCTTTCTTAGGAGTAATCAGGTAGCTCTAGCCGCCGAATACGGTGAACGAGCGGAAGAGTACGCCATCGCCTCGCGTTCGGTATGGCTCATGGCCCGCATGTACAGGGCTCTCGGCATGCTTTCAGTCGCGACAGGAAACCCCGACGGGGTCACCTTTTTCGAAAAGTCACTGGAGTTGGCCGTGGCCAAGCAGCTCCCCTTTCTGGAGGCCGAGACTTTGATCGAGTACGCCGTCTTGCGGCGTACTACCGGTGACCAGGAAGAAGCAGAGGCGTACCTTCAACGGGCGGAACAGATCTGCCGGGGTATCGGAGCGGTGACGCTGGAGGGTAGGGTGCGGGATATGCTAGCCGAGGTAGACGTAGCGGCGGCCTAAGCTAATCAAGCCCGGCTTTCACCCTTCACACTCAATCCGAACTCCTTGAGCTTGCGCCGGATGGTGTTCCGGTGGAGCCCCAAGATCTCGGCCGCCTCGGTGTGACTACTCCCACTCTCGCGCAGCGCGCGCAGTATCATCTTCTTCTCCATCTCGGCTAGCGTGCAGAGAGGTCCGTAGAACTCGTCGTCGTCGGCTAGGTGGTAGCCCTGCTCGGACGGCAGATTCTCGGGCAGGAGCACGTCTCCCTCGGCCATCACCACCGCCCGCTCGATCACATTGCGGAGTTGGCGCACGTTGCCCGGCCACGAGCGGCGGTAGAGCGTCTCGATGACCCCTTCGGCCAGCGCGCGTATGGGTCGCTCGTGCTCGTGGGCGTACCTGGCCGCGAAGTGCTCGGTGAGCAACTCCAGATCCTTGCCCCGGTCGCGGAGCGGAGGCATGCGGACGCTGACCACGGCCAGCCGGTAGTAGAGGTCTTCCCTGAAAGTGCCCTCGCGCACAGCCACGCCCAAGTCGCGGTTGGTGGCGGCAATAATGCGAACATCCACCGGGATAAGATCGTCGCCCCCCACCCGCTCTACTTCCCGCTCCTGAAGGGCGCGCAGAATCTTGGCCTGGAGGGCGGTAGACATGTCACCGATCTCATCCAGGAAGAGGGTGCCGCCGTCGGCCCGCTCGAAACGCCCCACCCGACGGCCGATGGCGCCGGTGAACGATCCCTTCTCGTGCCCGAAAAGCTCGGATTCAAGCAGGTTCTCCGGGATGGCGGCGCAGTTGATGGTCACGAAAGGCCGCGCGGCTCGCCGGGAGCGGGCGTGCAGCACCCGTGCCGCCATCTCCTTGCCGGTGCCGCTCTCGCCCAGTATGAGCACGGTGGCGTTGCTAGTGGCGGCGCGGGCAATGGACTTGAACACCCCCAGCATACCCGGGCTGTTGCCCACGATGGTGCGGTCGTGGCCGGGGGGAGGAGGGAGCGGTCGGAGTTTGCGGGTCTTACGCAGGGTGGCGACGATCTCGTCCAGCTTCTCCCGCGAGGGGGGCTTGGAGAGCACGTCGATGGCGCCGGCGTCGATAGCCCGTAGCGTGGTCTCCATGGAGGGGCGCGAGCTGAGCAGCGCCACCGGCGGGGCCGACGGTTGCGAGCTGACGCGGGCGAGGAGTTCGACCCCCGCCCCCGAGAAGTCTTCGTCCAGCAGAACCAGATCCCAGCACCCCTCGCGCAGGAGCCGTAACCCTTCGGTCTGGGCGTGGGCACTAGAGATCTCCAGACCGTTGGGAGCGGGCTGGAGCGTCCGAACGGACGTTCGGTCGGAATCTAGCAGGAGGACCTTCAACGAGGAAGCTCCGAGGGCGATCCGGGTTATGGTGGCAGAAGCTCGTTAACTTACGCCCGCGGGGTGGTGAGGCGCAATGGGCGCCGGTTGCTCTGGTGTGGAGAGGTAGCGTTAAAAAGAAACGCCCGGAGCGCTTCGGCGCTCCGGGCGTTTCTTCCCGGCAGCAGAAGCTTACGGGCGTTGCATCCAGAAGTCGTACGACCCGCTCCCGCTGTAGGAGTATACCCTCCACACGTAGTAGCCGGGCGAGCCGTAGTACGACACCTCTTCCTCGGACGAGGCGCTGGTGGACGAGTCCACGATCACCCACTGGGAGCCGTTCCACTTGTAGAGGTACAGGTCGAAGTCGGTTCCGGACGGGCCGCTCAGCCAGCCGTTGTGGTAACCGTACGACCCGCTATAGTAGTAGTTTCCGTTCGGTTGGTACTCGGAGTCTCCGGAGCCGCTCAAGTAGCCGTCGTAGTGCTCGCAGTCCGAACACGGCGCGCCGCCTCCCCCACCGTCGTCAAACAGGGTATAGAGCAGGAGGTTGGGTGAGCCACTCCCCACGTTGTCGAGCCGGTTGGGGGTGGCGCTGTTGACGATGGCGTCTGACACCGTGGACGGCGAAGCGCCCGGGCTCCCCTCCAAGTAGAGGGCCGCCGCCCCGGCCACGTGCGGAGACGCCATCGAGGTGCCGCTGATGGTGTTGGTGGCGCTGTCGCTGGTGTGCCACGCCGAGGTAATGCTCGAACCCGGCGCAAAGATGTCCAGGCAAGTTCCGATGTTGGAGAACGACGACCGGTCGTCCGACGAGGTTGACGAACCCACGGTGAGGGCCGTGGGCACCCGGGCGGGGGAGGAGTCGCAGGCGTCGGCGCCGTAGTCGTTCCCGGCCGCCACCGCGTAGGTCACGCCCGCGGCGATGGAGTTTTCCACGGCGTCGTCGAGCGAGGAAGAGGCCGGACCGCCCAGCGACATATTGGCGACGGCGGGCGACTGGTGGTTGCTGGTTACCCAATCCACCCCGGCGATCACGCCGGAGTAACTTCCGGAGCCGTTACAGTCGAGCACCCTTACCGCCACCAGCTCCACGCCCTTGGCCACGCCGTATTCGCTACCGCCCGCCGTACCGGCTACGTGGGTGCCGTGCCCGTTACAATCTTGCCCGTTACCGCCGAAGGCGTCGTAGCCCACGTACGCCCGGCCGCCGAAATCGTTGTGAGAAGTGCGGATGCCGGTGTCGATGACGTAGACACTCACGCCCGAGCCGGTGGCGTTGTAAGTATAACTGTCGTCGAGCGGTAGGTCCCGCTGGTCGATGCGGTCCAACCCCCAGGTTGGGTTGGTTTGAGTGGCCGAGATCGTCACCACCCGGTCCTGCTCGACGTACGCCACGTTCGGATTGTTGCCGAGGGCGTTTACCGCGGGCGCGGGCAGCGTGGCAGCGAACCCTTTGAGGGCGTGCTGGTAAGTGAAGTGGATGGAACCACCGTGGGCGCGCGCCAACCGGTTGGCCAGCCCCGGCGCGTCGGCCACGCCTGGGTTGAAGACCACTATGTAGCGGTCGGGGATCACCTCGCCGGCCGGACCCGCCTGCACGACCGGGGCCTGGTTGGCTTGGGCGTCCGGCTGCAGCGGGGCGCGGGCGTCGTCCGAACAGCCAGCGACCGCAAGCGCGGCGGCCGCTAGCACGGCCAGTGAACGTCTACTTGAGATGCTCATCCTCGGCTTACTCCTTCTTTGAGGGGACGGGAGAGCGAACCGTGCTTTGTTTAGCAACCCCCGGTCCGCTGCGTATATTTGCCCTACATCATTATCTGTCAAGCAGTTAGATACATCTGGCGCGACCCGGCCCGCAAGCCCGTGCACCGTGATGGTGCTCCCCTTGCCCCAATCCGCTGCGCGCGCCCGCTGCGCTCAACTGGACTGGCAGCGGCGGGTGACTTAACTTGCCCCAACTTACGTCCACTTACGTCCGACCCCGATCACACTACTATGCGAGCTGGCCTTTACCCCGTCGCCTTCTTGCTGCTCATTGCCACCTTTCCTCCCGGCTGCGCCCAGGGCCAGCAGCGGGAAGCGGACGCCGGAGACGAGGTGCAGCTCGACTCGATCATCGCGCGCGCGGACCGCTCGCGGGTCAAGGGAGCTGAAGACGCGCCGGTCACCATCGTGGAGATCTCGGACTTCCAGTGCCCCTTTTGCGCCCGCTTCGCGACCGAAACCTTGCCCCAGATAGACAGCGCCTACATCGAGACCGGCAAGGTGCGCATGATCTTCGTCAACTACCCCCTTCCCAACCACCCGCAGGCGTGGACGGCCTCCAAGACCGCCCTCTGCGCGGGCGCCCAAGGCAAGTTCTGGCCGGTACACGACGGGCTCTTCGCCGCTCAGCAAGATTGGAGCGGCCAGACCCGCCCGCTCGCCCATCACCAGGAGATAGCCCGCGATGCCGGGGTAGAGATGGAGAGCTTCCGGACTTGCATGGCCAACGATCTGGTGGCTTCCATCCTGGTCAACGACCTGATGCAGGGAGCGCGCAGCGGGGTTACCGGTACTCCCACCTTTTTTCTGGGCCCGGAGCGGGCGGTGGCCGGACATCTTAGCTTCGAGGAGATGAGCGGCCACATCGAGGAACTCCTGGCCACCGAAGGCGCCAACGGTGAGGAAACCGGAGGGGAGGGCGATGAAGAGGAAACCGAAGAAACGACTTGACGCTTACTGCTAGCTGGTGACGCGCCGCCAGTCCACCAGCGCCAGTAAGAAGATGGCGCTGATGATGACGGCCGAGACCACGCACCACTGGCACCACGCCTTGATCACGGCCGCTTCCAGGTAGGTAAGGTAGCCGGAGAAGGCCGCTCCGGCGCCGGAGAGCGCGACCAGGGCGGTAGATATCCGCGCCGACCGGGCTAGGGCTGGCGTGGTCCCGGCGATGGCCACGGCCAGGATCACGGCGTACCCCAGCACCCCCCATAGCGACACCGGCACACCCGCGAACCAGGCGTACTCAGAGCCCTGCACCAAGCTGCACCCGCCGCCCTCCCCGCACTGGAGCGTGCCGCTGACTCCGAGGTTGTAGAGGGCCAGGTAAGCGGCCACGAAGAGCCCGGCCAGGGCCAACCCGGAGGCCCCCATGCGGAACAGGGGCAGCTCCGAGCGACTCCCGGCCGGGGCGTCCCCGACCGCCCCGGTGCTCACGACTCCGCGCTGGTGTCTGGCGGGGCCTCCGCTTCGCCGCCCGCGCCCTCGAGCTCGGCTTGCACCATCTCCTCCAATTCGGAAAAGCTGGGGATACCGACCAGTCGCCTGCCGTTCACGATCAGAGTGGGGGTTGCTTCTACCCCCAGCGACAGCCCCAACTGCATACTCTCGGTCACCTCGCGAGCGTAGCGGTCGGAGCGGAGGCACGACTCGAACGCCCCGGCGTCGGCCCCGACCTCTTCTGCGTACTCGACGAAGAGTGGGGTAGGATCGCCTTCATTACTCCAGCGCGACTGGCGGCCAAAGAGGAAGTCGTGGTACGGCCAGAAGAGCTCTTGCTCGCCGGCGCAGCGGGCCGCCCGGGCGGCCAGGAAGGCGTTAGGGTGGATCTGCACCAGCGGAAAGTCGTAGAAAACGTACCGGACCCGGCCGCTGCCTACCATCCGTTCCTTGATGAGAGGGGCGGTGAGCATGGCAAACTGGCCGCAACCCGGACACTGGAAGTCAGCGAACTCTAGGATCTCCACCGGGGCGTCTTCGTCTCCCAGGGAGATACCCCGGACCTCGGCGAGCCGCGCGGCGTCGAGCTGGACCCGCACCGGCTCGGTAGCGGGGGCGGGCTTGCCCCACAGCTGGTACGCCAGCACCCCCACCCCCACCACGGCGACGGCCGCCATGATCCAGTAGAAGGGAGCGAGGGACGGGGAAGTACTCTTGACTTGGTTCTTTTTAGCCACGTTCAGTGCTCGGAAGAGGGAATCAGGTTACAATAATGATTCTTTACCCTTCCCGGCAAGCACGCTCCTTGCGAGCGGCCGTCTGGCATGGCTGACATCCACATTGCCCGCCCGGGCGGCTCCCGGCTCTGGCTCTGGACCACCCTTCTGGCCCTGGCCGGGATTGGGGTGTGGGTCGCCGCCGCGGTGTGGGGCGACCCCACCGAACAGGAGGGTATGCGCGGGGTGGGAGCTGCCGCTGGCTTCGGCGCCGACCGGGCGCCGGTGATTCCCATCGAGCCGCTCCCCTTCGAGCAGATCGACCCGATCGGCGAGCGGGACGTGGGCACTCTGGTCCGCTTCACCGGCTCGGCTGCCTCGGCCGTCCGGGCCAACTCGGTGTGGGCGGCGAGCGTCGACGGGCGGCGCATTCTTCTGCGCTTTCAACCCCCGCCGGAGGGGGGAGCCCGCCTCGGCGGGCGGCTAGAGCTAAACGGCTATCTACGGCGCATCTCGCGGGCCGAGTTCGACGCCCTGGCCGACACCCTGGGCGTCTCGCTCCCCCGCCCCCCGGGCACCGCAAAGTTCGGGGCGGCGCCTGACAGCGCCTTTATGGAAGTCGATTCGAGGTACATCAAGACCTTCTACATCTCCGTGCGCCCGGAAGCGTACGGGCAGAGTAGCCGAGCGGCCGGCGTCTCCGGCTAGCCGCGCTCTTCCAAAACCCGCACCATCCCCTCGGCGACCATTTCCGCGAACTCGGCGGCCTCTTCCCCGAACCCTTCCTCGTCCTCCTGGGCCCGGATCACGAACACTCCCTTGGTCTCCGTGCCCAGGCGGAAAGGGACTACCACCACTGATTTGAGAGGGGGGGTGAAGCCAACCTTCTGCCACTCCCTGAGCAGGGACGCGAAGATGGTAGAGTCGTGCACGTTTGGCACGTGAACCGGCCGCCACCGACGCAGCGCGGCCCGGATTTCGGGGTACCGGTCCAGGTCCAAGATGAGCCCCGACACCGAGCGGCCGTCAGAGGAAGCGGCCACCCGCCCGAACCCGTCTCCCTCTTCGGCTAGCACCACCGAGCAGCGACGCACCCCGAGCGCCCGCGCCGCACGCGCCGTGACCAGGTCGAAGATGGCGCCGGCGTTGGGGAGCTGGTCCAGCTCCCGCACCGTGTCGAGGATCTGCAGCCGGACCTTGGCGCTGGCGCGGGCCCGCTTCAGCTCGCGGCTCTTGCGCAGGTGTAGCTCCACCCGGGCCATTAGTTCGCCCAAGCGGAACGGTTTGGGGAGAAAGTCAACCGCCCCGCCCCGGAGCGCCGCCACCGGCAGCGACGGTTCGCGGGTGGCGGTGATAAACATCACCGGCAGGTCAGCGTAGCGCTCGTCCCGCTGCAGTTCGGCCAGCACCTCCAGCCCGTTCCGGCCCGGCATGACCACGTCCAGGAGGAGGAGGTCGGGGGGGCGGGGAGAAGCCAGGAACAGCTCCAACAGTTCGGAGCCGCTGGCGGCGGTGCGCACCTCATGGCCGCGCGCGCTGAGCGCCCGCCGCACCCCGTCCAGGATGGCGGGGTTGTCGTCGGCCACGAAGATGGTACCCGTCTCGGCCGTGCGGGGAGAGGGGGGGCGTCGCCTGGTGGCGGGCAGGGCGGCGGTCTCGAGAGCCATAAGGTCCGCTGGGAAAAGGAGCGTGCAACTACTTACGGAGCTGATTCGGCAAGAAGAGGGCCAACACCCGGAGCGCCAAATTACAAGAGAAACCTCCCCCTCGGCGGAGCCCTTCGGGACATCCATGTCCCACGCCCGTGCCGGGCCGGGGCGCTCGTGCCCCCAGCTACCCTCCTTCCGGCACCTCTTCCTCCGGCACCACCCGCGCCACGTCCATCACGGTGTCTTCCGGGTCCAAGTTCACCAGCCGCACGCCCTGCGTATTGCGACCGATCACCCTGATGCCGTCGGCCGACTGGCGGTTCACGATGCCACGCCGGGTGATGACCATCAACTCGTCTCCCCCCGAAATCGGCTTGATCGCCACCACCGGCCCGGTCTTGGGGCCAACGCGGATGTTGATGAGACCTTTTCCGCCCCGCCGCTGTAGCCGGTACTCGCTTACCCGGGTGCGCTTGCCCATGCCCCGCTCGGTGACCACCAGCAGCGTGGCGTCGCCGCCGTCCGTGGTCGCCACCATGCCGATCACCCGGTCGTCCCCGCCCAGCCGGACTCCCCGCACCCCACCCGCCACCCGACCCATCTCGCGCACGTCCTGCTCGGAGAAGCGGATCGCCTTGCCCAGCCGGGTCGCGAGCACCACGTCGCTGGTCCCGTCGGTTAGCTGAACGCCGATGAGCTCGTCTCCCGCCCGGATGTTGATGGCGTTGATGCCGACCGAGCGGACGTTTCCGTACGCCGACAGCGCGGTTTTCTTGACCACCCCGTCACGGGTCGCGAAGAGCAGGTAACGACGGTCGCTGAACTCGCGCACCGGCACCAACGCGGCCACGCGCTCGTCCTGGCCGATGTTGAGGAGGTTGACCACCGGCTTGCCCCGGCTGGCACGGCCCGCCTGGGGGATGCGGTGAACCTTGAGCCAGTAGCACTGCCCGCGCCGGGTAAAAAACATCAGATAGTCGTGGGTGCTGGCCAGAAAGAGGTGCTCCACCCAGTCCTCCTCCTTGGTGTCCATGCCCGCTATCCCCCGCCCCCCCCGCGCCTGCCGCCGGTAGGTATCGACCGGCAAGCGCTTGAGGTAACCAGTGTGGGACACGGTGATGACCATCTCCTCGTCGGCGATCAGATCCTCGACCGAGAGGGAGCCCTGGTCGTCGATGATCTCGGTGCGGCGCGGGTCACCGTACTTGGCGACCACCTCAGCGAGCTCGTCTTTGATGATGGAGAAGCGCCGCTCGCGGCTCTCCAGGACGCTCCGGTAGCCGGCTATGTCGATGCGCACCTCGGCGAGCTCCGACTCGAGCTGCTCGATCTCCAGCCCGGTGAGCCGGGCCAGGCGCAGGTTGAGGATGGCGTCGGATTGGCGTTCGGTGAGGTCGAAGCGGCCGCGCAGCCGCTCGCCCGCCTGGCCGGTGGTTTGGGAGCCGCGGATAATGCGGATGACTTCGTCGATATTATCGACCGCTACCTTGAGCCCCTCCAGCACGTGCTCCCGCTCCAGCGCCTTGTCCAACTCATAACGGGTGCGCCGGACCACCACGTCGTGCCGGTGCTCGATGAAGTGGGCCAGCATTTCGCGCAGGTTCATTACCACCGGAACGCCGCCCGCCAGGGCCAGCAGGATGACCCCGAAGGTGCTCTGCATCCAGGTGTGCTTGTAGAGCTGGTTGAGCACCACCTCCGGAATGGCGTCTCGCTTCAGGTCGGCCACGATGCGCATCCCCTCGCGATCCGACTCATCGCGCAGGGCGGCGATGCCCTCCACCTTTTTCTCGCGCGTCAACTCGGCGATATGCTCGATCAGCTTGGCCTTGTTGACCATGAACGGGAGCTCGCTGACCACGATACGCTCGGCGCGCCCTTCCTCGCGCTCTTCCACCCGGGCGCGGGCGCGCATAACCACCCGGCCGCGGCCGGTGGTATACGCGTCATAGACACCCTCCCGGCCGTGAATGAAGCCGCCGGTGGGAAAGTCTGGCCCCCGCACGTGTTCCATCAGTTCGGCGATGGTGGCATCGGGGTGGTCGATCAGGTGCAGGCAGGCGTCGACCACCTCGCCCAAGTTGTGGGGGGGGATGTTGGTGGCCATGCCCACGGCGATGCCGCTCGACCCGTTGACCAGCAGGTTGGGGATCTTGCCCGGAAGGACGGTGGGCTCGACCAGACGGTCGTCGAAGTTAGGGACGAAGTCGACCGTATCCTTGTCGATATCGGCCAGCATTTCGGTGGCGACGGGCGCCAGCCGGGCCTCGGTGTAGCGGTAGGCGGCCGCCGGATCTCCATCTACCGAGCCGAAGTTCCCCTGGCCGTCGACCAGCGGATAGCGCAGCGAGAAGTCCTGCACCATACGCACCATGGAGTCGTAGACGGCCACGTCGCCGTGCGGATGGTACTTGCCCAGGACGTCGCCTACCACGGTCGCGCTCTTCTTGTAGGGACGGTTGGGGGCCAGCCCGCTCTCGTGCATGGCGTAGAGGATGCGCCGGTGCACTGGTTTTAGTCCGTCACGCACGTCGGGGAGCGCCCGTTGCACGATTACGCTCATCGAATAGTCGATAAACGACTCGCGCATCTCGTCTTCGATCAGCCGCGGGAATACGCGCGACTGCAAGGTCTCTGGTGGAGCCATGTAACGGATTCAAAGACAGTCGGATCGGGGCGGCGGCCGAGCACGCCCCGCGGACTTGGAAAGGTAAGCCTTCAGGGAGGGTTACACCAGCCGTTGACGGCCGCCTCCAGCCTCACTCAACGCTGGCCGGGCAACTCTTGGAGCCCGGCCTGGAAAGGAGCCTCGCCCGCGACGGGGGTTCAGTGTTGGTAGCTCCGCCGCCGGTCGCCGATATCTAGGTAGCGGTCGCGCAGTTCGGTTTGCCGGCTGGTCAGCGGCACCTCGCGCCCCCGGATGAAGACGTGCTCCACGGTGGTCAGAAGCTCCAGCGGGTCTCCGCTCCACACCACCACGTTGGCCACCTTGCCCGGCTCCAGGGAGCCGTGCGTATCTTCCATCCCCCAGACGCGCGCCGGGTACAGCGTAACCGCCCTGAGCGCCTCTTCCCAGGGCAGCCCGTACGCCACCGCGTTACCCGCCTCCTGGGTCAGGTTGCGCGCGTTGTGGGTGTCGAAGGTGGAGATGACCACGGGCACGCCCGCCGCCCGCAGTAGGGCGGCGTTGTCGTAGCGCGCGCCGACGCGCTCAAAGTTGGAGGGTAGGTTCTGGAGCACCCTGACGATCACCGGCACCCCCGCGCTGGCCAGCTCGCCGGCCACCATCCACGCCTCGGTGCCGCCCGCGAGCACCAAGCGGAGGTCGTACTCGCTGGCGATAGCGAGCGCGGTCCGGATGTCGCTAGCCCGATGCGCCTCGACCACCAGCGGGAGCTCCCCGCTGAGAACCGGCTGGAGGGCTTCCAGGTCTAGCCGTCCCGCCGAGAAGTCGCGGGTGGCGCCCCGCTGGAAGGCGTCGCGCATACGGCCGTATACGCGGGCGTCTTCCAGTACCTCGCGGAGCCGCAGCGTGGCCCCGGCCCGCGCCCCTCCCCCGGCCCGTTGGGCGCCGGCGCCCAGCCGCGCGAACATGGCCACGGGAGAGCTGGCGATCAGCCCGGCGGGCGAGCCCCCGGCCAGGTCGATGACCACCCCCTGCCCGGCGATCAAGCCCCCGGACGGGGCGGCCACCGCCGTGGTCACGCCCGCGACACGGGTCACCGGGATGACCACCGAGTTAGGGTTCAGCCCATCTGCCACGTTGAAGGCCGCGGTTACGTGGTCGTCGTCCTGTACCGCGTAGTCGCGGGTGTTGTCTACCGCGCCCACCTCCACTAGCCCCAGGTGGGTAAACGACTCGAATAGTCCGGGCGTGACAACCATGCCGCTGGCGTCGACTCGGCGCGCTCCCGCGGGCACGGACACACCCCGGCCCACCGCGGTGACGCGGCCGTCCTGGATTACCACCGTACCCCCCTCGATGGGCGGGCCGGACACGGTGTGGACCGTTCCGCCCGTGATGGCCACCGCTTGCGCGGCGAGAGGGCTGGCCGCGAGCAGGACCGAGAGCGCCCCGAGAACTGTTTTAACTGCCTTCTTCATCGTACACCTCCTGGCAGGATGCCCACTTCGAAGTCGGTTACTGGCTGCACGGACGGGTTATCGCGGTGGTAAAGTAGCGCCCCGTCCACGAATACCATCTCGGCCCGGGCGTACACACTGAAGGGGTTACCGTCCCATACTACCACGTCGGCCCGCTTGCCTTCCTCCAACGTTCCGGTCTGCTCGAGCACCCCGAGTGCCCACGCCGGGTTGGCGGTAATCCAGCGCAGGGCGTCGTTCTCGCTGATCTCCAACCCCGCCTCGCGTCCGGCCTTGAGGGCCTTGGCCGCTTCCTGGTTCAAGCGCTGGATGCCGCCCGCGTCGTCGGAGTGGACAATGGCTCTGGCGCCGGCGTCGTGAACCAGGGCGATGTTGGCGTTGGTTGCGTCGAGCGCCTCCATCTTGAAACCCCACCAGTCGGCCCACAGCGAACCCGAGATGTCGTGCTCGGCCAGCAGGTCGCGCAGCTTGTACGCCTCTACCCCGTGGTGAAAGGAGCGGATCTGATAGCCGAACTCGTCGGCGATGTCGATCATCTGCGCCATTTCGTCGGCGCGGTAGCAGTGGTTGTGGACCAGGATGTCACCTCTGAGGACGCCAGCGAGGGTCTCCATGCCGAGGTCCCGGTCTGGCCTGCTGTCAGAGTCGGAGCCGTTCTCCCGCCACTCGTCCCAACTGTCCCGGTACTCGCTGGCCCGGATCCAGGCGGCCCGGTACCCGGCCACGTTGCCCATGCGGGTAGAGGGGCCGCGGCTCCGGTACACCCGCTTAGGGTTCTCGCCGCACGCCATCTTGAGCCCGTGCGGCGCGCCCGGGAACTTCATCCCCTGCACCGTGCGCGAGGGCACGTTGCGCAGCGTGACCCCCCGGCCGCCGATCAGGTTGGCGGAACCGGGGAGGATCTGCAGCGTGGTGACCCCGCCCGCCAGGGCGCGTGTGAAGCCGGGGTCCTGGGGCCAGACCGAATGCTCGGCCCAGACCTCGGGGGTCACCGGGTCGGTGGCCTCGTTGCCATCCGAGTGGGCCGCCACGCCGGGGCTGGGGTAAACCCCCAGGTGGGAGTGGGTGTCGATGAGCCCGGGGGTGACGTACTTGCCGGCGGCGTCGATCAGCCGCGCCTCCGCCGGGGCGTTCACGGACGCCCCCACCGCGGTAATCCTGCCGTCTTTGATCAGCACGGCTCCTCCTGGAAGCACCTCTCCGGCGGCGGTCATCACGGTGCCGCCCCGGATCACGGTGACACCCGAAGCGAAGGGCTGGTAGGTGGAAGCAAACGCTCCCCGCTCGGCCGGGGACGCGGCCGCTTCCGGAGCTGCCTCCGGAGCCGCGGTGGCGGTGGCGCAAGCGGCCAGCGCCGCCGCCAAAATTATGGAAAGTACAGATCTCATTTCTACTCCTCCGAGTTGAGGGGGGGGTGACAAGGTAGCGGGGCCAGCTAGTACGGGGCAAGCGGGTTTGCGTTTCCGGGTCGGCAGTGTATATTGGGGGCAATTGAGAATGATTCCCAATCAATCGCACCTTAAAGCTAAAGCCTAGATGCACCGCTCCAAGCTCCTGGCAACTCTCCTGGCAACTCTCCTAGCCGCGTGTACGGACGCTCCGCCCCGCTCCGGAGCGGGCGGCGGCCTCGAGGTCTTCCGGCTCGGCTTCTTGCCCGCCGAGCGGGCCGAGGACTTCTCGGCCAAGGCCGGCGCCCTGGCCGCTTACCTGGAGAGGGAGATGGAGGTGGAGGTCGAAGTCCTCATCCCCACGGCGTACGAGCCCCTCATCGAAGCGCTCCGCTTCGGAAACCTCGACGCCGCTTTCCTGGACGCGGCCCCGGCGTGGATCGCCCACCGGAGAGCCGGGGCCGAGGTGGTACTGGCCGAACGGAGGGAGGACGGCCGTACCTTTTACTACGGCGAAGGGTTCACCCGCACCGGCTCCGACGTAAACTCCCTGCAAGACGTGCTCGGGAAGCGGGTGGCCCACACCAGTTGGACCGGGAGCTCGGGCTTCGTGCTGCCCATCGGCACCATGATCGACCGGGGTTTGATCGAGGTGGAGGGTAACGAGTTCCCTGACCTCCAGCGGGCACTGGAGAGGAGCTTCGAGAGCTACTCCATGGCGGGCGGATACAAGGCGGCGATGGAGTTACTGGCGGGCGGCCAGGTGGACGTGGCCTTCGGGGCCGACGACGCGCCGGAGCGCTTCCTGGAGCCGGAGGACCGCAGCAAGGTCCGCTCTTTCGTGCGGCTGGGCCGGGTGCCATCGCACCCGGTGGTGGTACGGCGAGGGCTTCCGGCGGAAGTCCGGGACGACTTCGTGGCCGCCATGCTCGGGCTCACCCGGGAGCGCCCCGACATCTACCGGGAGCTCTACGGCGTGGAGGGGGTGGTCGAGACCACCACCGAGGAGCATCTGGGCGACTTTGGGCCGGCCGTGGGAGCGTTGAGCGGCTTGCATGCGCAATTCTTGGCAGACGAGGACGGTTGATCTCCCCCGCCGTGGCCGTTCCGGCCCTGCAACTGGACGGAGTTTGGGTCTCCTACGGTAGCGACCCGCCCGCCCTGTGCGACGTCTCGCTCAGTATCCTTCCGGGCGAACGGCGGGCCATCGTGGGACCGAGCGGATCCGGCAAGAGCACCCTGCTCAAGCTGCTCAAGGGGTTGGTTCCCGCGGTACAGGGAGGGGTGAGCACGCTGGGGGTGGCGGTGAACGGGCGCCGGCCCGACCGGACGGTACGCGAGCGGGTGGGGTACATACCCCAAAACCTGGGACTGGTCGGCAGCGCCACCGCCCTGGAGAACGCCCTCATGGGCGCCTTCCATCGGGTGGGGGAGGTCTCGTCGTGGTTGGGAGTCTTTCCCCGGCGGGAAAAAAGTCGCGCGCTGCACGCGCTGGAGACCACCGGGCTCGCTCCCCTGGCCGGCCGCAAGGCGCACCAGCTCTCGGGCGGCGAGAAGCGGCGGCTAGCCGTGGCCCGCGCCCTGGTGCAGACGCCCGAGGTGCTCCTGGCCGACGAATTTCTCTCCGAGCTGGACGACGGTACCGCCGGCCAGGTGCTGCGCGCCCTGGAGGCGGCCCACCGGGAGTTGGGCATGACCATCGTGATGGTGGAGCACGACCTGCGGGTGGCCCGTTCCTTCTGCGACGTGGTCACCGTGCTCGACTGCGGCTGGAAGATCGCGGAGGGGAGCCGGGAAGAGCTGGACGAGGAGACTATCCGGTCGCTGATCTGCGAGAGGTGCCTAGCCCGTTGAAGCGGGTCCCCGGAACACCGCTGATCATCGCGTTGGTTCTGCTGCTCGCCGTCTGGTCCGCAGCGGGGTTGGAGCTGCGCGTGGGCCGGCTCACCGGCGTCGCCAACCTGCTGGAGCTCCTGCGCGAGGCCTTCCCCCCCGACGCGGGGCTCGCGGGCACCGCGCTGGCGGCCGTGTTGGAGACCCTCCAGATCGCCTTCCTGGGCACCTTGGTGGGAGCGGTGCTCGCCCTCCCCCTGGGACTCCTCGGCTCCCGTAACCTCTTCGGACGCGGGGCTACCGTGCCCGCCCGCCTCCTGCTGGCGGGCATCCGCACCCTGCCCGCCCTGCTCTGGGCGGTCATCTTCGTGGTGGCGGTGGGGTTGGGGCCGCTGGCGGGAGTGTTGGCCACCGGGGTATACACGGTGGGTTACCTGGGCAAGCTCCAGTACGAAGCGATCGAAGGGTTGGACCCGGCGCCCATCCACGCCATCGGCTCCAGCGGTGCCTCGCGGAGCCAGGTAATCAGGCACGTGGTCTTGCCCGAGAGCGGGAATCACCTGCTCAGCCAGATCCTGTTCATGTTCGAGCACAACGTCCGCGCCTCGTCCATCCTGGGCTTCGTGGGGGCGGGGGGGATCGGCTTCTACATCGCGGGCTACCTGACCGTGTTCCAGTACCGCAGCGTGCTCACGCTGTTGATCGCGGTGTTCCTGACCATTTTGGCTATCGATTATCTGAGCGTGCGGCTCCGCGACCGCTTCCTGGTACCCGCCCGGCACCCGCCGCGCACGCGCAACTGGAAAAAGGTGGAGCGCGAGCTAGACCCCGAGCGCATGGTGCAGCAGGCGAGGATGCACCTGCCCGTGGAGTAGCGCCCGGCGGCCCCCTACTGCATTGACTGCAACTCGATGGTCACGGGAATCCCCACCAGCTCCATCTTTACCACCAGGTGGGGGGATTCCTGGCGAAGGTACAAAGTCATCGGCTGCTGCCCGCCCGAGACCTCTACCCGGAAGACGGGAAACTCTCCAGCCGGAACCGTCACCGTTTCCGTACCCGTCACCTGGTAGGTGGTCGGCGCTACGCTCCCCGACTCAGCGCTGAACACCGGTACGGTGATCGACTCTCCGACCGCCAAGTCGGCGACCGCGAGAGCGTACTCTCCCATCCCCGGGAGCAGCGTGCCCTGGACCACCGCGGCGTCCACGGATCTTTCTTCCGGCTCCCCGCCGGGCTCTCCGGGCAGCGTCGCCGTGCCCGTGATACGGCCGTCGGCGAAGCTGAGGTCGGCGTTCAGTTCGGTTCCCTGCTGCGCGGTCGTCTGGGTAAGAGAGACCGGCTCCAGGCCGGCGGCGCCGAAGCGGAGCTCGCTCCTCCGGGTGATAACAGGAGACTCGATCGCCGAGGTGGCGACCCACTCATCCCCCTCCCTCGCCAGGGTCGAGGTGGTGGTCCCGAGCGGGTTCCCCTGCACGGTGAACTGGTAGGTCAGTGCTCCCGGCTCCAGCCGGGATCCGTCCCACACGGCGGTCGAGGCGCGCACCTCGATAGCGGCCCGCTCGATACGGTCTCCCTCGGTATTGTACAGCTCGATGGGGGCGATGCCGAGAGCGTCCAAGTCGTCCAGAACTTGGGTGGCGTCGCCCACTACCACGATGACCGCCCGCTCGGGCCGGACGTATTCGCGGGCCACCCGCTGTACGTCTTCGATGGTGACCTCGGAGACGCGCTCCCGGTAACGGAGCAGGTGCTCGATGGGGAGTCCGAGCAGGTAGGTCTGCGCCACCTGGCCGGCGATCTGCCGCGGTGTCTGGATGCGCAGGGGAAAGGAGCCGATGAGGTAGCTCTTGGCCGCCTCCAACTCTTCCTCCGAGACCGGCTCCCGACGAACACGGCGCAGCTGGTGGTCGAGCTCCGCCAGGGCGCTGTCGGTCACCTCGCTGCGGACTTCGGCGCTGGCCACGTAGTAGCCGACGTCTGCGGGCCGGGTGAAGCGCGAATAAGCGCCGTACGTCCACCCCTTCTCCTCGCGCAAGATCAGGAAGAGCCGCGCGTCGGTGCCCCCGCCCACGATCTTGTTGAGGACCTGGAGCGGGTAGTAGTCCGGGTTGTCGGGACGGATGCCGACGTGCCCCACCAGCAGGTTGGACTGCACCGAGCCGGGGCGGTGAACCAGGTAAATGGTGGCGTCTTCGCGCGCCGGCGGCTCACGGAACACCACCGGCGGCACGCCTCCTCCTTGCCAGCCACCGAAGTGCTCGCGCGCCAGCTCTTCGACCCTCGCGGCATTCACGTCTCCCGAAACCACCAACAAGGCGTTCCCCGGCGTAAAGTGGGCTTGGTGGAACGCCTCCACGCCGGCCCTACCGATCTCCTCCAGGGTTTCGGGCAGCGGGCGCAAGCTGTACGGGTGCCCCTGGCCGTATACCTCGCGCACGAAGCGGCGATCGGCCAACGGGCCGGGCTGGCTGAGCTCGACCTCCAGTCCCGACAGAGCGCGGGTGCGCGCGGTCTCCAGTTCGTCTTCCGGGAAGGTGGGCCGGAGCGTCACGTCGCTCACCAGCTCGAACACCAGCGGAAGCGACTCGGAGAGGGCGCCGGCGCTCACCGTAAGGTAGTCGGCGCTGGCGAAGGTGTTCAGGGAGCCGCCCGCCCCCTCGATGGTGGTGGCTATCTCCTCGGCCGAACGGGTGGTGGTCCCCTTGCTGAGCAGCTCCGCCACCATTTCCGCCAGCCCGGCACTCTCGACCGGGTCCGACGAAGAGCCGGACTTCACGTACAGCTCCATGCTAGCCAGGGGAAGGTCGCGGTCTTCTACCACCAGGATCTGCAGTCCGTTGGCGAGCCGGACCTCCTGGAAGCCGGGAAACTCCAGCGCTTGCATCGGCGCCGGGGGCGGCGGCCGCTCGCGCCTCTCAGCTGGAGCCCGGGCTTCGGTTGGCGGCGGAGTGGGAACCGGGGTCTGGACCGGGGGCGGGGGGGCGGCGCAAGCCGCCAGCCAACCGAGCAGCCCGGGAACCAGTAAGGCCGGAACGGAGGGTATATTCTTGGCTGAGTTTATCATCTCAATCCTCCCCCTCTGAGGCGGGTTGGGCGATGACCACGGCGCGGTTCCCGGGAACAAGGTACTGGTTCGCTACTCGCTGGATGTCCTCCCGGGTAACCGCCGCGTAGCTGTCCAAATCGTCCCGGATGGCGGCCGGATCGCCGTGGAAGTGCGCGAAGTACTGCAGATCCTCGGCCCTCCCCAGCACCGTCTGCCGGCCGCTGAGAGTCTGGTAACGGTAACGGTTCTTGGCCTTTTCCAGCTCGGCGGCGGTAACCCCCTGCTGGCGCACGCGCTCGATCTCTTCATCGACCAGCTCCTCGACGCGCCCGATCTCGACCCCCTGGTTGGGGAGCGAGAAGACCAGCAAGAGACCCGGCCCGCGCCGGATGTTGGCGCTGGACTGCACCGCCAGGGCGGCCTCCTCGTCTTTGACCAAGCGCTGGTGGAGCCGGGAGCTCTCTCCCGAACCCAGGATAGAGCCGAGCAGTGAGAGGGCGTAGCTGTCCGGGTGGCCCGCCTTGGGCATGCCGTAAGTGGCTAAGAAAGCAGGCAGATTGGCGTTCGGATCTGGCACCACCTCGCGGGCCGGGAGTCCCGAGAACGGAGCCGTACACTCGACCGCGGGGGGAGGAGGGCCCGCCGGGATGTCGCCGAAGTACTCCTCGATCATCTCCCTGGCCTCGCCGGCGTCGAAGTCGCCCACCACGGTGAGGGTGGCGTTGCCGGGGGCGTAGTAGGTGTCGAAGAAGCTCTGCACGTCATCCAAGGTGGCGGCGTTGAGGTCGTCCATAGAGCCGATCACGTCGTGCCCGTAAGCGAAGCAGGTCTCGGCGTTGTAGGGGACCTGGTAGAGGGCCTTGAAGAACGACGAGGTGTACGGTTGGTTATCCACCCGCAGGCGGCGCTCCTCTTTTACCACCTCCTGCTGGTTCTCGAGGTTCTCCGGGGTAACGGCGAGGGATCTCATGCGGTCGGCCTCCAGCCACAACCCCAGGTTGAGCCGGTTGGCGGGAAGCGTCTGGAAGTAGTTGGTGCGGTCCTCGTTGGTGGTACCGTTCATGGAGCCGCCCGCCCGCTCGATGAGCCGCAGGTGTTCGGTCTTGTCCACGTTCTCTGAGCCCTGGAACATCATGTGCTCGAAGAGGTGGGCGAAGCCGGTGCGGCCCCGCCTCTCGTTGCGGCTGCCCACGTCGTACCAGACGTCCACGGCTACCACCGGCACCGAGTGGTCGGGCGAGAGGATGACCCGCAAGCCGTTATCCAGCCGGTAGCTCTCGAAGGGGATGGCGCCAGCGCCTTGCTGGGCGGGAGCCGGTGCCGCGGCCAGGACTGCTAGCAGAGAGGCGGCAGAGAGGCCGCCGATGGGGAGTGACGGTTTCATCAGTCCGGTTAGAAAAGGTCTGCCTTGGAACCACCGTACCAGCAGTATCTAGCGCGAGAAAAAAGCAGCCGCAAGTCAATCCTTCCATACTTCCAGCTTGAAGGTAAACTCGGCTGGACGGTTTACCTGTAAGCGAACCAGGAGGGGCCGCGTCGCGCACCTGGTCCAGCAGCTTCGGTTGCTGCCTCAGAGACCCTTGACTGAGACCGGATATAGAAATATAGTACCGTGTCGCCTCAAGTCAAAGGAGAAAACTCATGAAGACCTTATTGCTGACACCCACTCTCGCTTTCCTCGCGATCGTCGCACTGGCGGCATGCGAGGAGCGACCACTGGAGCCGCCATCCGACGGGCCCTCATGGCTCCTGGCCGACCTACGGGGGGCAGTTGAAGAGGAGCACGAAGCAAACGCGAGGTTCAATGAAGGACCCCACCACTGGGCCGGTATCGAAATGACCTTCGGAGTCTTCTCGTCCGGTGCGGAAGACGCGCTCGGCCGCTGGTCGAAATTTGGGATTGTGCGTTACGGTGCGGGACGACCGGAACCGGGCACGTATCCGCTCCTCCGATTTGATCTAACGAACCCGGAGGCCACTGGTACCCTGATGCGGTTCACCCGCCAGGACGGAGACCGGATGCGGCAATGGACCTCGACGTCGGGCACGCTCACCATCACTGCGTCCTCCGAGGAGCGGGTCGAAGGTCGGTTTGAATTCACTGCCATCGAGTGCGGCACGCGCGAGTGTGCCCCCGATCCGACCACGATTCGGGTGACGGGTTCGTTCTCTGCGCTACCGCACGACCCGACCGCCGGGGTGCCGGTTCCTGGGCCTTGACCGAACTCGCCCCAAAGCTCTTATCGTTTTCACTCGCACACAGAGGAGATCAGGATGACAGCCAAAAGTAGTCTCTAGGTAGCGTTCCTGTTCGCGGTCGGATTGCTCTCGGCAGCTTGTTCGGATGAACCGCTCACCTCGCCGTCGTCGAATGCGGAGACGAACGTCGTAGCGGATCATCCGCTGCAAGTGGCGCCGCGCCACTCGATCGATGCCTTCTTCGAAGAAGTGGCCCGAACCATTCCCGGATTCGGCGGGATGTTCTTTGCGGAAGGCCAACCCACCATCTACCTCACTGACCGTGCCGCGGCCGCGGCCGCACGCCAGGCCTTGATGCCACTGCTCGAAGCACGCAGCCTGGGTGGCGCACCCCTTCACGTACTCGATGGAGAGTACGGCTGGCGCCAACTCGCCGAGTGGCATCATCGCCGGCTCCTGCCGGTCCTCGCCATGGATGGCGTGTTCTTCACTGACGCGGACGAATCGATCAATCGCATCGTGATTGGCGTGGAGAGCGAGGCTGTCCGCCCTGCCGTGCTGGTCGCGGTGGAGCGCCTCGGCGTGCCCGCCGACGCGGTCGTGATCGAGGAGACCGAGCGGCCGGTTCCGCTCTAGTCGCTGGAGGATCGAGTCCGTCCCACGCTCGGTGGTCTCCGGATCAACGACGGCAACAGTGGGTGTACTCTCGGGTTCAACGTCGATTATGGGGGCACCCGACCTTCATGACCGCCTCGCACTGCACCGACGTATTCGCGGCGGTGACGAACGATCCGTTCTACCAATCCACCTGGGGTCTGTCCAGCCATTTCGTCGGCAACGAGTTCATCGACCCCGCCCTGCGTTCCTATGGCACCTTCTGTCCAAGCGGGCGTGACGATTGCCGGTGGAGCGATGCAGCGCTGATTCAATACGACGCAGGTACGGATTGGATCTTGGGCAGAATCGCCCGGACCAGTTTCTCAGATCGCTGGTACGGCTCTCGGACCATCTCGGGGCGCTTCTGGATCAGCGGGAAACAAACGATTTTCGCGGTGGGTGATCAGCTTCATAAGATGGGGGCCACGACCGGTTGGACCTATGGGGATGTGGAGGAAACCTGCGTACACTATGACTTCCTCGGCCGCTACCTAATGTGCCAGGGACTCGTCGACGCAGGCGTAAGGGCCGGGGACAGTGGCTCGCCCGTCTTCGAACGCGTGGGCGGAGACGAGGTAAAGCTTGCCGGGATCCTGTGGGGTGGTCATAACACGAGTACAGGTGCGCCTTTTATCTTCAGCCCGATCGGTGGGGTGGAGGAGGATTTCGGGACCTCCCTCAACGTCGTCGGCAATCCGCCCGTCTCCGTTTACATTGAGGGCGAGGGGTATATCACGACTGCGGGCAGCTACCAGTACGAGGCTATGCCTGCGGGCGGCGACGGCTCCTATACCTACCAGTGGGAGATCCGCTACCCGGATATTGGTGTCGGGTGGGATAACCTGGGCACGAGCAAGACGCAGGACCTCAACATCGATGAGGAAGAGGGCGATATCGAGCTGCGCGTCACGGTGACCTCAGCGGGAGAAACCGCGCAGACCACCCGCTACATTACCAACGCCATCGGCTGTGGACCCCTGATCGTCTGCTGAGCCTCGCACCGGCCGTTCCGCCGCATGGATCGGAGGTAGCCCGACTCTCCGGCTGCCTCCGATCCTGCTTCCCTCCCCGAGAACGGTGAGCGCTGGGGGCGCAGCGCACCAGTAGCCTCACAGCTCCAGCCGCTCTCGGGCGATCTGTTTCCACGGTTCGCTCACCGTGTCGGTACTGTTTGGTAAGAGCGGAAAATTGCCAATACCTTCCATGCTGATGTAACGCCCAACACGGCGCTGCAGTAGACGGAGGGCGCGCCATACTTTCGCAGTATCGTCTGATTCGGCGCAGCGCCCCCCGCCACTCAGCAATGGAGTGCCGCCAGAGAGCTGGCTCAAATCATCGATACAGAGGGAGGGATTCCAAAAAGTGCATATAAAATAGCGCTGGCGGGTTGCATTATTGTGTGCGACAGAGATTCGGTCTATGAACCTACCAGGCGCGTACCAGCAGTATCTAGCGCGAGAAAAAAGCAGCCGCAAGTCAATCCTTCCATACTTCCAGCTTGAAGGTAAACTCGGCTGGACGGTTTACCTGTAAGCGAACCAGGAGGGGCCGCCCCACCCGGACGTGCGCCACCCCGGGGGCGGCTCCGCCCGAGATCTCTACCCGCCACGCCTCGAAAACCCCGGCCGGCACCGACACCCGCTCCCGGCCCGTAACCCGGAACTCCAGAGTACGCACCTGGCGCGAGACCGGATCGAAGGAAGGGATCGAAAAGCCAGCTCCGGCCGAGAGCGGTCGGGAGACGAGCAGGTGCTCTTCCATCCCCGGAAAGACGGTTCCCGCTGGAACCTCTACCTCGATCCGCTCGCGCTGGTCTTTGGCCTCCCGGCGGGGCGCGTCCATTACCAGAGTGGCCCCCTCCATACTGAGCCGGGTGACCACCGAGAAGCCCGCCTGGGTAGAGGTGAGGGTCATCGACAGGGGGCGCAACGTCTCTGGCTCGAAGCGGGTCTCGTTCATCTGTGACGCCACCGGAACGTCGAAGCGTTGGGTGGAAAGCCACAGCCCCTCCGCCCGCCGCAACTCGGAGCGGGCCGAGCCGGCCGGACGCCCATCCAGATCCACCAGGTAGACGCGCTCCCCGGGTACGGGATCGTACCCTGCCAGCTCCCGCTCCCCAGCCAGGGCAGGAGCCAATAGGAGGAGGAGCAAAAGAAGCCCACGGTTACGCCGTCTCATGACCCGCTAGTAACCCTTATCCGGCCCGACGATCCCTCACACCGGAGCCGGAGTGCCGAGCATGGGGGCCAGCCACTGTCCGGTCACGCTCCCCTCCCGGGCGGCGACCTCTTCGGGTGTGCCCATCGCCACCACCACCCCCCCCTTGGGGCCGGCGCCGGGCCCCAGGTCGATTACCCAGTCGGCTGACTTGATGACGTCCAGGTTATGCTCGATCACCACCACCGTATGACCCCGCTTGACCAGCGTATTCAGAACGCGCAAGAGTTTAGCGACGTCGTCCAAGTGCAGCCCGGTGGTGGGTTCGTCCAGGATGTACACCTTCTTTCCTCCGCTCCGGGCTACCGAGGCGAGCTCGCGCGCGATCTTTATACGCTGCGCCTCGCCCCCCGAAAGGGTGGGCGCCGGCTGGCCTAGCCGGAGGTAGCCGAGCCCCACCTGTTGCAGGTGCCAGAGGGCTTCGCCCAACCGGTCTTCGTGCAGGAAGAAGCGGATCGCCTCGTCTACCGTGAGTTCCAGGACCTGATGGATGTTCTTTCCCCGGTAGGTTACCTCTAGGATCTCGGGGCGGAAGCGGGCGCCCTTGCACACCTCGCAGGGCACGAATACGTCGGCCATGAACACCATCTCGACCCGCACCTGACCACCTCCCGCGCACGCCTCGCAGCGCCCGCCCTTGACGTTGAAGGAGAAGTGGCGCGGAGCGTAGCCGCGCTTGCTAGCTTCCGGCAGCGAGACGAAAACCCGGCGGACCTCGTCGTACGCCTTCACGTAGGTGACCGGGTTGGAACGGGGCGTGCGGCCAATGGGAGACTGATCCACCAGCACCACCCCGCGCACCCCGCCCGCGCCGGAGAGAGACCGGTACTCCCCCACCGGTTCGCCCAGGTGGCGCTTGGCAGAGGTCTCTCCCGAGAGCTCCCGCTCCAGCGCCCGGTACAGTACGTCGTGGACCAAGGTCGATTTGCCCGACCCCGACACTCCGCTCACCACGGTGAGGGCGCACAGGGGGATGTCCACGTCTATCCCCCGTAGGTTGTGCTCCCGCGCCCCCTCCAAGCGCAGCCACCCCCGCCCGGTTTGCCTCCGCTCCGGCACCGCCACCTCTTGCTTGCCCGCGAGGTAACGGCCAGTGAGGGTGTCGGCCGCGAGCAGCTCGTCCACGGTGCCCTGGAAGACCACCCCTCCCCCCCGTTCCCCCGACCCCGGCCCAAGCTCGACCACCCAGTCGGCGCGGCGGATAGCGGCCTGGTCGTGCTCCACCAGCAGCACCGAGTTGCCGCCCTCGCGGAGCCGCTCCAGGAGCCGCAACAGCCGGTCGTTGTCGGCCGGGTGGAGGCCGACGGTGGGCTCGTCCAGCACGTAGAGGGTATCCACCAGCTTGCTCCCCACGGCGTTGGAGAGCGAGATGCGCTGGGCCTCGCCGCCCGACAGGGTGCGGGTCTGCCTGTCGAGCGTGAGGTAGCCGACACCCACCTGGTCCAGAAAGGAGAGCCGGGAGCAGAGTTCACGGAGGATGGAGCCCGCAACCTCGCGATCAAAGCCGGAGAGGCCTCCCTCTTTTCCCCCACCGCCTGCCGCCAACCCGGCCAACTCCTCTACCCACAGCCGTGTATCCGAGACCGCGCGGGCGGCG
The DNA here is from genome assembly GCA_050732775.1 of Longimicrobiaceae bacterium. GTDB lineage: Bacteria > Gemmatimonadota > Gemmatimonadetes > Longimicrobiales > Longimicrobiaceae > JBOHRN01. The sequence goes on along the minus strand of JBOHRN010000055.1, from coordinate 37,029 downwards.
ACCTCGGAGATGGTCTTGCCCGCCACTTTGACCCGTAGCGCCTCGGGCCGCAGCCGGCGACCGCCACACGCCGGACAGCTGCGGGCACTCTGATACTGACGCAAGAAGACCCGGATGTACTGCTTGTATCTTTTCTTCTCCAATGCGCTCAGAAAGGGGAGTACCCCCTGGAAGCCCTCCCCGCCGTGGAGCACCATCTCCCGGAACTCTTGCGGCAACCGGGACCACGGCGCGGTGACCGGAACTCCGTGACGGGCGGCCAGTTGGTAGAGCTTCTGGCGGCGCACTTTGTACCTGGGTTTGCTCCACGGGTCCACGGCGCCCTCTTGTAGAGACCGTTCCGCATGGGGAATCAGCAGCGACTGGTCGTACTCCAATACCGCCCCGAAGCCGGTGCAGAGCGGACAGGAGCCGTAAGGGCTGTTGAAGGAGAAGAGCTGCGGGGTGGGGGTGGCGAACGGGGCGCCGGGGTGGTGGGCGCAGCTGAAGCTCTCCGTAAAGCGGAGCCGGTCGCCTTTTTCCGTCAACACTACGGCCTCCCCCTCCCCCTCCGAAAAGGCCACTTCGACCGCCTCGGCCAGGCGGACGCGGTCGGCGGCACGGGCGCAGAGGCGGTCTACCGCCACCAGCAGCTCACCTGCGCGGGTGAGGTCGGCCCCCTGCTCCAGAAAATCGAGGTGCAGCGGCCGGCCATCGGCGACCACGCGCGCAAAGCCCAGGGCGCGCAGATTATCGACCAGCACGCCGTGGCTGGCTTGCGCGGAGCGGGGCAGGGGAAAACACACGCTCACCCGCGTCTCATCCGGCAGAGCCAGCACCCGGTCGGCGGCGCCACCGGGCGTGTCGGGACGGACTTCCCGGCCGCACTCCGGGCAAAAGGTACGGCCCACACGCGCCCACAGGAGTCGCAGGTAGTCGTACACCTCGGTGGCGGTGCCCACGGTAGAACGGCTGGTCTTGGTCCGGTTTTTTTGCTCGATGGCCACCGCCGGGGAGACGCCGTCCACCCGGTCTACGTCGGGCTTCTCCACCCGCTCCAGAAACTGTTTGGCGTAGGTGGAGAGAGATTCCACGTAGCGGCGCTGTCCCTCGGCGTACACCGTGTCGAAGGCGAGCGAAGACTTGCCCGAGCCGGACGGCCCGGTGACCAGAACCAGAGCCCTGCGAGGGAGGTCGAGGTCGATCCCTTTGAGGTTGTTCTGCCGCGCCCCGCGGATAACTATCTTACCCTTCATACCTGCAAGTTAGGGGAACCGTCAAGGAGACGCAGCGGCTGAAAGCGGGCACGACTCGCGACTGGCGGCGAGCCCACCTACCTTCCGCGTCATGTCCGGAATCGAATTACTCTACGCCACCGCCACCGCTTCTATGAGATCCCTTTTGCCACTGCTCGCGCTGGGGGGCGGCAAGCTCTCCCGCGGGGTGAGCGCGCGCCGGGGGGCGGCCGGGCGGATGGCCGAGTGGGCTAGCAGGGAGCGTAAAGCGGACCTTCCGCTCGCCTGGTTCCACGCCCCCAGCGTGGGCGAGGGGCTCCAGGCCAGGGCCGTGATCGAGGCGCTCAGGGAGCGGCTCCCCAAGCTCCAGATCGCTTACACCTACTTCTCGCCCTCGGCCGAACGGTTCGCCCGCTCGATGCCCGCCGACTTCGCCGGAGTGCTCCCCTTCGACGCCCCCGGCCCCGTGCACCGCGCCCTGGAGGTGCTACGCTGCTCGGTGCTGGTGTTTACCAAGAGCGAAGTGTGGCCGGTGCTCACGGCCGAGGCGGCAAAGCGGGGTATCCCATCGGCTCTGCTCAGCGCCACCCTGCCGCCCTCGTCGGGGCGGCTGTCGCGGGCCGGGCGGCTCTTGCTCTCCCCCGCCCACCGCCGGCTCTCGGCGGTGGGCGCGATCTCGGAAGAAGACGCCGGGCGGTACGCTCTTCTCGGGGTGCCCGGTGAGCTCCGCTCGGTGATGGGAGACTCCCGCTTCGACCAAGTTCTGACCAGGGCGGGGAGCACGGACTGGAGCGCGCCGCCGCTGTCGCTGCTGCGGGCAGATGGTGCCCTGACCGTAGTGGCGGGCTCCACCTGGCCCGGCGACGAAGAGCGGCTAATTCCGGCTTTCGCCACGGTTGCCGGCGGGCACCCCTGGCTCCGGCTAATTCTGGCACCTCACGAACCCACCCCCAAAGGTCTCGCGGCTGCCGAGCGGCTCCTGGACCGGTCCGGCCTCTCTCACCTCCGTCTCTCCGGCGTGGAAGCGGGTGCTAAGAACGGTGCCTCCGTCACACTGGTGGACAGGGTGGGCGTCCTGGGCGACTTGTACGCCCTGGCCGACGCGGCGTACGTGGGGGGAGGGTTCGGCCGCCGCGGGCTCCACTCCGTGCTGGAACCAGCGGCGTTCGGAGTCCCCGTGATCTTTGGCCCGCGCCACCGAAACGCTCGCGAGGCCGCCGAACTGGTGCGCGCGGGCGGGGGCTTCGAGGTCAGCGGCGGAGCCGGGCTACGCGCGACCCTCGGCCTCTTGCTCGCCGACGCCCGCGCCCGCGCCGCAGCCGGCCAAGCCGCGGCCGGCTACCTGCAAGCCGGAGCCGGGGCCGCCGGGCGGGGAGCCGAAATCGTGCTACGGCTGCTGGCCGCGCCCGGCGGATGAACCCGTTACTCCGGCTCTTTTACAATCGAGCCGAGCACAGGCCGCGGGCGCTCTGGCGGATACTTCTGCACGCCGGCTTGGTCCTGCTCCTCTTGCTAGCAGTGGCAGCGGCCTTGGCGGCTGCCGGCGTCGCTCCTACCCCCGAAGCGCCGGGAGGGGCGGGCTCTCTCCTGCTCTGGATTTCCCTCCAGGCGGGGGTGGTCCTGCTTGCCTGCTGGATCGCGGTACGCGCGTTTGACCGGCGCCGTTTCGCCGACCTCGGGCTCGCTGTGGACGGGCGCTGGTGGATAGACTTTAGCTTCGGTCTGGCGCTGGGGGTTCTGCTCATGGCTTTGGTCTTCGCGCTGGAGGTGGGTGTGGGGTGGGCCGGACCGGTCCGCCTGAGTGCCGATCGTGATACTCTCGCCGTGGTGGCTAGCTACCTGCTCATCTACCTGGTGGTCGGCGTGTATGAGGAGATTCTCTCCCGCGGCTACCACCTGGTCAACGCGTTCGAGGGCCTCGCCCGGCTGGGCACCCCGGTGGCGCTCGCATTCGCCGTGCTCCTTTCATCGTCCGTATTCGGTGTACTCCACGCCGGAAACCCGGGCGCGACCTGGATCAGCACCACCAACATCGCCCTGGCCGGCGTCCTGCTGGCCGCGGGCGCGGTATTCACCGGAACCCTCGCCATTCCCATCGGGCTGCACGTGACCTGGAACTTCGCCCAAGGACCTCTCTTCGGCTTCCCAGTGAGCGGGGTGACCCCGTCTGGCTCTCTATTCAGCGCCGAACAGGGCGGGCCAGCCGTGTGGACCGGAGGAGAGTTCGGCCCCGAGGCGGGGATCATCGGCGTGGCCGCGATGCTCCTCGGCATCGCTCTAACCGTGGCGTACGCGCGGGTAACGCGCGGCGTACTCGGGTTGCACGAGTGGCGTCGGCGGCAGCAGAGGTGGGCGGAGGTGGCGCCGTGAAGCTGCTGGTAGTGAACTGGCAGGACCGGCTAAACCCGCGCGCGGGCGGCGCCGAGACGCACCTGCACGAGATCTTCGGCCGACTCGCCGGGCGCGGGCACAGCGTCACCCTGCTCGCCTCGGGCTGGAAGGGGGCACCCGCCCGCGCCGAGGTGGACGGCATCGAGGTCCACCGCACCGGCGGCCGTCACACCTTCGCCGCTCGGGCCGTGCCGTACTACCGCCGCCACCTGTCCGCGCGGGGATTCGACTTACTGGTCGAAGACCTCAACAAAATTCCCCTCTTCTCGCCGCTATGGGCGCGCCAGCCGGTGGTGCTGGTGGTCCACCATCTCTTCGGTGCCACCGCCTTCAGCTCCGCGGCCGCTCCGGTTGCGGCAGCCACCGTGCTGCTGGAGAGGCCCATCGGGCGCGTCTACCGCGGGGTGCCCGTGCAGGCGGTCTCCGAGAGCACCGCCGACGACCTGGTCGAACGCGGGCTCGGGCGGGGGGACATCGAGGTGATCCCAAACGGAGTGGACACCGCTTTCTACCGCCCCGACCCCACCGTTGCCCGCGCGGCCGAGCCCACCTTCATCTACCTCGGGCGGCTCCAGCCGTACAAGAGGGTAGACCTGATAATCCGGGCCCTGGAGCGGCTCGGGAAGCGGGGAAGGGCGGCTCGCCTGGTTATCGCGGGCAGGGGAAACCAAGCCACAAAGCTCCGCTCGCTCACCGGGCGGCTCGGCGTCGCGGGCCGGGTGGAGTTCGCCGGCTTCGTGAGCGAGGATAAGAAGCGCCAACTCTTTAGGACGGCCTGGGCCAACCTTTTAACCTCGGCCAAAGAGGGGTGGGGGATCACCAATCTGGAAGCGGCCGCGTGCGGCACTCCTTCCATCGCCAGCAACTCGCCCGGTCTGCGTGAGTCGGTGCTGCACGAGCGCACCGGGCTGCTGGTGCCGCACGGCGACGTAGACGCCCTGGCCGGGGCGATGGAAAAGGTGGCCAACCCGGAGCGGGTGGAAAGGATGGGCCGAGAGGCTCGCCGCTTCTCGGAACAGTTCAGCTGGGAGCGCGCGGCGGATAAGACCGAGGCCCATCTGAGAGGTGTGCTGGCACTCCCTACAACGCCTTCACCGCCGCTATGACTTGGGTGATGGAGTCCTTGGCGTCGCCGAAGAGCATAGCCGTCTTCTGCTTGAAGAAGAGCTCGTTCTCGACGCCGGCGAAGCCGGGGTTCATGCTACGTTTGAGCACGATGGTCTGTTTGGCCTCGTCCACGTTGAGGATCGGCATGCCGTAGATGGGCGAGCCCGGCTGGTCGCGGGCGGCCGGGTTGACCACGTCGTTTGCCCCGATCACCAGGACCACCTCGGTCCGCTCCATCTTCGGGTTGGCTTGCTCTAGGTCGAGGAGCTGGGGGTAGGGGACGTCGGCCTCGGCCAGCAGCACGTTCATGTGGCCCGGCATGCGTCCCGCCACCGGGTGGATGGCGTAACGGACTTCGACCCCCCGCTCCTCCAGTAGCTCCGCCAGCTCCCGCACCGCATGCTGGGCCTGGGCCACCGCCAGTCCGTACCCGGGCACCACCATCACCCGCCGGGCGTACCCGACCAGGATGGCCGCGTCTTCAGCCGTGACCTCCCGCACCGGAGGCCCGTCCGCGCCCCGCCCCACGGCTCCGCCCTCCGTCAGGGCGCCGAAAGCGCCCAAGAATACGTTGGCCAGGGAACGGTTCATCGCCCGGCACATGATGGCGGTGAGGATGAGCCCCGAAGCCCCCACCAGAGCACCGGCCACGATCAGCACCGAGTTGCCCAAGACGAACCCGGCGGCCGACGCGGCCAGTCCGGAGTACGAGTTGAGCAGCGCCACGATCACCGGCATGTCGGCCCCGCCGATTGGGATCACCAGAAAAACGCCCAAGAGGAGAGAAGCCGCGGCCAGAACGGCGAACCACTCCCACGCCCCGTCCCCGGCGGTTACCGCCGCGCCCGCTACCAGGATCACCAATGCCAGGCCTCCGGTGAGTACGCGCTCACCGGGGAAGAGAAGGGGGCGTCCCGGTATCAGCTCCTGGAGCTTGCCGTACGCCACCACGCTGCCCGAAAAGGTCACCGCGCCGATCACCAATCCGGCCACGGCCACGCCGGCGGTCCCGGCGCCCACCGACCCGGTAGCACGAACAAACTCGGCGCCCGCCACCAGGGCCGAGGCGGCTCCCCCGAAGCCGTTGAAGAGGGCCACCATCTGGGGCATGGCGGTCATGCGGACGGTACGGGCCATGACCGCGCCGATGGCGCCGCCCGCTAGGGCCCCGGCCAGGATCCAACCGAAGGAGAGAACTTCCCGGTGGAGGAGGGTGGCCGCTACCGCCACCAGCATCCCCAGGGCGGCCAGAGCGTTCCCCGACCTCGCCGTGGCCGGCGAGGAGAGCCGTTTGAGCCCCGCTATGAAAAGGACGGCCGCTACCAGGTAGGCGACTTCAATGCCGGCCGGACTCACTCCTCGTTCTCCGGCCTGCGGCGCCGGAACATCTTCAGCATCCGGTCGGTGACCAGAAAGCCGCCCACCACGTTGACCGTGGCCAGCACCACCGCGGCGAAGCCGATCCAGGTGAGCAGCGGAGTATCGGCCGGGCCGAGGATGAGGATGGCCCCGATCACGGCTACTCCCGAGATGGCGTTGGACCCCGACATGAGCGGGGTGTGCAGCGTCGCCGGTACCTTGGTGATCACCTCAAAGCCGACTAACATGGCCAGCACGAAGACGTACAGCCCAGTCAGAAAATCGCTCATACGCGTACCTCTCCGTTGTGAACCACGCAACAGCCGTCGATGACCGGGTCTTCGAAGTCGAGCCGGATCTCCCCATCCTCGATCAGGTGCAAGAGCAGCGCGCTCAAGTTGCGGGAGTACATCCGGCTGGCGTGGAGCGGCAGCGACGAAGCCAGGTTGAGGGGTGCCAGGACCGTCACGCCCCGGTGTTCGGCTTCTTCGCCCGGGCGGGAAAGTTCGCAGTTGCCCCCCGCCTCGGCGGCCAGGTCCACGATCACCGAGCCGGGGGTCATCGCCCCCACCATTTCCCGGGTCAGGAGCAGCGGCGCCCGCTTGCCGGGGATGAGCGCGGTGGAGATGACGAAGTCGGCCTCGCCGAGCCGCCCGCCGATCGCCTCCAGCTCCCGGCGCTCCGCCTCGCCGCTCAGCTCGGCGGCGTAGCCGCCCTTGCCCTCGGCGGCCACCTCGGGCGCGGCGACGAAAGCTGCGCCCAAGCTCTCGACCTGCTCCTTGACCTCGGGCCTCACGTCGAACGCCTCTACCACGGCCCCCAGCCGCCGCGCCGTGGCAATCGCCTGGAGCCCCGCGACACCCGCGCCCAAGATCAGCCCGCGCGCCGGGGGGATGGTGCCAGCAGCGGTCATGAGCAGCGGAAAGAACTTGGGCAGCCGCCCGGCGGCCAGCAGCACGGCCTGGTACCCCGCCACCGTGCTCATGGAAGAGAGAGCGTCCATGGCCTGGGCTCGGCTGACGCGGGGGATCATCTCCAGCGCCAGGGCGGTCAACCCGCGCGCGGCCAGCCGTTCCAGCCGGCTGCGATCGTCGAGAGGGCGCAGAAAGCCGGCCAGCACGGCTCCGGGCGGGAACTCGTCGATCTCTTCGGACGCTGGCGGTCCGACCCGCGCGACGACGTCCGCGCCCTCGAACAGGGACGCCCGCTCCACCACCCCGGCGCCCGCGGCCCGGTAGGCGTCGTCGGTGAAGAAGGCGCGCTCGCCCGCGCCCCGCTCCACGGCCAGGGTGGCCCCAGCCGCCCGCAACTTCTCGGCCGCCTCAGGCACCAACGCCACGCGGCGCTCGCCGGCTGCCTTCTCCCGCGGAAGCGAGACCTTCACCGCCCCCCGCCGAGCCGTTGTCGCTCCCGCCGCTCCAGCTTCTCGCGCCGCCTCGCCTCGCGCACGCTCTCGCCCGCGCGCCGCACCGAGATTTCTACCGCCCCCATGACCCCCACCCCGTTGACGCGGATGAGGGGCGCGTCGGCGTCGCCTTCGGGCCGCGGCCTGCCGCTCCACCCAAAACCACCCATCAGCCCGAGTCCGTTGGTCTCGACCCGCAGGTTGGGGGGAACTAAAATCTCCACACAGCCCATCAGCGCCAAGGCGGTAACCTCGACCACGGGTGAGCCAAAGCGGGCGTTTCGGAAGTCGAGCTCGGCGCAACCCATGATCCCCACCACCAGAACCTTGCGCGCCGGGGTCCACGACCCGGCCATCTCGGTGCCACCCATCACCGCCAGTACCGGCTGCCAGGGGCGGACCTGGGACGGGTCGACGCGGGGAACCAGGAGTTCAGCCGGTCCAGTACCGGGTAAGACCGGCAGGTCGGCGGTGAGCCGCTTCAGTTCAGCCGTGGAACCGGCTCGGTGCGCACTGTCTAGACGCTCCTCCAGAGTATGCTCGTCCAGGTGGTCGTGGGCGAAGTGGGCGCAGAGTTGCGCCACCACGCGCTCGCGCTCGGCGGCGAGGGGGGAGGAGGGGGCGGGGGCGTTCATGACACGGTTGCTAGCACGCAAAGTACACGCGGCTCGGCGCCGGACGCAACAAAAAGGGCCCCGCCGCATTCGGCGGGGCCCTTTTTGTTGCTATCAAGCGGCTCTCAGATGTTCGGGTTGTTGACCGTTTCGTCGTCAGGCAACGGTAGGCAGAGGGTGCTACCGTACTCGCCTCCGTTCCGGTACGGCGTGCCGGGGGCCGGGATCAGCGGCTGCCCGAGCCGTTCGATATCGTGGAAGCGGTGCGACTCCAAAAAGAGCTCCCGCTTGCGCTCTTCTTGCACCTGGGCTTGGATCTCGGCTTCGTCCGTGCTGGCGAAGGGAGGTAGCCCCGCCCGGTCGTGGAAGAAGTTGATAATGTCCACCGCGGTCTGGCCGCCTTCCACCTCGGCAATGATGAGCTGGGCCTCGTCCCAGGTGGCGATGGGCAGGGGGTCTCCCACGTCGGTGTACTTGAGTTGGGCCACCACCCGAACGCCGGTGGGCGAGGTCTCGCCCGTGTCCTCGGTGGGTACCCGCGGGTCGGGCACCCCCCCGAACTCAAGGTCCTGGAACTGCGGGTCGACCGAAGTAAGAGCGACCGACGGGCGGTTCTGTGCCCACACCCGGTTGAAGCGCCGGGAGGAGGCACCCGAAGCCGTGGCGACCCTCTCGAAACCCTCGGCCACCAAGGAGGCGTCGGCCGCCGCGCCCGACTCGTCCCCCTGGTCGAGCCGCACCCGCGCCCGGCCCACCAGCGCCGTGTTCAAGATCTCGTCGTCGCCCGACGCCTGGGCGGCTTCGATGGCGCGGGTGAAGCGCTCCTCGGCGAAGGCGAAGAGCTGGCCGCGGCTTACCTCGCCGCCCGGCTCCAGCTCGGAGTCCAAGAGTACGCCCGAGCAGAAGCCCTCCCCCAACAGCAGGTGGCTATACCCTGAATAAGCAGCGGCGGCGGCGATCTTGGAGGTTCTGTCCTCAACCTCTGCGTCTGTCCACCCCTCCAGCTTCCCCAGAATGTTCTCGGCCGACCAGCGGGCGGTAGACAGAGGCGTGTAGACGCCGAGTCCCACACAGCTCGCGGTGGCGTACAGATTCTCGTCCTCGGCGTCCACGTCGCGCTGGTCGTAGGGCCAGCGGGCCGCCGTCTGGGTGGCGTCTTCCAATTCGTCGGAGAGGACTCCTCCCAGCACCACGTAGGCACCGAAGGCACACTCGAAGTCGCCGATGGCACCGCCCAGCAAGAGGTCGGCGCTTTCGGGGCCTTCCAAGTTCTCGGCGGGGATCTCGCTGGGCGCCTCCACGTCGAGGAGCTGGTCGCAACTGGCCGCGGCCAGCGCCACCGCCGCCAAGGAGAGGAGCCGGCGGGCGGTAACGATTCCCTTTAGGTCGTTGGCTTTCATCGTCCGCTCCCGGTCAAAAGGTGAAGTTGATAGTGGTCACGAACTGCTGCATCTGCGGCAAGACGTTCTGCTCCCATAGACCGTCTCCCCGCGACCCGCTCATGAACGACGCCTCGGGCTCGAGTCCGGGATAGTCGGTCCAGGTGTACAGGTTGCGCCCCGCCACGGTAAGGGTGGCACTCTGGAAGCCGAGGCGCTCGATCCAGCGCGACGGCACGGTGTAGCTGGCCGAGAGTTCCCGGAACTTCACGAAGCCGGCGTCCTCGATCAGGTCGGAGACGATACCGATGTCGCTCCCGGCCACCTGCACCGGGTCGAATTCATGCGGGAAGTAGTTTTCCCGGCAGAGAGCGAAGAACCAGCAGCGCACCCGGCGGTTCCCGTCCAGCTTGGAGTAGCCGTGCTTGAAGTCGAAGAGGGCGCTGAGCCGCAGGTCGCGCCACAGTATCAAGGTGTTGGTGAGGGCCCCCTCGTACTCGGGGATGTTGCGCCCCAGGTACACATCGGGGGCCTCCGAACAAGACACCGAACCGCCCTCGCCGTCGTCGCACATCACGTTGATGGGGTCTCCATCCGCGTCCAGGTCGGCGCTCACCAGGCGGGGGCCGAACCACGACCCCACCGGGAAGCCCACCCGGTGCTGGATGAAGGTGCCGCCCGAGATGAACTCCCGGTCGGCACCCAAGCTCACCACCTCGTTGTCGTTGGTCGAGAGTGAGAAGCTCACGTCCCACGCCAGGTTGGGCGTCACCACGGGGGCGGCGTTGGCCAATACCTCGAAGCCGGTGTTGCGGATCTCTCCCAGGTTGATGAAGCGGAAGCCGGAGAACCCGCTCGAGGGGGGCACCCCCTCGGTCAGGATGGCGTCGGTGGTGCGCTGGTTGTAGAAGGTGAACTCCAACCCCAGCCGGTCGCCGAAGAGTCCGGCGTCGAAGCCGAGCTCAACCTCCTTGCCCCTCTCCGGCCCCAGGTCGGGGTTGCCGACCAGTCCCGGGGTAACCGCTGATTGGTCGTTGGGCCCGGTCACCGGTTCAAACGTCCTGAGCGCCGCGAACGCCGAGGGCTGCTGTCCCGACTCGCCGTAGGCGGCGCGCAGCCGGAGCTGGTCCACCGGGGCGAAGTTCCAGAACGGCTCTTCGCTCACCACCCAACTCGCACTCACCTTGGGGTAGTAGACCAGGTCGAAGTTCTCGCCGAAAGCGCTGTTGTCGTCGGCCCGCACCGCTCCGGTCAGGAAGAGCCGGTTGTTCCAGTCGAGCTGCTCCTGCACGAAGACCCCCACGGTGGTATTCTCCAGGTAGTCCTCACCGCCGAAGCTGATCGCCGCAGCGTCGATCGAGCGCACCCCCGGCGCCGGGAAGTCCTCCCCGTAGGCGCTCACCCGCTCGATGTACTCCCGGTAGAGTTGGAAGCCGACCGAGGTGTTGGAGCCCAGGGAGGGGTTGACGAGAAAAGAGGCGGTGGCGCCGTAATCGACGGTGCCGTTCGCGGTCTGGCGCACCAGCGACGACTTGTAACCGTTCACGAAGGAGAAGAAGTCGGTCAGACTGTTGCGCTCCGAGAGCTCAACGTTCTCCTCGCGGGTCTGGTCGACGCCGGCGGTGAGCCGGTGGGAGAGCCAGTCGAAGGGGCGGTGGTTGACACGCACGCTGCCGGTGAAACGGTTGAGGTCCTGCCAGGTGTTCTTGTAGGCGTAGTACGCCTCGGGGGTGGCGCTCCAAAAGCCGCGCCGGGGCGTGTTCAGCCGGGTGGGGCTGGCGTAGTAGCTGGTCCAAGTGAGTCCACCCGCGCCCGACTCCCAACTAAGGTCGGTACGGCCCTCGATGTAACCCATGCTCGCCTGGATATCGACCGTCTCGGCAGGGTACACCGTTACGTTGGCGCGCGCGCCGTAGCGACTCAACTGGTTGTCCGGCTCCACTCCCTCGTCGCTGGTAAAGTGCCCGCCCAGGTAGTAGCGCACCTGCTCGCCGCCGCCGCTCACGCTCAGGTCGTACTCCTGCAGGTGGCCGGTGCGGAAGAGGTCGGGGTTCCCCCGTTCCCTCTCCAAGGCCACTATATTGATGGGAACGATCTCCCCGCTCTCCGGATGGGGACCCCAGTTGGTGTAGACGCGCTCCTCGGCGTTGGCGAACCACTGGGCCCCCTGCCGGGTGGTGAAGCTGAAGCCCGGCTCTCCCCGGGCACCCCGCTTGGTGATGATCTGGATCACCCCGTTGGACGCCTCGGTACCGTAAAGGGTGGCGGCCGCCGGCCCTTTTATGATCTCGATAGACTCGATGTCGGAGGGGTTGTAGTCGTTGAGCCGGGAGATGATGGCCGAGCCGAAACCCTGATTGGTGGGACCGCTCCCCTGGCTATTATTGACCCTTACCCCATCCACGTAGATGAGCGGTTCGCGGCCCAGCGATAGAGTGGACGCCCCGCGGATGCGGATGCGCGCGCCCCCACCTACCATGCCGGTACCGGGGATGATGACCACGCCCGGAGCCCGTCCGTTGACCAGCTCCTGCAGCGAGCCGACCGGCGCCGTCTCTACCACCTCGGCCGCGTCGATCTGGGCCACCACGTTACCCAGCTCCCGCTTCTCCGCCTCGCCGGCGGTGCCGGTGACCACCACCTGATCCAATTCGATGGCGGTCTCAGACATCGCCACCCGCAGGTCCACCTGGCCCACCGATACCGTCTGGTTAACGGCGGCGTAGCCGAGGCGGCGGAACTGCAACTCGGCCTGGGCGCCTTCAAGCCCCGTCAGGGTGAAGGTGCCGTCGGAGCGGGTCAGGGTGCCCCGGTTGCTACCCGTAACTACCACTTGCACCCCTCCGAGAGGGTTACCGCTCTGCTCCGCTACCACTACCCCCTCGATGCGGCCCTCCTGGGCCTCGGCCGCTGGCGCGAGCAGGGCGACGAAGAGGAAGAGAGATGGCGCCCACCGTAAGGATAGGCGGCTAGCGTTAAACAGCCGCGGTGAGCACGATCGGGTACACGGGGTGCGTCCTCTGGTGTTCATGGCCGGAGCTCCGGGTTGGGGACGAAGCGGTTCACTACCTCTTGACTTGCAAAAAACAGGAGGTCTGGATACTCATTTGTATACAATACGAGCTTTACCCGCAAAGCGCAAGAGCCGGTCGCGGGGGTCCTCACCACCCGCCCCGTTCCCCCAAGTCTTCGATCACCCGCTCCAGCCGCTCGGCCGCGTTACGCCAGTTGCGCTGGGCCGCCTTCTGGGCCCGCTCGGCGTCTCCCTCGGCGATGGCGGCGATGATGGCTTCGTGCTCGCGGGGCGAGTGGGGGGTTCGGCCCGAGGGCGCCGCGCTGTATACCCTCCGGTACCTTTCGGCTTGGGGCCGGATGGAGTCGTACAGGGCCCGGATGCGCGGAGCGTCAATGGAGAGCACGTAGCTGTTGTGGAACTCGTTGTGGAGGTCGAATACTCGCCGCGCGTCCACGCGGTCGTCCTCGATCGCCTCGAGCAGCGCCCGGTTGACCCGTTCCAACTCTCCGGCCAGCTGTCCGCGCCGTTGCTCCGGGAGGCGGGCGGCCCAGTGGGCGGCCAACCCCTCCAACTCGGCTAAGATGTGGAAGAGCTCGTAGCCGTCGCCGCGGGTGAGCGGGGCCACGCTGAGCCGGGACTGCTTGCGGCCGTTCGCCGCCACTACGTACCCTTCCTGGCGGAGTCGTTGCAATGCGCTCCGCACGGGTGTACGGCTCACGCCCAGCCGGCTGGCCACGTCGCTCTCTATGACGCGGGCGCCCGGACCCAGCTGGCCCTCCACGATCAGGTCTCGAAGGGTGTGGTAAGCGGTGCGGGCGCGGCCGCCGAGGCGGACCGGGGGTGAGGACGGATCTTCCAGAGGGGCGGCGGCGCGTGGCATGGGCGTTGAGGTGACGGGTTACTTGTATACAAATTACGACCTGACCGAGCGTCGCGCCAGGGGGTAGGTTGGTGAGGGCCGCCGGGAGCTAGCCCGGTAACAGAAAGATCGAGGTCAGATGGATTCTCGCACGGTCGCAGTCGCGCTCATCACTGTTGGCGTTGTGCTAGTGGCGGCCGGGCTGCTCGCTTGGACGGGGGCGCTGGGTTGGTTCGGACGCCTGCCGGGGGATATCCGCTTGGAGCGGGGAGGCACCCGCTTCTACCTGCCGATCACCACCATGATAGTGGTGTCTCTCTTGCTCACGCTGCTGCTCTCGCTGATCCGGCGGTGGTGGTGAAGAACGCCTGGCGCGTCTACGTCGACACCGGTGGCACCTTTACCGACTGCCTGGCTCTAGACCCCGAGGGCGGCCTCCACCGCGCCAAGGTCCTGAGCACCAGTTCCCTAAGGGGCGTGGTGACCGAGCGGATAGACGGCCGGACTCTGCGAGTAAAGGAGGATTGGGGCGCGTGCCCCGACCTGCCCGCCGGCTTTGAGTTTCGGGTCTTGGCCGGCGGCTCGCGGCCGGCGGGCTGCAAGCTGGTGGTGGAGAGCTTTGACCGGGCCGGCTCTCGGCTCCGATTCGAGAGCCCGCTGCCGGCCGGCGTGGACACCGGCACCAGGTTTGAAGTCTGCTCTCCCGAGGAGGCGCCGCTGCTGGCGGCGCGGCTGGTCACCGGCACCCCCGCGGGCCGCCCGCTTCCCCCCCTCTCCCTGCGGCTCGCCACCACCCGCGGGACCAACGCCCTGCTGGAGCGTCGCGGGGCGCGGGTGGCCCTCTTCATCACTCGTGGCTTCCGCGACCTACTCGAGATCGGCACCCAGCAGAGGCCGGACCTCTTCGCGCTCAATATTGAACGCCCCCAAGCTCTGTACCACGCCGTGGTCGAAGTGCCCGAGAGGCTGGCGGCGGACGGATCGGTGCTGGAGCCGCTCGACACCAAAGCGGTGCGGGCGCGCGCCGAAGCGGTGCTGGATGACGGCGTGCGGGTGGCGGCGGTGGCCCTCCTGCACGCCTACCGGAACCCGGTACACGAGGAACGGCTCGCGCGTCTGCTGCGGGAGGCGGGGTTCGACCGGGTCACCACCTCGTCCGGGGTCGCCCCGCGCATCAAGGTGCTCGAACGCGCCCAGACGGCGGTGGCCGACGCCTACCTCTCGCCGGTGGTCGACGGGTACGTGGAGCGGGTCGGGCGCGGACTCTCCGGTGGCACCCTGCATCTGATGACTAGCGCGGGGGGGCTGGTGCGGCCGGAGGAGTTCCGAGCCAAGGACTCTCTCCTCAGCGGGCCGGCGGGCGGCGTGATGGGGGCGGCCCGGGCGGGCCTCCTCTCCGGCTTCTCCCGCGTGATCGCCTTCGACATGGGGGGGACGAGCACGGATGTGGCCCGCTTCGACCAGGTACCCGAATACCGCTGGGAGCACTCGGTGGGAGACGCCCGGTTGATGGCTCCCGCGCTGCACGTCGAGAGCGTGGCGGCGGGTGGGGGGTCGGTATGCGCTCTCGGGCCGGAGGGGCTCTCGGTGGGGCCCGAGAGCGCGGGTGCCTCGCCGGGTCCGGCTTGCTACGGAGCAGGGGGGCCGCTCACCCTCACCGACGTGAACCTGCTGCTGGGGCGAGTCTCCCCGGCGGACTTCGCGCTTCCCGTGGACCCGGGGGCCGCCCGCGCCCGGCTGGACGAACTCCTCGCCCTGCTCCGGCGGCGAGGCGGCGAGGAAGCCGCGCCCGAACCGCTGCTCGAGGGGCTGCTCCGCGTCGCGGACGAACGGATGGCCGGCGCCATCCGCCAGGTCTCGCTCCGCCGGGGGCACGACCCCGCCGAACACACCTTGGTCGCTTTCGGGGGAGCAGGTCCGCAGCACGGCTGCGCCGTGGCCGCCGAGCTGGGGATCGGCACGGTACTGGTCCCGGCCGACGCCGGGCTCCTGAGCGCGCTCGGTCTGGAGCACGCCGTCTTGGAGCGCTTCGCCGAAAGACAGCTACTCCTCTCCCTGGTGGAGTGCGCCGGACGGCTGGACGGCTGGCTGCGGGAGCTGGAGCACGAAGCCACGCGCCGTCTCCGAGCCGAGGGACTCGCGGCAGAAGAGGTCTCCATCCGGCGGCGGCTAGCCCGGCTCCGCTACCAAGGCCAGGAGTCGGCCTTGGAGGTGGAGTACCAGAGCGCGGCTTCGCTACGCCAGCGCTTCGAGGAGAGTTACCGGCGGCTCTACGGCCACCTGCCCGCGGGGCCCGAAGTCGAGGTGGTGGCTCTAAGCGCGCTGGCTTCGTCGCCGATGACTGAAGCGCGAGCCGCCGCCGCGCCGGACTCCACTCCCGTACAACCGCCGGAGACGCTCCGGCTCTGGGTGGGCGGGGCGTGGGTAGAGGCGGGTACGTGCCAGCGGGCAGAGCTTCCCCCCGGCGGGTGCTTTGCAGGTCCGGCGCTGGTAGCGGAGTCGCACAGCGTAACTTTCGTGCCCCCGGGGTGGTCGCTGAGGGTAGACGGCGCGGGCGCCCTGGTACTGACTAGCAGCCGGGAAGGGGGGGACGAAGATAGCAAAGGAGCCGCGCCGCGCTCGGGGCCGTCTGTAGGCGCAAGGGTAACGGCGGTAGAGGACGAACTCTTCACTAACCGCTTCCGCGCGGTGGTGGAGGAGATGGGTGAACGGCTGCGGAGCACCGCCCTGTCGGTGAACGTGCGCGAGCGGCTCGACTTCTCCTGCGCGCTGCTCGACGCGGGCGGGCGACTGGTGGCCAACGCTCCCCACATCCCCGTCCACTTGGGGGCGCTGGGGCTGTGCGTGCGCGAAGTGGTGCGGGCGCTCCCGCTCGGCCCCGGCGACGTCGCCGTGACCAACCACCCCGCCTTCGGCGGCTCCCACCTGCCCGACGTAACCGTGATCGCTGCGGTGCACGACGGCTCCGGCGAGCGCGTCGGCTACCTGGCCAACCGCGCCCACCACGCCGAGATCGGAGGCACGCGCCCCGGCTCCATGCCGCCGCTGGCCCGCTGCCTCGCCGATGAGGGGGTGGTGATCCCGCCCTTGTACCTGTTCCGGGGCGGCGAGCCCCGTTGGGGTGGGGTGGAGGAGCTCCTGCGCGGCGGGCGCTTCCCTTCCCGGGCGCCCAGCGACAACCTGGCCGACCTCGGCGCCCAGGTGGCGGCGGTGTTGCGGGGGGTGGAGCTGGTGGAGGGGCTCGCCTGCCAGCACGGCACCGGTACCGTGCGGAGGCACATGGAGGCGCTGGGGGCGCGGGCGGCCCGCCGGGCCGGGGAGGCGTTGGCACGGCTGGGCGACGGCGAGTACCGGGCTGCGGAGCGGCTCGACGACGGCTCTCCCCTGCGGGTACGGATTACGGTCTCGGGAGCCAGCGCCCGCTTTGACTTCACCGGTAGCGCTGGGGTCCACCCCGGCAACCTCAACGCCACCCCGGCCATCGTGCGCAGCGTGGTCCTGTACGTGCTCCGGCTCCTGGTCGACGAGCCCATCCCCCTCAACGAAGGGCTACTGGAGCCGGTATCACTGCTCATCCCGGAGGGTATCCTGAGCCCCCCCTTCCCCGCCGACCCCACCCGCTGCCCGGCGGTGGTGGGCGGCAACGTGGAGACCAGCCAACGGCTCGCCGACACCCTCCTCAAGGCGCTCGAACTGGCGGCGTGCAGCCAGGGAACCATGAACAACCTACTCTTTGGCAACCAGCGCTTCGGCTATTACGAGACCATCGGCGGGGGGAGCGGGGCGGGGGCGGGCTTCCACGGCGCCAGCGGGGTGCAGGTCCACATGACCAACACCCGCATCACCGACCCGGAGGTGCTGGAGCACCGCTACCCGGTGCGGGTAGCGCGCTTTTCCCTCCGCCCGGGCTCGGGAGGAAGGGGGCGGTGGCGGGGGGGAGACGGTTTGGTGCGCGAGCTGGAGTTCCTGGAGCCGGTAGAGCTTTCGGTCCTCACCCAACACCGGGTGGTGGCTCCGTACGGAGCGGGCGGGGGAGGGCCGGGTAAGCCGGGCCGGCAGCGCCTCGTGCGCCCCTCGGGCAAAGTGATTCAGCTGGCCTCCAGCGACAGCTTCGACGCCCAGCCGGGAGACCGCCTCATCGTGGAAACACCCGGTGGCGGCGGCTGGGGAGAGTAGTCTGTCTGGCGCCGGGCCGGGTTTTTGCTACACTTTGCAGCTTGGATGTCCCCGCCCTCCGGGAGAGGTTCTCCCGGGACCCCGGCCGTCGGCCGGAGCTCCGAGGGGCTCGTGCTCACACTACCGGGCACACCGATGGACGCTCGAGACCGTCCTGTTCCCCCCTCCCCCGACCGTGACGCCGGGGCCGCCGACTCCCGCGTGGCCCGTATCCTCGAAAGTATCACCGACTTCTTCGTCTCCTTCGACCGGGAGTGGCGCTTTACTTATCTAAACGCCCGCGCCGAGGACTTTTTCGGGCGGCCGCGCAAGGAACTCATCGGCCAAGACGCCTGGGAGGTCTTCCCTGAGGTCAAGGGGTCGGACTTCTACCGAGCGTACACGCGGGTGATGGAGGAGCGTAAAGCGACCCGTTTCGAAGCCAAGAGCGTCTTGCGCCCCGACCAGTGGCTAGAAGTCCGGGCATACCCCGCCGCGGATGGGGGGGTCTCGGTCTACTTCACCGACATCACCGAACGGAAACGCATCGAGGAAACCCTCAAGCAGAGCGAGGAGAGGTACCGGAGCTTGTTCGAGGAGTCGCGCGACGCCATCTACCTGACCAGCCCGTCCGGAGAGTTCCTGGAGGTCAACCAGTCCCTGCTCGACCTCTTCGGATATGAACGGGGCGAGCTGGTCGACCGGCCGGTGTCGGAGTTGTACGCCGAGAGCTCGGAGCGCGACCGTTTTCGGGAGACCATCGAGCGCTCCGGCTCGGTACGCGACTTCGAGGTCAAGCTCAAGACCAAGGACGGCAGCGAGCTCGACTGTCTGGTCACCGCCTCGGTGCGCGTGGGGAGCGCCGGAGAGGTGGCCGGCTACCAAGGTATCATCCACGACATCACCGAACGGAAGCGTGCCGAAGAGCAGCTCCTCCACGACGCCATGCACGACGTGCTCACCGGGCTCCCCAACCGAGCCCTGCTCACCGACCGACTCAACCTGCTCATGAGGCGCGCCCGGCGGCACGGTTCTACCTTCGCGGTCCTCTTTCTGGATCTGGACCGCTTCAAGGTCATCAACGACTCCCTGGGCCACCTGGCGGGTGACGACCTGCTCATCGCCGTGGCCCGACGACTGGAGACGGTGCTGCGGCCCGGCGACAGCGTGGCCCGCTTCGGAGCAGACGAGTTCGTCATCCTCTTGGACGAGTTGAGCGATATAACAGAGACCTGGCGTATAGCCGAACAGGTGCGCGAAAGCGTGGCTCGTCCCTTCGAACTGGAGGGTCAGACGGTCTATACGGGCGCCAGCCTGGGTATCGCCTTCGGTCCGGAGGGGTACTCGGCGGCCGAAGCCCTCCTGGGCGACGCCGACATCGCCATGTACCGGGCCAAAAGCTGGGGCCGGAACAGGTACGAAGTCTTCAAGCCGGCAATGCGCACCGCAGCGGTGGCCCGCCTCCGGCTGGAAAACGACCTCCGCTTGGGGCTCGCACGGGGTGAATTCGAGCTCTTCTACCAGCCCATCGTGTCGGTGCCGGAGCGCGGACTCACGGGCTTTGAGGCCCTGCTCCGCTGGCGCCACCCCGAACACGGGCTGCTCTCACCCGACGACTTTATCGGGCAGGCCGAGGAATCGGGTCTCATCGTGCCTATCGGGTGGTGGGTGTTGGAGGAAGGGTGCCGCCAGCTAAGCCAGTGGGGAAACCGGAGTAACCGGCCGGTTCTGCACGTGAACCTCTCGGGCATCCAGTTTCACCAGCGGGGGTTGGTGGACCGGGTGGGTAAGATCTGCCACGCCGCCGGGGTGGGCGCGGGGCGGCTCAAGCTCGAGATCACCGAGAGCGTACTGATGGAGAATGCCAGCTCGGTGATGGGGATGATGTCGGGACTCAGGGAGATGGGGGTAGAGCTTTGTATCGACGACTTCGGGACCGGCTACTCGTCGCTCAGCTACCTACACCGCTTCCCCATCGACACCCTCAAGATCGACCGCTCCTTCACCCGCGGGGTGGGCGTGCGCGACGAGGAGACCGCCATCATCCGCACCATCGTGACACTCGCCGAAGCCGTGGGGATGGACGTCATCACCGAAGGGGTGGAGACCGAGGAGCAGCTCACGGAGCTACTCGCCCTGGGGTGCCAGTACGCCCAGGGCTTCCTTTTCGGTCGCCCCCTGCCGGCGGAAGAGGCGGCCGGGTTGCTGCCGGGCGGGGCTTGAAGTATTCTGAGCGAGCCGCTTGATGGAGAGTGATCGAAAACGCCGATGGTTTGGTTACCAAAGCGACGCTTTCGGCTAGACCTCCTCGAACTCCTTTCGTAACCATGACAGAGCAGCCGCCCCCGCCGGAACCGGGAGGTACGCCTCCGCCGCACTATCCTCCCGGAAGAGCGCCGTATCCACCGCCACCAGAGCCGGCGTACCAGCCGCCCGGTGTACCGTGGGAAGAGCGCATGGGTGACGACCCTCTCGGCTCCCTCTGGGAGACGTGGCGCGACAGCACCTTCCGGCCCTCGCGGTTCTTTGCCCAGCTACCCCCCCGGAACGGCTACCTGGCGCCGGTCGGGTATCTGCTCATCGTATCGGTCATCGGCGCTCTGTTCACTCTCTTCTGGCAGGTACTGTTCGCCTCGGCCGGAGTGGCTTTCCTGACCGGCGGTCTAGGCCGGGGGGAAAACCCCTTTCTGGACGCCCTGCTCAGCTTCTTTCTCACTCCCTTCGCGGTACTGCTACTCCTCTTCGTTTGGGGCGCCATCGTCCACCTGCTGCTCAAAGTCGCGAGCGGCGCGCAGGGCGGTTTCCAGGCGACTATCCGGGCCGTATGCTACTCGGCGGGGCCGTCACTCTTCGCCATAATTCCGGTGCTAGGGGGGCTGGCTGGGGTGGTGTGGTCCATCGTCCTGGAGATCATAGGGCTCCGCCAGGTCCACCGGACCAGTAGCGGCAAGGCGGCTTTCGCCGTGCTGCTGCCCCTCTTCGGCTGCCTGACGCTG
Organism: Longimicrobiaceae bacterium; assembly: GCA_050732775.1. Taxonomy (GTDB): domain Bacteria; phylum Gemmatimonadota; class Gemmatimonadetes; order Longimicrobiales; family Longimicrobiaceae; genus JBOHRN01. The sequence continues at coordinate 16,534 of JBOHRN010000055.1, read as the reverse complement.
GTAGTGACCGGCGTCGTCCTGGCGGTGGTCCTCGGCGTCGCGCTGGCCGTCCAGTAGTGCTGCTCGAGCTGAGCGAAGAGGGGGAGCGGCTACGACGCCGCATCGAAGCCGACTCCCTGGATGAGATCGGCGAAGTCATCTCCCGCCAACCAGGAGGAGATCCTGGACACCTGTCCGTGTGGCGGCTGCTGCGGCGGAAGGGTACTGCCTAGCCGATGCCCCTCTGCCACTTTCACCCCGTAACCGCCGGCTGGTTCGAGGCACGCTTCGCCGCGCCCACGCCGGCGCAGAGCCGCGGCTGGCGCGCCATCCGCTCCGCCCGGCACACCCTCATAGCCGCCCCCACCGGTTCGGGCAAGACGCTCGCCGCCTTCCTCGCCGCCATCGACGACCTGCTCCGCGAAGGTCTCGAGCACACCCTGCCCGACCAGGTCCGCGTGGTCTACGTCTCGCCGCTCAAGGCCCTCTCCTCCGATATCCACAGCAACCTGGCCGAGCCCAGGCGGCAGATAAGCCGGCTCGCCGAGGAGTCGGGGTTGCCGCCCGTTCGCATGACCGCCGCGGTCCGCACCGGCGACACCCCGCACGCCGAGCGCGCGGCGATGCTCAAGACGCCGCCGCATATCCTGGTCACCACGCCCGAGTCTCTCTACCTGCTGCTCACCGCCAAGAAGAGCCGCGAAATGCTGCGCTCCGCGCGCGCGGTCATCGTCGACGAGATCCACGCCGTGCTCGAAGCACGGCGCGGCGCCCACCTGGCCTTGACGCTGGAGCGGTTGGAACACGTAGTTCGCGGGCCGCTCCAGCGTATCGGGCTCTCGGCCACCCAGAAGCCCATCGAGTTGGTGGCCGACTTTTTGGCGGGGAGCGGCCCCTCTCCGCTGGTGGTGGACGAGGGCCACGCGCGCGAGCTCGACCTCGGGCTCGAACTTACCGGCTCGCCTCTGGAGACGGTCATGTCGGGGGAGGCGTGGGACGAGGTCTACGACCGGCTGGCCGGGCTGATCCGCGCCCACCGTACCACGCTCGTCTTCGTAAACAGCCGCCGTCTCGCCGAGCGGGCCACCCGCCACCTGGCCGAACGGCTGGGAGAGGGCTCGGTCGCGGCCCACCACGGCAGCTTGTCCAAGGAGAGTCGGCTCAGCGCGGAGGAGCGGCTCAAGGGGGGCAAACTCCAAGCCCTGGTGGCCACGGCTTCGCTCGAGCTCGGCATCGACGTCGGCCAGGTGGACCTGGTCTGCCAGCTCGGCTCGCCGCGCCGGGTCTCCGCCTTTTTGCAACGGGTGGGCCGCTCCGGCCACACCGTGTCGGGTACCCCCAAAGGGCGGCTCTTTCCGCTCACGCGCGACGAACTGGTGGAGTGCGCCGCTTTGTTGCGGTTGGTCCGGCGCGGCGAGTTGGACCGGGTGGTGGTGCCGGCAAAGCCGTTGGACGTGCTCGCCCAGCAGGTGGTGGCCGAGGCCGCGTGCGAAGACTGGTCCGAGGACGCCCTCTTCGACCTGGTCCGCCGCGCCTATCCGTACCGGGCTCTCGGGCGTGGGGAGTTCGACGGTGTGGTCGAGATGGTCTCGCGCGGCTTTTCGACCCGCCGCGGCCGGCGCGGCGCGCTGGTCCACCGCGACGCCGTCAACCGCCGACTGCGCGGGAGGAAAGGGGCCCGGCTGGCCGCCATCACCTCGGGCGGAGCCATCCCGGACAACGCCGACTACCGGGTTGTACTCGAACCCGAGGGCACTTTCATCGGCACCCTCAACGAAGACTTCGCCATCGAGAGCATGGCCGGCGATATCTTCCAACTCGGCAATAGCTCGTGGCGGGTGCTGCGGATCGAGACGGGCACCGTGCGGGTCGCCGACGCGCGGGGCGCTCCGCCCAACATCCCCTTCTGGCTGGGAGAGGCCCCGGCGAGGAGCGACGAACTCTCCCGGGCGGTGAGCGAACTGCGGGCAGAGGTGGAGGAGCGGCTGGAAGAAGATCCGGCCAGATGGCTAGCGACTGAAGCCGGGCTTCCGCATACGGCCGCCCAACAGATCGCCAGCTACCTAGCCGAGAGCAAGCGGCTCCTGGGCGCCATCCCCACCCAGAACACCCTGGTGCTCGAACGCTTCTTCGACGACTCGGGGGGAATGCAGCTGGTGCTGCACTCCCCCTTCGGCGCACGGGTGAACCGGGCTTGGGGGCTGGCCCTGCGCAAGAAGTTTTGCCGTACCTTCAACTTTGAGCTGCAAGCCGCGGCCAGCGAGGAGGGTGTGCTCCTCTCACTCGGACCGCAGCACTCCTTTCCGCTGGAAGAGGTGTTCCGCTACCTACATCCTGACACGGTGCGCGACACTCTGGTACAGGCGGTTCTCGATGCACCGCTGTTTCAAACCCATTGGCGCTGGTGCGCCACTATCTCGCTCGCCGTGGCTAGGAGCCGCGGCGGCAAGAAGACTCCGCCTCAAATCCAGCGCATGCAGGCTGAGGACTTGCTCGCCGCCGCCTTTCCGGACGCCGCCGCGTGCCTGGAAAACATCGCGGGCGACCGGGAGGTGCCGGACCACCCCCTGGTGCGGCAAACCCTGGCGGATTGCCTAGAGGAGGCGATGGACCTGCCCCACTTGGAGGAGCTGTTGCGGGCGGTTCACGCGGGGGAGCTAACGCTGGTGGCGCGCGATACACCCGAGCCGTCACCGCTCGCGCACGGCCTGCTCAACGCCCGCGTGTACGAATTCTTGGACGACGCCCCGCTGGAGGAGCGCCGCGCCCAAGCGGTTTACACCCGGCGGGCGTTAGAGCCGTCGGCGGCCAACGACCTGGGCGCTCTCGACAGCGCGGCCATCGAGAGGGTACGGGGGGAGGTGCGCCCCGCAGCGGGAAGCCCCGACGAACTGCACGACGCCCTGATGACGTGCGGCTTCCTGGCCGAGACCGGGACTGGTCCCGAATGGCGGGAGTACTTCGTCCAGTTAGCGGCGGCCGGCCGGGCCGCCCGGGTTACCCCCGAGGGTGCAACCACCCTCTGGGTAGCGGCCGAACGACTGGTCGAACTGCTGGCGCTCTTTCCGGACGCGGTGGTGGACCCTGCCATCCAGCCACCCGCCGGTTTCGACACTGCAGCAGACCCGGACCACGCCATCCGCGAACTGCTGCGCGGCCGGCTGGAGGTGGCGGGCCCCACCACCGCCGCCGCCCTGGCCGCTGCTATCGGGGTGGGCGGGGCAGACGCCGAGAGCGCACTGCTCGCGCTGGAGACCGAAGGGGTGGTTTTGCGCGGCTTCTTTACGCCGGGCGTGAGCGAGCGCGAGTGGTGTGACCGCCGGCTCCTGGCGCGCATCCACCGCTACACCCTGGACCGGCTGCGGGCCGAAATCGAGCCGGCCAGCGCGGCCGACTTCACGCGCTTCCTTTTCCGTTGGCAACGCCTGGAGCCGGGCAGCCAGGTAGCAGGGCTGGAGGGGTTGGCCGGGGTAGTGCGGCAACTCGACGGCTTCGAACTGGCGGCGGCCGGGTGGGAGAGGGACGTCCTCCCGGCCCGCTGCCGGGAGTATCAGCCGGAGCTGCTCGATACTCTCTGCCTGAGTGGGCGGGTGGCGTGGGGGCGGCGCTCGCCCACTCGGCAAAACGGCGGCGGCGCGCGCGCCGCCGGGCCACTCCGCTCCTCGCCCGTGGCGCTGTTCCTAAGACAGAGCGCCCCGGCGTGGCTCTCGCCGGAGGCGAACGGGGCTCCGCTGGAGCTAGCCACGGAAGCGCGGCAGCTCGTGGATGCGCTAGAGCGCCGGGGCGCGTCATTTTTTCACGAGTTAGTGGCGGAATCCGGCCTCATCCCCACCCAAGCCGAACGGGCGTTGGGCGAGCTCGCGGCGCTCGGGCTGGTGTCGTCGGACAGCTTCTCGGGGCTGCGAGCCCTGCTCACCCCGCCGCACAAGCGCCGGTCTCTGAGCGGCCAAAAGATCAAGCGGCGGGGGCGTACCACACCCGACGGCGTGGATACGGCGGGACGCTGGTCACTCATCCGCCACCCCGGCGCCAGTGGGCCAGAGCTGGCGGCGATCGAGCAGTGGGCGTGGACCTTGCTAAGGCGTTACGGGGTGGTTTTTCGCAAGCTTCTAGCGCGCGAGCAGGGTGCGCCCGCCTGGCGCGAACTGGCGCTCTTCTACCGGCGGCTCGAGGCCCGCGGCGAGCTGCGGGGAGGCCGTTTCGTGACCGGTTTCTCGGGCGAGCAGTTCGCCCTCCCGGAGGCGGTGGGCCAGCTTCGCACCGTACGCAGGGAAAGGCCCGATGGCCGGCTTACCGCCTTGAGCGCGGCCGATCCGCTCAACCTGACCGGGATAGTCACCCCCGGTGAACGTATCCCGGCGCTGGCGGGCAACCGGATCGTCTACCGGGACGGCGTCCCCCTCGCCGCGCGGGTAGCGGGAGAAGTAATGGCACTGGCCGCGTACGACCCCGGCCTGGAGAGTAGCATCCGGCGGTCGCTGGAGAGCCGGGCCAGCGTACCCGCGCTGCGGGCGTACCTCGGCCCCGGCCGCCCGAAGCAAAGAGCGCAACCCGTTTCTCGCTGATGATGAACCGGCTCGTTCTCTTCGACATCGATGGCACCCTCCTCGACACCGGGGGTGCGGGCGGCCGCGCCCTACGCACGGCTCTGGCCCTGGTCTACGGTACTTCCGGCCCCGAGAACGGCTACAGCTTCGCAGGCAAGACCGACCCCCAGATCGCCTTCGAACTGCTGGCCGCCGCCGGTCTGAACAAGAGCCAAGTTGACCAGCGGCTGGACGAGCTCTGGCCCCGCTACCTGGAGCGGCTCGAGCAGGAGTTAGCCCAAGGAGAGACCGAGGCGTGTCCCGGCGTGGCTACGCTGCTCCAGCGGCTAGAGGCGAACGGCCACCGCGCCACCCTGGGGCTCCTCACCGGCAACCTGCGTGAAGGCGCGGCGCGCAAGCTGGGGGCGGCGGGCATCGGCTGGGAACGCTTCCGGGTTGGCGCCTTCGGCTGCGACAGCCCGGTCCGCAGCGAGCTCCCCGCCCTGGCCGTGCGCCGGGCGTTCGAAGAGACCGGCCGCCGCTTTCTCCACAAGGAGGTCGTGATCGTGGGCGACACCCCGGCCGACATCGCGTGCGGCGAGTCTCTCGGCGTAGCTACCGTTGCCGTGGCCACGGGTGGCTATACCCGGTCAGAGTTAGCTCAGTGCCGGCCGGATTACCTCTTCGACTCCCTGGAGCATACCGAGGGCGTGCTGGCCGCCATCCTCGCATAACACCCCACTACCATGAAGCGAGCCACCCTGTTAGTCGCCACCGCCACGCTACTCACCGGCTGCGCCACGGCACCCCGCGGCGAACAAGTACTGTATAGCGACGCCGCCCGCGCCCGGGATTCCACCGAGGCGCTGGCGCACTTTAGCTCCAACCTCGCCGCCATTCACGCCCGCGACCGGGCCGCTTACCTGGAGCACTACCTGCAAAGCCCCCGCCTGGTCCGCACAGGCCAGGCGGGCGCCGAGTACGGCTTTGAGGGGCTGGCCGGGGGCGACCCCGACTCTTGGCCCGATACTCTGGTGGCCAGCCAGCTAGAAGTCACCCCGCTGGCGCCCGGCGTGGTGTACGGCGTCTACCGGTACCGGGTGGTCGACGGAGGCAGCCAGCGGGGCGTCTCCGAGCGGATCTTCGTGCGCCAGCGGGACGGAAGCTGGCGGATCGCGGTGACCACCGCCTTCGGCTCTCCCGGCGACCGGCCCGTGCCTCCCGTGGCGTTCACGGGCGCCACGGTGATCAAGGGCACTGGAGCCCCACCGCTGGAAGGCGCCAGCGTGGTGCTCCGAGACGGCCGCATCGCCTGCGTGGGTGATTGCGAGACCGGAGCCGGCGTTCACCTGATCGACGCCAGCGGCAAGTGGATCATCCCCGGCCTGGTGGACGCCCACGTCCACTACTCGCAGACCGGGTGGGCCGACGGACGGCCCGACGCCAGCGACGTACGGGACCGCTTCCCGTATGACTCGGTGATCGCCGACCTGGAGGCCAACCCCGGGCGCTTTCACCGCAGCTACCTCTGTTCGGGGGTCACCGCGGTCTTGGACGCGGGCGGCCACCCGTGGACGTGGGGGGTGCGGGAAGGGGCCGAGGGCTCTACCTCGGCCCCGCACTTCTCCGCGGCCGGCCCGCTGCTCTCGACCATCGAGCACGACGTCCTGAACCTTCCCGCCAGCCAGCAGATCGTCTTCATGGCCGATCAGGAGACAACGCGAGAGACGGCGAGGATGGTGGCGGCTTACCGGAGTGACGCGATCAAGGTGTGGGGGCTGGAGATCCCGGCCGAGCGGGAGACCGCAAGGGAACGTCTAGCCGTCGCGGCGGAAGAGGCGCGCAGCGCCGGTATCCCTCTCATCGTACACGCCACCTCGCTGGAGTCGGCCAAGGACGCCCTGAGGATGGGGGCCTTCATGCTGGTCCACTCCGTCGAGGACACGCTGGTGGACGCCGAGTTCCTGGAGCTGGCCCGCCGCGCGGAGGTGGTCTACGTGCCCACGCTCACGGTGCGGGAGGGGTACGTGGAGCTGCTGGCGCGAGACTTCGACGAGGATCAGGTGCCGCTCGAGTGCGTGGACCCCGAGACCCGCCGCAAGGCGTTCCTGACCGATTCCCTGCCGCCGCGCCCGGGGCTCGACCTGGCCGCTTACCGCGAGCGAGCCGGGCGCGGCTACCGGACCTCGCTCGCCAACCTGAAGCTGGTCCACGACGCCGGCGTCACCGTGGCCACCGGTACCGACGCCGGCAACCCCCTAACCTTGCACGGCCCCGCTATTTACCATGAGATGGAAGCGATGGCCGAGGCCGGGCTGTCCCCGCTGGAGGTGCTGGTGGCGAGTACTAGGAACGGCGCGCGGGCGCTGGGGCGCGACGACTTTGGTACCGTGGAGCCGGGGATGATCGCCGACCTGGTGGTGCTGGACGCCGACCCCCTGGCGGACGTTCGCAACCTCCGCCGGGTGCGCTTGGTGGTGCGGGGCGGGGAGGTGTGGAGCAAGCAGGAGCTGGCCTGGCGCTGACCCCTACTCTTCTACCACCACCACCCCCACCATCCAGGAGTGCGGCTCGCAGTGGTACGGGTAGCGTCCCGGCTCGTCAAAGCGGCGGACGAAGCGGTCACCTTCCGCCAAGAAGCCACTTTCCCAGGCGGCGTCGTCGGCCGTAACGGTGTGGGCCACCGGGTCTAGGTTTAACCACTCCACCGACTCACCCGCGCGTACGCGGACTTCGGCAGGAGTGAATGAGATCTCCCGCATCTCAACACGCGCCGCCCTGGCCGTGTCCGCAAGCGGGGGCTCCGGTTCACCCCGAAAGATGCGGAGCCAGCGGGCGCCCGTCCCCAGCGGTACGGTGAAGGCGAAGCCGTAGCGGACGCTCCGGGGACCGATTACCTTTTCCCGGGAAGCCCCCTGTAGAGTGGTGGCTCCAGAGTTGGCGGCGTGGATCGACAAGGTGTGCGGGCTACCGGGGATGGAGATAGCGACCCCGGCGCTCCAGACCGCCGGGAAAGAGTCCGCGCTCACCACCCGCCCCGCGTCTCCCGCGACCCCGAGGTAACGGGTGAGGGGGATCACCGTCCCCAGCGCCACTGCGGCGTGCGGTTCTCCGCTGCCGAAGCCGTCCGAGAAGCCGCGCACTTCGCCCAGCAGTGTGACGGGGCCCAACCGTCCGTCCGCCATTAGCGCCGCGTCCACGCTCCCGGCCGCGCTGTTGTAACCCAGGCGGGCGGCGGCGCTGCTACCGGCACCGAGACCGAACGCGCGCTTGAGCCAGTACTCGCTCTCGTTACCCCCCAGTTGCGTTGGTACCGCCTCGCTGTTCGAGGTGTAATCGAGCCCGGCGGTGAAACCGAGCGGGAGCCCCAGCGCCAAGGAGAGAGTGGGGAAGTTGATGAGCTCGTCGCCCCCGTTGAGAAATTCTAAGCGGTGGGAGAAGACGAACACCGCGTGCCCCCGCTCCACCGTCCACGTGCCCGCCAGGTTGGGAGAGCGATCCAGCAGCGACTGGGCGGCGAGCGGAGTGGCGGCAACCATCCCCAGGATAACCGCCCTTGCGGCAACGCGGGCGATCACGCTCACCCTCCGGAAGTGACCTGGACCACTCCGGTCATCCCTTGGGACCGGTGCGGCTCGCAATGGTAGTCGTAGCTCTGGTCGGCTTGGTCGAAGGTGTGCTCGAATACCGTACCGGCCTCGTCGGTAACCTGCCGCTGCCAAACACCGGGCTGGTTCGGGTCGTCCGGGGTGACGGTGTGGGAGATGTCGGTATCGTTGATCCAGCGGACCGTGGTGCCCGGCTCGATGGTCAGCTCCGAGGGCGAGAAGCTGAGCGAACTGGTCAGGTGTACTTCCACTAGATCCGGATCTGGGTCGGGATCCGGGTCGGGGTTCGGGTCGGGGTTCGGGTCGGGGCCCGCCCCCCCGCTGCCCGAGCAGGCGAAGAGGAGTAACACGGTTGCGACCACGAATGTGTGCTTCACGTTTACCTCCTGGTTGAACTGTTCGATAATATAACGGTTCACGGCCCTATTTTCTGACTAGGCCGGCCGTGAGCCGCGCCTCTCCCGGTACGCACAGATCCCCCGGCACGCCAACGGGTATGGTTTTTACGATTCAAATCTTCAATTAAAAGCATACTAAAATGCACTTCGATGGTGTCAAGGGGAAGCGAAGAGAGGGGGAAGGCACACAAAAAAAGGCCGGTGGATGATCCACCGGCCCGCCGACGCAGGACTGCCGGCGCCGCTTCCTGGTAATTACTCGAACCATCCATACAACCGCGGCCTGACTCGGGGCTCAACCCTTGAGTTCAGTAACCCGGATTCTGGTCCAGATTCGGGTTCACGTCTAGTTCGGCCTGGGGGACGGGGAAGAGGAGCTGCCGGTCCGAGAAGCCCAGGACCTCGATGGCCCGGCCGGTCCGCCGCAGATCGAAGAAGCGGTGCCCCTCGAAGGCGAACTCTACCCGCCTCTCCTGGAGAATGGCCGTGATCAGGTCTTCTTCCGCGACGACGGTGGGGTCGAGGGCCGCCAACCCGGCCCGGTTACGGATGGAGTTGATGTCGTCTTGCACCACGGTGGTGGGCGCGCCCAGCCGGGCGTTGGCCTCGGCGCGGGCCAGATACATCTCGGCCAGCCGGATCACGAAGACGTTGTCGTCTCCGTTGGAAATGCGGAAGTACTTACTGCCGTATAGATTTCCGTCCGCCTCGGCGCCGATCGAGAAGTCCCGGCGCACGTCGCCCGCCTCGAAGGCGTTGAACAGCTCCGAGGTGGGGGCGAAACCACGCCGACCCCCGAGGGACTGCGGGAAGTACCAGAACGCCTGTCCGTTCGCGTCGTTGACGCTGTACTGGATTTCCAAGATGGAGCCAACCGTGTTCTGGACCTCGAATAAGTCGGTGTAATCCGGGGTGAGCGAGTACTCGCCGCTCTCGATGACGGCCGTGGCGAGGTCGCGCGCCTGCTCCCACTTACCCTGTTCGAGGTAGGCGCGCGCTAACACGGCGTTAGCGGCCCCTACCGTAGCCCGGCCGCGGCTCCCGGAGGCGGGGAGCAGTGTGGCGGCCTGCTGCAAGTCCGCCTCGATCTCGGCGTACACCTCCGGCGGGGAGCTGCGCGCTACGTTCGATTCCTCGGTGACGTCGGTCGAGGGCTCGAGCACCAGCGGGACGCCGCCCCAGTAGCGGACCGCGTTCAGGTAGCTCAAAGCGCGCAGGAAGAGGGCCTCGCCCTCAAACTGCACGGCCTGCCCGGCGGTAAAATCCGTCACGGCGGGGACCGCCGCTATGATGTTGTTGGCCCGGTTGACGAGGTCGTAGAGGTCTTCCCAGGCCCCCAGGATGGCCCCGTTGCTCGCGGAGATGTCGCTGTTGCCGACCTCCCCGTGGGTACCGAAGGTACCGGTAAAGTCCAAGTTGTCGGCGTACAAGTCCGGGTACACGGTCAACTCCAAGCTGTACAACGCGAACGTCTGCAAGCCGCTATACGCCCCGTTGATCGCCAACTCGACTCCGCGGGCGGTGGTGAGAGCGTCTCCGGAGTCGATCGAATCGGTCGGAGCGGTGTCCAGCGGGGAGTCACAGCCGGCCAGCAGGACGGCGGTGGCGATCCAGGCGGTGATGTGGTTGCGTTTCATGGGATTATTCGTTCCGTTTTTTAGAGGCCGAGGCGGGCGCCCACCGTGACCGTCCGGGGTTGCGGCAAGGTGTAGAAGTCCGTGCCCCGCGTGACAGAGGTGTTGCCCGAGAAGTTTACCTCCGGATCCCAGTTACCGTAGTCGGTGAAAGTCAGGAGGTTCTCGCCCTGCAAGTAAACCCGCAAGCTCTGCAGCCCCACCAAGGCCGCCAGGTCGGTTGGAAACGTATACCCCAGCACGGCGTTCTTCAGCCGCACATAGGAGCCGTCCTCGATGTAACGGTCGGAGTCCCGGTCGTTGTTGTTCGGATCTAGGAAGGTGGCCCGCGGCTCCGTGTTACTAGGGTTCTCCGGCGTCCAACGCTCGAGAGCGTTTTTGGTGTGGGTGTCGAAGAAGCGGCCGTACGACTCGGTGTATAGTCGCATGGCGTTGTAGATGTCGTTGCCTTGCGAGAACTGGGCGAAGAGCATCAGGTCGACCCCCCGGAAGGACATGGTGTTGGTCCAGCCCCCCGTGAAGTCGGGCCAGGGAGAACCGATAATAGCGCGGTCTTCGTCGTTGATAATACCGTCACCGTTCAGGTCCTTGAAGCGGATGTCACCCGGAGCCGTGCCACCGGCCTGGAATGCGTGAGCGTCTACCTCGGCCGGGTTCTGGAAGATGCCGTCGGTCACGTAGCCGTAAAAAGCGCCCAGCTCCTCGCCCACCTCTATGCGACTGGCGAAGCCGGCGGGAATCGGTTCGTCATTGAGCAGCGAGGTGATCTCGTTGTCGTTCCTCGCGAGGTTGAGGTTGCTGGTCCAGTTGAAGCCACTTGCCCCGCTCCGGATGATGTCCGCGGTGACGGCGAGCTCGACGCCCCGGTTCTCCATCGAGCCCACGTTCGAAGTGATGAAGTCGAATCCGGTGGTGCGCGGAACGGGGCGGTCCACCAGCAAGTCGTCGGTCTTCTTGACGTAATAGTCGGCGCTGAAGGAGAGCCGGTTGCTGAGCACGGAGAAGTCGGTGCCCAGGTTGAACTGGTCGGTGGTTTCCCACCTGAGGTCCGGGTTGGCGAGCTGGGTCGGTGCTGTGCCCGGCTGGTCGTCGTAGTTGAAGCCGCCTTCGAAGAGGCCGCGCGCGTCAAAGTTGCCGATATCGGCCTGGTTACCGGTGCGCCCGTAGCTAACCCGCAGCCGCAAGTCGTTGAAGAGTCCCTGCTTCTGCATGAATGGCTCCTGGCTCACCCGCCAGAGCAGAGAGGCCGAGGGGAAGGTACCGAAGCGGTTGTTCTCGCCGAAGCGGGAAGAGCCGTCGGTGCGCAGGTTAAAGGTGGCCGTGTAGCGGTCGTCGAAGGTGTAAGAAAGCCGGCCGAAGTAAGAGAGGAGCGACCACTCGGTCCGGAACGAAGTTCCGTCCGAGATGGTGGCCGCCGAAGTGAGGTAGCGGAAGAACTCGTTCGGAAACTGGCTACCCTCCACCGAGTTGCTCTCGGTGACGTTGTCTTCGTAGCTCGTGCCCAGGACGCCCGAGAGCTGGTGAGGCGCACCGAAGTCGCGGGCGAAGTTCAAGGTTCCCTCGTAGGTCACCTTGGTCGCGTACGAGTTACCGACCTCACCAGCTCCGCTGGTGGCGGCCGCGAAACCGAGCACCGGGGAGTCGTAGAGGAAGGAGCGTAGCGTGTACTGGTCCAACCCCAAGCTACCCCGCAGGTCCAACCAGTCGCTCAGGGCGAAGCTGGCAAAGGTGTTGCCCAGGATACGGATCGAGCGCTCCTCGGCCTCGTACTCCTCGGCCAGCCCCACCGGGTTGATGTACAGGGTCTCGGTGTAGTCGCCGTTCTCGTCAAAGACGGTCTGCCAGGGTGGGATGGCGTTGGCGTTGGCAAACGGCCCCACGATGGTGTTGTCGCTGCGGGCGCGGTCGGTCCTGCCCTCGGCTACGTAGACGCTGGTTCCCAGGTCCAAGCGGTCGCTGGCGGTGTAGTCCAGGTTGACCCGGCCACTCAGCCGCTCGTACCCAAAGCTCTTTACGATACCCTCTTCCCGGAAGGTCTCTCCGGAAACGAAGTAGGCCACGTCTCCCACCCCACCCCGCACCGAGGCGGTAGTGCTCGCGACGGGCGCGGTGCGCAGCACCTGGTCCATCCAGTCGGTGTAGCTGCCCGGCTCGACCTCGACCACGTTGTCGACACCGTCGTCGGTGTAGCCGAAGTAGTCGGAGATGCCAAAGTCGTTGGCTATGGATTCGTTGTAGACGTCGAAGTATTCGTCGGTGTCCAGATACTCGACGCGGTTCCACGCCTCCTGGCTGCCGTAGTAGGTCTCGAAGGTGATCTCGGGTCTGCCTCCGACCAGGCCCCGCTTGGTCTCGATCAGGACTACTCCGTTGGAGGCGCGCGAGCCGTAGATCGCCGCGGCCGAGGCGTCCTTGAGCACGTCGATAGAGGCGATGTTGCTGGGGCTGAGGTCGCTGAGGGCGCTGATATCTTGGCCTCCGAAAGTGGCGTTTATCTCGGAGAAGTTACCCGTGGTGACGGGGACGCCGTCGATCACGTAGAGGGGTTCGTTCCCCGCAGAGATCGAGGAGGAGCCGCGCACCCGCACGCTGATGGCGGAGCCAGGGTTGCCCGAGTTCTGGATCACCTCTACTCCCGGCACCCTGCCCTGCAACGCCTGGTCTACGGAAGCGGTGGGCAGATCCTCGATCTCTTCTGCCTCGAGGGAAGATATCGCCCCGGCCACGTTGGCCCGGCGGGTCTCGCCGTAGCCGACGGCCACGATTTCGTCCAAGCGGAGCGGGTCGATGACCAGGGCGGCGTTTACCTGCACTGGCTGGGTGCCCACGGTGACGTCGGCGCTAAAGGTACGGTAGCCGATGTAAGAAACGCGCACCGTTTGCGCCCCCAGGGGAACGTTGTCGATCTCGAACTCACCCTCCCGATCGGAGAGGGTGCCGAGGTTGGTGCCCTCGATCACGATCTGGGCTCCGCCTAGGGGCTCTCCGGTGTCTTCGGCCACTACCTGTCCCGCAACGGTGCCGCGCTCTTGCGCCACCGCCAGAGCGGGGATCAAGAGCAGCTGCACAAACCCTAAAGCAACGGCTTTCAGCGTTTTCATTCCGAGATTCCTCCCAAGGTGTGAACTGAGGACGGTCACCAACCCGTATGATACAGTCGCGGCCCCTCTCCGGCAAAGAGAGTAAACCGGGCTCGCATATATAACGGATCAGGGGTGAGTTTTCTGACAGAAGGCGCTACTGGCCCGGGCCGACGGGCGCCGAGTCCTCGCCCTGAAGCGGCCGCTCGGGCCGCAGCTCGTCCAGCCGCGCCCGCTGCTCGTCGCTGAGGATGGCTTCCACGCGGGAGCGCGTCTCGGCCAGCATCTCCTCCAGCGCGGGGCGGGCCTCTGCGGAAATGTAGCCGCGCAACTCACGCTGCTGTTCCAGGAGGACTCGGCGGATCTCACGTTGCTGGTCCGGGCTGAGCTCCAGCTCCCTGGCCATGCGCCGGCCGAAGTCGCCCCGCAACCGCCGCGGGTTGAGCTGATTCCACCCCCGCCCCCCCTCCCGGAGAGCTGGAGACGGCTCTCCCTTTTCGGCGGGGACGGCCGCGGGGGCCAGCAGCAGACGCTCTAGCAGAACGCCCCCCAGCGCGCCGGTAAGGAGAGCAACTGCCAAAAAGAGGGCGGCCAGCCCCTTGGGTCCCACCTGGAGCCCTTTCACGGCCTCTCGACTGCTCCCTGGAGGAGCAGGTCAGTGTCCCACGCCTCCGGGAAGAGCTCGGCTAGGGGTTCGTCCGCGGGCACCGGGTTCCCGGCGAGCGCGGGGGCGGCGGAGATGCGAGGGAGAGTGGCCACCAGGGTGCCGAAGAGTAAGGCGATGGAAGCGGCTACCGGCAGGGCGGGTCTGGCCCAGGCGGCGACCTGGCCGCTCCAGCCCGGGGATCGGCGCCGGCGGGCCAGCGCGAACGCGGCCGCCTCCCGGATACGGGCCCGCAGGCGGTTCCAGTCATCCTCGTCCAAGGGGGGCTCGCCCAGGGCCTGGCGCAGGGCTGCTCCCAGCCGGGTGTCTCTGTCTAGCTTTTCGTCTCTGTGTTGGTTCATCTTTAATCTCCTAGGGCGCCCGCTCCGGCAAACCATCCTCTACGCCGTCCACTTCGTGCTCCCACCCCGAGAGTAGCTCGCGCATCCGTTCGCGGGCCTGGTGCAAGTGCCAGCGCACGGTGCCCTCGGAGAGCCCGAGCACTCCGGCGATCTCGGACCCCGCGAACCCCTCCACCTCGGAGAGCTGGAGGACCGTGCGCTGGCGCTCGGGGAGCTCGTCCATCGCCGTGCGCAGCCGCGCCCCGAGCTCGGCCCGGGCAGCCACCCGGTCGGGGGCCGGAGCGCGGGAGGCGGCGCTGGCCGGCAGCTCTTCGCTCAGCCTGCGCGCGGCCGAGCGCCGGTGGTTGAGGCAGCGGTTCGCCAAGATGCGGTAGTACCACGGCTTGAAGGCACGGCCGGAGTCAAAGGTTTCGATCTTCTCCAGTACGGTCAAAAAGCTCTCCTGCACCAGGTCTTCGGCGTCTTCCCGGTTGCGCACCATCCGGTAGGCAAACCCGACGGCTTGCTTGAGGTGGCGCGAGACCAGCAGGTCGAAGGAGCCCGGGTCGCCCAGCCCGGCGCGCGCGACCAGCTCGGCGTCGGAGACGTCTTCACCCGCGCGCGCACCCATTCCGTTGGTTCAGGTACCAGCTGGTCGGCGCTGGCGCGGGAGCCGCTGGCGCTGCTCGCCCCGCTTCTCGCGGAGGCGCTCCAGCTGCTCCCGGGTCATGACCTCCCGTACCTCTTGCATCGCTTGCCTTCTGTTTTCACGCAGCTGTTGCCTCAGGTTACGAACCTCGTCGGGGACTTCTCCGCGCCGCCGCGCCGCCGCGCCGGGTTGGCGCTTAGGCATGGCCTCCCGGAGGCGCTCCCCCAGGGGCCGGTTCCTCTCCCGCAGCTCTTGGAATATCCCCTCCAGCCGGGCCACCTGTTGGTCGCTGAGTCCGAGCTCGGCCCGCATGCGGGCTACTCGCTCGGCGGGGTCCGCGTGGCGCCCGGGGCGATGATCTTGCTCCTGGGCGAGGGCCGGAGCGGCCAGCAAAAACCCGCTGGCTAGCAAAGTGAGTAGTGTGGCGCGCATATGCACTCCTGTCGGGTTCGGGTGTACGCCTTCAAGACGCCTTCACCCTCCTCTACACCCGTGTCCCCAAAAGTGTTGGGCAACCCCGCGCACGCCAGCGGCGTCATAGATAACGGACTATGACCACCGATGCCGAACTGGTCTCGGAGGCGCGGCGCGGCGACGGGGCGGCGGTCCGCGCCCTTTATGATCGCCACTCCGGCCGGGTGTACGCAACCGTGCGCCGCTTCGCGGGAAGCGACGCCCTGGCCGAAGAGTGGGCGCAGGAGGCGTGGATACGAGCCCTCCGGGCCCTACCCGGCTTCCGGGGCGACGCCCTCTTCTCCACCTGGCTGCACCGGGTGGCGGTCAACTGCGCCCTGCACGCCCGGCGGGGGATCAAACGGCGCCGGCAACGGGAGGACGGAGCCGAACCCCCACCGCGACCGGTACCCCACGACGAGCGGACCGTATTGCGGGTGGGGCTGGAGCGAGCCGTGGCGCGGCTGCCCGAGAGGATGCGGATGATCCTCTTGCTCTACGACGTAGAGGGGTACTCCCACGCGGAGATCGGCGAGGTGCTCGGCGTCTCCGAGGGGACCTCCAAGAGCCAGCTCTTCAAGGCGAGGGCAAAGATGCGCCGCATGCTCCGCTCCGGAGACGAGGAGCCGGAGCGGGCCAGGGAGTCGGTAGGGTAAAGATAATATCAAAGTCGGCAGCGTGTACTCATAAAGGAGAAGACTATGGAGCACCTCAATCTGGAAGTACTGGCGCGGCTGGTGGACGAGCCGCCCGGCCCTCTCGAGCGGGCCCATCTGGCTGCGTGCCGGGGGTGCTCGGGAGAGCTGCGGGCGTTGAGGGAGCAGACCGCGCGGCTGGGCGAACTCGCCCCGCCCGCCCCCCCCAAGGGCGGCTGGCCTGCGCTGGAACGCCGGCTCCGGCGCGACGGTCTGATCCGGGCGGGGCGGCGCCAGCCCTACACCGGTTGGGCGCCGCGCGCGGCCGCCGCCGTGATCCTGTTCGTGGGCGGGGTGCTCGCCGGCGGGGCGCTCGCCGGGCGAGACCCGGCTCCGGTGGCCGTGGCCGGTTCCGGCGCGGAAGCCGACAGCGCCGACGCCGCGCGCACCTTGACCGAGGCGGAGATGGTCTATCTGGCCGCGCTCCGGCGCTACTCCGAGCACACCGCCGAGGGCGACGACGTCCCCAACCCGGCCGCCCGCTTCGCGGCCCTGGAGAGTATCGTGTGGGCCACCGGCGCCGCCCTC
>JBOHRN010000054.1:0-4406 GCA_050732775.1 Longimicrobiaceae bacterium | reverse complement strand
GCTCCAGCCCGATCGAGCCGCCTCCGATCACGATCATGGATTGGGGCAGCGTCTCCAGCTCCATCCCACTGGTGCTGTCCAGCGCGCCCGCCTCGTCGAGTCCGGGAATCGGCGGCATCGCGGGTCGCGTGCCCGTCGCGAGGACGATCTTACGGGCCTTGACCTGTTGGTCTCCCACCCGAACCCGGCCGTCCCCCAAGAGCTTCGCGTGTCCGCGCAG
Source organism: Longimicrobiaceae bacterium (assembly GCA_050732775.1). GTDB lineage: Bacteria > Gemmatimonadota > Gemmatimonadetes > Longimicrobiales > Longimicrobiaceae > JBOHRN01. The sequence goes on along the minus strand of JBOHRN010000054.1, from coordinate 4,186 downwards.
CAGAGTGATACCTTCGTAGACAGCCAGCACGTCGAGGTATTTGATCAGCCGGAGCGACTCGACGATTTCGCGCTTCTGCCTGAGCACATCCGCCCAGGCGAGCCGAGGCTCGCACGGCTGGATGCCTGGAAAGGCGGAGCTGGCGGTGTGGTAGTGGTGGGCCGCCTCGATCAGGTGCTTCGACGGAATGCATCCGATGTTCACACACGTCCCACCGACCACCTCCGCCCCCTCGACCACGGCGGCGGTCCGACCAAGCTCGGAGGCACGGATGGCGGCCGCCATGCCGGCACCTCCGCTGCCGATAATCACCAAGTCGTAGTCGAAGCCGTTGGCTTGGGTCGATGCCGCGGCTGCAGGACGCTGCTTGGAGTGGCCGGATTCGGCGCCCCGGATGATCTCTGCGCGGTAGCCGGCCTCTTCGACCACGGGCAACACATCATCTGGACGAACCCCACCCCCGGCGATCACGGTGCCACGCTGTGTCGCATAACTCACCTCCGCGCTCCGCACGCCTGGTATGAGCGCCAGCGCCTGCTCAAGCCTGCGCGCGCAGTCCAGACAGGTCATCCCCTCGAAGGCGAGCTCCAGCTTCATCGCACGCCCTGATCGATGATCTTGGCTGCGTAACCGAGCTTGTCCTTCAGCGCCGCGATCATCCGCTCGGGCGTGACCTTGTCAGGGTCGTACGTGACGATCGCCCGCTTCTGCTCGTAGCTGACCTCCGCCTCCTTCACGCCGTCGAGGCGCTTCAGCACGATGCGCGTGCTGAGTGCGCACCCGCCGCAGGTCATCCCCTCCACCTGAAGTGCGACCCGCGCCAACTCCGCAGCTGGAGCGACGGCCCGGGCCGAAACAGCAGGGGCGGTGAGAGGGTCCGTGACTGTGAGAACTCCCGCAGCGACTGCGACGACCAGGATCGGAAGGATGCGTTTCATAGATCTACTCCATGTCAGGTCAGCCAGATGGACCAAGTTGGGAACGTCCAGAAGACGAGCGCGAGAATCGCAGCCGTCCAGAGGATCACCTGGTCTCGGGTGCGGCTCCGGGGTACGGCGCACACCGCTCCGGGAATGCGGACGCCGCGCTCCGCAGTGAAGAAGCGGTGGCCGTAGACGGTGTAAAAGCCGAGCGCTAGCAGTGCCACCATGAGCACGCCGAAGAGGGGGCGCAGGGGCTCGAAGGTGCCGGCGAGTCCCGCCCCCACGCCAAAAGTGACGAAGATCAGCGGCCCCGAACAGCAGAGGGCGCCGAGGAATCCGGCGCCGATTCCCCCTAGACTCGCCAGAAGCGTTCTACGCATCGGCCGCCCGCTCGGCGAGGGCATCCAGGATCGGGCACTCGGACGTGGGCGCCCGCACCTGACACGAGGCCACAAGCCGCTCAAGGACTTGCTCCAGGCGGTTGAGATCGTCGATCTTCGTTCGCACCTGCACGATCTTGTCGCGGGTCCTGGCCTCTACGGCACGGCAAGCCGCGGAATCGTCCACGCGTAGATCCAGCAGCTCCCGGACCTCCTCAAGGGAGAAGCCGAGCTCCCGCGCGTTTCTGATGAAGTGCAGACGCTCGGCCGTCTCCGGGCCGTACTGGCGGTACCCCGACCGAGTGCGGGGCGCCTCCGCGATAAGCCCACGCCGCTCGTAGTAGCGCACCGTGGGTGCGGGGACTCCAGCAAGCGTCGCGAGCTCTCCGATGGTCATCGGCATGGGTTCACCTCCTCACTCTGCAAGATAACCTTGAAGTCAGCTTCAAGGTCAAGGGGCTTGGGCGTGCCTACCTGGGCGCCCCGGGGCCGAATCCCTTCCAGCGTGCATCACCTTAATGCCGCAGGCGTACCGTGGTGCCGAAGTCGAGCACGCGACCGGCTGATCCGGTTCCCGGCCGGGAACCGCACCGCCCATTCCTGCCTTTGGAAATGGGGCCGCGAGCCGGACCCCATCACCCCCAACGGGAGGAGACCATGGCCAAGATCTCGGTTTCACAGCATTCGCACGCGACTAACGTGGACTGGCGCGCCGCGCTCTGGTCCGGCGTCATCGCGGGGGCGGTCTTCATGATCCTGGAGATGATGATGGTGCCCATCTTCCTGGGCGACAGCGCGTGGGCGCCGCCCCGGATGATCGCCGCCATCGTGCTGGGGCAGGACGTGCTCCCACCGCCGGCCACCTTCGACCTCGGGATCCTGATGGTGGCGATGGTGGTGCACTTCGTCCTCTCCATCCTCTTCGCGATCATCCTGGCGTTGCTCATCGCCCGGAGGAGCCTTGGTAAGGCGCTCGCCGTCGGGGCCGCCTTCGGGTTCGGGCTCTACCTGGTGAACTTCTACGGGTTCACCGCTCTCTTCCCCTGGTTCGCCATGGCGCGCAACTGGGTGAGCATCGTCGCGCACGTCCTCTTCGGCCTGATCGCCGCCTGGTCGTATCATCGCCTGGCGGGCCATCCGGCGGCGGCGTAGCGGTTCACCGTGGGCTCGCCCCGCGTGGAGCGCGGATCGGATCGCCGAGACCGCGCGCCACATGGAGTCGCTAGCCTTCTACTTTCCATACGCCGAGGCCGACTCGGCGCTGCTGGCCCTGCATTGGGGGGAGACAATGCTGCCGCTTCCACTCCGTCGGCCGTAGCCGGGCGGCGTCGACCCGATGCGCGAATCCCTGCCGACCGGTCCAGTCGGCAGGGGTTCCCCCACCGCGGGAGGATCGCGAGATCAGGAAGGGACCGCCGCGAGTGGGGCCGGGGGAGCAAGGCGCGGCCTACCGCCGCGGCGAGATGCCCAGACGCCGGTCGAGCGTGGCCGTATCGTCGCGGGCGTTGAGCACGAGCACGACCGAGACGGCCATGATGACGATGGAGGCGAGGAAGAGGTGCGTGCCCCCGTCGGTGAGGCCGAAGAGCCCCCAGGGGTCGAGGATCTGCTTCCAGCTCGCGCCGGTCGAGATCAGGTTCGCGACCAGCGCCAACCACGCGGTGAAGACCCGGAGCAGCCCCACCGCCAGCGCCAGGCCCAACAGTAGCTCGGCGACCCCCGCGACCTGCACGAGCGTGGGTCCCGAGTCGATGGAGTAGAAGCCCGAGAAGATCCGCTGCGACCCCTCGGTGGCGACCAACTTGTCGAGGCCCCAGAGGGCGAGGAATACGCCCATCCCGACGCGCAGGATTGGCATGGTCCAGGAGCGTGTGGTCATCGTCACTTCGGAGTGGGAGGAAGGGGGGTGTCGCTGATGAAATCTCCCTCGGTGCCCTGCGGTTCCCGCCGTATGCGAGAGGCCCCTACCGGGAACTGCGGCGGTGAAGCGATATTGGCAGGACAAGGGGGTGGAGACGGTGGGGCTCGCCCGCGTGAGACGTGCATTCCGGGAGCCGGCGGGCGGGCCTCGATCTCTCGATGCAGAGTAATGCAGAGTATGCGATTCTTCAAGCATGGCAAGAGAGATCTCGATTCCACCTCCCAACGGAAAGCTGGCTTCAAACGTGGCTTTGCGGACGAGGCGCTCCCGCACATGGACGCGGTGTACCGCTTCGCGCTGCGGCTCTGCCAGGGACGTCGCAGCGAAGCGGACGACGTGCTGCAGGAGACGTTCATGCGCGCGTACCAGTCCTGGCGCGCCTACGAGTCGGGCACCGAGTGCCGCTCCTGGCTCTTCACCATCTGCCGCAACGAGTTCCTCAAGAAGGTGGGGCGGGAGAAGAAGAAACCGGAGGTCCTCACCAGCGAGATCGACGCGGACGGGCGGGAACCAGGTACCGCACTGGGATATTGGGTGTTTGGGCAATCAGAACGACTCGAAACCGGAGAACACAGATGGCAAAGATCTCGGTGGTATTGCTGGCGGACGTGGAAACCCACGGCGATCTCGGACGCGTCACCAACGCGCTCTCGCTGGTAAAGGAGGCGAAGGAGGCGGGCGACGAGGTGGAGCTCGTCTTCGACGGCGCGGGCGTACAGTGGGTCCGTGAGCTCGCCAAGGAGGACAACAAGCTCCGCGGACAGTTCGAGAAGATCAAGGACAAGGTCGCCGGAGCGTGCGAGTTCTGCGCCGGTGCGTTCGGCGTCCGGGAGGAGGTGCGTGCGGCGGGGGTACGGTACCTGTCCGAGTTCGAGGGGCACCCGAGCCTCCGGGCCCGGGTCGCGGAGGGATACGAGGTGATCACCTTCTGAGCCGTCGCGACCTGGCTGCGGGCAGTGGAG
>JBOHRN010000053.1:0-1561 GCA_050732775.1 Longimicrobiaceae bacterium | reverse complement strand
ACACCACCGCTATCGCGTCCGGCCGCTGCGCCGCCTGCGCCTCAAACAGCTCGTGCACACACGCCTCGCGCGGATACTCCGCCGCCGTCGCATTCCACTCCACCAACAGCCGACGACGCTCGGACTCAGGCAGCACGTCCAGGCAGCGTACCGGTGTGGCCGGAGCACGCTCCAGGGCCTCCACCAGAGCCTCCAAGGCGGTGTGCATGTAGCTGCAGATACACTCCGGATCTACTGGCCGTGCAACCTGCGCATTCAGGGAAAACCCTTCGCCTAAATCGTCCACCGACAGACCGAACGGGTAGTTGGTCCGCTCTGAGCCCCCCAGATACTGGACCCCTTCCCACGCCTCCACTGCCTCCCCCGTGAGGGCTTCACCCGCTCTCTCGCTATGGCGGTAGTTCAGCAGCGCGCTGAACAAAGGCGCCGGCGCCGCCACCCCGCTACAGCGCTGGGCCAATGCCAGCGAGGCATGCTCGTGGCGCAACAGCCGGGCCAGCTGCACATGCACCCGGCGTACACTCTCTGCTGCCCCAGCCTCACCCACCCGGATGCGCACCGGCAAGGTATTGATGAAGAGACCCGGCACCCAGTCAGCCCCTGCACCCCCCTGCATGCGCCCCAGCAACACCGTGCCAAACACCACGTCCTCGCGCCCTGACACCCGGGCCAACACCTGCGCAAAGGCCAGGTGACACAGGCTCGCAGCACTGACACCCAGCGCTCGTGCTTGCGCACGCAGCCGTCTGGCCAGCGAAGCGTCTACCCTACGCCAGGCTTCCGTGACCTCGGAACCGTCACCCCGGACATCGGATAGCCCGAACGGCGTCGTCGCCTCCTCGATGTCACCCAACAGCTCCGTAAAAAATGCCTCATGCTCTTCACGGGAGACACCCAGCCGTGCCTGTGCCACAAAGTTGCGAAACGGCAACGGCTCCGGAAGCTCATCCTCCTGACCCAAAAGATGGGCCTGCACCTCCTGCTGCATCACCTCCAACGTCGTGTGGTCGCCCACCAGATGATGCAGCAGCCACAGCAGCACCCAGCGACCATTGGCCGCATCCTCTGCGAGAAATACCTGCATCAGGGGCGCTTGGCGCACATCGAACCGGTAGTGGCGCGGATCGAAGCGCCTGCGCAGCTGCTCCGCTACATCCCCTCCTCCCCCATCCAGCGTCACCTCCTCCACCACCAGAGACGCGTGACGCCACACCACCTGCACCGGCTCGCTCAACCCCTCCCACAGCACCGCCGTACGCAAGATGTCGTGACGATCGACGACACCCTGAAGCGCCGCCACAAATCTGTCCGCACGCACACGGCTGTCAAAACTCAACAGCGCGGGGGTCAGATATACATCACCTTCATCCCCCATCAGATGGTGGAATAGAATCCCCTCTTGCAACGGCGCCAAGGGATAGATGTCCTGCACATTGCTCACACCCCCGGGGACCGCCTCCACAATGCGCCCAATCTCCTCGGCCGTCAGCTCCACCAACGGCAGCATCTCCGACGTGATCGCCTCACATTCTGCCGGAATCCGCCTGGCGGGAACCGCTAC
>JBOHRN010000052.1:0-4584 GCA_050732775.1 Longimicrobiaceae bacterium | reverse complement strand
CTCGTCCTGGTCTGGGACGAAATCGGCCGGCGCGTTCGGGGGGTAGGACATTCGCTAGGCTTTAAAGGGCGGGGATCGAGCTCACCGGTTGGTGGCGATGATGATCGAGCTAATGATCCCTGTCAGCGACAGCAGGGCGCTGACGATGAAGGTGCTGTTCCGGTCGAACCAGCTGCGGCGCCCCACGATGACCTGGTCTCCGGAGCGTACGTCGATTCCGGCCAGCGTCGCCGTGGACGAAAGGCCTTCCTGAATGACCTGCCCATCCCGGATAATCTGGATGTTGCGCAGATTTCCGCTTGGGTTGGCGCCCCCTGCCACCGCCACCGCGCCGGCCAAGCTCACCGTCGGGTCCACGGTGTACAGACCCGGCTCGTTGACCTCTCCCAGAACGTGGATGCGCCGGAGCGGGACGATGGTGATCGAGGGGTTGCGGAGCTGCTTTGCATACTCCCCCAGGAGTTCATCGCGAAGGTCGGAGAAGTCGCGGTCCACTGCGTTGACCTCGCCGAGCAGGGGCAGTGTGACGGTGCCCGATTGGTTGACCGGAAAGTCCCCGCTCAGATCTTCTTCCCGCCAGATGGTCACCTTGACCACGTCGCCCGGCCGCAGGATGACCTCTCCGCTGGAGGGAGACTGCGCGACCCCGCTCTCTGGGGAAAGCGCACCCAGAGACGCGAGCAGCACGAGAAAAAGTGAACGGTGCATATTCGACGTTAACTCCAATAGAGCCATCAAAGAGTAAACATAACCCCTTTTACCGTCTCGCTCAATGGCCGAGCCGCTGCGGGCAAATACCTTGCCTCCGGTGGGAAAGTTCCTAATCGATTCCGTCGGTTGAGGTCCATCCGGCCAACCGTTATTATCCACCGGGACTTGGGCGGAGGGCCCTTCCCGGGACCCAGGAATATACCACTTACTCTTGCTTCTCGTGCATATACTGGTTATCGGCAGCGGTTACGTCGGGCTGGTCGTGGGAGCCGGCCTGGCCGAGAGCGGTAACGACGTAGTCTGCGCCGACAGCGACAGCGACAAGATCGACCGGCTGGTCCGTGGAGAAGTCCCCATCTACGAGCCGGGGTTGGAGCAGCTGGTCGAACGCAACCTGGCCGAGGGCCGGCTGTCTTTCACCACCGGCATCGGCGGGGCGATCGCGGGCGCCGAGGTCATCGTCATCGCCGTGGGCACGCCGCCCGGCGAGGACGGCTCCGCCGACCTCCGACACGTGCTGGAGGTCGCCGAGACCATCGGCAACCATCTACCGGAAACCGGCCCCGAAAAAGTGGTTGTAACCAAGAGCACGGTACCCGTGGGGACCGCCGAGAAGATTCGCGCCACCATCTCCCAATACACCAGCCGCCCTTTCCACGTTTGCTCCAACCCCGAGTTCCTCAAGGAGGGCGCGGCGGTCCAGGACTTCATGAAGCCCGACCGGGTGATAGTGGGTAGCGAGAGCGAGTACGCCCGGGAGAAGTTGGACGAGCTGTACGCCCCTTTCGTGCGTTCGGGAAATCCGATCCTGCACATGGACGTCGCCTCGGCCGAGATCACCAAATACGCGGCCAATGCCATGCTGGCCACCCGTATCTCCTTGATGAACACTATCGCCGGGCTGTGCGAACGAGCGGGGGGCGATGTCGCCAGCGTCCGGCTGGGAGTAGGGACGGACGGGCGCATCGGCCCCGCCTTTCTCTTCGCCGGTGTGGGGTACGGCGGTTCGTGTTTCCCCAAGGACGTCAAGGCGCTGATCCGAACGCTCGGTGAAAACGGCGTCGATCCCTCGATCCTGGTGGGTGTCGAACGGGTCAACGAAAACCAGAAGCGCATCCTGCTCGAGCGCTTCACTGACCGTTTCGGAGACGATCTCTCCGGGCGCGCCTTCGCGGTGTGGGGGCTGGCCTTCAAGCCCGAGACCGACGATATGCGCGAGGCCCCCTCCCTTACCGTAGTACGGGGCCTGGTCGAGCGCGGCGCCCGCGTGCGCGCCCACGACCCAGAATCGAAAGACGAGGCCGGGCGCCACTTTGCCGACCTGCTCGCGGACGGCTCGCTCGAGCTCTGCGAGCACAACTACGACTGCCTGGCCGGCGCCGACGCCTTGGTCATCCTGACCGAGTGGCAGCCGTACCGGCACCCGGACTTCGCCCGCGTCCGGGAGGCGCTCGCCCAGCCGGTTGTCTTCGACGGCCGCAACCTCTGGGACCCCGGCCGCATGGAGAAGGAGGGGTTCGAGTACAACTCCGTCGGGCGCCGGCCGGTGGGCGCCCGCGGCTCCCGGCCGGCGCGTATCCTTTCGTGAAGGTGCTGGTCACGGGAGCCGCCGGTTTTCTGGGCTCCCACCTGTGCGACCGCTTCCTCGCCGAGGGCCACTCCGTGGTGGGGATAGACAACTTCAGCACCGGAATCCCGGACAACCTGGCCCACCTGTTGCGGGAGCGGCGCTTCTCTTTCGTGGAGCACGACATCACCAACTTTATCTATCTGGAGGGCGAGCTCGACGGCGTGCTCCACTTCGCCAGTCCGGCCAGTCCGGCGGATTACCTCGACCTACCCATCCCCACCCTCAAGGTGGGTTCGCTGGGAACCCACAAGGCGCTGGGCCTGGCCAAGGCGAAGGGGGCCCGTTTCCTGCTCGCCTCCACCTCCGAGGTTTACGGCGACCCGCAAGTCCACCCTCAACCCGAGGAGTACTGGGGACACGTCAACCCGGTGGGGCCGAGGGGGGTGTACGACGAGGCCAAACGCTTCGCCGAGGCGATCACCATGGCGTACCACCGCTACCACGGCCTGCCTACCCGTATAGCCCGAATCTTCAACACCTACGGGCCCAGGATGCGCCCGGCGGACGGCCGGGTGGTCTCCAACTTTATCGTGCAGGCGCTCCGCGGCGAACCTCTGACCGTATACGGGACCGGCTCTCAGACCCGCTCTTTCACCTACTTGGACGACCTGATCGAGGGCGTTTACCGACTCTTCATGTCGGACTACGTGGAGCCGCTGAACCTCGGCAACCCCGGCGAGTTCACCGTAGCAGAGCTGGCAAAAAAAGTACTGAAAAAGACTGGCGGGAGTGCACCGATCGAGCGGCTGCCCCTTCCCGAGGACGATCCTAGGGTTCGCCGACCCGACATAACCCGCGCTCGCGATGTGCTCGGGTGGCAACCGGTGGTGGAGCTGGACGAGGGCCTGGAACGGACCATCCCGTACTTCCGGACACTGGTCGAGCAAGGCGGCGCGCGCGCCCGCGTGCTGGCGGCCGAGGGCGGTTCGCGGTGACCGTCCTGATCACCGGGGGCGCGGGCTTCATCGGCAGCCACCTGTGCGAGCGGCTGGCGGGCCGGGGCGTCTCCGTCATCGCCCTCGACAACTTCGATCCGTTCTACCCCGTGGAGGTCAAACGAAAGAACCTCGCCGGACTCGCGCTCCGGGAGAACTTCCGGCTGGTGGAGGCCGATATACGCGACCTGGCCCGGGTAGAGGCGGCGTTGCAAGCGGCCGGAGCCGGAGGTATAGACACTATTGTCCACCTGGCGGCCCGCGCCGGCGTGCGTCCCTCCATCCGGGACCCCCTGGGGTACACTTCGGTAAATCTCGACGGGACCGCTTCCCTGCTGGAGCTGGCGCGCCGGCTTGGAGTCAGCCGCTTTATCTTCGGCTCCAGCTCCAGCGTGTACGGCAACAACCGCAAGGTACCGTTCTCCGAGGACGACCCAGTACGGGAGCCGATCTCCCCGTACGCCGCCACCAAGCGGGGTGGAGAGCTCCTCTGCCACAGCTACCACCACCTGTACGGACTGTCTATCCTCTGTCTGCGATTCTTCACGGTCTACGGAGCGCGACAGCGTCCCGACCTGGCCATCCACAAGTTCGCCCGGCTGATGAGCGAGGGGCGACCCATCCCGGTGTACGGAGACGGCTCTACGGAGCGCGACTACACCTACATCGACGACATCATAGACGGCGTCGAGGCAGCGCTCGAGTACACCGCCCGGCCCGATCCCTGCTTCGAGATCGTCAACCTGGGGGAGAGCCGGACCACCCGGCTCGACCGGCTGATCGAACTGCTGTCGGGGGCCATGACCGTGGAACCGGTCATCGAGCGTCTTCGTAGCCAGCCCGGCGACGTGCGCAGGACCTGGGCCAATGTGGAGAAGGCGGAGCGATTGCTGGACTACCGGCCCTCCACGCCGGTGGAGGAGGGCATCCCCCACTTCGTGGAGTGGTTCCGGAAAGAAAATGAGCCAACACCGTTTGAGAGATCATGAATAAAACAGAGTTCGCAGCGGGCCCCGGCCCTTTTCACCTTCCCAAAATGGTCTCCAAACCGTGGGGCAGGGAGATCTGGTACGCGCACGAAGAGGGCTACGCGGGCAAGTTGCTGGAGGTCAAGGCGGGTCACACTCTGTCACTGCAGAAACACGAGCGTAAACAGGAGACCCTCTACCTCCACTCCGGGCGGGTGCGCTTTCACCTGAACGGCACCGATCACGAGATGGAACCGGGTAGCGCGCTCACCGTAAACCCGGGCGACATCCACCGCATGGAGGCGCTGGAGGACGCGGTTTTCCTGGAGGTGAGCACCCC
>JBOHRN010000051.1:0-1759 GCA_050732775.1 Longimicrobiaceae bacterium | reverse complement strand
GGGCGGCAGGAAGTCAGAGAGCCTCGTAGTACCGAGGAAGCCGGGGAACCGACCCGATGGGACCCGGTGGAGGGAAGGGGGCTCCGGTACACGGAACCGTATGAGGGGAAAGATGTCGGGATCACCGAATCTCGGGAGCATCTCAACGCGACTTCGACGGATAGCGCACTTGGCGAGGGAAGACCCGGAGCGGTCGTTTCTTTCGCTGGCTCACTACATCGACGAGTTTTGGCTGATGGAGGCCTATTCCCGGACCCGCAAGGACGGTGCGGCAGGTGTAGACGGCCAGACGGCGAAGCAGTATGAGGAGAACCTGGCGGGCAACCTCCGGTCGCTTCTCGAGCGCTTCAAGTCGGGCCTCTACAAGGCGCCGCCGGTTCTGCGGGCTCATATTCCCAAGGGCAGCGGGTCGCAGACCCGCCCGATCGGGATTCCCACCTTTGAGGACAAGGTGCTGCAGCGCGCCGTGGCGATGGTGCTGGAGGCGATTTACGAGGAGCACTTCTTGGACTGCTCGTACGGCTTTCGGCCTGGTCGCTCGGCGCACGACGCGCTGGGTGTTCTCCGGCGGGAGTTGACGGGGATGGGTGGTGGGTGGGTGTTGGAGGTCGACATCCAGAGCTTCTTCGATGAGCTGGACCACGGCCATCTACGGTCGTTTCTCGCCAAGAGGGTGCGCGACGGTGTGATCCGCCGAGCAATCGGCAAGTGGCTGCGGGCGGGTGTGATGGAAGCGGGGCGCGTGCTCCACCCGGAGACGGGGACGCCGCAGGGCGGCGTCATCTCGCCCTTGCTGGCCAATCTCTATCTGCATGAAGTGGTGGACCGGTGGTTTGAGGAAGAGGTCAAGCCGCGGCTTCGTGGGCGCGCGGTGCTGGTGCGGTACGCAGACGATTTTGTGATTGTCTTCGCCGACGAGCACGACGCCCACCGGGTGGCCGACGTACTGCCGAAGCGGCTCGAGCGCTTCGGCCTGCGTCTTCACCCGGAGAAGACACGGCTGGTGCCTTTCCGACGGCCGCCGTGGGGGAGCGGAGGGTCTCGGGCCGAACGTCCGGGGACCTTTTCGTTTCTCGGGTTTACGCACTTGTGGAGGAAGGGACGCAAGCAAGGCTCCTGGGTGCTGCAGCGCAAGACAGCCACCAGCCGATTCACCCGGTCGTTGAATCGAACGCAGCAGTGGTGTCGCCGCTACCGGCACGCGTCGGTGGCCTGGCAGCATCGCCGGCTCTCGCAGCGGCTGCTTGGGCACTATGCCTACTACGGCATCACCGGCAACTACCGCGCGTTGGACAACTACCGGCGGCAGGTCACGCGCACATGGCGGGCGTGGCTGAACCGGCGGTCGCAGAAGGCGTCGATGCCGTGGGAGCGCTACAAGCAGCTCCTGCGGGTCTATCGCCTTCCACGGCCCCGGATCGTCCACTCCGTCTGATCTCGCGCAGCGAACCCGTGTGACCGAGGAGCCGGATGCGGGAAATCTGCACGTCCGGCTCTGTGGGGGGTCCCGGGTGAGCATCGCTCACCCGGGCCTATCCCGATTGGTGACGACGGTCGGCTGGCGCGGGATCGTGGCTTCAGGGAGGTAGGAGCGGGGCGGTGACGGCGAGCTATCGGGGTCTTGGCCGGCCGTAGAGGATCGTATTGCGAGTCGGAGTCGGGTGTCGATAGGCGCTCGACGGCATGGCGGGCACACAGGTGCCTTGCCGGTGATCAGCGTCGAGGAGAGATTGGGCTCGCTGGCTGCCGTGGTAGCGGC
>JBOHRN010000050.1:0-22361 GCA_050732775.1 Longimicrobiaceae bacterium | reverse complement strand
GCTCTCTTTCAACCCCTGCGGATTACGGCATGGCTGGAGCCATACTTTCGATTGCGATCCTGGTAGTGCTGGTTGGTGCCTGGGCGATTCTGCGCACCTTGCCCAAGAGCGGACGGTTCACCAGGTCGGGCCTCGTGCTGGGCGAAGTGTTCAACCGGGAAACAGGGTACATCAGCGCTGCCACACGTCCGGAACTGGTCGGTTCGACCGGCATCGCACTGACGGATCTCCGCCCCTCCGGTGCCGCCCAGTTTGGCGAAGAGCGGCTCGACGTCGTAACCGATGGCGAATGGATCAGCGCAGGTAGCAGCGTCAAAGTTGTGCGCTCGGAGGGCTATCGACATATCGTAAAGAAAACCGTGGCCTGATTCGAACCACTCCTTCAACAAAAGTGAGCTAGTCGATGGAGAACCTGTTGCTGGGCGCGCCCATCCTCGTCGCGATCCTGGTGCTCTTCCTGCTGTTCATGCTGTGGGCCGTGCCCGTACGCCTCTGGATCGAAGCAGTTTCAGCCGGCGTCCCGGTTGGCATTTTCGACCTGATCGGCATGCGTTTGCGCAAGGTCACACCTCAAAACGTGGTGCGGCCCTTGATCACTGCGGTGCGGGCCGGGCTCGGCCTGAGCACGCGGCAACTTGAGACGCACTATCTGGCCGGCGGCCACGTTGACCGTGTTGTGCGTGCCTTGATCAGCGCTGACAAGGCCAACCTCGGCCTCAGTTTCGAACAGGCCGCCGCCATTGACCTGGCCGGACGCGATGTGCTCGAGGCGGTCAAAGTTTCAGTCAATCCCAAGGTCATCGATACGCCGCGCGTTGCGGCCATGGCCAAGGACGGCATTCAGTTGATTGCTACGGCGCGTGTCACCATTCGCGCCAACATCAATCGACTGGTTGGTGGCGCGGGCGAAGACACGATTCTGGCGCGCGTCGGAGAAGGCATTGTTTCGACCATCGGCTCGTCGGAATCACACAAGGCGGTACTCTCGAATCCCGACAATATTTCCAAGACCGTGCTGGCCAAGGGGCTCGATGCGGGAACCGCGTTCGAGATTCTCTCCATCGACATCGCAGACGTCGACGTGGGCAAGAACATCGGCGCCGAGCTGCAGACTGACCAGGCGGAGGCCGACAAGCGCATTGCTCAGGCCAAGGCCGAGGAGCGCCGCGCAATGGCCGTAGCACAGGAGCAGGAAATGAAAGCACGCGTGCAGGAGATGCGCGCGGAAGTCGTACGCGCCGAAGCGCAGGTACCCCTGGCCCTATCCGAAGCCTTTCGTTCCGGCAACCTGGGGGTAATGGATTACGCTCGCTGGCAGAACATGTCTGCAGACACACACATGAGAAATGCGATTGCCGGTGGGGATGACGGCTCGTCGCGCTCCGAGCCAGCCTGACGCATGAAGGGCGCGCGCTCGACGACGTGGGCTGACTGCCATGGATGATCTTTTCGGCTTCATCATCTTTGCGCTCGTCTTCGTGTTGGGTCCCATCATCGAGCAGATTCGCCGCAAGCAGCAGAGGCCTCCTCCGCAGCAGCAGCCTCCGGCCGAGATGCGGCCGCCCACCACACAGCAGCGTGCGCAGTTGCCGACTCCGCCTGCACGGAGGCAAACCGAAGACGCGTCCGCCGCAACAATGCTGCCCGACGAGTTGTGGGAAGTCCTCACCGGTCAGCCGCGCCCGCGGCCCGCACCGCAACCAGCGCCGGCGCCTGATGTAGAGTCGGAAGAAACGCCTGACGACGAAGAATTCGTCCGCGAGGATGTCGACGTTGACAGGCGTTGGCGCACGTTCGAAGAAGCAGATTCTCTGGAAGAGCTGCCGCGCCGCGAGGAGCCCATCGTCGTCTCGATGGAGACTGTCCCCGAGCCGCGCGCGCGCCACGTAGCGTTTCACCAGAAAGTCCAGCACACTGTTGCGCCTGTCGTGTCCTCTGAGAGGCGACTGCGCAGACCAGTTCTGGTCGGGCGGGATCAACTGCGAAACGCTGTCTTGCTGCAGACCATTCTCGGCAAGCCCAAAGCACTGGAATAAGGCCCGGCTCACCGCTAAATTCCGTGCCCTGCCCAGGTGGCGAAATGGCAAACGCAGCGGACTCAAAATCCGCCGGGCGCAAGCCCTTAGGGGTTCGAGTCCCCTCCCCGGCACTACTCGGACAGGGCCTCCCGCAGCGCTTCGCGGGCCCGCATCACGCGCATTTTGAGGGCGCTCACCGAGGCCCCCAGCAGACCAGACATCTCCTGGTAGCCGTACCCCTCGACGTGCTTGAGCAGGAAAGCCTCGCGCTGGTCGGGAGGCAGGTTGTGCAGGGCGCGGTGGATGCGCTCCCTTTCCAACACTCCCTCGGCCGCGGGCGGGTTAGCGGTAGCCGTAAGCTCTTCCTCGAGAGAGACGTTCCTTCTTCGCTTGTCCTTGAGGTAGTCCAGGCAACGGTTACGAAGAACACGGAAGATCCAGGACCCGAAACGGTCCGGCTCGCGGCAGCGCCTCAGTTCGCGGAAGCCGCGCACGAAGCTCTCCTGGACCATGTCCTCGGCCGTGTCCGGCGAGCGCACCATGCCCACGGCGTGCCGGTATAGGACCGCCTGGTAGCGAGCCACCAGCACGCCGTACGCCTCCCGCTCGCCCGAGAGGACGAGCCGGACGATCTCTCCGTCAGTTTGGGTGGCCACGAACGCGCAAGGTATCCCCCATTTCCCCGGCGGAACAGCGCCCGCGGCTTGCACTGCAGGAGCGCGTCCGCTACCATTCCGGGACCCGGGCCGGTACGGAAGGTGCGGCGGTCGACTCGGATTTTATCTTCCATTTCTTTCAACAGCTCAGGGGAACCGGACATGTCGAATCGCGGGCTCGAGGGAGTGGTTATCGGGGAGAGCAAGATCTGCTACATCGACGGGCAGGCCGGCGAGCTGGTCTACCGGGGGTACGAAATCGAGGACCTGGCGCGCCACACGACTTTTGAAGAGGTGATCCACCTCCTCTGGCACGGCGATTTGCCCGATCGTTCCCAGCTCGCTGAGTTACTGCAGGCCCTCGCGGCCGAGCGCTCTATCCCGGACGGGCTCACGGACCTCCTGAGGGGCTTTCCGGACGACGCCCACCCCATGGCCGCGCTGCGCACCGGGGTCTCGGCCCTGGCCATGTACGACGCCGAGTCCGAGTCTTTGGATGAGCAAGCGCTCAGGCGGATGGCCCTGCGCATAACCGCCAAGATCCCCACCATAATCGCCGCCTACGCCCGTATCCGGCGCGGTGAGGAACCGGTGGCGCCCAAGGACGGGCTCGGCACGGCCGGCAACTTCCTCTACATGCTGAACGGAGAGGAAGCGAGCGACTTGCGGGTGCGCACCATGGACGCGGCTCTGGTGCTGCACGCCGAACACGGCATGAACGCCTCTACTTTTTCGGCGCGGGTCACTGCGGGCACGGTCGCCGATATGTATTCGGCCGTTACCTCCGCTATCGGCACTCTCAAGGGTCCCGCTCACGGCGGCGCCAACTCCCGCGTCATGGATATGCTCAAGGAGATCGACGCCAGCGGCCAGGAACCCCGGGAGTGGGTCCGCGAGGCGCTGGGGAGCGACAAGCGCGTGATGGGCTTCGGCCACCGGGTGTATAAGACCACCGACCCCCGCGCCATAGTGCTGCGCGAGCTGGCGAAGGAGATCATGCAAGAGAGCGGCGGCGCCAGGTGGCTCGACCTCTCCGACCGAGTCCGCACGGTGATGGGGGAGGAGATGGAGAAGCAGGGCAAGCCGATCTACCCCAACGTGGACTTCTTCTCGGCGTCGGTTTACACTACGCTGGGCGTCGAGCAGGACTTCTTCACCACCATCTTCGCCATGTCGCGCGTGGCTGGGTGGACGGCCCACCTGTTCGAGCAGTACGCCGACAACCGGCTGATCCGTCCGCGCGCCGAATACACCGGGCCGAAGGACCGGAAAGTGGAGCCGATCGACGAACGGTAGGGAGGGCGGCTGCTATACGTTCCCTGGTTACGAGCTCTGGCGGCCGGCCCCCGTTTTTCCCGCAACCGGGCACGCCCTCGCCCCGGAAGTGGACCGCGACCGTTGAACGAACCGCTATGACTTGGACTCCCACGCCCCCCCCCAACGGCGAACCGATCACCTTTTCGCGGGGGCGCCTCGAGGTGCCCAGCCGCCCCATCATCCCCCACATCGTCGGCGACGGCACCGGGCCCGACATCTGGAGTGCGGCCCGGCCGGTGTTCGAGGCCGCGGTCGAGAGGGCGTACGGCGGCGAGCGAGAGATCGCCTGGCTGGAGGTCCTGGCCGGAGAAAAGGCGTACAACGAAACCGGGGAGTGGCTGCCCGGGGCCACCCTCGACGCCTTCCGGGAGTACCGGGTGGGCCTCAAGGGGCCGCTTACCACGCCGGTGGGCGGGGGCATCCGCTCTCTCAACGTGGCGCTCCGCCAAGAGCTCGACCTGTACGCCTGCGTGCGTCCGGTGCGCTGGTTCGAGGGCGTGCCTTCGCCGGTCAAGCAGCCGGCAGAGGTAGACATGGTCATCTTTCGCGAAAACACCGAGGATATCTACGCCGGTGTCGAGTACGCGGCCGGTACTCCCGAGGCCCGCGAGGTCCTTGACTTTCTGGAGAGAGAGTTTCCCCGGCACTTCGCCAAGATCCGCTTCGGCTCGGCGGAGAGGGTCCGGCAGTGGCAGCGGGAGTTGGAAAAGACTGGCGCACCCGCGCGCGAAACGGGGGTCGAGGTGGGGATGGGCTTCAAGCCGGTCAGCTACCTGGGGACCGAGCGCCTGGTGCACAGCGCCATCGGCTACGCGATCCAGAATCGCCGCGAGAGCGTCACGCTGGTCCACAAGGGGAACATCATGAAGTTCACCGAGGGCAGCTTCCGGGACTGGGGCTACCGGGTGGCGAGGGAATTTTACGGTGCCGACAAGCTCGACGGGGGGCCGTGGCACGTGATCCCCGAGGGTAAGCCGGGAGCGGGGCTCATCATCAAGGACGTGATCACCGACGCCTTCCTCCAGCAGATCCTTACCCGGCCGGCCGAGTACGACGTGATCGCCACCATGAATCTGAACGGAGATTACGTCTCCGACGCCCTCGCCGCGCAGGTGGGGGGAATCGGCATCGCCCCCGGTGCCAACATCAACTATGTGACCGGCCACGCCATCTTCGAAGCCACCCACGGTACCGCGCCCAAGTACGCCGGCCAGGACAAGGTGAACCCCGGCTCGGTGATCCTGTCGGGAGAGATGATGCTGCGCCACCTGGGCTGGGACGAGGCCGCCGTTCTGATCGTGAAGGGGCTCGAAGGGGCCATCGGCCAGAAGACGGTGACTTACGATTTCGAACGGCTGATGGAGGGGGCCACCAAGGTGTCGTGCTCCGGATTTGGACAGAAGATAGTGGAGAGCATGTAAATGAAAGTGACCGTAAAGCGCGCGGACTGCACAGAGTTCGCGACCCCTCTCCTGGCCATCAAGCTGTTCCAGGACGGAGACCGGCTCTCGGGTCCGGCCGCCAAGGTAGACAAGAAGATGGGCGGGCGTGTTTCGCATCTGCTGGAGCGCGGCGACTTCCGGGGCAAGCAGGGGGAGGCGCTCGTGCTCTATCCGCAAGATGGGGAGCTCGGGGCCGAACGGGTTCTCCTGGTCGGTCTGGGCAAGCGCTCGGAGCTAGACCCGGAACGGCTGCGGCTGGCGGCTGGAACGGCGGTCAAGGAGGCCGCCCGGTTACGTGTCTCCAGCGTGGCTTCGATCCTCCACCACGCTGGCACGGGCGCCTCTGGGATCGACCCTGAGCGGGCGGCACAGTCTACCGCCGAGGGCGCCGTGCTGGGAGCGTACCGCTTCGACGAGATGCGTTCGGAACCACCCGAATACGACCCCGATTCCGACGACGAACCCCCCTTCCACGTCACCGCTTACACCATTCTCGAAAAGGAGAGGGAAAAGGCGAAGCGGATCGAGGCCGGCGTCAGCACCGGGACCGCCGTGGCCAGGGGCGAGACGTTGGCGCGCACCCTGGGGAACCTTCCCGGCAACGTGGCCACGCCGGGCTACCTGGCCGACACCGCCCGGCGGATCGCCAAAGAGCACGGCATGAAGGCCACGGTATTGGGGCGTGGGGAGCTCGAGCGGGAGGGGATGCACGCCCTCTTGGCGGTATCCCTGGGCTCGGACCAGGAGCCCAAGTTGATAGTGCTCGAGCACCGAGGCGGCAAGCGCCGCGAGCAGCCTCTGGTACTGGTCGGAAAGGGGCTGACCTTCGACGCCGGCGGCATCTCCATCAAACCGGCCCAGGGCATGGAGGAGATGAAGTTCGACATGTCCGGCGGAGCGGCCGTGTTCGGCGCCATGCGGGCCATCGGCGAACTGAAGCTCGAGGTCAACGTGGTGGCTATCGTCCCCTCCAGCGAGAATCTCCTCTCGGGGTCGGCCCTCAAGCCCGGCGACGTGATCAAAACCCACCTGGGTAAGACGGTGGAGGTCATCAACACCGACGCCGAGGGACGGCTCATCCTGGCCGACGCGCTCTCGTACGCCCGCCGCTTCAAGCCGGCGGCGGTGATCGACGCGGCCACCCTCACCGGCTCGTGCGTGATCGCCCTGGGGCACCACGCCTCCGGGCTGATGGGCAGCGACGACGCGCTGCTGGAGGAGGTCGAGCGGGCGGGCGAGGCGGCGGGAGAAAGGGCGTGGCGGCTGCCCATGCTGAGGGAGGAGAGGGAGCAGCTCAAGTCCGACTACGCCGATCTCAAGAACGTGGGCGGCCGGGCCGCGGGCACCATCACCGCCGGTTGGTTCCTGCGCGAGTTCACCGACTACCCGTGGGCCCACCTCGACATCGCGGGAACTGCCTACGGTGATGGCAAGCTCTCGTACCAGATCAAGGGGAGCACGGGGGCGCCCACGCGGCTCTTCGTGGAGTGGGTGCTGGCGCGCATGCAGCGGCGGTAAGACACCTTGATGGCACTGCCTTCGTGGTTATCCGCAGCGGCGTATTGAAAGGGGCTCTCAGGGGGGGTATCCGGGCAGCCACGGCTCTCCTTTCGCTCGCGCTGCCCCTCGCGGCGCAAGACCCCGTACCGCCCGACACCACGGAACCAGCTCCGCCCGACACCGCGGTCTTTGAGATTCCGGCCGATGCGCTCCCCAAGGACACATTACCCGACCCCGAGCTCGAGCCTGCGCCCGACTCACTCCTGCCCGCCCCCCAGCTCCCCGCTTTCGGCTCGCCGGGGCCGTCGGGCCGGGAGCTTGGAGTGTGGGTGTGGGACCAGGAAGCCCTGGACCGCTTTCACGGCCTCTCGCTCCTGGACCTGCTGGACCGTGTCCCGGGGCTGCGGATAGTGCGGGGCGGATACCCCGGCCAGCCCGCCGGAGTTGCGGCCGGCGGTTGGGCGGGGGGACGGGTGCGGGTATTTCTGGACGGCTTCGAGCTAGATCCGCTCTCCAGCGCCACCCCCGACCTGCAGCGGCTGGCGCTCGCCGATCTGGACCACCTACGAGTCGAAGTCACGCCCTTGGAGGTGCGCCTCGAGTTGCAAAGCTTTCAGCCGACGGACCGGCGCCCCAACTCCCGCCTCGAGATCGGCACCGGAGACTTTGACACCCGCCTGCTGCGCGCCCTCTTTGGCCGGCCCTTCGGCGACGATCACGCCCTCTTCGTGGCTTACGATCTGGTCGACACCCAGGGGCCCCTGGGCGCCCAACCGTTCGCTGGCTCTACCGGTATCGTGCGCTGGACCTGGGCGCCGGACTCCGTCTTCGGGGTCCGGCTCGAGTACCGCGGCTCCCGTTACGAACAGCCCGCGGCCAACTTTGACACCGTCCAGGCCGTGGCCGAGAGCGGCGAACGGGCCGACCTCATCCTACGCGGCCGCTACGCCCCGCCGGACGGCCCCCTGCGCGCCGATCTGATCCTCGGCACCACCCGCCTCAGCTCTACGGCCGCTGACTTCGGCCGCCTCGCAGATCGCGGCTGGCAGGGCGCCCTGCGCGCCCGGCTCGGGCACGACGCCCTCTGGGTCGAGGGGCGCGCGCGCGGGCACCGGCGCGGGGCTGGCTACCCGGTCACCGAGCTGGAGGCGGGTGCCAGCGCGGGCTTATCCCGGGGTGGCTGGCTCCACGCCTCGGGAGAGCTCTCTTTTGCCCGCGCCGGTGGGGTGGGGGGTGCGCGGCTCGCCGGCCGGGCACGGCTTTCACCCCTTCCGCTCGTCTCTATCTTCGCCCAAGGGGCGGCCGGGTCGCGGGGGATCGGCTTTAGCCGCGACTCGACCTACACCTTACAGGGGTACGACCTGCGGCTGCTGGAGGACGGTTTCCTGCAAGTGACCCCCACGGCGCGCGACACCACCGTGATTTTTTTTCCGGTGGCCGGGTCGACCGGCTGGGGGGTGCGGGCGGGAGCCGAGTTGCGACTTCTGGGCGGCCGGGTCGGGGGTGGCTGGCTGGCCGACCAAACCGATAGCTCATTTCCCTTCGGGCTCACCTTCGACCGGGTAGAGCCACCGCTAGAGGCGGGGCCGGTCACCGGCGTGGAGGCGTACCTCGACCTCCCCCTGTTCACCCCCTCGCTCCGGCTCTCGGCTAGCGTGCTCGGCTGGACCCCCGGGGGGGAGCGGCCGTACTTGCCCGAGTACGATTGGAACGCCGCCCTCGAGTTTCACGACGTATTCTATACCGGCAACCTGGAGCCCACGGTGCGGCTGGAGGTGGCGGGGCGGGGGAAGATGCGGGTACCCGGCCCGGAGCCCGGCTTCACCGCCCTCTCCGAGCCATACGTGTGGACGCGCGGCTTCGTACAGATTCGGGTGGTAGACGTGCGCGCCTTCGTGCTGGTGGAGAACATCTTGGCCATACGGGGGTTAGCCGACTTGCCGGGGCGGCCTTTCTCGCCCATACCCCACTCCGTGTTCGGAATCCGCTGGCACTTCCTGAACTGAGAAGAGGGGCGGCTAAGGGGATCCCGTATGCGCGGCTAGCCCACTAGGCGGACCGGAGGTGGGTTGACCGCCTGGTGCCTCCCGGTATACCTTCCAGCGGATAATGATCCCAAGCACGACGGGGTACGGAGAGGCCGAAGGGGCGGCGTTTCCGCTCATCTTGGCGGCCCCCTCCGGGGCGGGAAAGACCACCATTGCCCGGAAGCTGCGGGAGAGAAGGAGCGACGTCGCTTTTTCGCTTTCGGTCACCACCAGGCCGCCGCGGCCGGGTGAACGAGAGGGGGTGGACTACACTTTCGTCTCCCCGTCGGAGTTCCTTGAGCTGGTGGAACGGGGCGAACTGCTGGAATGGGCCGAGGTCCACGGCCAGCTGTACGGTACCCCGCGCCGCGAACTCGAAGAGGCCAGGGCGCAGGGGGAGCACTTACTCTTGGACATCGACGTGCAGGGGGCCCGCCAGCTGCGAACGGCGGTGCCAGACGCGGTCGCGGTGTTTATCCTCCCCCCGTCGGGCAGCGTGCTGGTGGACCGGCTCCTGGGGCGGGGAAGCGAGGGTAGGGATTCGCGGCTCCACCGGCTAGAGCGGGCTTGCGCCGAGTTGGAGGCGGCTGCGGAGTTCGATCAGGTGGTCGTGAACGACGACCTGGAGCGCGCCGTGGACGATGTAGAGGCCATCCTCGACGGACGCCCCGGCCGCGCGCGTCCAGCGGGGCTCAAGGGGGAAGTTAGCCGGCTCCGCGCCGAAATTAGGCGGCTGGCCGAGCAGTCCTGACTGTCACGACCATCACCCAAAAGGAGATCAGAGATGAGGGTATTTACCCCCGGCGAGGTCGCTCGCCAGACTGGTAGCAAGTACCTGGGCGTACTAGTGGCGGCCAAATACGCCCGCCACATGAACGAACTGCGCCGCGCCCAGTTTTTGGAGGACCCCGAGATCTCGGGCTACCGGGAGAAGCTCACCACCACCGCCCTGCAGTTCGTGGCGGGCGGCGACCTCGACTTCCATTTGAGCGACCGCAGGCGGGGGGAAGAACTGTTCTAGGCCCTGCCGGTGACCGCCCCCGCTCCCCGCCGCCCCTTCGCCGGCCGGTGCGTCCTCCTCGGGGTCACCGGGGGGATAGCCGCTTACAAAGCGGTCCAGTTGGCTCGGCTCATGGCCCAAGCGGGGGCCAGGGTGGAGACGGTCCTCACCCCGGGAGCGCTTGACTTCGTGCGCCCGCTCACCTTTGAGGCGCTCACCGGGACCAGGGCGCACGCCGATCCGTACCTCCCCGGTGATCCCTTGCGCCACGTCCGCCTCGCTCGCGAGGCGGACGTGGTGGTGGTGGCACCGGCCACCGCCGACTTCCTGGCGCGGGCTGCGGCCGGCATGGCCGATGACCTCCTGTCCGCCGTCTTGCTGGTCAGCGGGGCGCCGGTGGTGCTGGCCCCGGCCATGAACGACGGCATGTACGAGCACCCCCTGACCCAAGCCAACCTGGAGCGGCTGAGGGGGATCGGCTACAGGATCGCGGGCCCGGCCGCGGGGCCGCTGGCGTGGGGCGAGGGTGAGGGGCCGGGGAGGATGCTCGAACCCGAGAAGATCGCGGCTCACGCGGGTAGAGCGCTGGAGGGAGAGACCCCCCTCTCGGGCCGAAGGGTGTTGGTGACGGCCGGACCCACCAGAGAGCCACTCGACCCGGTCCGCTACCTGGGCAACCGCTCGTCGGGCCGCATGGGGTACCAGCTGGCGGCGGCGGCGTGGCGGCGCGGGGCAGAGGTCACGCTAATCTCTGGCCCCTCGGCGCTGGAGCCGCCCGAGGGCGTGGAGACAGTCCGGGTCGAGACCGCGGTCGAAATGAGGAACGCGGTGGCCACCACGCTGCCCGACTCCGACCTTCTGGTCATGGCCGCGGCGGTGGCCGACTTTTCACCCGCCACGGCCGTCCGGGAGAAGATCAAAAAGGCGGCCGGGCCCCCGGAAGTGCGGCTGGAACCGACTCCCGACGTGCTGGCCGAGACCCGCTCTCTGCGACCTGCTGGCTGCCTGGTGGTCGGCTTTGCCCTGGAGACGGGCGACGCCGTGGAGAAGGGGCGCGCCAAGCTGGCCGCCAAAGGGCTCGACCTGCTAGTCGTCAACGACGCCAGCGAGGAGGGTGCCGGCTTCGAGACGGAGAGTAACCGGGTCACTCTCGTGGCTGGCTCGGACGAGCCCGAGCTACTGCCCCTGCTCTCTAAAGCCGAGGTGGCCGACCGCGTCCTGGACCGGGTGGAGACACTCCTACCCGGGCAGCCGTGAGCGAGCCCAGGGAGTTCCTGGCACGCCGGCTCCGAGTGAGGCAAGAGCTGGGGGAGCGGGAGGTGTGGCTGGAGACCATGACTGAAGCCGGGGCCCTGTCGGCCCTCGCGGCCGGGGGGAAGGGGGGCGAGGCCGCCGGCCCAGAGGGGGACGAGATCGTAACCATCGGCGACCTGGACCGGTTGGCAAAGGTGGCCTCTACCTGCACCCGCTGCCGCCTGGCGGAAGGGCGTACCAAGGTGGTGTTTGGCGAGGGCAGCCCGCGCGCAGCGTTGCTGGTGGTGGGGGAGGGGCCGGGGGCCGACGAAGACCGAACCGGCCGGCCGTTCGTGGGCCGGGCCGGCAAGATGCTCGACCTCCTGCTCGGCTCGGCCGGGTTCGAGCGAGAGGAGGTTTACATCTGCAACGTGGTCAAGTGCCGCCCGCCCCAGAACCGGAACCCACGCCCGGACGAGGTGAAGTCGTGTAACCCCTACCTGCGCAAGCAGTTGGAGTTGGTAGCTCCCAAGGTGATCCTGGCGCTGGGCACCTTTGCGGCCCATACTCTGATGCAGAGCGATGCCCCGATCAGCCGGCTGCGGGACCGGACCCACGACCGCGCAGGGGTTCCTCTTATCGCCTCGTACCACCCGGCCGCGCTACTGCGCAACCCCGGCTGGGTGCGCTTGGCGTGGGAAGACTTGCAGAGGGCCCGCCAGTTGGTGGACGAGCTGACTTCATAGTGATGCAGACCGAGACCGTTACCTCCATCCCCCCGCGCTCCCCCCCAGGGGCGGCCGACCCTTACTCCGGCCGGCGCCCGCCCTACTCGCCCGAAGCCGAGGTCTCGGTGCTGGGGGGGATGCTCATCGATGCCGACGCCACCCCCCGGGTGTTGGAGTCTCTGGACGACTCAATGTTTTACCGGGAGGGGAACCGGCGGCTCTTCCGGGCCATGGTGCGGCTTTTCGAGCGGGGCGAGGCCATCGACCCGGTCACCCTTTCCGAGCAGCTCAAGTCTACCGACGACTACGACGCCGTGGGGGGAGGCGCTTACCTGGGCCAGCTCTGGGAGGCGGTTCCTACCGCGGCCAATATCTCGTACCACGCGCGCATCGTCCGGGAAAAGGCGATGCTGCGCCGACTCATCGAGACAGCCACGGGCATCGTGCACGACGCTTTCCAGGAGCAGGAGGACGTGGACCTGGTTCTGGACGGGGCCGAGCAGAAGATCTTCCAGATTGCCCAGAGCCACGACCGCAGGGGGTTCGTGTGGATCAAGGAGATCCTCTGGCCCACTTTCGAGAAGATCGAGCAACTCCAGAGCGGAGACGGGGGCGTAACCGGCGTGGCCACGGGTTTTCAAGATCTGGACGAGCTGACCGCAGGCTTCCAGCCCGGCGACCTGGTGGTGGTAGCGGGCCGGCCGTCGATGGGGAAGACCGCCTTTACGCTGAACGTGGCCCAACACGCCGCCATCGTAGACCAACGCCCGGTGGCCTTCTTCTCACTCGAGATGGGCAGGGAGGCGTTGGTGCAGCGCATCCTCTGCGCCGAGGGGAGGGTGGACGCCAGCCGGCTCAGGCGCGGCCGGCTCCGCGACGACGAGTACCAGCGACTGGCCACTGCGGCGGGATACCTCAACACCGCCCCGATCTACATCGACGACACCCCCGGCATCTCGGTGCTGGAGACGCGGGCCAAGGCACGGCGGCTCAAGGCCGACCGGCCTGACCTGGCCATGGTGGTGGTGGATTACCTTCAGCTCATGACCTCGCGCGGCAACCCCGAGACCCGCCAGCAGGAGGTCTCCGAAATCTCCCGCGGGCTCAAGGCGTTGGCCAAGGAGCTGGAGCTGCCCGTGGTTGCCCTCTCGCAGCTCTCGCGGGCGGTGGAGCAGCGCCCGGACAAGCGCCCGATGATGAGCGACCTGCGCGAATCCGGGGCGATAGAACAGGACGCCGACCTGATCATGTTCCTCTACCGGCCCGAGTACTACCTGAAGCCGGAGCAGGTGCGGGAGCAGGGGTTGGAGGGCAGGGCCGAGCTGATCGTGGGCAAGCAGCGCAACGGTCCAACCGGGCGCACGGAGCTGATGTTCCTCAAGGAGTTCACCAGGTTCGAGAGCTTCTCTCCCCGCACGGGTGATGGGGATGGCGGCTAAGACCAAGCGGGCCGCCTTCTTTTGCACCGAGTGCGGAAACGAGACCCCCCGCTGGGAGGGAAAGTGTCCGGCGTGCGGGGCGTGGAACTCCCTGGCCGAGCCACCGGCTCTCCCTGAGCTCCGGCGGTCCGGGGCGGCTGAAAGGGAGAGTGATGAACCGCGGCCGCTGGGCCAGGTGGACCCGGCGGCGGACACCAGGTGGTTGCTCGGCGTCGACGAACTGGACTTCGTGCTGGGGGGAGGGGTGGTGCCGGGTTCTGTCCTGCTAATCGCGGGAGACCCGGGCGTCGGCAAGTCTACCCTCTTGCTCCAAACGGCTGCCCGGCTGGAGCGGACCGGCCGCTCTACCCTCTACGTCTCCGGCGAAGAGTCGGCCGGGCAGGTTGGTACCCGCGCCGAGCGGCTGGGCGAAGACGCCTCGCGGGTCGCGTTTCTGGCCGAGACCTCGCTCTCGGAGATTTTACGGCACGCGCGGGAGAGGTCTCCCGACGTTCTCCTGCTGGATTCGATCCAGACCGCTTACGCCGACGACTTGGACAGCGCCCCGGGGAGCGTTGGCCAAGTGCGCGAGTGTGCGGCCCGCCTGCAACGATTCGCCAAGGATACCGGCACCGCCGTCACTTTGGTCGGGCACGTGACCAAGGGGGGAGGGGTGGCCGGGCCCAAGACGCTGGAGCACATAGTAGACGTGGTGCTCCGGTTCGAGGGCGCGCGCGGGCTCGACCACCGGCTCCTGCGGGCCACCAAGAACCGCTTCGGCGCGGTAGACGAAATCGGGGTCTTCCGCATGACCGGCCGGGGGTTGGTGCCGGTTCCCAACCCGTCGGAGCTCTTCCTGGGAGGGCGGGGCGAACCGCGCCCCGGATCTGCGGTGCTGCCGGTCATAGAGGGTAGCCGCCCCCTGCTGGTCGAAGTCCAGGCCCTGGCGGTGCGCTCTTCGTACGGCTCCCCCCAAAGGGTAAGCTCCGGGCTCAACCCCAAGCGGCTCGCCCTCCTGCTGGCGGTGCTGGAGAGGAGCGCGGGTATCGGGTTCGGCAGTCGTGACGTGTTCGTGAACGTGGCCGGCGGCGTGCGGCTGACCGAGACCGCGGCCGACGCCGCCGTGATAGCGGCCTTGGCTTCTAGCGTGCGCGACCGGCCGTTACGGCCGGACGCTGGCTTGGTGGGAGAGGTGGGTCTGGGAGGGGAGCTGCGCCCGGTCGGCCACGCCGGGCGCCGCCTGGCCGAGCTGGCGCGGATGGGCTTCTCGGCCGTCTACCTGCCGGCCCGGAACCGTCCCAGCGAGGCCCCGCCGGGGCTCGAGGTGGTAGAGGTGGCCGACGTACCTTCACTGCTCGAGCAGGCGTTGGGGTGAGCGTGGGGGCGGTGGTGGTGGCCGCGGGCGAGGGGCGGCGGTTGGGCGGGGAGCTCCGCAAGCAGTACCTTCCGCTGGCCGGGAAGCCGCTCCTTCTGCGCGCCCTCATGCCCTTCCTGGACCACCCCGCGGTGGCGCAGGTGGTGGTGGTTATCCCGGCCGGCGACTTGACCGACCCGCCCGGCTGGCTCGCGGCTACGGGGGTCGGGCTGGCCGCCGGGGGCGCGGAGCGGGGAGACTCTGTGCGGGCCGGCCTGGCCGCCCTTTCCCCCCAGATAGAAACCGTTTTGGTCCACGACGGGGCCAGGCCAATGGTAACACCGGAGCTGATCGGCCGGGTGATCGAGGGCGCCCGGCGTCGCGCCACGGTTCCCGCGCTCCCCCTGGCCGAAACCGTCAAGCAGGTAGACGCCGACGGCAAGGTAACCTCTACTCCGGAACGGGACCTGCTCCGGCTCGTCCAGACTCCCCAGGGCTTTCCGCGCCGGGGGCTCGAGCGGGCGTACCGCCGTGCCCTCGCCGACCAGCTAGCGGCCACCGACGACGCGGCCCTGTACGAACGGTACGTGGGGCCGGTGTTCACCGTTGAGGGTGAACCCGGTAACCTCAAGATCACCACCCCGTCCGACCTCACGGTGGCAGAGGCACTAGCCGGAAAGTCATGACACCCGACAGAGACGCTCCCGCCAGCTACAACCTCCTCTTCGTGTGTACGGGTAACACCTGCCGCTCTCCGCTCGCCGAACAGATCGCGCGCCGCGAAGTGGAGCGGCGCGGGTGGGCCAACGTAGAGGTCGGCTCGGCCGGCGCCGCCGCCGCCGAAGGGACGCCCGCCTCGCCCGAGGCCGCGCGCATAGCCGCCCGTAATGGGCTCTCTTTGGAAAGTCACCGCAGCCGCCCGCTAACTCCCGAGCTCGCCGCTTGGGCCGACCTGGTGTTGGGGATGGGTCCGTCGCACGTGTACGCGGCCGCGGAGTGGGTGGCGGCTGAGAAGGTGGCCATGCTGGGAGACTTCGCTGAGGGAGAGCAGGGGAGGGGAGAGCCGGTACCGGACCCGTTCGGGGGCGACGAGAGCGGCTACCTAGAGGCGTACGACACCTTGTCAAGGATGGTGTCGGCCTCCCTCGACCGGTTGGCGCCTATCCTGAATCCATGATCTCTTCCTGCACCCGGCTTGCCGTGCTCTTGGGCGACCCGGTGGAACAGTCGCTGTCGCCCGCCATCCAGAACGCCGCCCTCCGCGCCGCCGGCCTCGACGCCGTCTACCTGGCATTGCGCTGCGACGGCGGGGCTCTGCCTGGGTTGGTGCGGGGGGTTGCGGAGGCAGGCGGGGGCGGCAACGTGACCGTGCCCCACAAAGAGAGCGCTGCCGGCTTGATGGAGCGCAAGACCGCAGCCCTCGAGGTGACCGGCGCGTGCAACACCTTCTGGAGCGAGGGGGGCGAGCTCTGCGGCGACAACACTGACGTGGCGGGTTTTCTGGGCGCGCTAGAACGGGAGTTGAGAATCGACCCGGCCGGGGCCCGGGTGCTCCTGCTCGGAGCCGGTGGAGCGGCGCGCGCCGTGCTGTACGGCCTGGGGCAGCGGAGTGTATCGGAGGTGGTGGTGGTAAACCGCACCCCCGCGCGTGCCAGGCGTCTGGTGACCTGGTTTGATTATATTCCGCTCAGGACGGTTGAATCGCTAGCCGATCTGCGCGGAGAGTCGTTCGACTTGGCGGTAAACGCCACCACTCTCGGGCTCCGCCCCGACGACCCTCTGCCGTTCGGGGAGGAGGTAAAGTTCGGCGCCGGTTTCGACCTGGTGTACCGCCCCGGTGGCACTGGCTGGATCAGGGCGATGCGGGAGCGGGGCGTCCCGGCGGCCGACGGCACTGAGATGCTCCTCCGCCAGGGCGCGGCTTCGTTCGAGCGCTGGTGGGGCCAAGAGGCGTCTCTAGAGGCGATGCGCGCGGCGCTGAAAGAGAGAGCCTAGATGCCGGGCGTTCTGGCGCGGGTGGGCGAGGGGCTCCTGGAGCTGGTTTTTGCGCCGGTGTGCGTGGCGTGCCGACGCCGGCTTCCGGCCGAGTCGGCGCGCCGGCTGGTTTGTAACCTGTGCTGGTCGAGGTGCCGCGCTCTGCCCGCGCCCCGCTGCCCCCGGTGCTACGCCCCTCTGCCGCCGGGATCTGCCCCCGCGCCGCTGTGCTCCGAGTGCGACGGTCTTCCCGCCGCCTTGCGAGTGGTCCGCTCGGCGTTTGCCATGGAGGGACCGGCGCGGGGAGTGATTCTCGCCCTCAAGTACCGCGGCTGGGAGGCGGTGGCCGTGCCGTTGGCCGCCCGGCTCGCCCGGCTGCCCCTTCCCGAGGACGTAGCCGAGGAGGCGCGCGTGGTGGTGCCGGTCCCGAGCAGTCCGGCCCGGCGCCGGGAGCGGGGCTACAACCAGGCCGAGTTGATCGCGCGAGCTTTCGCCCTGCGTACCGGCCGCTCTCTCGACGCCGGGCTGCTCGAGCGGCCGGGAGCCACCGAGACCCAAACCGGCTTGCACGGGGGTGAGCGCCGGGCTAACGTGGCGGGCGCTTTCCGGGTTCCGGCCAGGCGTTGGGGCGACCTCGAGGGGAGGCACCTCCTGCTCTTGGACGACGTGTGGACCACCGGGGCCACCGCCACGGCTTGCGCGTACGCGCTGGTGGGGGCGGGAGCTCGCATGGTAAGCGTGCTAACCGTGGCGCGGGCACTGGGGGGCCGCGGGCGCGTCGCCCGTTGAGCAGAGCCGTGGCGACCTCGGCCGTACATAACCACTAACCAAAAAGCTTCCATGTCCATCCGGGTAGCCATCAACGGGTTCGGCCGTATAGGCCGCAACATCCTCCGCGCCGCCAAGCAGGACGGAGCAAACGAAGGTATCGACTTCGTGGCGGTGAACGATCTCACCGACACCGAAACACTCGCCCACCTCCTCCAGTTCGACTCCGTACACCGCCGTTACCCCGGCGAGGTGAAGTCACGTTCCGATGCCCTGGTGGTCGACGGCGACGAGGTCAAGGTTCTCTCCGAGAGGGACCCGGCCCGGCTCCCCTGGTCTGATCTGGGCGTGGACGTGGTGATCGAGTCCACCGGTATCTTCCGGAAGCGCGCTGACGCGGCCAAGCACCTGGAGGCGGGCGCCCGCAAGGTGATCGTCTCGGCGCCGGGTAAGGACGAGGATATCACGGTGGTTCTCGGCGTCAACGAAGACCGCTACGACCCCGCGGAGCACGACGTCATCTCCAACGCAAGCTGCACCACCAACTGCTTGGCCCCGGTGGTCAAGGTTCTGCTAGATGAGTTCGGCTTCCGCCGGGGGTTGATGACCACCGTCCACTCCTACACCAACGACCAGCAGCTCCTCGACCTCCCCCACAAAGACTTGCGCCGAGCGCGCGCGGCAGCCCTCTCCATTATCCCCACCACCACCGGCGCGGCCAAAGCCACCGGGCTGGTGATCCCAGAGGTGCAGGGGAAGATCGACGGCATGGCGATGCGGGTGCCCACCCCCAACGTCTCTCTGGTTGACTTGGTGGCCGAACTGGAGACCGAGGTCACGGCCAGCCAGGTCAACGACGCCTTCCGCTCGGCGTCGGCGGGGCGGCTCGGCGGCGTACTGGGTTACGAGGAGCGCGAGCTGGTCTCGGTGGACTATACCACCGACCCGCGCTCAGCCATCGTTGACGCCCCCGTCACCAGCGTGGTGGCCGGTCTGGTCAAGGTGATCGCCTGGTACGACAACGAGTGGGGGTACTCGAACCGGTGCGTGGACCTGGCGCGCTACGTCGGCGAGAAGCTCTAGCCCGGATGACCGGCAAACTCGCGCTCGGAGATCTGCCGGACGGGGAGCTGGCCGCCAAGCGGGCGCTCGTCCGGGTAGACTATAACGTTCCCTTCGAGCACGGCGAGATCGGCGACGACGCCCGTATCCGCGCCACCTTACCCACCCTCGGCCGCGTCCTGGACGCGGGGGGGTCGGTGGTGCTCCTGTCACACCTGGGACGCCCCGGGGGCAAAGAGGTGCCCGAGCTCTCCTTGCGGCCGGTGGCCGCCCGACTCTCGCAGCTACTCGGCCGCGAGGTGAACTTTCTCGCCGCCACCGTGGGGCCCGAGGCCGAGGAGGCGGCCGGGGCGCTGGCGCCGGGGCAGGCGCTCCTGCTGGAGAACAGCCGCTTTTTGCCCGGCGAGGAGAAGAACGACCCCAAAACCGCCAGAAAGATGGCCAAACTGGGAGACATCTTCGTCAACGACGCCTTCGGCGCCGCCCACCGGGCACACGCCTCCACGGCGGGCGTGGCTGGGGTGATGCGTGAGGAGGGAAAGAAAGCGGCTGCGGGGCTACTCATGGAGCGGGAGCTCCGTTACCTGGGCTCCGCCCTCGCCGACCCGGAACGGCCCTTTATCGCCGTCCTCGGCGGCGCCAAGATTTCTGGTAAGATAGAGGTCGTCCGCGCCCTTCTCCCCCGGGTAGACCTAGTCGTGATCGGCGGGGCGATGGCCAACACCTTCTTCCGGGCGCTGGGGCTCCAGACCGGGCGTTCGCTGGTAGAGGAGGAGCTGGTTCCGTTCGCCCGCGAGCTTCTGGACCAGGGCGGTGACAAGCTACTCCTTCCGGCCGACGTGCGGGTGGCGGCCGGGGTAGAGGCGGGGGCGAAAACCAAAGTGGTAGCGAGAGAGGAGATACCGCGCGACTGGTCGGCGGTGGACATCGGGACGGATACGGAGCGGCGCTACCGGGAGCTGCTCGAGAGCGCCCGCACAATCTTCTGGAACGGGCCCATGGGGGTCTTCGAGACACCGGAGTTCGCCGTCGGCACCGAGGCGGTGGCGCGAGCCATCGTGCGGGCCACGGAGCGGGGAGCTACCACCGTGGCCGGCGGTGGAGACTCCGCTGCCGCCTTGGCGGAATTCGGCTGGGAGAACCGGGTATCCCACCTCTCCACCGGCGGCGGGGCTGCCCTCCAGTTCCTGGAGGGGAAGGTTCTGCCGGGGGTGGCGGCCCTCAGCGACCTTCCGGAGAGTACCGGTGGCTGAGCCGCTGAGGCCCGTGATCGCGGGAAACTGGAAGATGCACAAAGACCCTGGCGCCACGGAGGCGTTCTTGGAAGCGTTCCTGGAGCTCCGTCCGCCCGGTGACTACGCGGTGATCCTCTTTCCCCCCGCCGTCTCGCTGGGGGTGGCGGCGCGCAAATTGGAGGGGGCGTACGGGGTCGGGCTCGGCGTCCAGAATGTCCACTGGGAGGTAGAGGGCGCGTTTACCGGCGAGACCTCGGCCGGGATGGCCCGCGCCATCGGTGCTCGCTACGCCCTGGTGGGTCACAGCGAGCGGCGCCACCTCTTCGGGGAGAGCGTGGAAGAGACCAGCCGTAAGCTGGCGGCGGCGCTGCGGGCGGGCCTGAGCCCGGTTCTCTGCCTGGGGGAGACCCTCGACGAACGCCGGGCCGGAGAGGCCGAGGTGGTGGTCGAGCGCCACCTATCCCCCCTCCTGGAGATCCCCGAAGAAGAGCGGGAAAAGGTACTGGTGGCGTACGAACCGGTCTGGGCCATCGGTACCGGCGAGACCGCCTCGCCGGAAGACGCCGAGGCGATGCACGGCTTCGTCCGCTCCCGGCTGGCGGCGAGTTGGGGAAACGAGGCCGCCGCCGGGGTGCCGGTTCTCTACGGGGGCAGTGTGAAGCCTGGCAACGCGGCCGACCTCCTGGCCGGTCACGAGGTGGACGGAGTCCTGGTCGGTGGAGCTAGCTTGGACCCCGGCGACTTTGCCGCCATCTGCCGGACAGCGGTTGACATAGCGGCAGAATCCGGCTAAAATCACTGTTACCAATCACTAGCCAGAGCTAGCTACTCAGTGTACACGTTTCTTCTCATTCTTCTCGTCCTCGACGCCCTGGTCCTGATGGGCGTGGTACTGATCCAGTCCGGCAAGGGGGACGGTCTGGCCGCCATGGGTGGCGGGGCGGTGGCGGGCGGGAGCAATATCTTCGGGAGCCGCCAGGCCGCCACCCTACTGGTCAAGGCGTCGTGGTGGCTGGGCGGCCTCCTCCTGGTCCTGGCGCTGATCCTGTCGTCGGTATCCCGGTCGCCGTCCACCCCGGAGTCGATCCTGCGCGGAGACCCTTCTCCCGCTCCGGTCCAGACCACTCCGGGCGCCGGCCAGGAGGGTGCCGGCGCACCCACGATCCCGGGGCTCTCGGACGAACCGGTACAACCCTCCCCGGAACCACCCCCGGACTAAGCCCCTGCGACGGGGAATAGAACTTGCCTCCCCACCGCGGGCGCACAACTGAAACCAGACGGTGGAGAAAGCGACGTGGCCCCCATCAAAATCTCTCGAGCGGCAGAGCGGCAGATCGACCTCACCACGGCGGTCTGCCAGGAGCGTCTCCTGGCGACTCACGTACGGCACGTGCTCGCCCTGGTAGACCTGGTTTCGGAAGACCTCCCCTTCGACAACGCCCTCGATATTTACGTCCGCATCCTGGGGCTGACGACCGAGCAGGCCCGTAACATCGGGAGCCGTGCCCTGGCCTCCCTGGGGAGCCGCGGAGCAGTGCCAGAGTTCGACGATTCGGTTTTTGACCTAGCCGCCGAGGAGCCAGCTGAGCGGGCGATCGAAGAGCCCGGGGGCAGCCGTTCCGACCGGCTCTTTTCCCGGCTCCGGCGGCGCATCCGGGGGCGGGTACAGGACAACTTGCGGACCCGCATCGATCTGGCGGCGGCGCGGGCCGAGACCGCCCTGCTCGAGCAGCACGTGCGCAACTCTCTCACCTTTGTCAAGGCGCTCCGTGACGAAGAGGTCGAGGATCCCGAGGCGGTGGAGCTATACCTCGAGACCATGGCGCTTCCGGACGGGCCCGCCGACGTGATCTATAACCGGGCTCTCGCCGTCATCGCCCGCGACGCCCTCCCTCCGCTTCCGAACGAGGGAGCCGCCGGTGCCGGAGCCACGCGCGAAGAGGAGGCGGCGGCCGAACTTTCGCGGGGGCATGGGGCTTGACTGGGCCGCCGTGCTCTGGGGCGGTTTCATCGCCACGGTAGCTGCCCTCTTTGCCTTCGGTGCGCTACGCGCCTACGGCTGGCTCCGCTACTCGCCCACCATCCTCGCGGGAGCGGTGCTCATCCCCCACCCCGAGCGACCCCACACCGACGCCCTCGGGATCGCCCTGACGGTGCTCGCGGGCACCACCGTGATCCCCTCCCTCTACGCCCTGTTGATGGAGGGAGTGGGCTGGGTAGGCACGCTCGCCGGTTCGCTGCTCGGACTAGTGCACGGAACCGCGGTTCTCGCGCTGCTGCCTGTATACGGCCGGGTGAGCCGGGGGGTGCGTGACCAGGTGATCGCGCCGCCGGGGAGGTTCGGACGGGGTTGGGGGTGGCGGAGCGGAGCTGGTCTGGTGGCGGGACACGTCTTGTACGGGGCGGTGTTCGGGGTAATTTTGGGGGCTTTTTGACGGTTTGGCATCCTTCTTGATAGGGAGCCGGTCGTGAGACGAACCATCCGTTCGGGTGGTCCGGGTATTCACCAGGGTTCGGAGACGGAAGATGAGAGTGAAGAGACTAGGGGCCGCCGGGGCCGCGGCAGTGGTAGCGGCTTTAGGTGTGGCCGAGGCCGGGGCGCAGGTCACGGGTCGGGTGGTGAGCGAAT
>JBOHRN010000049.1:0-69107 GCA_050732775.1 Longimicrobiaceae bacterium | reverse complement strand
TTCACCGGGCACTCGGGCTCGCACAGCGTGCAGTCAATGCATTCGTCCGGGTCGATGACCAGGAAGTTGGGACCTTCGTGGAAACAGTCGACCGGGCAGACTTCCACGCAGTCGGTGAATTTGCACTTGATGCACTGTTCTGTGACGACAAACGTCATGGCTCAAACTCCGCTGAAATGCCTTGCTGGCGCCCGGCTGTGCGCGTGGGCGATTGACCGGGACGTTCCCATTTTAAACAAATCGGGCGGGCTAGTCCTGTACGGGGCGTGGCGCGGGTCGCGGGATGTCGAGGATATGCAGGCGATACTGGCCCGCACGGCGGTCGTCGAAATAGGCCTTGAGTGTCCTGAATACCGTGGGAAAAGCGATGTCATCCCAGGGAATCTCGTTTTCGGCATAAAGCACCACCTCCAGGCTTTCGTCGCTGGGACCAAACTCCGGTCGCATCAAGCGCCCCAGGTAGAACATGTGCACCTGGCGGATATGCGGCACGTTGATGACGCTGAACAAGTCGAGGATCTGGACCTCGGCCAGCGCCTCCTCGCGCGTTTCGCGTGCGGCGGCCTCGGCCAGGGTTTCGCCGTTCTCGAGAAAGCCGGCCGGCAGGGTCCAGTAGCCCTTGCGTGGTTCAATGGCGCGCTTGCACAGCAGGATCTTGTCCTGCCATTGCGGGATGCAACCCATGATGACCCGTGGATTCTGGTAGTGAACGGTCTGGCAACTGGTGCAGACGTAGCGTGGCAGCAGATCGCCAGGCGGGACTTTCATCTCGACCGGCGCGCCGCAGTGGCTGCAGAAATTCATGCGGCGATGGTAACACCCTGAGGTGGCCAGTACGCCGATCGCAACGATCAATTTCCCGGCGATTTCGAAGACAAGTGCGCTCTTTGAATCGATGTGGTGGGTGGCTAGCCTGGGCTTGAATCGGGGAGAAGATGACGCCGGAGGAACGTCAGTACCGCGGTGTTGAAATGATCGTTGCGGTCGCCGGCCACCATATGACCGGCGCCCTGGATATCGACAACCTCGGCCTGCGGAATAAGCTGGCGTAGATGTTCCGCGCTTTCCTCGCTGACGACATCGCTCTGCTTGCCGCGCACCAGCAGCGTCGGGACGCGGATGCGACTGGCTGCCTGTGCCATGCGGTTCATCATGCTCAGCGGGTCCGCGGGTACCCTGCGTTCCAGAAAGACGGGATCCCAGTGCCAGTACAGGCGGCCGTCATCGCGGCGACGCAGGTTTTTCATCAGCCCGGAGCTGTCCCTGGGACGTGGGCGATGCGGTGCATAGGCGGCGACGGCCTCCGCGGCTTCGTCAATATCGGCGAAGCCCTGCAAGTGCGAGGTCATGAAGTCGCGGATATGCGCGATGCCCTTTGCTTCCATACGCGGCGCCACGTCCACCAGCACCAGCGCCTGCGCGAGCGCCGGATCGCGCTCGCCCAGCGCCAGCATCGAGATGACGCCACCCAACGAGGCGCCGACCAGCGCCGGCTTGCGGGTCAGCGTCGCGATCACCGCCAGCAGATCGTCAACGAAGGCGTCGAGGCGGTAGTTGCCGTCGGTGGCCCAGGCGCTGTCGCCATGTCCACGCAGATCGAGCGAGAGTACGTGGAAACCAGCCGCCGCGAGTTCGCGCGTCGCGTTAGACCAGGCGTGCCGGGTCTGGCCGCCGCCGTGCATCAGGATCACCGGCGCGGCATCCTGCTGACCGGCCTCGTCGGCTGCCAGCACGATGCCGCCGCTGCCGCTCAGCCTGCACACGCGGATATCGACAGCGGTCATGTGGGACTCATCGGAACACCTTGACGATGTAATTATTGTTTAACCTGGTGCCGGAGAAAGGAATCGAACCTTCACGGGGGGTTGCCCCGGCGGATTTTGAGTCCGCTGCGTCTACCAGTTCCGCCACCCCGGCGAGGCAACTGGGAATATACCCTCGCGGGGGGTTGCGTTCAAGCTTATGGGTGCCGCGCAAGGAGCTCCCTCCGCCCAGCGGGCAAGTCACACTGCTTGACCCGCCCACCGGTAACGGATAGCTTGGCTCCCGCCCTAGGGAATCAGCCAGTCCGCCACCCGCACGCATGTCCGAGCCGCGCACCGCCCGCTACGACGAAAAGCTGGAGAGCATCCTCCACACCGCCGCCGGAATCTTTGCCGACAAGGGGTACCACCGGGCGAGTATCCGCGACATCGCGCGGGGCACCAAAGTATCCCTCTCGGGGCTCTACTACTACTTCGACAGCAAGGAGGAGCTCCTCTTCCTGATCCAGGACCACGCCTTTGGGACCCTTCTGGAGCGGCTGGAGAGGCGGCTCGAGGGGGTGGACGACCCGCGCGAACGGCTGCGACTCCTGGTCGAGAACCACCTCCGCTTCTTCGCCGAGAACATGGCCGAGATGAAGGTGCTATCTCACGAGGCCCGGTCGCTCTCGGGTGACTACCGAAGTAAGGTCAACGCCAAGAAGCAGCGGCTCACCGACACCGCCATGGAGATCGTGCGCGGACTGAAGCCAGCCGCTGGCGTGGACCTGCGGGTGGCCACCTTCGGTCTGTTCGGCATGATGAACTGGCTGTATAACTGGTACCGGCCGGGCGTCGACGTGCCCGTGGAGACGCTGGCCGGTGACGTGACCAGTATCTTCCTGGACGGCTACCAGAGAGACGGACTCCCCGGCCGCAAGGAGTCACCGCCCGGGGAAACGGCGGGCAAGTAACAAACTCCTCAACCATTCCTCCAATTATCCAGACGGAGAACTCATGGCAGACAAAACTCTGGTCCGCTACGGTGTCGAGAACGGAATCGCCACCTTTACCCTCGACGACCCACCCGCCAACACCTACACGCACGAGATGATGAGGCAGTTGGACGAGGCCATCCTCAAAGCCCGCTTCGATGAAAGCGTCGACGCCATCGTGATCACCGGCGCGGGCGAGAAGTTCTTCTGCGCGGGCGCCAACATCAACATGCTCTCGGAGTCGGACCCCGTCTGGAAGTACTACTTTTGCCTGCACGCCAACGAGACCCTGCTGCGGCTGGAGCACACTCCGAAGTTGGTGATCGCGGCGCTCAACGGGCACACCGTGGGCGGAGGGTTGGAGATCGCCATGGCCGCGGATCTGCGCCTGGCCCGCGCCGGAGCGGGCAAGATCGGGCTCCCCGAGGTGAACCTGGGGGTTCTCCCCGGTACCGGCGGCACCCAGCGGCTCACCCGTCTGGTCGGTTACTCACGGGCTATCCAGCTAATGACCGAGGGGGGCAACAGCGGTTTCGAGGAAGCCGAGAGGTGGGGCCTGGTAAACCGGGTGATCGAGGCCCAGGACCAGGGCGCCTTTCTACACGGCGTGTACCAGTACGCCCGCCAGTTCACCCGCCCCGGCAAGGCGTCCGTGGCGGTGGGTAATATCAAGCGTGCGTGCCAGACCGGAGGCCAACTCCCGCTCGAGCAGGGCTTGGCCTTGGAGCGCGAGTTGCAGGCCCTGCTCTTCAACTCGGCCGACGCCAAGGAGGGGCTCAACGCTTACCTGGAAAAGCGCACACCAGAGTTCGCGGGCAAGTAACCCCCGCACCAGATGAGCACCGAAACCCCGACCAAACTGCCTCCCGGCCAGCTCTACGTTAACGGCGAGTGGACCGGCGCCGCCT
This sequence comes from Longimicrobiaceae bacterium, assembly GCA_050732775.1. Classification (GTDB taxonomy): domain Bacteria; phylum Gemmatimonadota; class Gemmatimonadetes; order Longimicrobiales; family Longimicrobiaceae; genus JBOHRN01. The sequence goes on along the minus strand of JBOHRN010000049.1, from coordinate 65,462 downwards.
CGGGCAAGACCTTCGAGACGGTGAATCCGGCCACCGGCGAGGTGCTGGCCGAGGTGGCCGAGGCCGGCGAGGAAGACGTCGGCCGGGCGGTAAAGGCGGCCCGCGCCGCCTTCGACGACTCCGACTGGTCGCGCCTGGACGGACGCCGGCGGGGCCGACTCCTCTACGCCATCGCCGACGGTATCGAGCAGCGCGCCGACGAACTAGCCCGCCTGGAGACCCTCGACAACGGCAAGCCGGTACGCGAGGCGAGGATGTTCGACCTGCGGGGGGCCATCGACTGCTTCCGCTACTACGCCGGCTGGGCCGACAAGATCGAGGGCGAGGTGATCCCCGTCCCCGGGCCGTTCCTGAACTACACCCGGCGAGAGCCGGTGGGGGTGTGCGCGGCCATCATCCCCTGGAACTACCCGCTCCAGATGGCGTGCTGGAAGGTGGCGCCCGCGCTGGCGTGCGGCAACACCGTCGTACTCAAGCCCGCCGAGCAGACGCCGCTCACCGCTCTGGAGCTGGCCAAGGTGGCCGCCGAGGCGGGTCTCCCGGACGGAGTCCTGAACGTGATTCCCGGCTTTGGAGAAAGGGCGGGAGCCGCCCTGGTCCGGCACCCGGGAGTCGACAAGATCGCCTTTACCGGCTCGACGGCGGTGGGCAAGGTTATTCAACGAGAGGCGGCGGGCACCCTCAAGCGGCTGTCGCTGGAGCTAGGGGGCAAGAGTCCCAACATCGTGCTGGCCGACGCCGACCTCGACGCCGCCGTACGCGGCGCGGGCTCGGCCATCTTCTACAACACCGGGCAGACGTGCACCGCCGGTTCGCGGTTGCTGGTCCAAGAGACCATCCGGGAGGAGTTTCTCGAGCAGCTGTGCGCCCGCGCCGGGAAGATGCTCCCCGGCGATCCGCTCGACCCCAAGACCCGCATGGGACCGCTGGTGTCGCGGGAGCAACTCGAGCGGGTGGAGGGGTACGTGGCGCGCGGCAAGGAAGAAGGCGCGGAGCTACTCTTCGGGGGAGGGCGCCCTGAGGTGAACGGGGGGCGGGGCTTCTTCTTCAACCCCACCATCTTCGACCGGGTATCTCCCGAGATGACCATATCCCGAGAGGAGATCTTCGGACCGGTTCTCGCCGTGACTACATTCGGGGAGTTAGAAGAGGCGATCGAACTCGGCAACCGGACGGAGTACGGACTGGCCGCGGGGGTGTGGACCCGCGACGTGGCCAAGGCCCACCGCGTTGCCCACGCCCTGCGGGCCGGTACCGTGTGGATAAATACCTACCACCCGCTCGACACCGCCTCCCCCTTCGGCGGCTACAAGCAGTCCGGTTACGGCCGGGAGCTGGGTAAGCACGCGCTCGACCTCTATACCCAAACCAAGAGCGTGTGGGTAAACCTGGGGTGAAAGACGCGTACATCCTCGACGCCTGCCGCACGCCGGTGGGCCGCCACGGCGGCGCCCTGGCTCCGGTGCGGCCAGACGATCTGGCCGCCGTGCCGATCCGGGCGCTGGTCGAGCGCACGGGCGTGGACCCGGCCACAATCGACGACGTGATCCTCGGTTGCGCCAACCAGGCGGGCGAAGACAACCGTAACGTGGCTCGCATGGCCCTCCTGCTGGCCGGGCTGCCGGTCTCGGTGCCGGGCCAGACGGTGAACCGGCTCTGCGGCTCCGGGCTCCAGGCGGTGATTTCGGCCGGGCACGCCGTGCGGGCGGGCGAGGGCGAGGTCTTCGTGGCGGGCGGAGTGGAGAGCATGTCCAGGGCGCCGTGGGTCTTGCTCAAACCGGAGCGCGGCTACCCCCGAGGCGTGCCCGAGACGGCCGACTCGCTGCTGGGGTGGCGCTTCGTGAATCCGGAGATGCCGGCGGAGTGGACGGTACCCCTGGGCGAGACGGCCGAAATAGTCGCGCGGGAGTACGGCGTGAGCCGCGAAGAGCAAGACGCATTCGCCCTGGAGAGCCAGCGCCGCACGGCGCGGGCGCTGGAGGAAGACCTCTTCCAGGGCGAGATCGTCCCGCTGGAGGTACCCAGCCGCCAGGGCGACCCGGTGCTGGTGGACCGCGACGAGCACCCCCGCCCCGACACCACAGCCAGCGCGCTAGCCGGGCTGCGAGCCGCCTTCCGACTGGAGGGCGGCACGGTGACCGCGGGTAACGCCTCCGGGTTGAACGACGGCGCCGCCGCCCTGCTCGTCGCTTCCGAAGCCGCGCTGGCACGAGTGGGAGGAGAACCCCTAGGGCGCATCGTCTCCAGCGCCGTAGCCGGCGTGGACCCCGCGCGGATGGGAATCGGCCCCGTCCCGGCCAGCGAGAGGGCGTTGGAGCGGGCGGGGCTCTCGGTCTCTGACCTGGGGTTGGTGGAGCTGAATGAGGCGTTCGCGGCCCAATCGGTCGCGTGCCTGCGCGAACTGGGGCTAGACCCCGAGATCGTCAACGTGAACGGCGGAGCCATCGCGCACGGCCACCCCCTGGGCTGCTCGGGGGCCCGGATTCTAACTACCCTGCTCCACGAGATGCGCCGCCGCTCCGTACGCTACGGCCTGGCCACCATGTGCATCGGCGTGGGCCAGGGTGTCGCCCTGGTGGTCGAGGGCACGGGGTGAGCGGGCAGCGGGCCGGGAACGCGGCCAACACCATCCTCCTTTCGGTCGAGGACGCCGTGGCAGTCGTCACGCTGAACCGCCCCGAGAGCATGAACGCGCTGGTGGACGACATGCGCGAGCGGCTCGGAGGTGCCCTGCGCGAGGCGGCCGGGCGCGACGACGTGCGGGTGATTACGCTCACCGGCTCGGGACGGGCGTTCTGCGCCGGCGCTGACGTACAGGTGATGGCAAAGCTGGTCGAGAGCGGAGACGAGGATACCTTCGCCCGCTACCTGCGCGCCGGCATGGAGGTGATCCGGGAGATGCGGCGGGCCGAAAAGCCGGTCATCGCAGCCCTGAACGGCCCGGCGGCCGGAGCCGGAGCCGCGCTCGCCCTGGCCTGTGATCTGCGCGCGGCGTCGGAGCGGGCGTCGCTAGGTATCACCTTCAACCGGGTCGGCCTTCACCCGGACTGGGGCGCTACTTACTTTCTGCCCCGTTTGGTGGGATATGGCCGGGCCGCGGAGCTGGTTTTCTCGGGCCGCATGGTGCCGGCCGGCGAGGCCCGGCAGATCGGACTGGTGGACCGGCTCTACCCGCAGGTGGACTTCCGCAAGCGGAGCGGAGAGCTGGCGGTAAGTCTCGCCCGAACCGCACCCCTTGCCTTCCGGGAGGCCAAACGGACGCTCGCCGGCGACCCGGCGGGGCTGGACCAGGCGATGGAGAGGGAGGCCGAGGCCCAAATGCTATGCTTCCGGTCGCCCGAGTTTCGCGAGGGGGTAGCCGCCTTTCTAGACAAGCGGCCAGCCGACTTCGCCAGGGTCGGGACATGAATCCGGAACGGGTGGCTGTGATCGGCGCGGGCACCATGGGCCACGGTATCGCCCAGGTGTGTGCTATGGCGGGCTTCGAGGTGCGGCTCTGCGACGCCGATCAAGGCCAGCTAGAGCGTGGCTTATCTCGCCTTCGCACCAACTTGGACCAGGGGGTGGAGCGTGGCAAGGTGAGCGTGGAAGCGCGGCGTGCCACCCTGGCCCGGCTACACGCTGTTGCCAGCCCCGAAGAGGCGGTACGCGGGGCCGGGCTAGTCATCGAAGCGGTACCGGAGCGGATCGAACTCAAGACCGAGCTGTTTTCGCGGCTCGACCAAATGGCTCCCTCCGAGGCAATCCTCGCGACCAACACCTCGTCGCTGAGCGTGAGCGAGATCGCGCGGGCTACCGGACGCCCCGAACGGGTCGTCGGCCTCCACTTCTTCAATCCGGTCCACCTTATGAAGTTGCTGGAGATCGTGAGGGGAAGGGAGACCTCGGACCAGACCGTGCAGACGAGCGTTACCTTCGCGCGAGGGATCGGCAAAGAGCCCATCGTGGTCACGGACACTCCCGGTTTCGCCTCTTCGCGCCTCGGCGTGGTGCTGGGGCTAGAGGCGATGCGGATGGTCGAAGAGGGGGTGGCGAGCGCCAGGGACATAGACCAGGCCATGGAGTTGGGCTACAACCACCCCGTGGGACCGCTGCGGCTCACCGATCTGGTGGGACTCGACGTGCGGCTGGGGATCGCCGAGTACCTCCATGACCAGCTGGGAGGCGAGCAGTACCGGCCGCCGGAAACGTTGCGCCGGATGGTGTCCGAGGGCAAGCTGGGCAAAAAGACGGGACACGGCTTCTACCAGTGGAAGGAGGAGGCGTGAGGCACGATACCATCCGCGTAGAACTGGACGCCGGTATCGCCACCATCACCGTCGACCGCCCCGAGAAGCGGAACGCCCTGAACGCGACAGTCCGGCGCGAGCTGGTGGCCGCCCTGGACGAGCTCGGCGCCGAACGGGAACTCCGCGTGCTGGTGATCACCGGAGCGGGCGACAGGGCGTTCGTGGCCGGCGCCGATATCGGCGAGTTCGCCGAACGTACTCCGCTCGAACAGCGCGACGCGATGAGCGGCCGCAGTCTTTTCGAAGAGGTAGCCGCCTTCCCGCTGCCCGTGATCGCCTCGATCAACGGCTACGCCCTGGGAGGAGGGTGCGAACTCGCCCTGGCTTGCGACCTCCGCCTGGCGGCCGAGAGCGCCAAAGTGGGCCAGCCGGAAGTCAATCTGGCTATTATTCCGGGCGGGGGCGGCACCCAGCGGCTCCCCCGTCTGGTGGGGTACGGCCAAGCCATGCGGCTCATCCTGACCGGCGAGATCGTGGACGCGGAGGAGGCGCTGCGGATAGGTCTGGTCGACCGGGTGGTCCCGGACGACCAGCTCGCCCGGGAGACCCGTTCGTGGGCCGAAAAGATCGCGGAAAAGTCGCCGGTGGCGCTCCGTCTCGCCAAGCAAGCCGTGCGGGCGTCGCTGGAAATGCCCCTCTCGGCCGGGCTGGCGCACGAACGGGAGCTGTTCGTGACGGCTTTTGCCAGCGAAGACCGCAAAGAAGGCGTCTCGGCCTTTCTCGACCAGCGATCACCCGACTTTAGGGGGAGGTAAGGTGGCGCGTCCCGGGCGGCGACGGCGGACCGAGTTCGACACCCGCTGGTGGATCGGCGCGGCCGTGCTGACCGGGGTCGCCCTGGTAGCGGGGTTCCTGGTGGGCGCTTGGCTGGGCTGAGCTACCCTTTGGCCAGCACCCGTCCGATCCTCTCCGCCGCCTCCCGGAGCCGGCCTTCGTTCTCGATGAGGGCAAAGCGGACGTGCCCCTCCCCCTCCGGCCCGAAGCCAACTCCCGGCGAGACCACCACACCCGCTTCCCGCAGCAAGAGCCGGGCGAAGTCGACCGATCCCATCCCCACGAACGGCGCCGGCAGCGGCGCCCACGCGAACATCGTGGCGGGCGGCGGCGACAGCGGCCAACCGTTATCTCGTAAGCTCTCCACCAGCTCATCCCTCCGGCTCCGGTACGTCGCCCGGGTTTCCTCCACGCACTCCTGTCCCCCGCGTAGCGCCTCCACCGCGGCGATCTGGATGGGCTGGAAGATGCCGTAATCCAGGTAGCTCTTGACGCGGGTAAGGGCTTGGACCATGGCCGCGTTGCCCAAACAAAAACCGACCCGCCACCCGGCCATGCAGTAAGACTTGGACATGGAGAAGAACTCCACCCCGATCTCTTTGGCACCCGGAATCTGCAGCAAACTGGCCGGTTCCTCGTCAAAGCCGAAGTCGGCGTAAGCGAAGTCGTGGATCAACAAGATGCGCTCTTCCCGGCAGACCCGGACCGCTTCTTCAAAGAAGGCGCGGTCGGCTACCAGGGTGGTGGGGTTGTGCGGAAAACAGATCACCAGCGCCTTGGGGCGAGGCCAGCCGCTCCGGGCCGCTTCCCGCACGGCCGCAAGCAGGGCGTCTCCGGCGACGGTGTTGTCGTCGTCGCCGACCAGAGGGATGGTGCGAACCTGGCCCCCAGCGAAGATTACCGAGTAGGGGTGGATAGGGTACGCGGGCGAGGGCACCAGCACCGTGTCTCCCCGGTCGAGAGTGGCTAGCATGAGGTGCGACACCCCCTCCTTGGCACCGATGGTGACCACCACCTCGCGCTCCGGATCGAGCTCCACCCCGTACCTCTTGCGGTAATGATCGGCGATGGCGTCGCGGAGTCCGTAGATACCACGCGAGGCGCTGTAGCGGTGGTGGCGGCCGTCGCGGACGTGGCTGACCAACTCCTCCACAATGTGACCCGGAGTGGCTAGGTCGGGGTTCCCCATGCCCAGGTCGATAACGTCCTCGCCCTGCTCGACCCTCTTCTGTTTTTCAGCGTTTACTTGCGCGAATACGTAGGAGGGGAGCCGTGCGACGCGCGGAAAGTCTTCGCTGGACCTGGGCGGCCACGGCGTGGTCAAGCCCGGCAGAACGCTATCCCTAGCTCACCGGCACCACGGAAACCCCAAGCCGCCGCTTGTCCTTGCGCCGGAACTCGACGGTGCCGTCGACCAGCGCGAAGAGAGTGTCGTCACGGCCCCGTCCGACGTTGTCGCCGGGGTGCCACTTGGTTCCCCGCTGACGGATGAGGATGTTGCCGGCCTGCACCCGCTCGCCGCCGAACTTCTTGACGCCGAGTCGTTGCGACTGAGAGTCGCGGCCGTTGCGCGTCGAGCCGCCGCCCTTTTTGTGAGCCATGCTACCTTCCTTACCCTAGCTTGATGTCGCTAACCCTGACCTCAGTGTAATCCTGCCTGTGCCCCTGCTTGCGGCGGTAGTTCTTGCGCCGCTTGTGCTTGAAGATCTTGATCTTCTCCCCCTTGCCGTGGCCCACCACCTCGGCGATGACCGCCGCCTGGGAAATCAAGGGAGCGCCGAGGCGCACTTCGTCGTCGCCGGCGCCGAGCAGCACCTGGTCGAAGGTCACGGTGTCTCCAGGCTCCGCCTTAATGGAGGGGATACGGACCTTTTTACCTGGCTCGGCCAGGAACTGGTGCCCCCCGCTACGGAAGATGGCGTACATACTGGTCGCGGCTCAGGTAACTGCTCGAAATCGAGCCAGAAAGAGTAAACCCCCTCTCGCTTTTTGTCAACTCAGAGCGCCCCCTTAGCCGACAAGCCCAGGTACATTCTGACCCACCTGGCCGAGGCGGATGAATTCGGCGTCGAGCAGAACGGGTGGCAGGGCAGATGCTGTCGCCCGTCTCCCTTGGCTCCGCGTGGGATCGTCACTCCGGCGAACGCCCGGCGACGGTACCAGCGCCCGCCAGATAATCGACCGCCACCTGCGTCATCGTCCGCACGCCGAGGGGCAGCGCGGCCTCGTCCGCGAAGAAGTATGGGGAATGGTTAACGGCCGCCTCCGCCGGGTCCTGACCTTCGGGCGTCACCCCGAGGAAGAAGAAGAATGCCGGGATCTCCCGCGCGTAGTAGGCGAAGTCCTCCGCACCCGTGATCGGGCGCATGACGCTCACGCGCTCCGCGCCCGCCACCCGCTCGAGAGTGCCGGCCATCGCCGCGGTGAGCCCCGGGTCGTTATAGGTGACCGGCGCGTAGCGGGTGATGGTGACCTCCGCGGTGGCGCCCCCGCTCTCCGCGATCATCTCGGCCGTGCGCACCAGCCGCTGGTGGATGTCCTCCTGCATCGGCGTGTCCAACGCGCGGATCGTGCCCTCCATCACCACCGAATCAGGGATGATGTTCCACCGCAACCCACCATTTATACTACCAACGGTTACCACCGAAGGGGCTTTGGTCACATCCACCTGGCGGCTGGCGATGGTCTGCAAACCGTTGATGATCTGCGCGCTCACGACGATAGGATCGACGCCGCTCCAGGGCGCCGAACCATGCGTCTGCCGGCCGCGCACCACGATCCGGAAGGCGTCGGCGCTGGCCATCGTCCCCTCGGGTTTGTAGCTGATGGTGCCGACCGGGGCCGGCCAGACGTGCAGCCCGAAGATCGCGCCCGGCGCGGGGTTGCTCAGCACGCCCTCTTCCACCATCAGCCGCGCGCCGCCTTCCTCCCCCGGCGGAGGGCCTTCCTCGGCCGGCTGGAAGATGAACTTCACTGTTCCCGGCAGATCCTCCCGCATCCCCGCCAGCACCTCCGCCGCACCCATCAGGATCGCGACGTGGTTGTCGTGCCCGCAGGCGTGCATCACCCCCACTTCTCGACCGGCCCACATCGCTGTCTCCTTCGAGGCGAAGGGAAGATCCACCATCTCCGTAACCGGCAGTGCGTCCATGTCGGCGCGCAACGCCACCACCGGCCCCGGCCGGCCCCCCCGCAGCACACCCACTACGCCGGTATGCGCCACGCCAGTCTCGACGTCGATGCCGAGCGACCGCAGGTGCTCCGCAACCAGGGCCGCGGTGCGGAACTCGCGATTCCCCAGTTCCGGGTGCTGGTGGATGTCGCGGCGCCATTCGACCACTCGCGGCGTCACCGCCTCCACCGCCTGTTCGATCCGTGCGTCCAGCGGGCCGCCGGCCTGGGCGGCCACGGGCGCGGGGGGTGCGGCCGCGGCCACGATAGCGAACAGCGAGACCGGCGCCAGAAGGTGGAGCACCGTGAAATTCGATCGCATCGCCAGAACTCCTTAGATCGAGGATAGTCGAGTTCGTTAGCCGAGCAATATCGCCAGTTGCCGTGGCAGTGTCAACATCATGCATCTGCTCGACGACAAGCCTTGACAGAAACTAGAGCTGCGGTTTTCTCTCCGTGAACGTGTGCCGTTACGCTGATGCTTCAGCCGTGGCCATCACATCCACCACGGAAGCCGGTCAGGGATATATTGCCCGGACCACGTCCGCTGGTCGCGATTGGGGTACACTCGAAATAGATACTAACAATCCTCGTTTCGAGACTACCGGAACAGCTGGAGCGCCAGTGGTTGGGGATCCGGTTGATAAGGTAGGTCGCACAACAGGCTGGACTCACGGCGGCGTCACCAAGACTTGTGCTGACGTAAAGGTTTCCTATCGCACCTATAGCAAATTGCGCTGTCAGACGTATGCGGCTTACGGATCCGGTAGCGGCGACAGCGGTTCTCCGGTTTTCGTTTGGGATCCTGGAAGTACGATTGTTACTTTACAAGGAATTCATTGGGGGGTAGATTTACGAGTGGAGACGAGTACCGCATTTTTAGCCCGTATGAGAATATTGAAAGAGACTTGGGATCTCTGGGAGTGCTGCCTGGGGACGAGCCGTTCGATGGAGGTGGGGGTGGGGGTGGGGGTATAGACGAATGTATCGAGATGCAGTGACCGGAAGTCCACTTTAGCAGAGGGGGCGATCATGAAGTATCAAGGTTTTGCGTTCTTGGTGTGCGGGGCCGCGCTCGCGGCAGGAGCCGCGTGCGAGAGCGTCCTCGGTTCGCTGGAACCTTCCTGGTTCCTGGCAACGCTGGAGGGCGACGTGAACGGCGAATACACGGGTACCGGGAGTTTTAGCGATGATTCACGTAATCCTGATGCTGATATCTGGATCTTCTCTATCAACTCGCGGGGAGAGGGTTCGTCCGCAGGTCAGAGTTTCCATCTCTACCGCGAAGGTAGAGATCGGCCTGGTATAGGCACCTACTCCATCGTGCTGCGCAATATCAGTAACCCGGATGTAGACGGTTTCAACTCCTTCTATACTCGCACGCATACTCCCGAGGGTAGCGAGAACGACTGGTACGAGATGTACGCCGTGCAGTCCGGTGAGGTAATGATCACGGCCTCTTCCAAGGATCGCCTCGAGGGGACGTTTCACCTTACGGGGTTTCGCTACTGCGCGCACGAAAATGGGACGTCCAACCGTATCGGTCCGTGCCGTATGCCGGAGGAACCGATCCTTGACGCGCCGACCATCGAAGTATCCGGGTCCTTTTCGGTGGCGCCCTTCGACAACAGCGGTGTAGTGGCCGACTGACCCGTTCAGTCAGCCGGTTTATCGAGCGGCCCCGGCGATTCGGTCTACACCGGTATGATGAGTTGGACGCGGGCTCTCACCGGGCTCGCGCTTGCCGCGCATTGAAGCTCAGCCAGAGCTATAAAGGAGTGACGACGGCGGTTCCGGCCCTCCTTACCCCACGGCGTAGCGAGCGGTAACGTCCTGCTGCCCTTCCCCAGCCAGAATACGGAAGCGGTCCTGCCGCATGAGTGGATCATCGCGCAAGGAGAGCTGGACCTTTAACTCCCTCTCCAGCCGGGGGATGAGTTCTGACTCTTCTTCCAAGAGGTGGAGAGCCACTTCGGGGTGCAGCCGCACCGTCACCGTGGCCCGCGCATGGTCGGCCGCCATCCGGCGCAAAGTGCGTTCGACACGGCGAGCCACGGTGTCCGGGGTAAAGATACGACCGGTACCCGCGCACGCCGGACACGGCCCGGTCTGCCGGTGGTACAAAGAGGCGCGTACCCGCTGCCTGGTCATTTCGATGAGTCCTAGCTCCGAGACCTCGAAGGCGCGCGTGCGCGCCCGGTCCCGGCCCAGGTGTGCGCGCAACTCCTGCAGCACGCGCTCTCGGTTCTCCTGGGACTCCATGTCGATGAAGTCACACACGATGATGCCCCCGACGTCGCGCAGCCGGAGCTGCCTGGCCACTTCCCGCGCCGCGTCCAGGTTGGTTTTGAGTACCGTCTTCTCGGGGTCTCGTTTGCCCGTGTACCGGCCAGTGTTGACGTCGATGGAGACCAACGCCTCGGTGGGTTCGATGACTATATGACCGCCCGAGGGCAAGTCTACCCGCCGCTGGAACGCTTCCTGGATCTCCTGCTCCACCTCATAGGCGTCGAAGAGGGGTTTGGGCCCCCGGTGGAGTCGCACCCGGTCGAGCAGATCCGGACCCACCGCCTTGAGGTACCGCTTGACCTCTTCATACACCTCGGTGGTGTCGATGACCAGGGAGTCCACCGTCTCGGAGAAGAGGTCGCGGATGACGCCGCCGGTGAGGCGCTGCTCCTGGTGGATGAGGGCTGGAGGCGAGGAGCGGGTGGCTCGCCGGCGGAGCTGGCGCCAGCCGTTGAAGAGAGATTCGTACTCACGGGCGAAGACCTCGCGGGTAAGCTCCTCGCCCACGGTGCGCACGATGACTCCGCCCGCCTCCGGGGGCACGATCTCCCGGGCCAGGGCGCGCAAGCGGGCGCGCTCGTCCCGGTCGTCGATCTTCCGGGATACTCCGACTCGCGCGGAATCGGGGGTGTAGACCAGAAACCGGCCGGGCAGGGAGAGCTGCGCGGTGAGCCGGGGGCCCTTGCTGCCTATCGGCTCCTTGGTGACTTGCACCAGCACGCTGTCGCCCTTCTTGACCGACTCCTGGATCGGTGGGGGCGAGCGGCGCACTCGGTCTTCGCCGTCATCGCCGTTATCGCCGTCGTCGTCGCCGCCGCCAGCGTCTTCCCACGCTAGGTCGGAGGCGTGCAGGAAGCCCGCCTTCTCGGTGCCGATGTCTACGAAAGCGGCCTGGATGCCGGGGAGCACGGCCTCCACCTTACCCAGGTAGACGTTCCCCACCATACGGCCGGCGGCGGGACGGTCCACCATCAGCTCGACCAGGGAGCCGTCCTCCAGGATGGCGACGCGGGTCTCGTCTCCGGTGGAGGAGATCAGGATCTCTCGCTTCACTGGTTCAGCCGTTCAGCCCTCTGATGAGTTCGCGCGCGATAACCATCCGTTGAATTTCGCTGGTACCCTCGCCGATTTCGCAGATCTTGGCGTCTCGCATCATCCTCTCGACCGGATACTCTTTGATGTAGCCGTAGCCACCGTGAATCTGCACCGCCTTGAGGGTGGCCCGCATGGCCAGCTCGGAGCAGAAGAGCTTGGCCATCGAGGCCTCTTTGGTGAACGGCTTCCCCTCCTGCTTGAGCCGGGCAGCGTGAAAGAGTAGGTGGCGGCCGGCCTCGACCTCGGTGGCCATGTCGGCTAACATTATCTGGATGGCCTGAAATTCATTGATCTTCTGGCCAAACTGCTCTCGTTCCGCGGAGTAGCCGAGCGCCTCGCCCAAAGCCCCTTCGGCGATACCCAAGGAGAGAGCGGCGAGGCCAATCCGTCCGGAGTCCAGAGTTCTCATGAAGTTTACGAAACCCTCCCCCGGCCGGCCGAGCACGCTCTCGTCGGGCACGAAGGCGTCTTCCAGGATCAGCTCCCGGGTATCGGAGGCCCGCCACCCCATCTTGTCCTCCTTCTTACCGGAGCGGACGCCCTCGGTGTACTCCAGCTCTTCCGCGTGCCCGACCCCGACCTCCGCCGCCCGCTCGGAGTCGGTGGTCGGCTTGGTCACTATGAAGGAGGTGATCCCCCGCGTGCCTTCGCCGGGGTCGGTTACCGCGGTGACCACGAAGACCTCGCCCACGCCGGCGTGGGTGATGAACCTTTTGGTCCCATTTAGCACCCAGCCGCCGCCGGTCCGCTTCGCCGTGGTGCGCGTGCTCGAGGCGTCCGAGCCCGCGCCCGGCTCCGTGAGCCCGAAACCCCCGAGCACAGTGCCCGAGGCAAGCAGGGGAACGTAGCGCCGCCTCTGCTCGTCGTTTCCGAAGGAGACGATGGGCGAGGTGCCGAGGGTGGTGTGCGCCGAGACGGTAATGGCGTGGGAAGCGTCCACCTTGGCCAGCTCCTCGATGACCAGGAGGTAGCTGGTGTAGTCCATGCCCGCTCCGCCCAGATGCTCTGGCCAGGGGACGCCGAAGAGCCCCAGTTTGGCCATCTTGGCCACGTTTTCCCACGGAAAGCGGGACTCGCGGTCGAGCTCCTCGGCCACGGGAGCGATCTCGCTCTGGGCAAAGTCGCGGACCATCTCCCGGATCATCCGGTGGTTTTCGTCGAAGTGCTGATCCATGACGTGTTCCAGTCTAAAATGCGCGTATCTTAGCGCTTTCCCGGAGATCGCGCCACACCCGTGGGGAGCTTCCGGCCACCAGGCACGCGCCTCCGGGGCGGCGGCTCGGCCTCGCCCAGGCAAACGTCGCAGGCGCCACACTCGGCGGCGGCGGCGGGGTCCCCGAAGTAGTCGAGGAGGTAGCGGCGCCGACACCTTTCGGTGTAGGCGTACCCCTGCATGCGGGCCAGTTTGCCGCGTTGGTGCCGACGTCGCGCAGCTAGCGCGCGCCAATCTACGGGCAGCCGCCCGGGGGCCAAACAGGCGCGCGCGAGCCGGACCTCTCCCGAGGCCCCGCCCGGTTTCCACTCCACGAAACCCTTGCGGCGGAGTTGCTCCAGCAAGCTCTCTCCCCCCTGTCCCCCGGCCGCGCCAGCCAACCGGCGCCGCTCGATCTCGGCCCCCCGGTACGCCCCCTCCCCCCCACCCCAGCGCCACACCGCCCGCAGCAGCGCGAGCTCACCAGGGTCGGAAACTTCGCGGCGGATACGCTTCGGCGTGGCCAGGAGCTGGACACGCAGCGTATCGCTGCTCCCCGAGGGGAGCCGGAGTACCCCGGATTCGGACAGGAAGCGGAGGGTTGAGCGGACCTGGCCTCCCCCTTTGGGGGCCCCCAGCGAAGCCACCAGTTCGCGCCAGGAGAGTCCGAGCCGGCCGTCCTCCGCGGCGCGCGCCCGCAGTTGCCCAAAGAGCTGCTCCACTACCTTTCTGGGCGGGTAACTCTGGTCGATGAAAAATTCGTGGGTGAAGCGGTCGGGGTAGCGGTGCAGCAGCACACAGTTGGAGGGAGCCCCGTCCCGCCCGGCCCGGCCTGCCTCCTGATAGTACTGCTCTACGGTGCCAGGCATGTCGTAGTGGATCACCAGGCGTACGTCCGGCTTGTCGATGCCCATGCCGAAGGCGTTGGTGGCGACCACCACCCGCACCCCGCCGTCCATGAAGCGCTCCTGCACGGCGCGGCGGTGCTCGGCCGCTAGGCCAGCGTGATAACCCGCCGCCTTTACCCCCACCCCCGCCAGCGTGCGCGACAGCTGTTCCACACTTTTGCGAGTAGCCGCGTAGACGATGGCCGGGCCACCGCTAGCGTGAAGGAGTTCCAACGCCCGGTGGTACTTTTCCGAGTCGCCCGGCGGACGGCCCACCCTCCATACCAGGTTGCGGCGGTCGAAGCCGGTGACCACCACCTCCGGCGAGCGCAAGCCGAGTTGACGGGAGATGTCAACCCTGACCTCGCCGGTGGCGGTGGCCGTGAGCGCGACCACCCGCGGCTCCCCGAGCAGGGCCCGCACCTTTCCCAGGCGACGGTAGGCGGGCCGAAAGTCGTGTCCCCACTCTGAAATACAGTGGGCCTCGTCCACCGCCAGCAGGGAGACAGCGAGCCGCCGAACCTCGTCCCTGAAGCGCGGGCTCTCGAAGCGCTCCGGTGCCACGTATAGGAGTTTGGTCTCGCCCGACGCTACCTCCCGCAAGATCGGCCCGGCCTCGCGCGCGGGCAGGGTAGAGTTCAGGAAGAGGGCAGGCACTCCGTTGGCCCGCAGGGAGTCCACCTGGTCCTTCATGAGGGAAATCAGCGGCGAGACGACCAGCGTAGCACCGGGCAGCAGCAAGGCGGGCACCTGGTAACAGAGAGATTTGCCGCCGCCCGTGGGCATCACCACCAGGGTATCCCGGCCAGACAGAACAGAGGTGATCGCGCGCTCCTGTCCGCCCCGGAAGGCGTCGTATCCCCAGTACCTCCGGAGTGCCTCGCGGGCGTTAGCGAAGTCGAAGCCGTCCGCCGGGAGGTGGCGCGTAGCCAGGGCGCGTTACAGCCGGCTCGGGTCCGGGACCACCACCCTCGCCGCTGGCTCTCGCTCCGCTCCGCTCTCCGCCGGCGATAACTCCTCTCCGGGGTTGATGAAAGCGTCGAGCTCGGTGCGGTGTTGTATCTCGTAGAGGCGTTGGTATAGCCCGCCCGCGCGGCGGAGCTCGGGGTGCGTTCCGAGCTCGACGATGCGCCCCTGGTCGAGCACCAGGATCTGATCGGCCGAAACGATGGTCGAGAGCCGGTGGGCGATCACGAAGGTGGTGCGCCCCCGCCGCAGCGAGCGGATTCCATCCCGGATCAGCTCCTCGCTCTCGCTGTCGAGCGACGACGTCGCCTCGTCCAAGACGAGAATGCGCGGGTCCGCGAGTAGCGCCCGCGCGATGGCGACGCGCTGCCGCTGCCCGCCCGACAGCTTGACACCCCGCTCGCCCACGATGGTGTGGTAGCCGTCGGCGAACTCCTCAATGAACCGGTCCGCGTTCGCGACCCTCGCTACCGCGCGGAGCTCTTCCTCGCTCGCGCCCGGCCGGGAGAAGGCGATGTTGTCGCCGATGGTGCCGTCGAAGAGAAAGTTATCCTGCAAAACGACACCCAGCTGGCCGCGGTAGTCGGAGAGCCGGACACCAGTCAGCTCGCGGCCGTCGACGAGCACCCGCCCGGAAGTCGGCTGGGCGAAGGCGAGCACCAGCGAGATCAGGGTGCTCTTGCCGGAACCGCTCGGCCCCACCAGCGCGGTGGTGGTACCGGCCGGCGCCTCGAACGAAACCCCCTTCAGCACGGGCACGCCCAGGTCGTACTCGAAGGTTACCCGCTCGAAGGTGACGCGGCCCTTGATCGGGCCCAGCGGCGCGCGTTCGCGGTCGGCGTCGAGCTCGGTGGGCGTGGCGAGCAGTTCGCGGATGCGGTCGAGACCGGCGAAGGCGTCGGTGATCTGCGTACCGATCCCGGCCATCTGGACCAACGGCGCCACCATCATGCCGACGAAGAAGATGTACATGACCATATCTCCGAGCGTCATCTCCCCGGCCAAGATGGCGCGGCCACCCATCACCATGATGAGTACCCCGACGGCGCCCACGATGGTGGTCGAGACCGCCATTACCGCAGAGGTTCCGGTGATAGTACGGCCGATGTTGCGGAAGAGCGCGAACACGCCGCGCGTGAACACCCGTTCTTCGCGCTTCTCGGCGGTGTAGACCTTGACTGTGCGGACGCCGCCCAACGCCTCGGTCAAGCGCCCGGTAACCTGGCTAGTGAGTTCGTAACGCTCGCGAAAAATTGGCCGCAGCCGGTGGAAGGCGTACGCCATGAATGCTCCGAAGCAGGCGAGCAGCACCAGAGCGGCGGCGGTCATCCGCCAGTTGAGCCAGAAGAGGACCGCCATGGCCAGCGCCGCGGTAAAGACACCGCCCACCAGCTGGAGGATGCCCGTCCCGACCAGGTTGCGGATGCCCTCGGCGTCGTTCATCACGCGCGAGATCAGCACGCCCGAGCGGGTGCGGTCGAAGTACGCCGTCGGCAAACGCAGCACGTGGGCCTGCACCTGCCGCCGCATGTCGGCGATGGCGCGCTGGCCGGCCACGCTCACCACCTGCGACAGGGCGAACGAAGCCGCCGCCTGCACCAAGGTCGCGAACGCCGCCAGGCCGGCCAGCGGCAGTAGTAGTTCGGAGCGTCCCTGCCCCAGCACGTCGTCGATCAGGAACTTGGAGCTGGCCGGCAGTACGAAACCAGCCAGTCGGCCGACCAACATGAGCGCGAACCCCACCGCGAGCGTGGCGCGGTGTCGCTCCAACAACCGCCTTGCCTCGCGTACCACGGCGCGGCGGTCTAGCCGCTTTTTCTCGTCTTGTTCGGTCACCCCTTCACCAACTGCACCAGCTTGCGGAGCGGGTCGTAGTGCCGGTCCACCACCCGCTCCTTGAGGGGGATGATGGCGTTGTCGGTGATCTTGATGCCCTCGGGGCAAACCTCGGTGCAGCACTTGGTGATGTTGCAGTAGCCGACGCCGCCCTCCTCCTTGAGGTAGCCGGTGCGGTCGACGGTGTCGAGCGGGTGCATCTCGTACGCGGCCGCGCGGGTCAGGAAGGCCGGACCCATGAAGCGGTCGTGCTTGCCGTGGTCGCGCAGTACGTGGCAAACGTCCTGGCAGAGGAAGCACTCTATGCACTTCTTGAACTCTTGCGGGCGATCGACCTCCTCCTGGTACATCCGCCAGCCGCCGTCGGGGAAATCGGGCTCGCGGGGCCGGAACTCCGGGATCGCCTTGTTGACAGCATAATTCCAGGAGACGTCGCTGACTAGGTCCTTGACCGGAGCGAACGCCTTCATCGGGGTAACGGTGACTGGCTCGTCGAGTTGGAGATCGCTGAGCCGCGCCATGCACATCAGCTTCGGTTTGCCGTTGATCTCGGCCGAGCAGGAGCCGCACTTGCCCGCCTTGCAGTTCCAGCGCACCGCCAGATCGTTGGCCTGTTCGGCCTGGATCTGGTGCACGGCGTCGAGAACCACCATCCCCTCTACCACCTCGGTGGTGTAATCCTCGAGGGCTCCCTGGCCCCGCTCGCCACGCCAGATGCGGAAGGTCGCGGTACGGCTTGCTGGCGGCGACGACGCCTGGACGTACCCTGGTTCGGTTCGGGCGGCGGTCTCCGGGGCTGGATTCGTCTGGTCTCGCATCTCTACTTCTGCTCCTCGATGATCTGCTTCAGCTCCGGGGGCAGCTCCGGAAGCGGCGCTCTTGCGAGCCGCATCTCCCCGTCTGGCCCCTTTTGGACGACCAGGTTGAAGGTGCCCTGGGCGGGGTCCTGGTCGGGATAGTCCTCGCGGAAGTGGGCGCCGCGGCTCTCCTTGCGCTCGATTCCGGCGCGCGCCACCGCCTCCGCCACGGTGAACAGGTTGGGGAGGTCCAGGGCGGTGTGCCAGCCGGGGTTGTACTCACGGTTGCCCACCACCCCCGCCCGCGCCGCCCGCTCGCGGAGCTTGCCGATCTCGTCTACGGCGCGCCACATTTCTTCCTCGTTGCGGACGATGCCGGCCAGCTTCTGCATCAACTCCTGGAGTTCGTACTGGAGCTGGTAAGGCCCCTGGGAGCCGTTGCGCTGGAAGGGAGCCAGCGCCGCCTCGGCCGCCTTTTGTACCTCGCCGTCGTCGATCCGGCCAGGCTGGTTGTCCCCGGCGAAGCGGGCCGCGTACTCGCCCGCCCGCTTGCCGAATACCAGCAGGTCCGAGAGGGAGTTGCCTCCCAAGCGGTTGGCGCCGTGTAGCCCGGCGGCGCACTCACCCGCGGCGAACAGCCCCGGCACGGTAGACATCTGGCTGTCGCCGTCAACGCGAACCCCGCCCATCACGTAATGAGTCGTGGGCCCCACCTCCATTGGCTGCTCGGTGATGTCGATGTCGGCCAGCTCCTTGAACTGGTGGTGCATGCTCGGGAGCTTCTTCTTGATGCGCTCGGCGGCGTCGGGGAGCTTTTCCTTGATCCAGGCGATGTCGAGGAAAACGCCGCCGTGCGGCGAGCCCCGCCCCTCGCGCACCTCGCGCACGATGCAGCGGGCCACGTGGTCGCGGGTGAGCAGCTCGGGCGGGCGGCGCGCTTCCTTGTCGCCTTGGGTGTAGCGCCACCCCTCTTCCGGGGTGTCGGCGGTCTGATCGCGGTAAAGGGGGGGGATATCGTCGAACATGAAGCGCCGCCCCTGGCTGTTCTTGAGGACGCCGCCCTCGCCGCGCACCCCCTCGGTGACCAGGATGCCGCGCACGCTCGGCGGCCACACCATGCCGGTGGGGTGAAACTGAACGAACTCCATGTCGATCAGGTCGGCGCCGGCGTGGTAGGCGAGGGCGTGCCCGTCTCCCGTGTACTCCCACGAGTTGCTGGTGATCTCGAAGGCCCGGCCGATGCCGCCGGTGGCGAGCACCACCGCCTTGGCGCCGAAGAGCCGGAAGCGCCCGCGCTCGCGCTCGTACCCGAAGGCGCCGGCCACCCGTTCGCCATCCTTGATTAGCGTCAAGATGGTGCACTCCATGTAGACCTCGATCCCGCTGTGTACCCCCTTGTCCTGGAGCACGCGGATCATCTCGAGCCCCGTGCGGTCGCCAACGTGGGCTAGCCGGGGGTATTTGTGCCCTCCGAAGTTACGCTGCAGGATACGGCCGTCGCCGGTACGGTCGAAGAGGGCGCCCCACGCCTCGAGCTCGCGCACCCGGGCGGGGGCCTCCTTGGCGTGCAGCTCGGCCATGCGCCAGCTGTTGAGGTACTGGCCACCACGCATGGTATCGGCGAAGTGTGTCTGCCAGCCGTCTCGGTCGTCGATGTTGCCGAGCGAGGCGGCGACTCCGCCTTCGGCCATCACCGTGTGCGCCTTGCCGAGCAGCGATTTGCACACCAGCCCAACCGACGCCCCCCGCGCGCTCGCCTCGATGGCGGCGGAGAGCCCCGCCCCCCCCGCCCCTATGACTAAGACGTCGTGGTCGTACCGCTGGCTATCCATCTACAGAATCCTCACGTCGGTTATCACCCCAGCCGCGACCAAGCGCACGTACAGATCGGTGAGGCAGACGAAGAGCAAGCTGGTCCAAGCCCACGCCATATGGTCCCGGTTGAAGAAGGTGAGCCCCTTCCAGGTACGCTGGCGCGCGCGGCCGAAGCGAGAGCAGGAGGCGCAGTCCATCTGTCCGCCCGCCAGGTGGCGCAGCGAGTGGCAGCCGAGTAGGTAGCCGGTGAGCAGGGTTACATTTGCCAGCAGTACCAAACTCCCCACGCCGACCCCGAAACCGCCGGGGAAGAAGAAGCCGTGAAAAGTGTCGTACCAGAGGAAAAGGATGATCACGATGGAAAGGTACAGGAAGTAGCGGTGCAGGTTCTGGAGAACGAAGGGAAACGCCGTCTCCCCCTTATAGTCGTGCCCGCGCGGCTCGCCCACCGCGCAGGCGGGCGGGTCCATGAAGAAGGCGCGGTAATACGCCTTGCGGTAGTAGTAACAGGTACCCCGAAAACCGAGGATCGCCCCCATGATCAGAATGGCGGGCGAGAACGGCCACCAACCGATGTCGAGCAGGCGGATCTCGGCCGGACACTGGGCCGCCAGGCAGGGGGAGTAGAAGGGGGAGAGGTACGGGTCGGCGTAGTAATCAGCCCCGTAAACAATGGCCCAGGTCGCGTAAGCCCCGCACGCCGCCAGGCCGAGGGCCACCGCGAGCGGGCTGGCCCACCAGCGGTCGCGCCGCATGGTTTCACCGAAGCGGGCGCGCGGGTTCATTACCGGAAGAGTCGCCACGCTCCTACTCCAGCACCGACATGGTGGAGCGTACCGCCCCGGCCGACCGCTCCAAAGCGGCACGCTCCTCTCCGCTAAGCTCCACCTCGATGATCTGCTCCAGCCCGCCGCGCCCCAGCTTGCACGGAACCCCCAGGAAGAGTCCCTCCATGCCGTACTCGCCCTCGAGCCACGCGGCGCACGGCAAGACGCGCTTCTTGTCCCTGATTATCGCTTCGGCCATCTGGACCGCGGCCGCGGAGGGGGCGTAATAGGCCGAGCCGGTCTTGAGGTAGCCCACGATCTCGGCGCCGCCCTTGCGGGTGCGCTCCACCACCCCTGCCAGCTTCTCCCGGTCCAGGAGTTGGGTCACCGGGATACCGGAGACGGTGGTGCAAGAGACCAGCGGCACCATGGTGTCGCCGTGTCCGCCCAGGACCATCGCCTGGATGTCCTCCACCGATACCTCCAGCTCCAGGGCCAGGAAGGCGCGGTAGCGGGCGGTGTCGAGCACGCCGGCCATGCCGACCACCCGCTCGCGGGGGAAGCCGGTGGTCTCTTTGGCCACGTAGCACATCACGTCGAGCGGGTTACTCACCATGATGATGATGGAGCCGGAGGCTACCCGCTTGATATTTTCGCAGACCTCGCGGACGATCTTGGCGTTGGTCTTGAGGAGGTCGTCGCGACTCATCCCCGGTTTGCGGGCAATTCCGGCAGTCACCACGAAGAGACCCGAGCCCCCGGCAGCGTCGTAGTCGGCAGCGCCGGTCACGCGAGTGTCGAACCCCTCCACCGGCGCCGACTGCCACTGATCCAGGGCTTTTCCCTCGGGTATGCCCTCGGCGATGTCTATCATGATCACCTGGCGAGCCAGCTCCTTTTCAGCCAGGCGCTGCGCCGCCGTAGCCCCCACCTGTCCCGCTCCCACCACCGTGACTTTATCCATCAAATAGCTATCGGGGTTGTATCATCAAGAGATTGGCCAAACGTAACTTTCAGTGCCGGGGCGAGAAGTTAGAAAGAGACCGCTTGGGTGTCAACGCAGAGAGCCGGTCCCGCCCCGCTGGTTACTCACGCCGGGCGGTCTAGCTCGGAGCGCAGCGCGCCCTCCAGAGTGGGGTGGCGAAAGTCAAAGCCGGTCCCGCCTAGCCGGTCAGGAAGCGCGCGGGTGCTGGCGAGTAGAGTCTCTTTGGCCATTTCGCCCAGTAACAGCTTGAGCGCCGCGGCGGGCAGGGGGATGATTACGGGGCGCCGGAGAACTTTGCCGAGCGTCTTGGCCAACTCGCGGTTCCGCACCGGCTCGGGCGCCACCGCGTTGACGGGACCGGAGAGGGCGCCCTGTTCCAACGAGCGCTCGACGACCCGGAGCAGGTCTTCCATGGCGATCCAGCTCACCCACTGATCCCCCTTCCCCACCACTCCGCCGAGCCCCAGCTCGAAAGGGACCAGGAGCCGCCCCAGCATACCCCCCCCGCCGGCCAGCACGATGCCGTTGCGTAGCGTCACTACCCGGATACCGGCCCGGCGGGCTGGTTCGGCGGCCGCTTCCCACTCCCGCGCCACCTCGGCCAAAAAACCGCGCCCCGCAGAGCTCTCCTCGCTGAGCCGCTCGTCTCCGCGGTCACCGTAGTATCCGACCGCCGACGCCGATACCAAGACCTCGG
Organism: Longimicrobiaceae bacterium; assembly: GCA_050732775.1. Taxonomy (GTDB): domain Bacteria; phylum Gemmatimonadota; class Gemmatimonadetes; order Longimicrobiales; family Longimicrobiaceae; genus JBOHRN01. The sequence goes on along the minus strand of JBOHRN010000049.1, from coordinate 43,902 downwards.
GCTTACTTCTCAGCCCGGCCAACGCTTCGGCCAGGAGCCGGGTACCCTCTACCCGGCTGCGGCGGATCTCGCGCTTCTTAGCCCGGGTCCACCATCCGCTGGCGATCGGCTCGCCCGCCAGGTGTACCACGGCGCCGATCCCCTCCAAAGCGACGTCATCCACCTTTCCCGAGTCCAGATCCCAGAGGATTTCGCCTTCTCCGGACGGTCGCCCGCGGACTAGACGAAGTACCTTCCACCCCCGCTCAGCCAGAAACGGTGTCAAGCGCCCGCCAATCAGGCCGGAGGCGCCGCTTACGGCTACTGTGCGGGTGGCTTCTCGATTCACCAATGGTCGCTGTCGGCTCACCTACGCCGCGTTGCAGGTAACGAACCACGCGGATGCCTTGGCCGCCTAGCGCCGGTCGCTAGCGGGATGGCATAATGATTGCTCTAGCACATCTATCTCATTCCAGGACAACATAATAGCTGGTTTGCAAGTATCGTGACAGCGAGCGTCCAAGCGCCGGAGGCGGCACCCCGCTCGCCTTCTCAAACGTCTGTGTCCAACTCGCGTGAAGTCAAGGGCGGGCGCATCTTGGCCCTCGCCCGGCACTCCGAGACCGGCGATCTCTTCCGGGAGCTGCTGTCTTCCCTGGCCGACCGGCTGCTGGTGACCGGCCATGCGGCCGAAGCGCTGGAGAGGCACCAGACCGAAGACTTCGACCTCCTGATCTTGGAGATCGACCTCTCCCAGGAGGGTGACCGCGAACTCCTCTCGCGCCTGCGGGAGAGGAGGCCAGGCGGGGGGGCGCCCTTCGTGGTTCTCGACGCCCACCCTAACGACTCCCGCCACGCGGAGTGCTACGCCTTGGGGGCCGACCTCTGCTTTGCCCGCCCCGTAGACCCGCGCGCCCTCTCGGCGGCGGTAACCACCCAGCTCCGCCGGGCCGAGGAGATGCTCCACAGCTCCCGCCGCGACCCCCTCACCCAGCTCCCCAACCGGACTGCCTTCCGGGAGGCGTTCGTGCGCGCCTCGGCGCTTTCGGACCGCACCGGACTCCCCCTTTCCCTGGCACTGGTAGACTTGGACCGCTTCAAGCTGGTCAACGACCGTTACGGCCACGCGGTGGGCGACGAGGTCCTCTGTCACGCCGCGCTGGTATTCGACCACTCCCTCAGGCGCTCCGACTTGGTCGCCCGCTGGGGCGGCGAAGAGTTCGCGGTCCTCATGCCAAACTCCGATCCGGAGGCGGCTGCGACGGCAATGCGCAAAATGCTGGAGCGGCTCCGCGACACCTCCTACCCCGCACCGGAAGACGCGTATATCCGGCTCTCCTTTTCGGCCGGGGTGGCGCGCGTGAAACCCGGCGAACCCCTAGACCAGGCGATCGAGAGGGCAGACCGGCGGCTATACCGCGCCAAGGGCTGCGGGCGGGGGCGCGTCCACTCCGGGCGGGAGCCGGGCCACGGGTAAAGGTCAACCCGCCTCCTTTCCCAGCCGCCGCTCCACTTCCCGGACACCTTCGGGCGTCACGGCGTACTGCTTCCGGGCTTGCCGGGTGGTGCCTAGCTTGCGAAGCTGGTTGATGAGTGGGGGGGTGGCCTTCACGTTGGTGTCGATGGCGCGGGTGATGTTGGAAACCGAGAGTCGGTGATCCTTCAACTCGGAGTTGATCTGCTGGCTGGTGAGCGGAGTCTCGGCCTTGACCTTTTCCAGGTAGTAAGCTGCCAGGAGGGCCTTCTCCGAAGCCCGACGCGGGCGCCACTCGGCGAGCAGGGTGGCGAATCCGTTTCTGCCTTCCCGGGCGGGAGCCCCGGGCCCGGTGAGGGAGACCGGGCGGGCCTCCCCGGCGGCCTGGCCCTGGAAGGCGACGGAGATGAGTAGATCGCACGCCTTCTCCTTGAGAGCCGGGTCGTAACCCGAGATGGCCTCATTGATCTCGTCGAGGATACGCTTACTCTCTCTCAAGTAGTCCATTTACTCCATCCGGGTGAGGCGGGGAGGGTTACGGTTGCAAAACCATCCGCACTCTTCTGTCAAGTTGCCTTGACCGCGGGACGACACAGGCAGACGCTTCGCAAAAAAAGGGCCGCCCTTGGGGCGGCCCTTCGGTCAGTGGAGGTGGGGAGAGTCGAACTCCCGTCCGCGTGTAAGTCCCCCGGCGCGTCTACGTGCGTATTCCGCCGTTCTATTTTCGTCCGCTCATCGGCCGGCGGGCGGCCCCTCACGGACTAGTCGCTTGATCTCGCCCAGCGCGTCACGACTCCGCGTCAGGCCAGCTCAACTTGATCGACGCCCCCTGACCCGCCTTGAGCGAGCCGACCAGGGAACGGGCACGTAAGCTAGGCTTACGCGGCCAGCGCGAAGTTATCGTTCGCGGTTACACTTTTTCCAGGTTTTTACGAGGCCGCTGGAACCTCGGCACGCAGCGACGGCTTCTTCGCACACGTCGAAACCGTGGCACCCCCATTGTCAATAAGCGAGGTAAAGGTAACTAAGTTCAACGCTTCCGTCAAGGAGTGGCCCTGGTCACCCGGTTACGCCCGGCCGCCTTGGAGGCGTACATGGCGGTGTCGGCCGCGGACAGCAGGCCGGCGGGCCGGGCTACGCTCTCGGGGCAGCTCGCGGCCCCGAGCGAAACCGTTACCCGCAGTAAGCTTCCCCCCCGCGAGACCGGGGAGTGCTCCACCGCTTGCCGCACCCGCTCGGCCACTTCGGCGGCGGCGGCAAGCCCGGTCTCGGGGAGCAGTATCACGAACTCCTCACCCCCCAGCCGGGCGGAGAGGTCTACCTCCCGGACTTCGGAGCGGAGCACCCGTCCCACCTCTCTGAGCACCTCGTCTCCCTGCTCGTGACCCCAGCTATCGTTGAACTCCTTGAAGTGATCTATGTCGGCGACCACCACTCCGAGCGGCCGCGCGTACCTTTCGAAATGGCTCTGGAGGGCTGCGAACCTGCGCTCGAAGGTGGCCCGGTTGGCCAACCCGGTGAGGGAGTCGGTCGAGGCGGCGCGGTCCAGCTCGGCGTAGTCCAGGGCGTTTCGGAAGGGGATCGACACCAACCCTCGCAGTAGTTCAAAGAACTCCCGGTCCGCGTCGCCGAAACGAGCGTGTTCGGTGTGCCACGCCGCGACCGCCCCCACGGCCCGCTCTCCGGCCAGCATTGGCGCCACCAGGGCGGCGCGGGGGGCGGGGCGCAGGCGTTCGCCCGGAGCCAGCAGGGGTACGCCGTCTTTTTCACTCCGCAGATCGTCGAACGCCAGAGGAGTCTTGTGCTTGAGGGCGAGGGCCAGCCGCGACTCCCCGCCCCCGAAACCAGCGCCCTCACCCCGCTCATCCCCGGGCGCGTGGTAGAGCACCCTTCCCCGCTGGGCGTCGTCGTCCCACGACGCCACCGCCGCGCCCGCGGCCCCAGTGCTCTTGAGGACCGCGTCGGCGAGCAGTTCGGCGAAGCGGCGAGTGTCCAGCTCTCCCGGCAGGTGGCGCACCGCCTCGGTAACCGCCTGAAAACGTCCCTCCAGCAGCTCCAACAGGCGCCGGGTGCCCAGCAGGGACAGTGTTCGACCCAAGTGAGCGGCTCCCGAAAACGCCGCCCCCTCGGCCCACGACGGCATCGCCCCCCGGAAAGCCATGGCCAACAGTCCGACCGGCGACTCCAGCGGCACCAGCAGCATCTCGCTCGCCCACGCCGAGGGCAGCTCTTTGGCGCCCTTTTCCAGCCGGACGTGAACCCCCTCCGAGACCGCCCACCCGAAGGGATGTCCTGCCAGCTTTACCTCTTCCGGCGGGGGTTCTTCTTCCCGCACGCTGGCCCGGCCCACCCGGCGGAGCCGCTCGCCGTCGCCGACCTTCTGCCAGAAGACTGTTTCGTCTGCCGCGGTGGCGAGCCGGATGACTTCCAGCGCTCCGTGGACAACCAAGGCCGGGTCTTCCCCCTCCACTCCTGGCTCGGGCAGTCCGAGCGGCTCCAGCGCGGGCTCTACTCGCGCGACCGGGAGCGGTGTGGTGAACACGGCGAATACCACTGCCACCGCGACTAAAGCGGCGAAGCTGGCGAGCACCCCGGTAGCGGGTGAGGCATCCAAACTAAGGTGGGCGATGGGTACCGTACCAGCTATCACCGCCACTCCCGGCCAGCGTAGCTGGGGCAGCCAGCTGACGAGTCCCCACACCCAAAGGAGTGAAAGGGGGAGCAGGGGAGAGGTAAGGGACCCGCTGGCCAGAATGGCGAAGTGGAGGCCGGGCCACGCCGACAGGAGGGCGGCGGCCGAATCTCCTCTCAGCGCCAACCCCAGCGCCGAAGCCAGTACGGCCACCGCGAACCCGGCTAGAACCCACTCCAGCCACACCGGCGCGCTGGCCAGGACTACCAGGTAGAGGAACCCCGCCAGCCACGGCAGCGCCGCCAGGAACGTGTGTCTGCGGCCGCTAGCGTCGACGCTCATCCACCACCTTATTGATACGCGAAGCGGCGGCGCCGGCGCCGAAACCGTTGTCGATGTTTACCACCGTTACCCCCGAGGCACAGCTGTTGAGCATGGCCAGGAGGGCGGCCAACCCCCCGAAAGAGGCCCCATACCCCACGCTGGTGGGCACCGCGATCACGGGCACCGTTATCAGCCCACCCACCACCGAGGGAAGGGCTCCCTCCATGCCGGCCACCACGACGACCACCGAGGCGTCTTGAAACGCTTCCCGCGCCGCCAGCACCCGGTGGATACCGGCTACCCCCACGTCGTGGAGCCGTGCCACCGGGTTTCCGAACGCCTCCGCGGTGATCGCCGCCTCCTCGGCCACGGGCAGGTCTCCGGTGCCGGCCGAGACCACCAGCACCGTGCCCCGAACGCGAACCTCGGGTGGGTTTTCTGCCGGCAGGTGGGCGGTGCGGGCCACCGCGTGGTAGCGTAAACGGGGGAAACGGGCCGCCAAACTCTCTGCCGCCTCCGGGGTCAGGCGGGTGGCGAGAAAACCGCCCCCCCGCTCCGCCAGGCGCGCGGCGATCTCCGCGATCTGCTCCGGGGTCTTGCCCTGTCCCAAGATTACCTCGGGAAAGCCGTGGCGGAGCGCGCGGTGGTGGTCCAGGGTGGCGAAGGGGAGGTGTTCGACCGGCGCCCACGCCAAGCGGCGCGCCGCCTCTTCGGGGTCGATACGACCGTCGGCCACCTCGCCGAGGAGCGCGGCGAGTGTCGCCCGGTTCACGGTACTCCCCGGAGTGGAGTGCCGCTCAGTCTCACACCTGTAAGCCACACGGGGTGGGCCTAAGAAAAAAGCTGCCGGGGTAGGAGACCGGGAAACCCCGACCGAGGCATACTGGTTGGTACCTTGCAGAGAGGGGCGACGATGGCCGACGACGCCCCGCGGAACTTGGCAACGGCCTCACGCCGCCTGCCGGAGCGGATCGGCCAGGTAGCGCTCGAGCAGGCGTTCGGCTTCGGCCAGCCGGGTCACCGCAAAGAGCTCCTGGCGCAGCTCCCGGCCGCCCGGCAGCCCCTTGGTGTACCAACCCAGATGCTTGCGGAACTCCAGCACCGCCTTCTTCTCCTCGCGCTCCCACGCGATGGCCAGGCGTGCGTGCTCGCGAACCACGCGGAACCTCTCCTCCACCGTGGGGGACGCCGGAACGGGCGCCCCGTCGAGGGCTGCTCGGGCTTCTCGGAAGAGCCAGGGGGCGCCATGGGACCCGCGCGCGATCATCACTCCGGCGCAGCCGGTCTCCTCCCGCATCCGCCGGGCGTCCGCACCCCGGCGGACATCCCCGTTGCCCACCACTGGAATCTCGAGGGCCTCCACCACGGCGGCGATCTCGTGCCAGCTCGCCGCGCCCGAGTACATCTGGGTACGGGTACGCGGATGAAGCGTCAGCATACACGCACCCGCCTCCTGGCAGCGCAGAGAGATCTCTACCGGGTTGCGCCTCTCCTCGCTCCAGCCGCTACGGACCTTGACCGTGACGGGGATGGCCACGGCCCCGGAGACGGCGCGGATAATCGCCCGCACCAGCCCCAGGTCGCGCAGGCACCCGGAGCCGCCGTTCCGCTTGACCACCTTCTTGACCGGACAGCCGAAGTTGATGTCCAGGAAGTCCGGCTGGTACACCTCTTCCACCAGCGCGGCGGCCTCGGCCATGGCGCCCGCATCGGAGCCGAAAATCTGCACCCCGATGGGCCGCTCCTGGTCGCGGAAACGGAGGTATTCGTGCGTCTTGGGGCAGCGGCGCCGGATACCCTCAGAGGAAACGAACTCGGAGACCACCACGTCGGCCCCGAACGAGCGGCAGAGCCGGCGAAACGGCGACTCGCTCACCCCCGCCTGGGGGGCCAGAAAGAGGGGAACGCGCTCCCTAGCGAAGAGGTCGAGAACGTCCATGACGCCAATATAACCCGCGCCGCGCCGTGGGTTCAAGCGAAGGGGGGGATGATGAAAAGCACCGGGCGATAAACCTCGCCCGGCGCTCGAAAGTGCCGGCAAGCAGAAAGAACGCTAGCAGACGAAGACGCATCGGGAACCTCTCGCTGATCGGGCGCGATCCGGAGGCCATGACAGGCGGCAGCAAAGAATGTATATTTCATACCTACTTCACGGGCAAGCTACCTGGCTTTTACGGGCGAGTCAGCTAAATAGACCTCGGCCGAGATCACGAGCCAAAGCTCCGCGGGAAGTGTAGCGTAGTCCGAGAGCCCCCAGAGGTTTTTTCTAGAGCGAGATTCTCCGCCGTGATCCCCGCCGCACCGGTGAGGCGCCGCACGGACCGGCACCTTTGCAACCGATCACCTATCCTTATATACTCGGGCTTCCGCGCGCGGGCGCCGCAACGAGAGCCAGCACGGGACCGAAACCATGCAACTGCGGGAGTTCTTTTCGGAGGAGCTCGTCGAGCTGGAGCTGGCGGGGGAGTCCAAGGACGACATCCTGCGCGAACTCACCGGGCTGTTGCGGCTCGACGAGAAGCCGCGGGGCGTCCTCTTCAAGATGCTCAAACGGCGCGAGAACCTCGGCTCTACCGGCGTCGGCCGGGGGATTGCCATCCCCCACTGCCGCTCCCTGGTAGTCGATCGCTTACGGGTGGCGTTCGGGCGTAAGCGGGACGGAGTGGATTTCCGCGCTATCGACGACCAGCCGGTACGCTACTTTTTTCTCATCGTCGCCCCGCCCCTCGAGGTCTCCAACCAGTACCTGCCCGTGCTGGGCAAGATCGCCCAATTCTCCAGGGAGCCGGGCGTATCGGAACGGCTGGGGTCGGTCAGCACTCCGCAAGAGTTCCTGGCACTTCTGGAGGAGAAGTGATGATAGCGGTTTACACTGGATCAGGGGGTGTGTACCGCGTCTACTCACCGCCTCCTAACCCAGGCGTCGGGGTAGTGGCGCTGGACGCGGGCAAGGGCGCCCGCGGCTTGGGAGTAGCTGCCCCATCCACCCGCCAAAATTACCCGGTGGAGAGACCCGTCGCGCTCTAGCTCCACACCGATACCGGGTAGCCGCTCACGGGCGCGGGAGGCGGCGAGCCCGGCCGAGGTGGCGTCCCGGTACGCGGCCACCTGGATGACAAACACCCCACCCTCGGGCGGGGGGTCCGGCCCGGGTGCTGGCACCGGCTCTGAAACAGGCCGGCCAGGTAGCTCTGGCCGGGGAGCGTGGGAGGCGTATACCCCCGCGCGGATCGCCTCTTGCTGGGTCGCGTAAGCGGGCCGCGCCAGGCGCAGTGCCTGGGCCAGGAGGGCGGCCGAATCGGGCGAGAGGGGGTGGGGTGGGCGGGGCTCCGGCCGCGCCGCGCACCCCGCCAGGAGGAGCAGAACCAAGCCAAGCGCGAGACTCTTCAAGTACCTTGCCCCTGCCGATTTCCGGCCGCGCTGGCCGCCCTGGTCCACCTCTCCAGTAACTCCAGCGAGCGAAACTCCCGCTCCGGTTCAATCTGGGCGCGCAGAAAGCTCTGCAACAAGGCTACGTGTTCGCGCGGAAACGGCGACCCGGCGGCGTGCTCCCCGGCCGTCATCGCGCGGAGCTCAGCGCGCAGTTCAGGCGCGAGCGCTTTCCCGGCCGGCCGGCACGACTCACACGCCACACCACCCGCGCGGGCGTCGAAGCGGGCTTCCTCATCCGGTTCCAGCCACCGCTTGCAACCCGTGCACCGGTCGGTGACGGGTTCGAAGCCGAGGAGCGACACGACGCGCCACACCCCGGCCAAAACCGGCCCGGCGCGCGCGCCCAGTCCGGCTCCGGAGACGCGATCGAGGGTCGAGGTCACCTCCCGGTAGAGCGCGGGGTGGGGCTCCTCGGTGCCGGCTCTCAGCACCAGCTCGGAGATCAGGGAAGCCCCGGCGAATCCGACCAGGTCGCGCCCCAGCTCCTGCCGAGCGCGCAGAAGGTCGAAAGCGGCCAGGGTCTGGAGGTCGCGCCCCTCCTTGAGGTATAGGGTAGCCGAGCCTTCGGTAAAGGGCTCCAGCAACCCCGCAAAGTGGCTCTTGGGCCGCCGCGCTCCCTTGGCGATGGCCGAACGTAAGCCCAGACCGGGGGTGAGCAGCCGGAGTATGCGGCTACTCTCGCTGTACGGGTAGCAGCGCAGGATGAGGGCTTCGGTCGTGACCGGGGGCAGCGGTCACCTCCTTCGCGACGCCGCCCACCCTCCCCCCAGCAGCACCACGCCGGTGACCAGGGCGGCGGCGAGCGCCGGGTCCAGGGGGGGCGGGGCGGGCGTGCTCCAGCGCAACGAGAGCTCGGCTCCGGGCTCCAACTCCGCGGCGGTATAACGGAGGAGCCGCTCACCTTCGGCGCTCACCCGGCCGGCGAAGCCGAGACCCCCGACACGGGGAGAGTCGTCTTCCGGGGTAAACAGGTTCAAACGACCGGTCGGGTGGCTCACCGGGAGCCGCGCCGAACCCTTTCCGGCCGGGAGCCGGTAGCGCATGAAAAGTTCGCGCGCCCCCGGCGGGAGCGGGCGGGTAAGGATAACTCGGTCTCCCACCCGCTCCACCTCCCCGGGTGAGAGCTCCCCTTGGCCCACTTCGAAGCCCACTACCCCCGCCGGTAGCTCGAAGCTCCATACAAACATGCGCGAACCAGGCATCAGCGTACGCTGGCCGGGGTTGATCACCCGGAGCAGTTCGCTCACCTCCCACCCGCCCCGGCCATCGGGGACGAGCATGACCTCGCGCCGCTCGAGCCGGGTCTCGCCCGGCTCCAGGGTGGCCGTCAAAGTGTCGAAAACCTCGATCAGGTAAGCGGCTGGGCTCGGGTCGTCGCGGTGGAGGGCGGCGCCGAAGTACCGCACCCCCAGGTACCCGGCCGTGGCGAAGTACACGTCGAAACCGTCTCCCCCGGCGGGGGGCAGATCAAAGGCGAAGCTTCCGGCCGCGTCGCTTACGGCGCTGGCCACCACCCCGGCCGTGTCCTCGCGCACGCGGTGCAACTCCACCGGGGCACCCGCCACGGGGAGGCCTCCCTTGGACACGACCCCATCCAAGACCCTGCCTTGGGCCGCCTCCAGAGGGCCGGCGAGGGTAAAGAGAAGAACCGCAGAGGGAAAAAGAACAGAAGTGAAGCCCACGGCCCCCCTAGGGGTGAAAGCGGCCCAAGTCTTCCGGATTCAGCTTCTTAAGGTACTCCTGGAGCTGCTCGGGAGTCATCCCCTCGGTGGCCTCTTCGGCGATTTCCGCGCCGTTCTGGTCGTCGGCCAACTGCACCGAAGTCGCGTCAAACAGATCCTCGGTGGCAAAAAGCTGCGCCCTGAGTCGCAGGGCGATGGCGATGGAGTCCGAGGGCCGGGCGTCTACCGAAAAGACCTGTTCGCCCCGGCGGATGACCAACTCGGCGAAGTAGGTGTTGTCTTCCACCCGGGAGATGAGCACCCGGTTCAGCTCTCCGCCCAAGCCGCGGATGAGGGAGGCGGTGAGGTCGTGGGTGAGGGGGCGCGCGAACTTCATCCCGGCCAGCTCCATGGCGATGGCGCTCGCCTCGGCCGGGCCGATCCAGATGGGGAGGATACGTTTGCCGTCCTCCTCCTGGAGGATGACCACCGGAGTTTTGGACGACTGGTCGAGCCCCAAGCTCTGGACTTTTACCTCTATCATGCTACCTCCGCGCCAGAAAAAGACGAAAGAGTAGGTGTCTCCCCGGTCCACCGAAGAGTCACTAGCGCACTTCTACTAGGTTCCCTGATCCCAGGAGGCCAGATACTTTTCCTGCTCTCGCGTCAGCGTATCGATCCCCACCCCCATGCCCGCAAGCTTGAGCCGGGCTATCTCGCGGTCGATGTCTTCGGGCAGCTTGTGGACCTTCCTCTCCAACCCTTTCCCGTGCTCGACCAGGTACTCGGCGGCCAGGGACTGGTTGGCGAAGCTCATGTCCATGACTTCGGCCGGGTGACCCTCGGCCGCGGCCAGGTTGACCAGCCGGCCCTCGCCCAGGACGTAGACCGGGCGGCCCTCCACCCGGTACTCTTGCAGCGACTCGCGTACCTCACGGGGATCGCCGTCGCTCATCTCCCGCAGCCCGTCCAGATCGATCTCCACGTTGAAGTGGCCGGAGTTGCAGACGATGGCGCCCTCCTTCATGGCCCGGAAGTGCTCGGGCCGTAGCACGCTGGTGTTGCCGGTGAGCGTGCAGAAGACGTCGCCCAGCGGCGCGGCCTCTTCCATCGGCATGGCCCGGAAGCCGTCCATGACCGCTTCCAGGGCGCGCAGCGGGTCGATCTCGGTGACGATCACGTTGGCGCCCATCCCGCGGGCGCGCACCGCGAAGCCGCGGCCACACCATCCGTACCCCGCCACCACCACGGTCGATCCGGCCAACAGAACGTTGGTGGCCCGCAGAATTCCGTCCACGGTAGACTGGCCGGTACCGTAGCGGTTGTCAAAGAGGTGCTTGGTGAGGGAGTCGTTGACCGCGATCACCGGAAAGCTGAGCACCCCGTCCTTCTCCATCGCTTTGAGGCGAATCACGCCAGTGGTGGTCTCCTCAGTGGAGCCGACCATGCCCGCAAGGAGCCCCTCGCGCTCACCGGCGGACAGCCCTGTAGCCCAGGAGCGCACGGGCGCCGCCAGGTCGTCGAACCTCTCCAGGGCGATCATGTGCAGGGCTCCCACCAGATCGCCGCCGTCGTCCATGGTCACGGCCGGACCGTGTTCCAGGGCCGCGCGTACGTTCTCGTAGTAGCTGTCGTGATCTTCGCCGCGCACGGCGAACACCGACACCCCGTGGTCGCGCACCAGGTGGGCGGCGACATCGTCCTGGGTCGAGAGGGGGTTGGAGGCGCAAAGCGCGGTTTCGGCCCCGCCCGCCTTGAGCGCGACCATTAGGTTGGCAGCCTCGGTGGTGACGTGCAGGCAGGCGGCTATCTTTACCCCAGCGAGGGGCCTTTCCCTCTGAAAGCGCTCGCTGATCTGGCGCAGGACTGGCATGCGCTGGCCCGCCCACTCGGTGCGGGCCCGGCCCTTGCCGGCCAGGGAAAGGTCGCGGACGTTGTGCGGCACAGTGGTGGTCGAAGACACGGAAATCAGGGGTCAGGGGTCAGGTCAGGAGTCGATGGCTGTCTTTAGATCGTCTACACGGTCCAGCTCTTCCCAGGGGAAAAGGGTCAGCTCGGAGCCGTCGACGCGCTTGCGCTCGGGTTCGCGCCCGAAGTGGCCGTAAGCCGCCGTGGGGCGGTAGATGGGTGTTCGCAGCCCTAGCCGCTCGATGATACCGGAGGGACGGAAGTCGAAGACCTTCTTAAGAGCGCACTCGATACGCTCGTCTTCGACTTCGCCGGTCCCGAAGGCGTCCACCGACACCGCTACCGGCTCCGCCACGCCGATGGCGTAGGCGAGCTGTATCTCGCAGCGGCGCGCCAATCCGGCCGCTACCACGTTTTTGGCCGCCCAACGGGCTGCGTACGCCCCCGAGCGATCCACCTTGGTGGGATCCTTTCCGCTGAAGGCCCCTCCCCCGTGCCTCCCCATCCCCCCGTAGCTGTCAACGATCACCTTCCGGCCGGTGAGTCCGGCGTCGCCGTGCGGCCCGCCGATCACGAACCGGCCGGTGGGATTGATGTGCACCTTGCAGCTCTCCCGGTCAAAGAGATCCTCCGGCATCACGGGTAAGATCACCCGCTCGGTGATTTCGCGTCGGAGCTGCTCCAACGCCACGTCCGGAGAGTGCTGGGCGCTAAGCACCACGGTGGCGATCCGGACCGGCCGGCCTCCCTCGTACTCCACCGTGACCTGGGCCTTTCCGTCCGGTCGCAGCCAACCGAGCCTGCCGTCCTTGCGAACCTCGGCCAGCCGCTGGGTGAGTCGGTGGGCGAGCAGGATGGGGGTGGGCATGAGGGGCTCGTTCTCGTCCGAGGCGTAGCCGAACATCATCCCCTGGTCTCCGGCTCCGCCCGGATCCACGCCCATGGCGATGTCGGGCGACTGCTGGTCCAGGATGGTGACCACCGCGCAGGTGTCGCCGTCCATGCCGTAGCTGGCGTCGGTGTACCCGATCGATTTGAGGGTACCGCGCACGACGGCCGGGATGTCTACCCAGGTCTCGGTCGAAATCTCCCCCGCGATGACCGCCATCCCGGTGGTCACCAGAGTTTCGCACGCCACCCTGCCGTTCGGGTCCTGCTCGAAAATGGCGTCCAGAACGGCGTCCGAGACCTGGTCGGCGACCTTGTCGGGGTGGCCTTCGGTGACCGATTCGGAGGTGAAAAGGTGTCTGTTCGGCATCTGCTCAGCATGATCCACGTCAACCAGCCGGAAGGTATCCGCTCAGCCACTCCCGGACAAGTAAGAACCGGCGAACAGAGAGAGGTCCACCTCTTCGGGGAGCCGGCCACGCAGGACCTCCACTACTTCTTTTGAGCTAGCCGCGGCCACGGCTTGGCGCGCTGCCTCGGCCGCCCCGGCGCTGCTCACGGCGCGGATCACCTTCTTGATCTCGGCCAGGGAGGACGGACCCACGCTGAGGGTGTCAACCCCCATGCCGATGAGCAGAAACGCCCCCAGGGGGTCGGCGGCCAGCTCGCCACACACGCTCACTTCGATGCCAGCGTCGCGGCCCGCGTTCACGATCTGATCCAGGAAGCGGACCACGGCCGGGTGGAACGGGTTGTACAACTTGGCCAGGCGCGAGTTGCCCCGATCGACGGCCAAGGTGTACTGCACCAGGTCGTTGGTCCCCACTGAGAAGAAGTCCACCTGCCGGGCCAGCTCCCTGGCGGTGGCCGCGGCCGCCGGGGTCTCGATCATCGCCCCCAGCGGTATGTCGCCTCGGACCTCGACCCCTTCGGCCCGGAGTCCAGTAGCCACTTGGTCCAGTAGCCGGCGGGTCTCCTCGATCTCGCGGGGCTCGTTCACCAGCGGGAGCATGAGACGCACGTCACCGTGCCCGGCCGCCCGCAGGATGGCACGGAGTTGGGTCCGGAAGAGGTCGGGCTGATCCAAGCAAACGCGGATCGCCCGCCAACCGAGGAAAGGGTTGTCCTCGCGTGGCATGTGCAGGAAGGCGGGAAACTTGTCTCCACCCAAGTCGTAGGTGCGGATCACCACCGGGGCGTCGGGGAAGACGTCCAGCACCTTGCGGAAGGCCTCGTACTGATCTTCCTCCACCGGGGTGGTGCTGCGGCCCACCACCAAGAACTCGGTGCGGAAGAGACCGATACCCCCGGCCCCGTGGGAACGGGCGGCCTCGGCCTCGCCCGGGAGGTCGATGTTGGCCAGGAGTGCCACCTCCACGCCGTCCGAGGTGCGCGAGTCCAGGTGGGCCAGGAGGATGAGCTCCTGCTCCCACTCCCGGGCCTGGAAGTCCCGCTCCCGCGCGCTCTTCTTCTCGGACTCCTCCGGCTCTACCACCACCCGTCCGGTCCGGCCGTCCAAAATCACCTCTTCTCCACCCTTTACCAGTTCCGATAGGTCCTTGAGGTTGGCCACCGCCGGGATGTCGAGCGAGCGAGCCAGAATGGCGCTGTGCGAGGTGCGGGTGCCCAGATCGGTGGCTATGCCCAGGACACGCTCGGGGTCTAGCTGGGAGGCCAGGCTGGGGGTCAGGTCGCGGGCCGCGAGTACCACTCTTTCACCGGCGGGGATCGAGTCGAGGTCGGGGTCGGATAGGTCGAGGAGGTGGCGGAGGACGCGGGCCTGCACGTCGGCCAGGTCGTTCAGCTTGTCGGCCACCATGGGGTGGGCGGTGTGGGACCACTGGGATTCCCACTCCAGCACCCGCCACTCAAATGCCCGCGCGGCGCTCAGGAGGTTGTCCCGGATGTACGCTTCGGTACCGCCCACCAGATCGACGTCTTCCAACATGAGGAGCTGGGGGTCGAAGATACCCGCCTCGATGGGGCCGATACGCCGCTCGGTCCTGGCCCTCAGCTCTTCGATGCGGAGACGCGCGGCCGCGCACGCTTCCCGGAAGCTGGCTATCTCGGCTTCTACCTCGTCGGCGGCGACAGAACCCCCCTGGGGCACGCGAGGCACGCTCCAGTGGAAGACCCGGAGCGGCCCGATCACTATGCCGGGGGATACGGCGATCCCTTCCCAGCTACGCCCCATGTCGTCAGTCCTCGCTAAAACGACTGTTGACCAACTCCAGCAACGCCGCCAGCGCGGCTTCAGAGTCTTCGCCCACGGTTCTGATTTCGATGGTGGAGCCGTGCTCGGCGGCCAGCATCATAACCCCCATGATGCTCTTTCCGTTGACGTCCAGCCCGTCTTTGGCCACCTGTACCCGGGCCCGGAAGCGGTTGGCCAGCTTCACGAATTCGGCGGCGGGCCGGGCGTGGAGTCCCTGCCGGTTCTGGATCTTTACCCGCACCGAATGTTCCATGGACGCGCTCCTCACGAAATGAGCCCGGCGGTGACTCCCGCCGTCCAAAAAAGGGCGAGGGCTGTCCACGCCAACCGTCGGAAGCGCCGTCCAGCCACCAAGCCGGCGGGCACGGCCGCGGCCGCGATCAGCCACCACGCCGAGCCGGACGAAGTGCGGACCAGCAGGAGAACCAGACAGAACCCCGCTAACAGGGCGCCCGCGGCCGCGCCCGCGGATAGCCAGCGGGCGATCCACCCGGCCTTGAGCCGCTTACCCACGTCGAAGCCGGACTCGAACCCTACGCGCATCCCCCAGCTCCGCACCCACAGGTGAAGGGCGTTGAAGGAGACCAGAAAAACAGCCACCGCGCTCCACCACGGAGCCCCCGCCAGCAGCAGGGCGATGCCCGCCAGGGCGCATACCGGTCGCCAGGTCAGCCAGAATAGCTGGTCTCCCAGCGACCCCAGGGAGCCACGCAGTGCGCCCTTGAAGCGCCGGATCAGGGCGGCGTCCTGCCCCTCTCCTTCCAGCCGGGCCACCGCCCCGACAGCAACCGTGGCCAGGAAGGGGTGGCTATTGAAAAGCTCGCCGTGGCGTATGGCCGCGGCCCGGACACTCTCCTTGTCTCCCGAAAACAAATGGCGGAGGGCCGGCAGCAGGGTAAATGCGAATCCTGTGCCTATTAGCGTGTGGTAGTTCCACGACCCCTGGATCAGGAAGCTGCGCGCCAGCATCCGGCGGCGGACGCCGCGGGGTAGCTCGGCGCTCACGCGAGCGCGCTCACCAGCACACCCGCGCCCACTCCGGCCACCAGGTATCCGGCCCGCTGCACCCCGAAGAGCCGGAACGAGACCACCAGCGACGCCACTACCGCTGCGCCCACCGCCAGCCGGGGGGGCGACTCCCCCCAACCCCACACCTCCCCGGACCTGGCGAGTGCCGCCGAGAACAAGATCACGCCAGCCGCGGTGAGTCCGGCCCCGCGGATGAAGTCCACCGCCACCGCCGCCAAGTGGCGCCGCTCGAGATTGGCGGCAGAGACCGGCTCCGCCGTGAAACGCCGGTTAAACTGACGCAGCTTGTAGACGCTCCTCCCCCCCAGCCACTCCCACGCCAGCGCCAACAGAGTGGCGGCCAGCAGCGCGTCGCTGCCCGCTCCCCCCGCCGCGTACGCCCAACCCCCGGCGAGCGCCGCGGGCCCGGTCTCAGGCACCTCGGCGGCCCCCACCGGGAGCACGGATAGGTGGAGGGCCTCCAACACCAGACCTAGCGCCGCCCCCTCGGCCGGGGCGCCCGCCAGCAAACCCCCCAGGGTGGCCCCCACCAGCGGGCTGGAGAGCATGAACTGGCCAGCCGCCACTCCGTCCAGGGCCAGGAAACCGCCGACCAGGGCGAGTATGACCAGCGTGGACGGTTCAGGAGCCATCTTTCAGAAGTTCCTCGAGGGAGACCGGCCGGGAGTTGGGGAGGTCGCGGGCGCTGATCTCGACCCCCGACTCGGCCACGGCACGCAGATCGCCTTTCTCTTCCCCGCTCAAGAAGAGGTAGGGGAGCGCCTTGGAGCGACCCTCGGCGTGGTGAACTCCGCCCAGGTTTACCTCGGAACCGGCCAGGGCACCGTCCTCGGCGAGCCGACTGAGGGTGGCCACGTCCTTGACCAGCACGATAGTGCGAGTGGAGCCGGAGCGCCAGCCGGGCAGCCCCCGCCGCGCCCCGTCCACGTCCGTGAACTCGGCCTCCACCCGGTTCGGTACGCCTAGCCGGTAGAGGTCCTGCTCCCACTGGTTAGCGGCTACCTCGTCGTCCACCACCACGATGCGGTCCGGGTCCAAGGCGTTGCCCCAGCCCACCACCACCTGGCCGTGGATTAGCCGTTCGTCAACGCGCAGCAGAACTATCGGCACGTCGCTCGGACTCCTTGCACGCCCCGGTGAGGCCCGCGCGGCCCTTCTCGATCAACCGCTCCACCAATTCGTCCAGGGGCAGGTCGCGGTGAAAGAGGAAGTCCACCAGTACCGGCAAGTTGACCCCGCAGATCACGGCCACGTCGTCCCGGCCGGCGAACACCTTGCGAGCCGCGAAGGTGCAGCTTCCACTCGGCAGGTCGGTGAACAGGACCACGGGCCCCTGCCCGGCCGTTTCTCTCACGGCCCTCTCCAACGCCTCGGGGCCGCGCTCTTCGTTGGAGAGCCAGCGGAGGGAGTCCTGGTCCGCCCCGGCGACGCGCTGGGCCGCCCGGACCAGTGCCTGGGCCAGGGAAGCGTGCGCCACTATAACCCCGCGCACGGGGCCGGTGTCATTCATAATCTTCTTCCAGGTACTCCCAGGTGCCGCGCATCCGTTCCCGCAGCCGTCGGTCGAAGCGGGCGGCGGTGTCGACCCCGGAGTATTTGAGCAGATGGTTCATCGCCACCACCTCCGAGATTACCGTTATATTCTTGCCGGGGTTGAGGGGGACAACCACCTCGGGCAGGGCTACCCCCAAGACCTCGTGGGTCTGGCCCAACAGACCGGTCCGGTCGTACTCGCCGTCCTCGCGCCAGAGTTCCAGCTGGACCACCACCTCGATCCGCTTCTGTTGGCGGATGGCCCGGATACCGAACAGCTCGTGAACGTCGATGACGCCGATCCCCCGGATCTCCATGTGATGCCGCTGGAGCTCGTGCCCCCGCCCGATCAACACCTGGTTTCCCCGGCGGGTGACGTGCACCAGGTCGTCGGCCACCAATCGGTGCCCCCGCTCCACCAGGTCGAGGACGGTCTCGCTCTTGCCCACCCCGCTCTCGCCCATGAACAGAAGCCCCACCCCGTACACATCGGCCAGAGAGCCGTGGAGCGTGGTAGAGGGTGCGAACCTCTCCTCCAGGAACGGTTTGATGCGGTCGTAAAACTCCGCCGTCTTGAGACCCGAGCGGATCACCGGGGTTCCGCGCGCCGCTGCCAGCTCGAGCAGCGGCTCGGGCGGGTCCTGCCCCTTGGTGATGAAGACCGCCGGCAGGTCAAAGGAGAGGAAGAGCTCCAGCGCCTCCCGTCTGCGGGGGGCGTCCAGGGAGAGGAGGAAGGCCACTTCGGTCTCGCCCAGGACCTGGAGCCGATCCGATGGAAAGCGCTCGGTGAAGCCGGTGAGGACCAGTCCGGGACTGGAAACGTCGGGGCCGTGGATGGGGCGCGCGGACGCACTCCGCTCTTCGGTGAGCAGTTCGAGCGCCAGAGTCTTCCCCTTGACGCGGATGAGTTCTGCGACCGAGAGCGGATCCGGGCTCGCGGTCATGGATCGGCGGGGACGGCCCCGGAAAGGGTCTGGCGCATGAGGGCGTCCAGTACGCCGTTCACGAAAGAGGGGCTCTCCAGGGTGCCGTACCTTTCGGCCAGCCGCACGAACTCGCGTATGGTTACCAGCTCGGGCACGTCGTCCATGTAGAGCATTTCGGTCGCGGCGAGCCGGAGCACGTTCCGGTCGATGGTAGCTAGTCGCCCCAGCCGCCAGTTGATGAGCAGCCCGCCCAAGGTCTGGTCGATCTCTCCGGCGCGGGTCTGGTAGAGCCGCAAAAGAGCGTCGGCGTAGCCGCGGTTCTTGGGCGAGATATTCCGCTCGCGGGCCAACTCTTGAAAGGTCTCCGCGGCTCCGGACGGGTCTGCTCCCCGCGTCTCCCAGGCGTAGAGGGCCTGGAGGGCCCAGCCGCGGGCGCGGCTACGGTTTTTCACCGCCGATCTTGCTCAGGAGATCCGCCATCTCCAAGGCCGAGAGCGCGGCCTCCCGCCCCTTGTTACCTTCCTTACCGGTGCTGGCCCCGGCACGCTCCAAGGCCTGCTCCAGGGTGTCCGTGGTGAGCACCCCAAACGCCACCGGCACGCCGCTAGCGGCCGCCACCGCCGCCGCCCCTTGGGCCGCCCCTCCGGCCACGTAGTCGAAGTGCGGCGTGGCCCCCCGGATCACGGCTCCCAGCGCGATCAGGGCGTCAAAGCGCCCGCTCTCGGCCGCTCGCTGCAGAAGAGCCGGTATCTCCCACGCCCCCGGCACCCGGAAGACCTCGATCTTGTCGTCTTCCACGCCGTGCTCGAGCAAGCAAGCGGTCGCCCCTGACAGGAGTTCGCGGGTTACCCGCTGGTTGAAGCTGGAGACCACGATTCCGAAGCGGCGGCGAGAGCCGTCGAGGCGGCCCCGGTGTTCGATCACGAACTCTCCACTAGGCCGGCAGTAGATGCCCCAGCTTGTCCCGCTTGGCCGCCAGGTAGCGCCGGTTGTGGTCGTTGGGCTCCACCCTGATCGGAAGCTGCCTGGTGACGGATAGTCCGTACCCTTCGAGCCCCACGATCTTCTTGGGGTTGTTGGTCAGGATGCGGATCGACGAGAGCCCCAGGTCGAGCAGGATCTGGGCGCCGATCCCGTAGTCGCGCAGATCGGGACGAAAGCCGAGCGCCTCATTGGCCTCCACCGTGTCGAGCCCGCCGTCCTGGAGGGCGTACGCCTTCATCTTGTGGACCAACCCTATCCCCCTTCCCTCTTGGCGGAGGTACACCACCACCCCCTTCCCCTCCTCCCCGATCATGCGCATGGAGGCGTCGAGCTGCTCCCCGCAGTCGCAGCGCAAAGAGTGAAACACGTCTCCGGTCAGGCACTCCGAGTGCATACGCACCAGCACGTCTGCCTCTCCCGCGACCTCGCCGAGGACCAAGGCCACGTGTTCTTGGTGATCGACGTCGTTCCGGTAGGCGACCAGTGTCCACACCCCGTGCACGGCGGGGAGCACGGTTTCGACCTCGCGGTGAACCAAGCGCTCGTTTCCCAACCGGTGGGCTATGATCTGCGCCACGGTGATAAAGCGGAGCCCGTGCTCGCGGGCGAAGCGCTCGAGCTGGGGGCGGCGGGCCATGCTGCCGTCCTGGTTCATGATTTCGCAGATGACGCCCGCTGGCCTGAGCCCGGCCATGCGGGCCAAGTCTACCGACGCCTCGGTCTGGCCCACGCGGCGGAGCACCCCGCCGGGGCGGGCCCGGATGGGGAAGACGTGGCCGGGGCGCCTCAGGTCGCTGGGCCGGGTAGAGGGGTCGGCGAGGAGCCGAACGGTTGTGGCCCGGTCCGAGGCGCTGATCCCGGTGGTGACCCCGAAGCTCGCGCCGGCGTCGACCGACACCGTGAAGGCCGTGCCCTGCTGCTCCGTGTTCTCCTCGGTCATCGGCCGCAACCCGAGTTCATCGGCCCGCTCCGGCGCCAGTGCCACGCAGATCAAACCGCGGCCGTGGGTGGCCATGAAGTTGATCGTCTCGGGCGTGACTTTCTCGGCTGCGGAGATCAAGTCGCCCTCGTTTTCGCGGTCCTCGTCGTCTGCCACGATTACCAGCTTGCCGTCCCCGATGTCTCGGATGGCTTCTTCGACCGTGTCCAGCATGGGATCAGTTATGGGCTAGGGGCCATGGGTCGTCGCCCGCTAATACCCCCAACTCCGGAGCGGGTCCTCAACTTCTTGCCTCCTGGCCCCTGCTGGCCAAGGAAGTAAAAGATCGCACGTACTTGCCGATCACGTCTCCCTCCAGGTTTACCCGGTCTCCGGCCGCCAGCTCCGAGAGGTTGGTCGAGCGGAGCGTGTGGGGGATGAGGGAGAGCTGGCAGAGTCCCGGCGCGGGGAGGCCGTTAACCGTCAAGCTCACCCCGTTCACGGTGATGGAGCCACGCGGCACGGTCACCTCCGCCACTGAGCCGGGAAGCTCGATATCGATGAGAGTGTGCTGCCCTTCCGGGCTTACCCGGCACACCGTGCCCACGCCGTCTACGTGCCCCTGCACCAGGTGACCACCGAGCCGGCCACCCATAACCAGCGCCCGCTCCAGGTTCACCCGGCGGCCTGGGCGGTAGTCGCCCAGGGTGGTGCGGCCCAGCGTGGTGGCCACCGCCTGCACCTCAAAGCTGTCCGCGTGGATGGCTACCACACTCTGGCAGACACCGTCCAAGGAGACGCTATCGCCCACTTTCAACCCCTCGAGTGTCAGCTCGGCCCCCACGCGCACGCGCGCGCTGCCAGCGGCGGGCGAAGCCGGACCCTCGCGGCTAAACGAAGCCACCAGGCCCACCTCTTCGATCAAGCCGGTGAACATCCGGCCACCTCCCGAGCCAGGGTGAGGCGGGTATCGCTGGCGAACACCCGGGTCTCGACGCGCCGCCAGCGGCGGGCGCCAGCTAGCGGCGGGCTCTCCAGCCCGGCGAACGGGCTCAACCCTCCCGGTCCCAGCAGCACCGGCGCGTAGTACAGCTCCATGCGGTCAACCAGGTCTTGGCTCAGGAGTGTCGAGGCGATCCCCGCGCCCCCCTCGACCAGAATGGAACCGACTCCGAGCCCGCGCAAGCGGTGGAGCGCCGCGGGCAGGTCGTCCGCCGCCTCGATCAGCCGTGTCCCGAGAGCTTCCAGGTTACGCCGGCGAGCTACGCTGGCACCGTCCGCGTGGATTACCCAGAGCGGAAAGTCGCGCGCGCTCTGGGCCAGCCGGGAGCCGGGCGGGAGCCGTAGAGAACGGTCAAATACCACGCGGACGGTGGGGCGGCGGGGAGGTGGGGCGTGCCGCACGGTGAGCTCGGGATCGTCGCTGAGTGCGGTGCCGACTCCCACCGCCACCGCGTCGCACCCCGCCCGCAGCCGGTGGGCGTCGGCGCGGGCCTCCGGGCCGGTGATCCAGGAAGAGTTCCGCTCCCGGTCGGAGATGCTAGAGTCTAGAGAAAGCGCCAGCTTTAAGCAAACCCAGGGCCGGTCACGGCCCGCTTCCGAGTGGGCAAAGAAGAAGGGAGCGTTGATATCGCGCGCGGCTACCTCTTCTACCCCGCCTACCACATCGACCCCGGCCGCCAAGAGGGCCGCGGCTCCCCCCCCGGCGTCCGGACTGGGGTCCGGGGCCGCGAACACCACGCGCGCCACCCCCGCGGCGAGGATCGCCTCGCTGCACGGCGGAGTTTTGCCGGAGTGGGCGCACGGCTCCAGCGTCACGTACAGATCGGCTCCCCGGGCACGCTCTCCCGCCACCGCCAGCGCGGCCGGCTCGGCGTGCGCGCCACCGAACTCGGCGTGCCACCCCTTCCCCACCACCTCGCCGTCCTTGACCACCACCGCGCCCACCAGCGGATTCGGCGCCACCCTCCCCCAACCCCGCCCGGCCAGCTCCAGCGCACGGCGCATGAAGTGGCGGTCGGCTCCGCCGGGCGCCGGCGCGGCACCCAAATCAACCCCCGCGCTCAGATTGCGAGACGGAGACCCAGGCTCCCGAACCAAGCCCCCTGCCCGGGATCAAAGTCGCTGAACGACTCCTGGAAGCCCTCGATCGGGTCGCTCCCCTGCTGCCAACCCGCTTCCAGGGCGATGGAACCGAACAGGAGGGTATACGACAGATTGGCGAACGCGGACAGCCGTTCCGAGGACAGATCCACGTCTAGCTGCCGGTAGGTGGGGGCGCCGGTGAGCCCCAAGTCGCCCCTATTGCCCCGGAAGCCGTAGTCGATCCGGCTGGAGTAGCGGTCGTACCCCACCCCGGCCAGGAGACCCAAACCCAGAAATCTCTTGCCGATGGTGGCACGGGTGCTCCAGTCGGTCAGGTCGAAGGAGAATTCGCCCAGGTCGCCGTTGTCGTTGGCGCACTCGCCAACCCCCTCCTGGGGCGCCCCCTGCTCGTCCGGGCAGATGTCCCCGAACCCCACCTGGTCCAACCGCCGGTACATGATGGAGACGGCTATGCCGGGCGCTGTGAACGACTCCCCCAGCAGTCCGATCCGGGCACCCACCCCGTAAGCGAAGTCGGGGGTCTCTTCGTCAAAACCCTCCACGTCCAAGGCGCTGAACGGAATCCAAGTCAAGCTACCTAGCAGGTCCACAGCGCCGATGCCCCCGATGGTGGGGGCCACATTGATCCCGGAGAAAACCCCTACGGACAGGTCTCCGCCCACCGCGGGCAGGGGAATACCAAGCGATTCGTTGAGGTCTTGCACGCCTCCGTCGGCTTGTTCCAGCAGCACGTCGGGCACCCGCACGAATATCAAGTTGAGTTTGGCGGTAGCCCCTAGCCGCGGGATCACCCCCAGCCGCAGGCCGCTGGCCCCGGTGGAGCCGAGCGCCGGGTTGCCCACCGCGATCAGCATACCTAGCCGCGGCTGGGTAGAGGCTACCGCTTGGGCCACGGTGTAGCAGAGTTGCTCCTCGTCCGCACCCAGTTCGGGCCGCCGGCAGAGCTCCGTGAGCTCGGAGTCGTCCTGCGCCTGCGCAGGCACAGCCGCCACCAGCAGCAGCACGCCCAGAATCCCGCCGATCAACCGTTTCATGGATCGTCTTCGTAAGGGTTTATGTTAGCATCACGCGCCCGTCACCCTCGACCACTTCTCCCGCCACCCACGCTTCCTCCCCGGCCGCCCGGAGCCCGGCCACCAGGGCGTCCGTCCGCCCGGTGGCCACGAAGGCGACCATACCCACTCCCATATTGAACACCCGGAACATCTCCCCGGTTTCGATACCCCCCGCTTGCTGCAAGGTACGGAACAGCGGGGGGGGATCCCAGGACCGTAGATCGACCCGGACCGAGAGCCCGGGCGGGAGCACGCGGGGAAGGTTCGCCTCCAACCCGCCTCCGGTGACGTGGGCCAGCCCGCGCAAGCAGCCGTCCGAGAGGGGTCCCTCCAGCGCCCGCAGGTACGAGCGGTGAACGCGCAAAAGGGTCTCGGCCACGGTCTCGCCGCTGTCCGGGAACGGGTCTTCGGGTGATAGCCCCAGACGCTCGAAGACGACCTTCCGGGCCAGGGAGTAGCCGTTGCTGTGGAGCCCCGACGAAGCCAGCGCCACTACGGCGTCTCCCGGCTGGATACCAGCCCCGTCGAGGATCAGCTCTTCTTCGACCACACCCACCACGGTGCCCGCCAGGTCGTACTCGCCGGGCTCGTAGAAGCCGGGCATCTCGGCGGTCTCTCCGCCCAGCAAGGCGCACCCGTTCTCGCGGCAGGCGGCGGCGACCCCCGCCACGACCTGCTCCACCACGCCGGGCTCCAGCTCTCCCATGCCCAGGTAGTCCAAGAAGAAGAGAGGCCGGGCTCCGTGTACCAGGATGTCGTTCACGCAGTGGTTGACCAGATCTTGTCCCACACTGTCGTGCCGCCCAACCAGAAACGCCACTTTGAGTTTGGTGCCCACGCCGTCCGTGCTGGAGACGAGAACTGGCCGCTCGAACTCGCGGGGAACCCGGAACAGCCCGCCGAAAGCACCCAGCCCGGAGAGGGTGCCGGGCGTGCGGGTAGACTCCACCAAGGCGGCGAGGGCGCCCTTGGCCGCCCCCGAACGGTCCAGGTCTACCCCCGCTGTCCGGTACGAGAGTCCGTCGCTCACGGCTCTTCCCTTTCCTCGCGGGCCATACGTTCGGGGGCAGATACCCCTAAGATCGACAGGCCGTTGCGGATCACCACGCGGATCCCCCGCGCCAGCACCAGCCGGGCCCGTTGCAGCTCTTCGCCCACCCCCACCACTCGCAGCGAAGGGTCCAGGTTACCCGCGTGGTACCAAGAGTTGACCTCGCTGGCGAGCCGTTCCAGGTAGGCACACACGGTGTGCGGCGCGCGCTGAGACGCGGCCTCTGCCACCACCTCGGGAAAGGCGAGCAGCACTTTGATAACCTCCAACTCGGTACCGGTGCCGAGTAGAGAAAGGTTGACGGCGGCGGCGTTAATCTGACCCTCGTCGACACCGGCCTTGCGAAAGATCGAGCACATACGGGCGTGGGCGTACTGAACCTTGTATACGGGGTTCTTGTCCGAGCGGTCCAAGGCCAGGTCCAGGTCAAAGGTGAGTTGGGCCTCGGGCCGGCGCATGAGGAAGAAGTAGCGGGCTACGTCGACCCCCACTTCATGGTACAGTTCCCGCAACGTCACGTAACCGCCGGCCCGCTTGGAAAACTTGACCTCCTCGCCGCCTCGGGTCACCAGCACCATCTGGTGGAGCAGGTATTCGGGGTACCCCCGGGGGAGCCCCAAGGCCCGTAGCCCCGCCCGCACCCGCGCGACCGTGCCGTGGTGGTCGGCCCCCTGCACGTTTATCGCCTGGTGGAAGCCACGTTCCCACTTGGTAAGGTGGTACGCCACGTCGGGCAAGAAGTAAGTGGGCCGGCCGTCACCGCGAACCATCACCCGGTCCTTGTCGTCCCCGAAGTCGGTGGCGCGCAGCCAGAGCGCGCCCTCCTGCTGGTAGGTCACACCGGCATGGCGGAGTCGTTCGACCGTACCGCCCACCCTACCGCCGTCGTACAGGGAAGACTCCCGAAAGTAGCTGTCGAAGCGGACTCCGAACTGGTCCAGATCGCGCTCGATCTCCTCCATCAGCCCGGCCACGGCGAAGCGGCGCACCTCGTCGAGCGCAGCGGCCGATTTATCGTCCACCAAGCGGTCGCCGCGCTTGGCCGCTAAGCGGGCAGCCAGTTCGGCCACGTACTCTCCCCGGTAGGCGTCGGCGGGGAGCTCCGCCTCGCGGCCGAAGTGTTGTTGGTAGCGCACCCACACGCTGTGGGCCAGCCGTTCGACTTGGGCGCCGGCATCGTTGTAGTAGTACTCCCGGTGAACCTTCCAGCCGGTCCAGGCGAGCAGCCCGGCCACCGCGTCTCCCAGGGCGGCCTGGCGGCCGTGCCCGATGTGCAGAGGGCCGGTGGGGTTGGCCGAAACGAACTCCACGTTGACCGGCTTGCCCCGGCCAGCGTCGGAACGACCGTAAGCTTTGTCTTGGGCGACCACGTCCGCCAGCCCTGCCAAGAAGCGGTGGGGGGAGAGCCGGAAGTTTATGAAGCCGGGCCCGGCTACCTCTGCCGAGGCGACCCCGGCGCCATCCCGGTCGAGGCTCTCGACGATCTTCTCGGCGAGGCGGCGCGGACCCAGCCCTAGCGGCTTGGCCAAGGTCATGGCCGCGTTGGTAGCCCAGTCGCCGTGTTCGGGATTCCTCGGGCGTTCCAGCTCGACCTCGTTGGGATGCTCGACGCCCAGCTCGCGGAGGACACGGGCGAGCTCCCGTTTCAGAGCGGCCGCTGACATGGAAAAGGAGCTGGGATGGACGGCAGCGCCGAACCGCTCTGCTCAGTCGCCGCCAGAGGTGGCCTTCGGAGCGGCCTTGGAACCATCCTTTTTGGCTTCGCCCTTAACCGCGGAGCCAAGCTGTTTGGATTCGGACTTGGAGGAGCCGGACTTGGAAACGCCCCCCTTTTCATCCGTCTCGGCTGCCTTCTTATACCCCTCGCCCCGGTAATCGGTGATGTAGAAGCCCGAACCCTTGAAGATCAGGCCGGCGCCGCCCGAGAGCTTGCGTTCGACCTTGACCCCACACTCGGAGCACTCGGCCACGGGCTCGTCCGACATCCTCTGGAACTTCTCGAAGTGGTGGCCGCACGCGCGGCAGAGGTATTCGTACGTTGGCATAAGGGCCACTCCAAGCGGGCGGACACTATGATCACGGCTCTTGGTTAACTGAGAAGTATAACGCGAAAGCCGCCGGGGATCAATATGTGCCTGGGCTAGCTCGGGCCTGGTAGCTCGCTTTCCTCGCCGCCCGGGACGGTATCCGGGCGCGGAAAGGTGTCCTCCATCGGCTCCACGTGGATGGTGGTGTCGATAACTCCGCGCTCCAGCGCTTCCTGAGGCGAGAGTGGCTCACCGCGCTCCATCAGCTCTTCCCGGCTGCTGCCCTGGAAGCGCTCGTCCGCGGGCCCTTCGGCCGCGGGGTCTGACTCTACCCCGCAACCGGTCATCAGCAAGGCGGCGGCCAGCAGGAGGGCGGTGGCCCGGGGAGGGGTCAACGGTTCGCCTCCCCGGACGCCCCGGCTAGGAACGACTCGATTTCGCCAGCCACCTCATCGGGTCGTTCCCAATGGGGCAGGGCGCCGGTGGAGAGCGGGATCACGGTTGCGTTTGGCCGGCTCTCCAGGTCTGGAAGCTCGCGGTACGACTCAAACCTCCGGTTAGCCACCGTGCCGTGGATCACCAGCAGGGGTTGGCGGAGCCGGGCAAAGCTTCCGGGGGCGCCGTCCGGATGGAGCCGGCCACTCAGAAAGTCGTCAAACGGCCGCGAGGCACCCTCTACCCGCGCGCTTTCGGCCGCGTAAACCACGAAGTCATCGGGCACCCCGAACTCCGGGGTAAAGATATTGTCGCGCACGAACTCTCGCAGCGCGGCTGGCTTGCTCCAGCGGTCGAAAAAAGCCCGCTGCACCCCGGGAAGGGTGAATAGGAGGCGTCCCCACCCCGGCCCGATCTGCTTTGGTTCGGCCCCCAACCCGGCTGGTTCGATGGCCACCAGGCAGTGGATCAGGTCGGGGCGGCGCCCGGCCAGCGAGGCAGCGTAGGAAGCCCCCATGGAGAGCCCTACTACGTCTGCCCCGTCCGATCCCGTTGCCACGATGCGCTCCAGAAAGTGCTCGAGCTGCTCTTCGAACAGCTCGGGGGTGTATTCAGTATCGGGACGGTCGCTGTGCCCGAAGCCCAACCACTCGAGCACGTAACTGGGCCGGTCGCCGAGACGCCGCGAAAGCCGCTGGACCAGGGGGCGCATCTCGTGAGCCGAACTGACGCCACTGACCGCGTGCAGAAAGAGGAGCGGACGACCTCCCTGGCCGGGGTGGGAGTAGTAGCCGTAGTAGAGCCCTCGCCACGGCACGTACTCTAGCTTGAGCGGCAGGGCTCGCGACAGCTCGGTGACCGGTTTGCGGCGGCCTTTGGGAGCACCCAGAAGGTACACTCCGTATGCCGCCAAGGCGCCCACGGCGAGCCCGGCCGCGGCCCGGCCAGCGTGACCGAGGAGCGACGATTCGCGCTCGCCGAAGTCAGCTTTGGAGAGCATGGAGCTGGGTCCGTGCAAGGGCCGTGCGCACGCCCTCTAGGGCGCCAGGAAAAGGGTTGTCGCACTCCTCCGGGCGGCGTCGAGGAGGGGGCCGGGAAAGAAGAAGAGGAGGAGTACGGCCGCGCCCGCGGTTCCCACCGCGGCCAGAGCGGGAGCGGGCAGCCGCACTCCGCCGTAGTCTCCTTCCGGCGAGACCGGCCGCATGTACATCACTATCACCACCCTCAGATAGTAAAAGTACGAGATGAGCGAAGCTACCACCAAGATCACCGCCAGTGGCAGGAGGCCGGCCGCCAGCGCCGCTTGCAGTATGTACAGCTTACCGATAAATCCGGCGGTGAGCGGGAAACCCGCCAGAGATAGCAGGAACACGCTGAAGAGCGCGGCTATGAGCGGCTTTTCCCAACCCATGCCAGCGTAGTCCGGCAGAGCGATACGGTCTTTGTCGCCCGCGCTGATAACGGTGAACGCCCCGATGGTCATGAGCGTGTACACCACTAGGTAAAAGAGGAACGCCGCGGCCCCGAGCGAGTTAGCCGCCGCCAGCGCCACCAGCAGATACCCGGCGTGGGCGATGGACGAGTACGCCAGCATCCGTTTGACGCTTCCCTGCGTGAGGGCGATCAGGTTGGCAGCGATCATGGTCAGCGCCGCCAGCCAGAAGATGACCACCACCCACTGTTCGTACGCGCCGCCGAAGGCGACGGCAAAGACTCTGATAAACGCCGCAAACGCAGCCGCCTTCACCCCCGTGGCCATGAAACCGGTCACCGGCGTGGGAGCGCCGTCGTAGGCGTCGGGGGTCCACATGTGAAACGGCACCGCCGCCACCTTGAAGCCGAACCCCACCGCCGTTAGCCCGACCCCGGCCAGCAGCAGGGGGGAGAGTTCTCCGCTGGTGAATAGGCCAGCCAGCAGCGAGAGGTTGGTGGTGCCGGTGGCCCCGAACAGCAGCGCGATCCCGTAGAGCAGGAATGCCGTGGAAAAAGCGCCCAACAGGAAGTACTTGAGGGCGGCCTCGGCGGCCCTGGGGTCGCTCCGGTTAAACCCCACCAGCACGTACACCGAGATCGACATCAGCTCCAAGCCCAGAAAGATGAGCATGAGGTCGCGGGCACCCGCCATCACCATCATCCCCACCGTGGCAAAGAGTAGCAGCACGTGGAACTCCCCCCGGTTCAGCCCCATCCGGTCCAAGTAGCCGATGGAGACCACGGTAGCGAAGCCGGCGGAGAGCAGAAAGATGAAGTTGGCGAATATCCGGAAGCCGTCTACCACCACCATCCCGGCGGTTCCCACCTCCCCCACCGAGAGGAGCCAACCGTTGGCCACGGCGGCCAGCGCCAGTCCGGCCAGGGAGAGCCAAGGCAGCGCCGGGCTGGAGGGGCCGGCCCGCTCACCTTTCTGGAAAACGTCCAGGAGCAGAAGCCCGATGGCCCAGAGCGAAAGTATCGCCTCGGGGAGGAGGGCCCAGAAGTAGTCGAGGTTGCTGGAGAAGTCGAGGGTCATGGAGCCTCCATCGCCACTCTCCCGTCCTCAACCCAGGAGATCAGCCGGTCCAGCGACGGTTCCATCCGGTCCAGAAACGGCTTGGGGTACACGCCCAGCAATAAGATCAGCGCTAGCAGCGGAACCAGGATGGACAGTTCGCGCCGGTTCAGGTCCGGGACTCTCTCGTTTTCGGCTTTGCCCAGTGCGCCGAAGGCGATCTTCTGGACGGCCGGGAGCATGTAGTAGGCGGCGAAGATCACTCCCGTGGTCGCTATCAGCGCCACGTAAGGGTGGCTCTGGAAGGTACCCAGGAGCACTAGCAGCTCGGCGACGAAGCCGCTGGTGCCCGGTAGCCCGATGGTGGCGAGGGCCGCGAAGACCAGCATCAGCGAAAAGAGGGGTAGCTGGGCGGCCAACCCGCCGAAATCCTCGATCAGGTAGCTGTGCCTCCGTTCGTACAACATCCCCAGCAAGAAGAAGAGCATGGGCGTGGATAGCCCGTGCCCGATCATCACCACCATAGCCCCCTGAACTCCGTGAAGGTTGAGAGCGAAGATGCCGAGCACGGCGAAGCCGAGGTGGGCCACCGAGGTGTACGCCACCAGCCGCTTGACGTTCGGCTGCACCGCGGCCACCATCGCCGTGTAGATGATACCTATCAGCCCCAGCACCATGAACAGAAGGACGGTGTTCTGGTGGGAGGCGGCGGCCGGGAACAACGGCAGGGCGAAACGCAGGAAGCCGTAGGTGCCCATCTTCAGAAGGACCCCCGCCAGCACCACCGAGCCGGCGGTGGGGGCCTGCACGTGCGCGGCCGGAAGCCAGGTGTGGAGCGGAAAGATGGGCACCTTGATGGCGAACGCCAGGGCAAATGCCGCGAAGAGCCACAGCTGTTCGCCGAAGGTGAGCGAGAGCTCCGCGAAGTCGAAGTACGAAAAGGTGGGCGCGCCCGTGGCGGCTTGTGCCTCGAAGAAGAGGTAGAGGATGCCCACCAGCATGAGGAGCGAACCGAAGGTCGTGTAGAGAAAGAACTTGACGGCGGCGTAGATGCGCTCCCGCCCCCCCCAGACGCCGATCAGGAAGTACATCGGAATCAGCATCACCTCCCAAAAGACGTAAAAGAGGAACATATCCAGAGACACGAACACCCCCACCACCCCGGTGGTGAGCGTGAGCAGCATGGCGTAAAAAGCCCGCCTCCGATCCCTCACGTAGCTCCACGATCCCAGCACCATGAGAGGTAGCAGCAAGGTGGTTAGCAGGACCATGAAGAGGGAGATGCCGTCGAGCCCCAGCCGGTAGTAGACGCCCCACCCCGGAATCCAGGGAGCGGCCACCTGGTTTTGCAGGCCAGTGCCCGGCTGAAAGGTCCAGAACAAGGGTAGGGAGAGCAGGAGTTCCAGAGCCCCCGCGCCCAGGGCTAGCCAGCGCGCCGCCCGTTCGGGCGCCAGCAGGACGCCCAACGCCGCCAGTGTGGGAAAGAAGATCAGAAAGGTGAGGATCCAGTGAGTTTGGTAGAAAGTCGCCATCGTCTACCCCATCAGCGCCAGGATTACCAACACACCCAAAATCACCGCGAAGGCGTAGCTGTTGAGCTGGCCGGTTTGCAAACGGCCCGCGGCCAGCCCCGCCCCCTGGGCGGCGCGTCCCAGCCAGTCCACGAAGCCGTCGATACCGGCCTTGTCGACGACTCGGGCGAAGGTGGTGGAGAGCGCTCCCACCGGCCGCACTACCACCCGGTCGTACAGCTCGTCCACGTACCACTTGTTGAACAGGACCCGCTCGGGCGCCGATACGTAGTCCGGCTCTTCCTTTTCGGCGCCCAACCGCTCCGGTTTGAGCAGCAACCAGGCGAGCAGGAGTCCGCCCGCCCCGAGCGAGATGGCCAGGATAATCGGCCACGCTGGGTGCCCCACCCCCGGCCCCGCACCCAGGTTGGCGGCGGCCACCGCTTCGGACTGCTCCAAGACCGGGTGTAACCAGTGATCAAGCCCGGCTTCGCCGCCAATGGCGAGGGGCGTAAACCACTTTACGATGGGTACTTCGGGCTCCACGTTGAAGAGCCCGCCCAGCACCGAGAGGGCGGCCAGAATGACCAGCGGCACGGTCATCACGGGGCCGGGTTCGCGCAGGCGACTCCGTTCGCGCTCCCCGGTCCGGTTGGGCCCGAAGAAGGTGTAGAGCATGAGCCGGCCCATGTAAAGGGCGGTGAGCAGCGAGGCGATGGAGAGTATCGCTCCGATGAGGGCGAGCCAGAGCGAGCCCTGGACGCCGATGAGAGCGGCCCCCGACAGGGAACTGCCGCCGCCCGCCCCGGTCCACGCCGCGCCCACGATCTCGTCCTTGCTAAAAAAGCCGGCCAACGGTGGCACCCCCGCGATGGCCAGGGTGGCGATCCCCATGGTCACGAAAGTGGTGGGCAGCAGCCGCCCGAGCCCGCCCATGTTACGCATGTCCTGCGCGTCCGCGGGGTTGTGGGTCGAGTGCAGAGCTTGGTGCAGGGCGTGGATCACGGCCCCAGCGCCGAGAAAGAGGAGGGCTTTGAAGAAGGCGTGGGTCATCAGGTGGAAGATGCCGGCGACGTAAGCCCCCATGCCCACGGCCGCGAACATGAAGCCGAGTTGCGAAATTGTGGAGTACGCCAAGACCTTCTTGATGTCCCACTGCTTGAGCCCGATGGTGGCGGCGAAAATGGCGGTAAACGCGCCCACCAGCGCCACCACAAGGGAGGCGGCCGGCGCCATGGTGTACAGCACGGACGAACGAACGATCATGTATACGCCCGCCGTGACCATGGTGGCGGCGTGAATCAGAGCCGACACCGGGGTGGGACCCGCCATGGCGTCGGGCAGCCATACGTGCAAGGGGATCTGGGCGCTCTTGCCGGTGGCTCCCAGGAAGAGAAAGAGGGCGATGGCGGTGGCCACGGCGCCGCCGAAAGCGAGTTGGTCCGGGGCCCTCTCGAACACCTCCACGAAGTCGAGGGTGCCCAGATTCCAGAAGATGAGGAGCATGGCGACGATAAAACCGAAGTCGCCGATCCGGTTCACGATAAACGCCTTCTTACCCGCGTCGGCGTTGGCCTTCTCCTTGAACCAGAAGCCGATGAGCAGGTAGGAGCAGAGCCCCACCCCTTCCCAGCCCACGAACATCACCGGGAAGTTGGCCCCCAGCACCAGCAGGAGCATGAAAAAGACGAACAGATTCAGGTAAGCGAAGTAGCGCGGGTAGCCGGGGTCGTCCCTCATGTACCCCACCGAGAAGAGGTGTATGAGGGCGCCCACCCCGGTGACCACCAGAGCCATCAGAACGGAGAGCTGGTCGAACTGGAGGGCCGCGTCCACCTGCAAACTGCCCACCGGCATCCAGCTCCAGTACCGCTGCACCACCGGCCCCTCTGAGCCAGCGCCCAGGAGACCCGCGAAGTTTACCAGGACTATGACAAAGCTCAGCCCCACCACCCCCGGTCCAAGGTAAGACGGCAGCCCCCGCGCCCAACTGGCTGGGCGCCGCCACAGAGCCGCGGCCCCGTTGAGGACGAAGCCGAGCAGGGGGAGGAGAACTATCCAGCCGGGCAGAAACGGCTCGAAGGCGCGCACTTCCACCCCCCGCTACCAGCGCAGCAGGGTAAAGTTACTCACGTCCACGGATTCGCTGTGGCGGAAGATAGAGATGATGATGGCCAGCCCAACGGCGGCCTCGGCCGCGGCCACCGCGATCACGAAGAAAACGAATATCGTGCCCTCGATCCCGGCGTAGGGGGAAAACGCCACGAAGGCCAGGTTCACGGCGTTGAGCATCAGCTCGACGCACATGAACAGGATGATGGCGTTGCGGCGGATGACCACCCCAGCCACCCCTAGGGAGAAGAGGATCGCGCTCAGAGCCAGGGGTTCGACCAGCATGTCAGAAGCTTTTCTTCGCCAGCACCACGGCCCCCACGATGGCGACCAGAAGGAGTAGCCCGGTCACTTGGAGGGGCACCACGAAGTCGGTGTACATGGGGATACCCACCGCCCCCACCACCCCCTGTTCGGCCATGCTGGTAGCCATCGCCCGTGGCCCGGCGGTCTCCCCTAGCGGGCTCGGCACCTGTGCGGCGAAAACCCGCGCTAGCAGCGCGACCAGCACTAGCCCCGTCCCAGCCGCCGTCACCCACCAGAACTTGCCCCGAAAGTCCGGCTGGTACTGGTTACCCAGGTTCAGGAGCATGATCACGAACAGGAAGAGGACCATGATGGCCCCCGCGTACACCAGCACTTGGATTACTCCAATAAAAAAGGCGCCCAGCAGGGTGTAGATGGCCGCTAGGGCGAAAAAGGTTCCGATCAGCCAGAGGGCGCTCGCCACCGGGTTCTTACGGGTGATGGTCATCACCCCTGAAACCACCGCGACGGAGCCAAAGAGGTAGAAGAGGAGCTGGGTCAGCACGGAGCCCTGTTCACTCCCCTTGCGGATCCGCAGGGTCCCAAAGCAGTGTCGAAGGGTGCTCCTGCTCCATGAGCCGCTCCAGATCGTAGACGAAGCCGTCGCGGTGGTACTCCGAGTTTTCGTAGTCCACGCCCACGTGGATCGCCTCGACCGGGCACACCTCCTGGCACATCCCGCAAAAGATGCAGCGAAACTCGTCTATCTCGAAGACGATGGGGTAGCGGTTGCCCTGGTCGTCCTCACCCGGAACCAGCCGGATGCAGTTGGCCGGGCAAACGGTGGGGCAGAGCCCGCACGCCACGCACTTGGGACGCCCGTCGTCGTGCTGTTCCATTACGTGGGTGCCCCGCCAGCGCGGCGACAAGTCCCACTTTTCGTCCGGGTAGCGCAAGGTCACCGTGGAGCGGTCGCCCGCGCCCTTCAGCAGGTGTCGGAAGGTAAGGGCCATGCCGCGAGCCGAGGCGCGCAGATACGACCCCTTGCCCTGGGGGCGTTTCATGGTGCGGACGTTGATGCTCATTTATGGTCTCCTCACGCCTCGGCCACCACCCCGGCGGCGGGCCCCGAAGGGCGGCTCGCCCGCCCCCTTTTGGCCTTCAGCGAGCCGCTTCCGGCGAGTACCCTCCCTTTGTCGTAGAGCCAAACAACCGCCCCGAGGAGGAGCAGGTTCACCGCGGTGAGCAGTAACCCATACCCGAGCCCGTACTCGACCCCCGCCTGTTCTAGCCCGAGGATGGCCCCGGCGGTGACCACCAGCACGGCCAGCGCCGAAGGGATCATCACCTTCCACCCCAGGTCCATCACCTGGTCGTAACGGAACCTGGGGACGGTCCAGCGGACCAGCATGAACACCAGAACGAAGAAAAAGGTCTTGGCCAGGAACGCCAGCAGCGTGAACAGGGTGATCCAGACACTCGGCTCGGCGCCCGTCACCGTACCACCGGGCAGTACGCGCATGTTGTCGCCCGCGAAGCCGGGGATGTCCCAGCCGCCCAGAAAGAGGGTGGCCAGCAGCCCCGAGGCGGTGAGCACATGGGCGTATTCGGCTATGAAAAAGGCGGAAAACTTCATCGACGAGTACTCGGTATGGTAGCCCGTGACCAGCTCTTCCTCGGCCTCCGGCAGGTCGAAGGGGAGCCGGTTGGTCTCGGCGAATAGCGACACCCAGAAGAAGAGGAATGACCCGGCCAGCGGTAGGGCGAACCAAAGCCCCATCTCCTGCTGCATGGAGACCACGTCCCCCAGCCGTACGTCGCCGGTGAGGAAAAATACCGAGAGCAAGCTGAGCCCGAGCGCCACCTCGTACGAGACCATCTGGGCCCCGGCCCGCAGCCCTCCCAGGAGGGAGTACTTACTACTGCTCGCCCACCCGGCCATCACCACGCCGTACACGCCCAGGGAGCTGAAAGCCAGCAGGAAGAGGACACCCACCGGGATGTCGGCGATCATCATCGGGACCAACCCCCACGGAGTGGGCAGCGGGGCGGCGAAGGGGATCACCGCGAAGGTCACCAGCGCGGGCATGATCGAGAGCATCGGCGCCAGGATGAAGAAGACCCGGTTAGCCCGCCGGGGGTCGGTCTCCTCTTTCAGGAAGTTCTTGATGCCGTCGGCCACCGGTTGCAAAAGGCCACCCGGCCCTACCCGGTTGGGGCCCACCCGGTCTTGCATCCACGCGCACACCTTGCGCTCCAACAGGGTGAGCATGGCCACCGTGACCATGACCACGGTGAAGACGCCGAGTACCTTGACCGTCGAGATCACCACGAACGGAGTCCCGGTAAGCTCGCCGAACTGGTGCATCATCTCCCCCTTTCGACCGCCGCCCGTTCCGGCAGCTGCTGGCCGCCGGCGCCCAACTGGTCAAAGCGGAGGGCAGCGAACTCGCTCCGCACCTCGGCCAGGGCGGCGAAGGCTTGGGCCGCGGTGCCCGGCGCCGTACTCACCTCGGAGATGCCCGCCAGGAGCACTCCCAAGATCTGCCACGCCGGCCGGGCCATGCCCGGAGCCCGCAGCGCGGGCCAGAAGCGCTGCACGCGGCGCAAGGCGTTGGTAAAACTCCCCTCCATCTCGGCGAAAGTGGTGACCGGGAGGATAAAGTCGGCTCCCCTGGCCGCGTCGTTCAGGAAGTGGCCCAGGTACACGAATAGCTCGGCGCCCGTGCCGAAGCTAGCGTCGGCGTCGGCCAGCTCGTCGCCCAGCACCAGGAGCACTCCCGTGTGCCCGGCTAGCGTCTCTATCCCCCCGGCGCCCTGGTCGTCGCCGACCCTTTCGAAGCCGAGCAGATCCGCGCCGGTCACGTTGGCGGCGCGGTCTTCCCGCAGCCGCAGGGTGGGCCAGGAGGGCAGTTCGATCTCTTCGCCCTTGGCAGACCGGAACTCCCCCGTGCCACCACCCAAGGCGTCCATTACCCGGCGCAGGGCCGCCAGATCTTCGTTGGCCAGGAACGGCGACGCCAGAGCCCGCACCTCCCCCTTCGCTTCCTTTACCTGGCCGGCCAGCCGGATCAGGGCGTCGGACCAAGAGGTGGGCACCAGCCGGTCGCCGTCCCGGAAGAGCGGCGCCTCGACGCGCCCGCCCCGGTTGAGCCACTGATAGTTGAGCCGGCCGTATTCGCACATCCAGTACTGGTTGACCTCGGGGTTGTGGCGCGGCTTGAGGCGCTGGAGCTGATTGTTGAAGGTCTGCAAGGTTACGTTGCATCCTTGCGAGCAGTTGGGGCAAAGGGAGGGGGTCCGGTCCAGGTCCCAGGCGCGGGCTTTGTGCAGAAAGTCTTTGGAGACCAGGGCACCCACCGGGCAGATGTCGGCTACGTTGCCGGCCCAGATATTATCTTCCAAACCCTCGGCGAAGAAGGTGTCGATCACGTTGCGATGGCCGCGCTGCACGATGGCCAGCCGCTCGTCGCGGGCCACCTCGTTCATGAAGCGGACGCAGCGGGTACACATGATGCAGCGGTCCCCGTAGTAGATAATGTCCCCGCCGAAATCGTCCCTGCCCAGGATACGCTTCGCTTCGCGGTAGCGCCCCAGCTTTCGCCCCTCCTCGGCCACGTAGTCCTGAAGCTGGCACTCTCCCGACTGATCGCACACGGGGCAGTCGAGGGGGTGGTTGATGAGCAGAAACTCGAGCACCCCCTTGCGCGCCTCCAGGGCGTTCTCGGTGTGGGTGCGGATGACGTTTCCATCCTCCACCTGCGAGGTGCAAGCCGGCAGGAGCTTGGGCGCCCCCTCCACCTCGACCAGGCACATGCGGCACTGTGCGGGCGCCGAAAGCCCGGGGTGGTAGCAGTAGTGGGGCACGTCGACCCCCACCCGTGCCGCGGCCTCGATCACGCGCGTGCCCTTGGGCACCGCGAGCTCGAGACCGTCGATGGTACAGGTGACGGTGTCGTGGCTAGGCGGCAACGGGCTCCTCCTCGCGCATCAGCTTGTCGTAATCGCCCCGGAACTTCTCGATGGAGGAGACGATGGGGGCCGCGGCCGAATCCGAGAGCACGCAGATGGTCGTCCCGGTCATGTTCTCGGAGATACCGAGCAAGGTGTCCAGGTCTTCCCGCTTGCCGCTGCCCTGCTCGATCCGGAGCAGGATCTTGGCCGCCCACGCGGTCCCCTCCCGGCACGGAGTACACTGGCCGCACGACTCGTGGGCGTAGAAGTCGACCATGCGCCGCACCTGCTTGACCAGGTTGGCGCTGTCGTCCATTACGATCACCGACCCGCACCCGAGCATACTGCCGGCCTCGGCCACCGCCTCGTAGTCCATGCCGATGTCGCACTCGTCCCACTTGAGGATGGGCACCGACGAGCCGCCCGGAATCACCGCCCGGAACTCCCGTCCCTGGGGGGGGCCGCCACAGACTTCTTCCAGGAACTCCCGCAAGTTGAAGCCCAGGGGAACTTCGTAGTTGCCCGGCTTCCTGACGTGACCGGACACGCA
Organism: Longimicrobiaceae bacterium; assembly: GCA_050732775.1. GTDB lineage: Bacteria > Gemmatimonadota > Gemmatimonadetes > Longimicrobiales > Longimicrobiaceae > JBOHRN01. The sequence goes on along the minus strand of JBOHRN010000049.1, from coordinate 6,463 downwards.
GAAGAGCTTGGTGCCGGGAGATTTCTCGGTGCCCCACTGCCGGTACCACTGGCTCCCGTGCTCCACGATGCCGGGCACCGCACACAAGGTCTCCACGTTGTTGATGGTGGAGGGCTGGCCGAACACCCCCGCCACCGCCGGGAAGGGCGGCTTGAGCCGCGGCTCTCCCCGGCGCCCCTCCAGGGAGTTCATCAGCCCGGTCTCCTCACCGCAGATGTAAGCCCCCGCCCCCACGTGTACGGTCAGCTCGAGGCCGTGGCCACTCCCCATGACGTCCTCGCCCGCGTAGCCGGCCTGGTAAGCTTCTTCGACGGCGCGGGCCACTATCTGGTTGGTCTCGAAGAACTCGCCCCGGCAGTAAATGTATACGTGCCGGGAACGGACGGCGTAAGCTCCGATCAGGCACCCCTCGATGAGTTGGTGGGGCGTCCAGCGCATCAACTCCCGGTCCTTGAAGGTGCCGGGCTCGGATTCATCCGCGTTGCAGATCAGGTAGTGCGGCTTACCGGACTCTTGGGGCATGAACGACCACTTCACGCCGGTGGGAAAGCCCGCCCCGCCCCGGCCCCGCAGCCCCGAATCCTTGACCAGCTGGGTCACCTCGCCAGGGTCCATGCCCAGCGCCTTGCGCAGGGCCCGGTAACCGCCGCGCTCCTCCCACCCCTTGAGGGTGCGGGCTGCGGGGTCGCCGAAGTACTCGGAGAGCACGCGGGTCTCCCTGTCGTGCACGTAGGGGTAAGCCATCTCTAAGCCGCCGCCTCTTGCCTGAGCCGTTCCAGCACTACCGGTACGTCGGCCGGGGTCACGTTCTCGAAGTACCTCTCGTTGATCTGTACGGCGGTTGGAAAGCCGCACGCGGCCAGACACTCCACCTCCATGACCGTAAACAGTCCGTCGTCCGAGAGCTCTCCCGCTTCGGTGCCGGTATGCTCCAGGAAGGCCTCCATGACCTGGTCGCCCCCGCACAAGTTGCAGGAGATATTGGTGCATACCTGGATCAGGTAGCGGCCCACCGGGGCCAGGTTGTACATGGTGTAAAAGGTGGCCACCCCGCGCACGTAAGCGGGGGGCAGCCCCAATTCGTCTGCCACCTCGTGCTGGGTCTCGGGGGATAGGTGGCCGCGCACCTCGTGCGCCAGCGAGAGCAGTGGCAAGAGGGCGCCCCGCTTGTCCGGGTAGCGGGAGAGTACCTTCTCTACCCGCGCCGCGTAGGCACCCGTGAAAATGGCGGCGTGCGGGTCTTTGGCCGCCACCTGGAAGGGGATGGTCCCGGCCACCGAAGCGTGCCCGCCGTCCGCTGCCCGCACCCCAGCGTAGCCGCTCCCCCGCACCTCTGGCTCGCTCAGCTCGAAGTCGCCGGTGTTGCCCGCGAAGCCGGGGTTGTTGATGGCCACGCCGCTCATCTGTCGATCTCTCCCAACACAATGTCCAAGGAGGCGTTCACGGCGACCACGTCCGACAGCAGCGCCCCCTCCACCAGGTACGGGAGCACGGCGATGTTCACGAACGACGGTCCGCGCACCCGCCAACGGACCGGTTTGGAGCCCCCATCGGAGACCACGTACATGCCCAGCTCCCCCTTGGAACTCTCCACCGAAAACCACGATTCTCCAACCGGGGCGCGCACCCCCTCCATGACCACCTTGAAGTGGTGGATCATCGCCTCCATGTCGTTCATGGCCGCCGTTTTGGGGGGGAGAATCACCCTCGGGTCGTCCACGTTGATGGGGCCGGCGGGGAGCCGCTCGAGGGCTTGCTGCAGAATTCGGAGAGACTGGCGGATCTCCTCCATCCTGCACAGGTAGCGGTCGTAAATGTCACCGTGCTCGCCGATGGGCACCTCGAAGTCGTAGCTCTCGTAGTCGTAGTACGGGCGGTCCTTGCGGACGTCGTACGGCACCCCCGAGGCGCGCAGATTGGGCCCCGAGAGCCCGAAGTTGATGGCGTCTTTCGCCGAGATCGCCCCCACCCCCTGGGTGCGCCCAGCCCAGATGGAGTTGTTGGTGAGCAGCGTATCGACTTCGTCGACGGTGTTGGGGAGCGTCTTGACGAAGTCCTCGAGTTGGTCGATCCAACCGGCGGGCAGGTCGGCCATCATCCCCCCGACGCGGGTGGCGGAGGTGGTGATGCGGGCGCCCGTGTAGTTTTCGTGCAGATCGTAGATGCGCTCCCGTTCCTGGAAGGTGTACAAAAACACGGTAAACGCCCCCAAGTCGATGCCGGTGGTCCCCAGCCAGAGGAGGTGCGAGAAGATACGGTCCAACTCCATGCAGATCACCCGCACCACCTTGCACCGCTCGGTGACCTCGACAGCCATCAACTTTTCGACCGCCATGGCGTAGGCGCAGTTGTAGATCAGCGGCGCCAGGTAGTCCATGCGGTCGGTCAGGGGGATGATCTGGTTCCAGTCCCGGTACTCGCCGAGCTTTTCGAACGAGGAGTGCAGGTAGCCGATGTGGGGGATACACTTGACGACCGTCTCGCCGTCCAGCTCGAGGGCCAGCCGCAGCACCCCGTGCGTGGCGGGGTGTTGCGGGCCCAGGTTGATGAGCATGTGCTCGCCGCCCACGTCTCCGGGGACTTCGGAAATGGCTTCGCCCTCCACCGGCACCACCGGCGCGTGGACCAGCTTCCCGTCCGCCGAGGTCTCGGGGGCGCGGGTGACGTCGTAGACGACGGTGCGGGTCATGCGCCCCCTCCAGCGCCCGAGACCGTGGCCCGGGTTACGTCTTCGCCGAACACGTCGGGCAAGGGTTGGCCCAACCGCTCGGCCAACTCCAGCTCGTAGGGGGAGTAGTGGTCTTCCACCTTGAGGGCGAGGGCGCGCCGGGTCTGCTCGGCGCGCGAGAAGCGGCCCCGGAGAGGAAAGTCCTTGCGCAGCGGATACCCCTCCGAGTAGTTGTACGGCATGAGTATACGGCGCAGGTCCGGATGTCCGTCAAAGACGACCCCGAACATGTCGTAAGTCTCCCGCTCCAGCCAGTCGGCCGCCCTCCAAAGGTCATACACGCTGTCTACGCTGGCGTCTTTGAGCGGCACCTCGACCTTGACCCGGAGTTGGCGCCGGTGGGTTATGGACCAGAGCTCGTAGACCACCTGCACGGAGACACCGTCGCCGTAGTCCACGCCGGTGATGTCTTTGAGGAAGTCGTACCCTTGCGACGGCTCATCCCTGAGCCAGCCGAGCAACTCTCGCACGCGCTCACGGGGGATAAAGACCACGTGTTCGTCCCCAGCCACCACCTCGTGCCGGAGCACGACGTCAGCAAACTCCTGCCCTAGCGCCTGCACCGACGGGTGCGGTGGCACTTCTGCGGCGGGGAGCGGAGCGCCGGGGGCCGCCTCCGGCGACTTAGCCACCCCGGCCTCGAGTCCCCCGAGACCTTCTTTGAAGGTGTCTTTATCGCTACCCATGCAGGATACCCCGAGCCAAACGTCAGTTCACGGGCGGCGGTCGTTACGCCGCACCACCGCCCCCGTGGAGACCAGGCCGCTCCCCCGGTTCTGGGTGGTAGAGTTACCGAACGGCGCGGCCAACACCTCCACGGTCTCGGCCGGCAGTGCCGGCTTGCCTGGCTCCAGATTCTCGCCGGCCACCCACTCACCGGTGGGCGAAGAGCGGCGGATTTTTTCCTGTACCATCAAGATGCCGTAGATCAGCCCTTCGGGCCGGGGCGGGCAGCCGGGTATGTAAACGTCGACCGGGATGATGGTGTCGATCCCCTGCACCATGGAGTAGGCGTCGAACACCCCCCCCGACGAGGCGCACGCCCCCATCGAGATACACCACTTGGGCTGGGGCATCTGCTCCCAGATTCTGCGCAGCACCGCGGCCATTTTATACGGTACCCGGCCCGCGCAGATGAGCAGATCGGCCTGGCGGGGCGAGAAGCTCATCCGCTCCATACCGAAACGCGCCAAATCGTAGCGCGACGCCGCCGTGGCCATCATCTCAATGGCGCAGCACGCCGTACCGAAAGGCATGGGCCAGAGAGAGTTCCGCCGCGCCCAGTTAACCACCGTGTCCATGCGGGTGGTTAGAAACGTGGGAGTTGCCGAGAAAACCCCGCCCGACTTGGCGGTTTGCAGGTTCTCCCGCTGCCTCCGCTCCAGAGACGCTGCTTCGCTCACGTCCACTCCAAACCTCCTTTCCGCCATTCGTATACCAACCCCACTGCGAGGATGGCGATAAAGATCATGGCCACCACGAAACCCTCCACCCCCAGCGTGCGCATGGCCACGGCCCACGGTACTAGGAAAACCATCTCCACGTCGAAAACGATGAACAGGATGGCCACCAGGTAAAATTTCATCGAGAAACGCTCGCGCGTGCTTCCCAACGGATCGATGCCCGATTCGTACGGCGACGCCTTGACCGGGGTGGGGCGCGACGGGCCCACCAGGTGTGACACGCCTACCAGCGCCAGCCCGTTCAGGACCGACACTGCCAGCAGGATCAAAACCGGGAGGTAGGACTCGAGCATCTCGACTTTTCGCCCAGAACGAGCTTGTGAAATTGTTCACTTGCGCGTCCGCCAAAGTTATCGGCCCGCCCTCTCCCCTGTCAAGAAGAGGGCCCGGCTTGCCCGCCCAGCGGGGAGCCGGTATGATTGCGGCCGTTCGCGACCGATCTCGCCTCATACGCAACAAACTCCGTTCCATGAGCATCAAACCGGACGTCTGGATCCGCCGCATGGCCAGCGAGCACAAGATGATCGAGCCGTTCGCGGATGAGCAGGTCCGGGCCCCCAGTGTGTCGTTCGGAGTCTCGTCTTACGGTTACGACATGCGGGTGGCGCGCGAATTCAAAATCTTCACCAACGTCAATAACGTCATCGTGGATCCGAAGGCGTTTGACGAACGCTCCTTTGTTCACTTCGAAGGGGATGTCGCTATCATCCCCCCCAACTCCTTCGCCCTGGCCCGCTCGGTGGAGTACTTCCGCATCCCCCGCGACGTGCTGACGCTGTGCGTGGGTAAGTCCACCTACGCCCGCTGCGGCATCATCACCAACGTCACCCCCTTCGAGCCCGAGTGGGAGGGGTACGTAACCCTCGAGATCTCGAACACCACGCCGCTCCCCGCCAAGGTTTACGCCAACGAAGGGATCGCCCAGGTGATCTTTTTCCAGGCCGAGGAGCCGTGCGAGACGAGCTACGCTGACCGGAAGGGGAAGTACCAGGGGCAGACCGGCGTTACTACTCCCAAAGTGTGACCCGCGCTAGATGAATCACCGCCAGCTCGACGCTATCCGCGAGGTTGCCAATATCGGCGCGGGACACGCCGCCACCGCCCTCTCCGGCATGACCGACCTGCGGGTGATGATCTCGGTGCCGAGGGTCGAGTGGGTAGCCCGGGCGCGGGCTCCCGGCCCCTCGACCGGTGAGCCAGACCGGGTGGTTATATCGGTGCCGGTGATGGGGGGCGACGGGGAGGGGCGCGAGCGCGCCGCCCTGATTCTCGCGCGCGGTACAGCTCTCCGCATGATTTCGCTGCTGCTGCGGCGGCGTGCGACGCCTTCCGGCGCCGACCTTGGCGACCTCGAGCGCTCGACCCTGGAGGAGCTGGGCAACATCGTCTGCGCTTCCTACGTGGGAGTCCTGGGCGACTTTCTGAGAAAACGGGTGATGATCGGGCCGCCCGAGCTAACCTTCGGGGAGCAGCCGGAGCTCTACGCGGGCCTCGGCGACGGACTGGTGATCGAGACCGACTTCACCTTTCAGGAGACCCACTTCGAAGGCGTCTTTCTCCTCCACCATTCGGAGCTGGCGTTCGCCACCCTGCTCGACGCTCTGGGCGTGAGCGAGCTGGAGTAGCAGCCGCCGGATGACCCCCGGTTTCTCCGCCGACTCGCGCCTGGAGGATTGGCGGGCGCTGTCTGGCCGCACCTTTGACTTGCTGGTCATCGGCGGCGGAGTGACCGGCGCCGGGGTAGCTCTGGTCGCGGCCGACCGGGGGCTGCGGACCGCTCTGGTAGAGCAAGGGGACTTCGGCTCGGGCACCAGCGGGCGCTCCTCCCGGCTCATCCACGGCGGACTCCGTTACCTGGAAAACGGCGACTTCGGGCTGGTGTTCGAGGCCAGCGCAGAACGCCACCGGCTGCTCAAGTTGGCTCCCCACCTGGTGCGTCCCCTTCCCTTCATCTTCCCCGTCTACGAACACGGCCCGGTCGGTTACCGGAAGCTCCAAGCGGGGATGTGGTTGTACGACTTCCTGGCTCTGTTCCGAAACATCAAGCGGCACCGCATGCTGAATAGAAAGGAGGCCCTGGCCGCGGAACCGCTCCTGAACCCCGACGGTCTCAAGGGCGGCGCCCTTTACTACGACGCCGCGGTCGACGACGCCCGCTTGGCCTTGGCCACCGCCCGCGCCGCGCGCCGGGCTGGAGCCCGCACCGTGAGCTACGCCGAAGTCACGGGCTTTGAATTCGTCCAGGGCCGGTTGGCTGGCGCGCGCGCGCGCG
>JBOHRN010000048.1:0-1858 GCA_050732775.1 Longimicrobiaceae bacterium | reverse complement strand
CCGACGATCACAAGCTCAACGTCTCCTCGACGCCGACCACCGGCACAGCATCGGTGTACTCACCGGACGCCTTCCGCGGCTATCGACTCTCGAAAACGCCTCGTTTCTCCCCGCGCGACCAATCCACCAGCCCGCGACGACCCGTCGGCACCGCCGTCTGCACCCGATCCGAGCCTCCAAACACCCACCGACGACGATGCCGCTTCATAATTCGACTGACACGTTCTTCCTGGCTCCCTCTCGCCGCACCCGGGTAACGGCGACCGCGGCGGCGTACGTCGCCACCCCCACGACCCTGACTCCTGGAAGCAAGCCGACGTCAATACCCCGATGAGGCACCGGTGCGCCAACCCCCACTCCTCCGCGGCTCGCGAAGCCCGAACCCGCCTCGCGACACGATGCTTCACCGCCGGTAACGGCGACGACGCCTCACCGTCGCCGCACGCTCCCCTCTCGCCAACGCTCCAACCGAAGCCCGCCAACCGCGTCACCACCAAAGGTGGTCGGCACCTATTTCGGCAGCGCCAGCCGACTCATCGTCACCGAAGGTGTGTGGCACCTTTTCTCAGCACCTTTTCTCACCTTTTCTGGGCTGGGCAGCGCCCGCGCTCCGTCGACCCGTCGCCGGCCTCGCCATCCCCAATTGTGAGTGGCACCTTTTCTCCGGCCTCGCCAACCCCAATAGTGAGTGGCACCTTTTCTGCAGGGCTTCCTCACCGCCAAATTCAACTGACACCTTTTCTCGGCACTACGACGCTCCATGACCGGCAAAGGCCTCGACACCGTGCCATCACCGCCCCGCTCCCCTCTCACCGACACCCCGACTCCCGCCGGCGGCTTCCTCACCGCCAAATTCAACTGACACCTTTTCTGCTCTGCAGTCCCCGGCCGCTCCCATCCGCACCAGCGCGTCCTGGCTGTCGTAGGCAAGCGGACCTTGGTACGGACTCTGAGTCATGTTTCCCGCTACGTCGTAGTCCGCCGCGTTCACGCGGTTCGTGCCGGCATTGATCGACCACGTCACTGCGGTCTGGGTGCCACCCCGCGGCTGCGTCTTCACCTCGACCATGTTTCCCCGACCCAAGCCATCGTATTCGTACCACTGACGGTGGCAGCTCGCCGCGTTGCTGTCCAGGCATGCCACCTCCGCGTACTGCAGCCGGCTGACCTCGTCGTAGCCGAAGTCTGCGTTGCCCATACGCTTCACGTTCCCCACACCATCGTACTGGAACGACCCGGTATCGAAGGTGCCACCGGTCGCCCCGGTCGTCCAGATCCGCCGCCAAAGGTGGTCGGCACTTATTTCTGGGCCGCTTCCGCGCCTGGCGACGCTCCAATCCGCCTGGCTTCCCCGTGCTCGACCGCCCGACGAGCCGCCGACGGCGTGCCGTCTCCGCCTTCTCCCCCCCTCGCCGACGTCCCGACCGGCCTCCGCTACCGTCATCGCCGCCAAAGGTGGTCGGCACCTATTTCGGACGCGCTTGGTTCTGAGGAACACGTCCCGTCCTCGACTGTCACCATGACTCTACCTTCCATTGCCAAGCATGTCAAGGGATAAACTGCCATGAGTTGGCACCATGCGCCTGTCGCGACGGACGATCGCCAATCGCCAAGTCACTGCCGCACAGGCACTTACGCGATCGCCTCTGCAGAGAGGCTCTGGAAACTGTCGAAGATGGGTTTGACCCATCTTCTACAGTCGTCGGAGCGAAGTATCTCATTCGGAATGGGTTACGAGTTGGCATGAAATCGTTGGCACTACATCCGGTGGCGTCCAGCAAATCGCGTAGGCTCGCTCAGGCCACCTGACGTACCGTCTGCGGCAAGGCCACGCCCGCCGCCTGGAGGACCTTGCCGG
>JBOHRN010000047.1:0-30243 GCA_050732775.1 Longimicrobiaceae bacterium | reverse complement strand
GCCGTGGCCCCGCGCCGCGCGAGAAACCCGGTGCGGTTACTGTCCTTCGTGGTTCGGACGCGAGTCGCTTCCGTCCTCGCTCCACACCGTCCAGCCGAAGTACCAGCTGTCTTTCAACGCCGTCCCCGGCGCCACCGCGCCGGCGTAGTCGGTGGCCACCAGCCGCCTGCCGTCGGTCGGCATGATCAGACCCGCGCCGTCGTTTAGGGCAGACACATCAAAGGCGGTGTAACCGCCCGGCATGGCCGCCGGGGTGAAGTCCGGCGGGCTGTCTAGCGAACCCAGATTAAAAGCCGACGCGGGCAGTTGGGGGTCGGCCAGCAGGTTGTTGAACTGCTCGAAGAACTGCTTGTTCTCGGCCTGGGTGTAGCCGTCGCCCGAAGCGTCGCGGAAGTTCTCGTCGCTGCCGTCCCGACCGGCGTTGTTCCAAAGGATGTTGTTTTCAAAGCTGAGAGCTTCGTTGGGATCGGTTTCGCCCGCCATGCGGTTGTCCGCGTTCTGGGCGGCGAGCGCTCCCTCCACGTCGAAGCCGCTGGAGCCGAAGCCGGTTACAATGTTGTTATAGAGCCGGAAGTGCGAGCCCTCGCGCAGGAGCACGCCCACGTCGCTCTCCGGCCCCACCGTGTTTCCGGGAGCAATCCCCTCGCGGGCACCCACCAAGGTAACGTTGGCCACCACGGCGGTGGAACGGGGGTGCACATTGGTCTCGTCGCCGTCGCTACTGAACTCGAAACCGTTATCGGCGTCGTCACCGACCTGCTGGGCGATACCGAACTGGAGGAAGCCGTTGTAGCCGTCGGTGCCGTCGAAGCTGTCGTCGCCGATACCGGTCATCACCATGTGGGTCTGGGTGGGACCAACCCCGAACGGTTCGGTGCCGTCGTCCACGTTGTGGTGGACCTGTACGTAGCAGACGGTGGTGCCGTGGCCCACTCCCTGGTAGGCGATGCCGTTGAGTTGGTCGTTGGCGGTCACGTCGTCGCCCGCAAACTCGACCCGCACTCCGCGCAAGACTCCGCTGCCGTCCATCTCGTCCGGGCCGCCGTAGGTGCCTGAGTCACCCTCGCCCTCGGCTTCGTCGCCCGCGTTGCTGGGGGCCCGGCCGTTGATGATGAGCCCTCCCCAGTCGCCCCGGGCGCGCTGGCCGCGCGGTTCGACGCTGGTGAACACTATCACGTCCTCCTCGGCCGGCCGCTCGCACTGGCCGCTACCGCCGAAATCGGAGTTGTGGGCGTCGGCTATGAGTTGTGAGCCCCGCGATACCACCAGGTAGCTGCCCCGCGCCGACACCCCCTTGGCGCCCACGATGGTGGTCCCCGGCTCAATGGTCAGAGTCACCGGAGTGCCGTTGGGGTCGTCTCCCCCACGACCCACGTCGCGTCCCACGAAGATCACCCCTTCCAGGATGTAGACCTTGTCACTGGTCCAGGTCTGGTCGCTAAGAACGTCGTTGGTGACCCGCACGAAGGGGTCGTCGGGGTCCTGGATGGAGAAGGCGATGGAGTTGCTGCGCGTCTCCCCCTCCGGGTTTACGGAGACCACCTGCACGGAGTATGAACCCCCGAACTCGAGGTCACTGAAGACGTGGCTGCTCTCGGTGGCCCCTAGAGTAACCGAGCCGGTGGTGGTACCGGCGAGTTCTGCCCGCTGGCTCTCCACGTTAGCGCCCGGGCTCCAGGTCGCCGTGGCTGTGTTCTCCTCCACTGATACCTGGAGGTTAGTGGCTTCTCCGGGCAGCGGCTCGGGGTCGGTTCCGTTGCCATCGCACCCCGCCAACCCGACGGCGGCGATGAACGTTAGTCCCATCAGTGTCCTGTTCGCATTCCCTAGCATGATCTCCCTCTGAGGTTCGTGTGAGGTGAACGGGGCTGGCTAGCGGCGGCCAACACCCCCCATCATAGCTGCGCTATGTGACCCTTTCGTAACCATCCGGTCCCAACTGTGTAGTGGCTTGTTCCAGCTGCTCACAAATCGGCGGAAAGCCCGAGCGAGAAGCTCCGGCCCGGCTGGTAGCGCCTCTGCAACAGGGTGATGCCGTTCTGCGACTGCTCCCATACGTGTTCGGCGCCCAGCAGGTTGGACCCCTTGAGTTTGAGCGTTATCCCCCCCGCCAGCGGTGCCCTGAAGGTGGCGTCGAGCTGGTGCCGTGACCTTTGATCGATGTCGGGCAGGCCGTTTCCGCCCGCCGCGGCCAGCCGCTTGCCCGTAAGGTTGTAGAAGAGCCCAGTTTCGATCCCCCCGCCCCGTGCGTACAACAAGCTGGCGTTGACTACGTACGGCGCCTGGCCCTCCAAGGGCCGGACCGGATTGGTGGGTATGAAGGTGCCCTTCTCTACCACGTTGACCTCGGAATCAACCAAGGCGGCGTTGACTTGGGCCGTCAGGGGCGCCAGGCGCGGCGAGATAGAGCCCAGCCCGAGGCGGGCGTCGAACTCGACCCCAAAGATACGCCCGTTTTCCGCGTTCTGGTACGAGTACGCCGCCGACGAGGCGGTGGCTATGAGGACCTGCTCGATGGGGTTCTTCAGCTCCTTGTAGAAAGCGCTGACTGAGAGTAGCTCATTGGGCCGGGGGAACCACTCCCAGCGGAGGTCGCCGCTCCTCAAGCGGGCCACCTTCAAGGAGGGGTTGCCTGACAGTTTGCGCAAGCTGGTTGCCTCGGTGAACCCGAAGGGGGCCAGCTCGCGGAACTCGGGCCGGTCTAGGGTCTGGCTGGCGGCGGCTCGCAGATTCATGCGCGGGGTAAGGGCGTACACCAGATTGAGGGCTGGCAATACGTCACTGTTCTCTACGTCCGCGAAAAGAGAGTCGCGCGAAGAAAGCTCCAGGGAGTAACGCTCTACCCGGGCACCCCCGATGGCCCGCAGCCCGCGGGTAAGGGGGATCTCCACCATGACGTAACCGGCGCCGCGCCGGTCGAGGACGCCGTACCTGTCACCCGGTTCGAAGACGTCGTCGAGCACGAATTCGCCGGGCTCCCGGTCGTTGCTTCCGACGATAGCGCCATCGTCGAGCGCCGACTCGATGTCGTCGGCCACCACGCCGTTGTCGAACTCCCAGTGAAAACGGCGGGCGTTGAAGTCGCGCTCCCTGAGCCGCCACATCGCCCCTGCCTTGACCGAGCCGCCGCGGCCTCCCCACCACGGCAGCGGTACCTCCCAGTCGGCTCGAGCAGAGAAGTCATTGTCGCCGAGGTCGCTGTAAAAGTAGCGGCCGCTCTCGTTGAAGCTATGCAGGTAGCGGGGGGTTTCTTCGGGCTGGTTGAAGCCGCGCAGATAGACAGCCTGGCGCAGCGCCGGTTCGTCGCGGGTGGCGCGCGCCCCGGTGAGCCGCCACTCCAGGCGGGAGTCCAGCAGGGGTGTCACGTGCTCACCCGAGAGTTGGGCCCACGCCAGGGAACGCGCCACGAAGCGCAGCCGGTCGCTCCTGATGTCGGCGCCCAAGTCTTCCCGGTTGGCTCCGGTAAAGACACGCGCCTCGTCATCGCTGCTGCGGTTGTAGGCGGTCTTGAGCGACAGCTTGCTCCTGGGTGAAAGCAGGAGTGTGAAGTTGCCTATGCCTCCCCAGTCCACGCGGCGGTTGCTGGTGTTGAACAGGTAGTCCACGTCCGGGACCCGGCGCTCGTCGGGAATCTCCGGGTTAAACGAGCTGGACCGGTGCTTTCGCTCGATCTCTTCCCGGCGCGAGTAGTCATCCGAGTAGGTGGCGGCCAGCAGAAAGCCGAGGTCCTTGCCGAACAGGGTGACCCGGGTGCCCAAGGAGAAGTCGAAGCTCCGGTTGAGCGGAGTAGTGACCGGGTACGGGGTGAAGTTGAGCGGAAACTCCTGGCCCAGCCGCTCGCGCAGGGCGGGGTCGTCGGGTACGCGGCCGTCTTTGCCCAACACCTCCTCGACCATTTCGGGGAGTGCCCGGGTGCCGTCGTCGATACCCAGAAAGTCTAACGAGCCGCCGTCGTAAGTCAGGAAGTTTTGGCGAAACTGGCTCTCCGAGTTGAAGCTGGTGCCCACGCCGACGCTCAGCGAGAGTTGGGCGGGAAACTCTTTGGTCTCGATCGCCACGTTGGCACCGGAGAAGTCGCCCGGAAGGTCCGGGGTGTACGTCTTCTGAGCCGTGATGGACTCCAGGAATCCAGCCGGGAAAAGGTCTAGTGGCACCACTTCGCGTTCGGGCTCGGGACTGGGCAGGGGAGAGCCGTTCAAGGAGGTCTGGCTGTAGCGCTCGCCCAAGCCGCGCACGTACACGTAGCGGCCGCCGGTCACGGTCACGCCGGTCATCCGCTTGGCCACGTCGGCCGCGTTGCCCGCCGTCGTGCGCGAGATCTCGGCCGAGCCGACAGCGTCCAGCACCGCGTCGGCGGTGCGGCGCCGGTTGAGCAGGGCGGAGGCGCTGCCGCGCGCCCGCTCGGCCGTCACGGTGACCCCCTCCAGCGCCACGACTTCGGACTCGAGTACCACGTCCAGCTCTTCGATCTCTCCCTGGGCCACCGCCACGCCGGTGATACGCTTGGTGGCGTAGCCGAGGCGCTGGACCACTAGGGTGTGCGTGCCCGGAGGAACGCCGCCGAGACGGTAGCGTCCGTCCAGGTCGCTGAGGCCGCCGATGCCAAGCCCTTCGACTTGCAGGGTGGCGCTGTTCACCGGTCCGGCGTCGGCCGAACTGACTACCCTGCCGGTTATCTGGCCGGTGGATTCGGGCGCGCTCTGGGCGGCGAGACCGTCGCTGGAAAAAGACCACGCCACCAAGGAGGCGGCGAAGAGGGTGGCGAGGCGCAGTCGCCAGACCCGGCCGCAGAGTAATAACGCTGGTGAGACGTACAACCGAACCCCCCTAAAGATGGTGGACGCTGAAAGCTAGCCTGCGTCCTAAGGGTTGCGTTCGGCTGTAACGGGGTAGCCGCGCTGGCGTACCGGTCTGGTAACGGGGGTGCCAGGAGCACCCCTGGCGCTCAGAAAAAGAGCTGGAAAAGGACCTTTACACTCGAGGCGTCTTCCGAACCATCGCCGCCGAGCCAGCGGTCGTAGTTCAACATCAAGCGGTTGGCCCCTTCCAGGTAGAGGTTCACGCCCGGCGTCAGGAGCAGTCCGCCAGCCGCCGGAGGGCTCTCTAGCCACCCCCGGCTCGCACGCAGCGACGGCTCCCAGCGGGAAAACGGCCCCGCGGCCAAGGGAAAGCCGTACGACACCCACCCCTGGGCACCGCGAAAAGCCACCTCCGCCACCGCGTCAAACTCTCCCCATGCCACCTCGCCGGCAAGCCAGAAACGGCCGTTCGCTGGGCGGTACTCCAGGTCTGCCTCCCAAGCGTCGCCCTCGCTACCGCCCTCAAAAGCGCGGCGGCTCCACCCTGCCCCCAACTCCAATCCCCGCAACGGTGCAAGGGTAAACCGGGCGGCCGGCTCCGCCACCCCCTCTGGGCCGTTGAAGAGCCCCGCCCTGACCGCGGGCGAGAGCGGTAGCTCCTGAAAGGTGCCGAGCAGCTGTACGCCGAGCCCCCGGCCCGCGTACCCCTGCGCCTTGATCAGGCGGTAGTGGTCCAGGGCGTCCAGCCCGGCTATCTGTACCCCCCGCTCGACCGGCGGCATACGGCTGGAGCTGCTCAGCTCGATACGGCTGAACGGGCGCTTGGCCTGCCCCGCCAGCACCCCCAGCCACGGCCAGGGGTCCAACCGGACGTAGGCGTCTTTGAGCTCGGGTGCCGACCCGGCGAACTCCACCTGGAACTTGCCACTCAACCGTTCGTCCACCCGCGCCTCCAGCTCTAGCCGCGCCCGCCGGAGAGAGAACGCCGACGCCGGCATCGAATCCACCGAGCTGGTGGCGAAGTATGGCTGCAGGCGCCCTCCGATTTCGAGGCCGGGGTGCTGGGCGGCAGCCGCGAGCGGAAGTAGCAGAGCTGACAGCCAGAGAAAGCCGATGAGTCGGAGAGGCATGGGCGGCGGACGCGGTCCGGGTATTACAGGTAGCCACCGTTCGCGAGCCGCACCGATGTAACGGAAATGTCACGAAGCCGCAACCGGGAGGGTAAAGCGGATCACGGTTCCCTTCCCCAGTTCACTCTCGGCCCCCACCCGGCCACCGTGCGCCTCGACCAGGTGCTTGACGATGGCCAACCCCAGCCCGGTGCCGCCCTCGGCGCGCGAGCGGGCCGGATCTACCCGGTAAAAGCGTTCGAAAACACGCGGCAAGTCGACGGAGGGGATGCCGGTTCCGGTGTCCGCGACCTCCACCAGCAGCATCTCTTGCTCCGCTGAGCGGCGTGCGCGGAGGGTGATGCGCGAGCCCGGCTCCGAGTAGCGGACGCTGTTAGCGAAGAGGTTGCCGAGTATGAGCCGAATGCCGTCGGCGTCCGCGAGCACCCGCTCGGCTTCCGGGGCCACTTCCAACTCGAGCCCAACCCCCTTCTCGCCGGGCTGCCCGCCGCCGACCCCGCGCCACGCCTCCTCGGCCAGCGACCGCAGTAAGAGCGGCTCGGGCTCGACCCGCCAGCCACCGGACTCGAGGCGCGAGAGGTCCAGCAGGTCGTCAACCACCCCTTGCAGACGGCCGGCGTGCATGCGGATGGTCTCGGCGAAGCGGCGGCGCAGGTCGTCCGGCACCACATCGTCGGCCAGGGTCTCGGCGAAACCGCGGATCGCGGTCAACGGGGTCTTGAGCTCGTGCGAGGCGTTGGCCACGAAGTCGCGCCTCACCCCCTCCAGTCGCCTCAACTCCGAGACGTCAAGAAAAACCAGCACGCCGCCGCCCGTGGGCAGGGGTTGGGCGGTGGCCAAGAGGTGGCAGCGGCCGTGCGGTAACTCAACCGGGAGCACCGACTCCCCGGCCAGGACCCGAGCCACCAGCTGCCGGAATTCGGGCTGGCGGGCGACGGTCTCGGAGCGCATCCCCCTGGTTTCCGCGCGCAAGGAAAAGATAGCGCGGGCCGCCGGGTTGGTCCGGCGAACGGTTCCGTCCGCGCCGACCGCCAGCACCCCCTCGGACATGGAGTCTATCAGCGCCTGCATTTCGGCCCGCTCCTCCTCGAGCTGGGAGAGCCGCTGGCGAAGCTCTCCGGACAGCGAGTTGAGAGCTCGCCCGAGGTCTCCCAGCTCGTCGTTCCGGTTCTCGGGCACGCGGCGGTCCAGGGCTCCGCCCGCCATGGCGTGGGCCGCCGCCGCCAACCGCCGCAGGGGCCGCGTCACGGTCACGATGTAGCCGAGCAGGAGGGCTCCGGCAATCACCAGGGCGGCAAGGCCAGCAGCGAGGATAAAGCCGCGCACCTCTCTCTTCAGCCGGAGCAGCCGCTCCGGCGTAAGCTCTGCTCCGGCTAGCCCCCGCTCAAGGACGGCGTCGACGCCCACCCCCAACACCACCACCAGCCCCACGACGAGGAAGATGTAACCAAACAAAAAGCGTAAGGCGCGCGGGCGCATGAGTTACCGGGAGGTGCGGGTACGCCTTCCAGAAGCGGGAGCTCAGAGTGGTGAAAGTAGGGAAAGACGGGGTGTTCGGATAGCGAGAGCTAAGGCGCTTCGGTCCTGAACCTGTAACCGAACCCACGCGCCGTCTCCAGCCACTCCGCGTGCTCGCCGAGCTTGCCCCGCAGCCGTTGCACGTGCATATCGACCGTGCGGGTGGCGATGTTGGCAGTTACCTCCCACACCGACTCTAGCAGCTGCCGACGGCTTTGCACCCGGCCCCGGCGCTCGACCAGCACCGCCAGGAGCCGAAACTCCGTCGGTGTCAAGTCCAGCGGCTTTCCGCCCGCCTCGGCCCGGGCCGCGTCGGTGTCTACCATGAACGGACCGAGCCGCAGCACCTTGCCGCCCCGGCTGTGGGGCGGCTGCTGGAGCACGCGGCGGAGAACCGCCCCCACCCGCAAAACCAGTTCGCGGGGCGAAAAAGGCTTCGCCAGGTAGTCGTCGGCGCCGAGCCGGAGCCCCTCGACCCGGTCTTCCTCCTCCTTGCGGGCGGTGAGCAGGAGCACGGGCACGCCGTTCGTCTCGGGGCGCCGTCGCAGCTCTTCCAACACTTCCAAACCGGACATGCCGGGTAGCATCAGGTCTAGCACCACCAGGTCGGGCCGGTCGGCTTCGATCGCTTGCAACGCCTCGGGACCGTCCGAGGCGGTGCTGACCCGATAGCTCTCCTTGGCCAGATGGTAAGCCACCAAGGCCGAAATATCGGGCTCGTCATCAACCACCAGGATGCGTGCGCTCATGTCACAGGTCACTGGTCCCGGGCCGCGCGTAAAGGTTCAATCCACCCGCTGCCCATCCCCCCGCCGTCACGAAGCGGTACCGGTTCGGTAACGCGGCCGCCGGAGAGGCCGGATTGCCCTGCCCCCGCCCGCTTCCGTACCTTACCCTTTCGCCAGCGCCCCCTCAATGGAGTACGGGATGGACGGATCCGAAACCCCCTCGCGAGACGCCGGAATCGACCTCCGGGCGGTGTTGAACCACTTGGCCGAGGCCGTCCTGGTGACAGACCTGGAAGACGTGATCGTGTACGCCAGCGCCCGGCTGGAGGAAGTTCTGGGTTACGCCCCGGACGAGGTGGTGGGCCGGCTCGCGTACCAGCTATTCCCCTCCTCGGGAGACAAAAAACTGGTTGGGGAGAGGATCGAGAGGCGCAAGCGGGGCGTCTCGGAGCGGTACGAACTCCCCATGAAGCACAAGAACGGCACCACCGTATGGATCGAGGTGTACGGCACCCCCCTGCTGGGCGGCGACGGGGCCGTGGTGGGCACGCTGGGCGGCCTCACCGACATCACCGAGCGCAAGCGGGCCGAGCAGAAGCTGGTCGCGGCCGAGCTCCACTACCGCCGGCTGGTGGAGACTTCTCCCTACGGCATCTTTTCGCTCGACGGCCGGGGCAGGTTCACGGAGGCCAACCCCGCCGCCGAGAGGGTTTTCGGACGCCGGCAGCACGAGCTGCTGGGGAGCTTCGCACCCGACTTTCTAGACCGCAAGGACGCCGAGACCGCGCTGCGCCTATTTCAGCTCCTCCGCTCGGGCGAGCTCAACACGGTGGAAGTGGAGATGAAGGTAATCCCCCCCTCGGGCGAACCCCGGCTGGTACAGGCGTGCGCAACGGTAGAGCGCGAGCGGGGTGAGGTCAGCGGGGTGTACGGGCTGGTCCGCGACATAACCACCGAGAAGAGCCGCGAAGAGCGCGTCCTGCTGCTGGCCGCCGCCCTGGAATCTTTGGAAGAAGCCGTACTCATAACCGATCCGGAGGGCCGTTCAGTATACTCGAACGCGGCCCACTCCGAGCTACTCGGGCACCCGCCGGGGCGTCCTCCAGAGGAAGGCGTGGCGGCTTTTCTCCCCGACCAGAGCGCCCGGCTGGAGCTCGACGAAATCCAGCGCGTTACCAGCGAAACGGGTGGCTGGTCGGGCAGGGTGCGACGGCTCCGGAGCGATGGAAGGGTAATCACCGTAAAGCTCATCATGGGCCGGGTGAGCGACGCCCAAGGCCGGGAACTCTTCCTCTCCATCGGACGCGACGCGGGTGAAGAGATAGAGCGGGAGCGCCAGCTAAAGCGCACCGAACGGCTGGCCTCGTTGGGCACCTTACTGGGCGGGGTGGCCCATGAACTCAACAACCCCCTCACCGCCATCAAGAGCTTTGCCCAGCTCATGCAGCAAGAAAAGAAGCACGACCCGGAAGACCGCGAGGCGCTGGAGGTTATCCAGCGGGAAGCCGGACGGGCGGCCAAGATTGTCTCGGACCTGCGCTTGGTGGCGAGGAGCACGCAACAAGAGGGGGGAGAGCGGATTCCGCTAGACCTGGGCGAGGTGGTGGAACACACCCTCAGGGTACGAGCTTACTCGCTCGATACTCACAACATCGAGGTAAAGGCGGAGCTGATGGATAAGCTTCCCATGATCGAAGGCGACCGGGCCGAAATGGAGCAGGTACTTCTCAATCTGGTGGTGAACGCGGAACAGGCCATGACCGACGCGCGGAGGCCCCGGCGGCTAACGGTGAGCACCCAGGTGGAGGGGGGCGAGGTGGCCCTCTCGGTGAAAGACTCCGGCACCGGCATCCCGGCGGATCACCTGGACCGCATCTTTGACCCCTTCTGGACCACCAAGCCGCCGGGCGAGGGCACGGGCCTGGGGCTCAGCTTGGTGCACGGAATAGTGGTCGAGCACGGAGGGAGGATCCGGGTGGACTCCCGGCCCGGACGGGGAACCACCTTCACCGTGCGTTTTCCCCAAGCCAAGTTCAAAGCAACCCCGAACGACAGAGAGAAAGCCGCGGCCCCCAAGCCACCTGCGAGCGTCCTGAACGTCCTGGTGGTAGACGACGAAGGGGCGATACGCAGCGCCCTGCGCCGTTACCTTGTCCGCCGCGGCCACCAGGTGGCCGAGGCCGCCGACGGAACCGAGGCCCTGCAAAAGATCTCCGAGCAGACCCCGGACGTAATCGTCGCCGACCTGCGTATGCCGGGCCTGGGAGGAGAAGAGCTGCTAGAGGCGTTGAGCCGAAAGGGCGGCGGCTTGGAGCGGCGGCTGATCCTCATCACCGGCGACGCCGCCAGCCCCGACGCGGCCCGGCTCCTCTCTAGCCCCAACGTTCCCATAGTCATCAAGCCCTTCGACCTGGCCGAGGTGGCGGCCCTGATCGAGTCCCGCGCCAGAGAGGTGGAAGAAAAGCCGGCGGAGTAGTTACCGGGCCCGCTCCAGAGCGCCTTCCAGGTACACCGGTTCTATCCCCGCGGCCCACTCCTCCAGCTCTTCGCGCGTCAGTTGCGAGGTCTCGGCTGCGGTCCGTAACACGGGCGTTTCCCCCTCGGTGGGGTGAAACTCGAGCCACCCCTCCCACCTTCCATCCTCCCGCTCCCGGGCGTACACCCGCGCCGCGTAACGTACGCCGGTGGTCTCTACCCGCGGCTCGAATTCGTGGATCAGCTCGCTCATGCCAATCTTTCTACAAACGGATTACCTCTTCGGCCTCGGGACCACGAGGCGCCTCCACCCTGCGGAAACGGACCCGCTCGCCCTCCTCCAGCGAGCGGAACCCCTCACCCACGATCGACGAATAGTGGACAAACACGTCCTCCCCGCTACCGTTCTGGCTGATGAAGCCGAAACCCTTGGAGTTGTTGAACCAGCGCACCGTACCCTCTACCGTACCGCCGGCCGGTAGCGGAGCGGCGGCCGGAGAAAGAGAGGGCTCTACCCACTCGGGGTCATTCGCCACCCGGGCGGCGAAGTCGCGCAGCCGGTCGTCCGCGACCTCGGCCGTGAGCAGCGTCTGGCGGCCGACCGGTAACGCCCCGAACAGCTCCTCCAACTCGCCCGGCCCGCCGCTCGCGAGCATGCGGTCGGCGCCGTCCAGGACCGCCACCTCAACCTCTACAAGCCGCACGTTGGCCTCCTTCAGGTGCGCGGCCAGCCGGTCGGTGGTTGTCACCAGCACGTCAAAGCCCGCCCGCAGGTTGCGCCGCTCCTTGTCAGGAGACGCGCCCGTGAGCGCTCCCACCCACAGCTCCGAATGGCCCGCCAGCAGAGCCCGCGCCTCGGCCGCCACCTGGCGCACCCTCTCCGCCTCCGGGCAGATCACCAGGGTATGGAACCCTTCTCGCTCCAGCCGCCCCTCCAGCGCCGGCAGCAGGTAGGCGGCTGACCGGCCGCTGCCTTCGGGCGCCACGGCCACGGCGTCTACACCGCGCTTGACCACGGGGATGAAGGCCCGCTGAACCGGCGTCGGCTCATTCCATCCGCGCTCGGCCACGGCCCGCGCGAGTGGCTCCGACGAGACCAGAGCGTCAAAGCCAGGGGCGGCTAGCGCCCCGGTCCGGTCCGGTCCGGGCGGGGCGGCCCTTCCAGCGCTAGCCCGCTTGCGGGACGTGATCCACCAGGCGGCCGCCAGCACGGCCGCCAGTACCAGAACTACGATCCAATTAAGCGTATCCAAGGCAACATCCGAGTAGTAGAGCGAAAAAAAGAGTCGCGGCGGGTTCTCCACCAACGGCATTAATTATTAGCAGACGCCGGCCCGGGAGTCAATCGGATGGGATTGGGGCTTGAGGGACCATCCAACGCGGGCAAGGTAATCGTAAGTGGGCCCACCAGGACTCGAACCTGGGACCGACCCGTTATGAGCGGGCTGCTCTAACCGGCTGAGCTATGGGCCCGGGCGGCCGCGCGGCGAAAGCTAGCCGGAGGACGACCGTCACGACAGCCAATCTACCCCAAAGGAGCCGCTCCCGTCAACCACGGTCATTCACCAAGCCGTGGACTCACTTGGTCCCGAAGAGGCGGTCGCCCGCGTCGCCCAGGCCGGGGCGGATAAAGCCGTTCCGGTCTAGCTCGCGGTCCAGGGCGGCGGCAAAGACGCGCACGTCTGGGTGTTCGTCGAGCATGCGGCGTACCCCCTCGGGGGCGGCCACCAGGCACATGAAGCGGACGCGCACGGCGCCCCGCTCCTTGAGCGAACCGGCGGCCGCGGCGGCGGAACCGCCGGTGGCGAGCATGGGGTCCACAATAAGGAAGTCTCGCTGCTCCGGGTGCGGCGGAATCTTGAAAAAGTAGTGGACCGGTTCCAGGGTCTCTTCGTCGCGGTAGAGCCCCACGTGGCCGACACGGGCCGAGGGCACCAGCCGGGCCACGCCGTCGACCATGCCGAGCCCGGCGCGCAGGATGGGCACGATGGTGAGCTTCTTTCCCGCCAGGATGGTTTCGGTGGTGCGCTCCAGGGGGGTCTCGATCTCGACGCTCTCGGTGGGGAGGTCCTGGGTGGCTTCGTAAGCCATCAGCATGGCGATTTCGTCAACCAGCTCTTTGAACTTCTTCTTAGAGGTCTCTTTGCGCCGCAGTTGGGTGAGTTTATGCCCGACCAGGGGGTGATCGATCACGGTCAGGTTGGGAAAGTCGGACACGGCGTGCTCCGGCTGAAGAGTGCGCCAAGCTAGCGCTGATCCGGTGCGCTGGTCAAGCGGGGGTGGCGCGCGCGGGAGCCGGGCTTACATTCACCCGCCCTTAAACAGTTTGCGAAAATCATGACGGTTACCATGAAGACCACCTCGCTCCGAGTCGAGGGGATGACGTGCAACCACTGCCGCGAGGCGGTGGAGGAGGCGCTAGCAAGGACCGCGGGGGTGCGCTCGACCAAGGTTACGCTAGAGCCGGGCAGGGCCGAGGTCCTGCACGACGACTCGGTGGATACCGGCCGGCTGATCCTGAGCGTGCGAGAGGCCGGGTACGAAGCCGAGCTGGAGGGCTGACCGGCCCATGAACCCGGCGGTCCGGGTCGAGGGACTCACCAAGAGGTACGCGGGCCACACCGCGGTACGGGAGCTCTCGCTGGCGGTGCCCGCGGGTAGTGTGTACGGCGTCCTGGGCCCCAACGGGGCGGGCAAGACCACTACGCTCCGCATGCTGATGGACATCCTGGCCCGCGACGCCGGTTCGGTCTGGTTGCTGGGGACCGACCCGGCCCGCGACCGAGGCGTGCTCAGCCGGGTCGGTTACCTGCCCGAGGAGCGGGGGTTGTACAAGAAGATGAAGGTGATCGACACCATCGTCTTCTTCGCCCGGCTCAAGGGGGAGTCCAAGCCCGAGGCGGTTCGCAAGGCGGACGGTTGGTTGGACAGGATGGGGCTGGCGGAGTGGCGCGGCCAGAAGGTGGAGACGCTGTCCAAAGGAATGCAGCAGAAGGTCCAGTTCATCGCCACGGTGCTGCACGAACCGGAACTCCTTATCCTGGACGAGCCGTTCTCGGGGCTCGACCCGGTCAACCAGGGCGTGATTCGGGACACCATCGAGGCGGCGCGCGCGGCCGGGCGCACGGTCCTTTTCAGCACCCACGTGATGGAGCAGGCCGAGCGTATCTGCGACCGCATCTGCATTATCGCGGGGGGAGAGCGGGTGCTCGAGGGGGAGGTGCGGGAGCTACGCCGGTCGGCGGCGGACCGGAGCTACCGCGTCGAGTTTCTGCACCCCTCCCAGGAGTCGGCAGGGGTAATGGCCGACCCAGCGCTCTTCGCCTCGGCGGGAGAGCGGCGCGGGGTGTGGGAGGCCGAACTGGCCGACGGGATCGACCCCCGGGTGGTGCTGGAGCGGCTCAACCGGGTGGACCAACCGCTAGTACGTTTCGAGCGCGTCGAGCCGTCTCTGCACGAAATCTTTGTCGCGCGGGTGGGGGACGCGCGCGCCGCCCACCGCCAACCGGAGCCGTAAGGTGTCCGGGTTCAAGGTTATCCTCCAGCGCGAGGTGGTGGCACGGGTACGCTCCAAGGCGTTCGTGCTGAGCACCATCCTCACCCCCCTCTTTCTGTTGGCGGTCTTTCTGGTGCCGATTATCCTGGAAGTCACCGAGCGGGGCGAAGACCGGCTGCTAGCCGTGGTCGACGAGGCGCCCGGCGAGCTCGGCGCCGAAGTAGTGGAGGCGCTCGGTGGCGAGCCCGAGAGCGAGAGCGCCGACCGCTTCGAGCTGCGCCACTTACGAACCCCAGCTGGGGAGGCGCGCGACTCCCTCAACCAACTGGTGCTGGAGGGCGGGATAGATGGCTGGGTGCACCTTCCCCCCGACTTGCTCCAAGGGGGACGGGTGGGTTACCGGGCCAAGAGCGTGACCGATTTCGGCCGGCAGGAACAGCTCGCCCGGGTCATCTCCGAGGTGGTCCAAGGCGAGCGGCTGAGGGAAGCCGGGCTGGAGGTGGCCGAGGTGTCGGCCCTGCTCGCGCCGGTGCCGCTAGCGGCCGCGCGCGTCACGGCCGGAGGCGAGGAGGGCGGCGGGGCGGTGACCGGGCTGCTGCTGGCGTTGGTGCTGATGTTCTTTCTCTACTTCATGATCGTGATGTACGGCGTACAGGTGATGCAGAGCGTGCAGGAAGAGAAGACCAACCGCATAGCCGAGGTGCTGGTGTCGTCGGTCCGGCCCACCGGGCTGATGCTGGGCAAGGTCATGGGGGTGGGGCTGGTGGCCCTCCTCCAGGTCGCCATCTGGGGCGCCTGCTTCGGGCTCTTGCTCTGGAGGGTGGGGTGGATCGGAGAGCGGGTGGGCATCCCACCCGGCGCGCTCGACCAACTCACTCTGGGGGTGTCGCCCTGGATGGCGGTATCGGTAACCGTGTACGGCCTGCTCGGATTCTTCCTGTACGCCGCCCTCTTCGCGGCCGCGGGAGCGGCGGCCGAGAGTGCCGAGGACGCCCAGCGCTTCACCTTTCCGCTACTGGCCCCGCTCATGGTTCCCCTGCTGGCCCAGCCGGCCATCATCTCGAACCCGGAGGGCACCCTGGCCACGGTATTAGGTTGGATACCCTTTACCTCGCCGCTGGTCATGCCGATGCGGATGGGGGCTGGGGCGGAGCAACCGGCCGAGGTGATAGGCTCGCTGCTGGTGCTGGCGGCCGGAGTGGCCGGGATGGGCTGGGTGGCGGGCAAGGTGTACCGTATCGGTATCCTGAGCGCGGGTAAGCGGCCGTCGCTGGGTGAGATTTGGAGGTGGGTGCGGACGGCTTAGGTGATCATTTCCGAAATGCTCTCCCGGGCCAGGAAGCCGGTTATCTCGGCGCGGCGCAGCTCGGCGTCGTGCTCGCCCATCTCGATCAAGCGGCGCACGTAGTCGGGCTGAAACATGAGCAAGCTGATGAGGTCCGGGGTGGAGGTCTGCTTGCTGCCCAGCCCGCGGGTCAGAAAGCGTAAGGGTTTGGGGAGGCGGGGCTCATAAGCCGCGGCAAGCCGGCCGAGGTCTTCGGAGGGGCGGATCACCAGCAGGTCCACTATGCGCATCCCGTTCCGCTTTTCAGCTGGGAGTTGACGTACTAGTTGGTTTATTTTCTCCATCTGCAGCGCGTCCTGGTCGATGACGTCCAGGAAGACGGCGTTCAACATGAGGCCGGCGACGTGGATGGGAGGGGGGTACCCCACCACCTTGGGCAGGTCGGCCTCGGTTTGGCTCCGGTCGTGGCGGGTCGAGACCGCTATCATGCGGGTGGCGCCCAGGTGCAGGGCCGGAGAGAGGGGGGCAGTCAAGCGGACCCCGCCGTCTCCGTACCACCCATCCTCGATACGCACCGCCGGAAAGACCAACGGCAGCGCGGCCGACGCCATGACGTGGCTCACCGTGAGCCGGTCGGTCCGGCTACGCCGCTGGGGCCGGGTCCACGGCTCGATGCCGTCGCGGCCTTGCAGCCAGATTACCGCTTGGCTGGTAGAGTAGCTGGTGGTTATTAGCCCCACCGCGCGCAGCCGCCGCCGGGCCAGGTTGTATTCGATGCCGGTAAGCTCTCCGCCCACCGCGTGCAGCGCCTCCTCCAAAAAACGGTGCAGCGGGGTGGTATCTACCAACCCCCTCGCCTCCCCGGCCCGCAGGTGGCCGCCCGAGACGAGCTGCAGCCCCCAGCGCGCCGCCTTCCACCCCAAGGACGAAACGTCTACCCGGAAGACCCGTTCGGGGGTCAAACTCTCCCACAGCCCGACCAGCTCCTCGGCCGCCTGTAGAAAGCTCCCGTGGTGGTTGGCCAGGTGGGCGGCGTTGACCGCACCGGCCGAGACCCCGGTGAGGATGGGGGGAAAACGGTCCGGAAAGGCGCGCGCCAGCCAGCGTACTACCCCCACCTGGTAGGCGGCCCGCGCGCCCCCACCCGTGAACACCAGGGCGAAAGGATCCCTCTCGACCGCGTCTGCGGCGTTTGCGTCCGCGCTCCCGGACTCAGGGAAACCGTTACTTGCCACCTTAGCGCTTTATCCTCTTTCCCCCGTCTTCTTCCCGGAACACCCACGCGGCCAGGGCTCCAGGGCGCATCTTCCCCTCCCCCTCCCACCCCTCCAGATCGTACCGCGAGCCGCTTTCGGCCCCCCCGCCGCGCCGCTTCACGCCGTCCAGAATGGTTCTCGCGCGCTCCACCCACCTGCTCCAGTTGGCCGGGCGCAGATCCACCACCCCGCGCGCGGCCAGACGGTCGAGGTCGGGCTCTTCGCCGGGCTCGGCCAGGACCTTGACCTCGCGCCCGCGCAGCAGCCGCTCGCCGTCCGGCAGTAGTATGGGCAGCCCGATGGAGAGGATACGGGTGCGCAGAGCGGCGTCTTCTTGCACCAGCCGCCAAGCTCGCTCGGCCAGTTCGCGCGCTTCGGAGCTGGCGAGAGATTCCAGCAGCCCGCCGCTCAGCTGGGCGGCCAGGTGTGCCTCGAAGAGGAGCTTGGAGAGCCGGGGGGGGCCGAGCATTTCGTACGCCACGCTCTCGCCCTCCTCCTCGCGCTCCAACTCTTCCATGCGCGAGATGGCGCTCTGGCGGAGCACCCCGGCCCGGTAGGTGGGTCCAGAGGTGGCGCCGTCCAGGGCGGCCACCACGTTGCGGCCGGTGGGGTGGCCCAGGAGCTCGCGCACGGCGTCCTGCGCGATCTCTTCCGGGGTAATGAACTCCATCAGCCCCAGCGAGGTCAGAGCTTCGAACTCGCCCAAGGAGAAGAGCCCGTTCTCGCCCGCGTCCAGGTACACGCCCCGGAGTGCTTCGCCCGTCTCCCGCCACGCTCCCTCCCCTTCCCCGCCCACCAGCCCCTCGGCGACCGCTACCGGCCCGGTGGCGTCGACCAGGGGGATGGGCCGGCCCGCGCGTGTGACCGTTCCGCGAGCGATCTTCTTCCAAGAGATGGCCGCGGTGGGTTTGATCTCCGCCACCGCGGGCGCGCCCGGGGTGCGGGCCATGAGAAAGAGTAGCAGGGAGTGGGCGCCGGCCAGCGACGCCTTGGACAGAAGCGTGCGCGAGGGCCGCTCTTCCGAGTGGGTAAAGGGGACGTTGAGCCCCATGCCGCCGGTGCCCGCGGTGCCGATCTTGAGGTAGTTGCGCACCGACGCCCGCTTCATCGCCTCGAGCGCGATCTGCACGTGGCGGATGAGCTGGGGTAGGTAGAGGGTGCCCAGCTGTCGCTCCACCTGCTCGATCCCGGCCTCTCCGGCCGCGGCCGCGCGGCGGAGCGTAGCCGCGCTGGCAAACAGGTCTTGGTAGGCAAACACCGTGGCGGTGTTGACGCAGTCGACCACGATGGAGGGGCGGTGGCGGCGGAGCGCGGCCGCGAAAGCCGAGCCCTCGACCTGTTCGTCGCCGAGCGGGCCGAACAGCTCGTCGATGAGCCGGGGTCGCGCCTCGGGGTCGGCCAGGAGGTCGCTCCTCTTGCGCTCCCGCCAGCGCTCGGGCAAGAAGATGTCTCCCCATTCGGCCGCCACCTCGACTCCTTCGCAGCCGGGTTCCAGGCGGAGCTCGGCCGCGGCCTGCTCGGCCTCTTCCCGGCCCAAGGCGGAAACGGCCACGGCTTCGGGCCGGTACGGCAGCAGCTCGCGGGCGATGGCCGTGCCCACTAGTCCGGAGCCACCCAGGATCAGGACGCGCGCGCCCGAGATTTCCATATCAGAGCTAGTATCAAGATCGGAGACCGCTCACCTCGGCCTCGCTCAGTTCTCGCCACTTTCCCGGCTCCAATGCGCCCAACTCGATAGCCCCAAAGCTAAGCCGCAGCAGCCGCCGGACCGGGTGACCCGCGTGCTCCAACATACGCCGGACTTCCCGCTTTCTGCCCTCGTTGAGCACCAGCTCGAGCTGGCACTTGCCCACCAAACGGACCGAGGCGGCCTTCGCTAGGCCATCCTCCAACTCGATCCCCTCGGCCAGCCGGCTTGCCACCTCAGGTGTGGGCGCGCCCTTTACCCAGGCCCGGTACCGCTTGCGCACGCCGTAACGCGGGTGGAGGAGCCGGTTGGCCAGGGCTCCGTCGTTGCTGAGCAGTAGCAGTCCCTCGCTCTCCCGGTCCAGCCGGCCCACGTGAAAGAGACCGTGCAGGCGAGGGGGGAGCAAGTCGTAGATCGTCCGGCGCCCGAGTTCGTCTTCCCGGCTGGTCACGTATCCCGCCGGTTTGTGGAGTGCGACCCAAATTATCGGCTCGGGCGTCACCAGCCGGCCGTCCACCGTCACCCGGTCACTCCCGGGGGTCACCTTGCTCCCCGGGGCGGTAACGGTCTCGCCGCCCACGGCCACCCTGCCGGCCCCGATCAGCTCCTCGCTGGCGCGGCGAGACGCCACTCCTGCCCGGGCCAGGTAGACCTGCAACCGAACGGGCTTACCCTTCTCCATCCCCCCGTTGGGCCAGGACCACGGAGATCTCCTCCGCTCGGGGCAGGTCTTCCAGCGAGCGAAACCCGAAGTGTTCCAGAAACCGGCCGCTGGTGCCGTACAAGAGGGGGCGGCCCAAACCCCCGCCCCGCCCCACCGCCTCGACCAGCCCGCGCTCCTGGAGGGTGCGCAGCACGCCGCCCACCCCCACCCCACGGATCTCCTCCAACTCGGCGCGGCCCACGGGCTGGCGGTACGCCACTATGGCCAGGGTTTCGAGGGCGGGGCGCGACAGCCGGGGCGAGCCGGGCACGCTCTCGAAGGTCTCGAGCACGGGCGCGAACTCGGGACGGGTGAGGAGCTGGTAACCACCGCCTATCTGGTAGAGGCCAAACGCCCGGTCTTCTTGTTCGTAACCGGCTTTGAGTTCGGCCAGGGCGGCCTCTACCCGCTCCTCGTCCAAGGCGTCCGAGACCCGGATTAGGTCCGACACGGCCACCGGCGCGTCGCTGGCGAATAGAACGGCTTCGATCAGCCGGCTGGTTCTCATTATTGCTTTGATCCGGCCTTGTAGATCCAGAGGGCGGCGAACGGGCTGGCCTGCCGCATACTCACCGTGCTTCGTTTGGCCAGCTCCAGGCACGCCAATAGCGACGCCACCGCGTGCGGGCGGCTGCCCCACGGCTCGACCAGCGAGCCAAACTCTACCCGCGAGCGGTGGGCTAGGGCCTTCATCACCACCTCGATCTTCTCTTCTACCCGGATCACCGGCTGCCAGAGCCGATGCTCGGGCAACCGCCTGCGGAGCCGCTCCAGGAGGGCTCTGACCTGCTCTTCTACCTCGCTCCACTCGCTTTCCAGGGGGGTGGCCGCGCTGGCGCTAGGCGACCTTCCAGCCAGGTACCCCTTACCCCGCTGGAGGGCGCGTTCCCGCTCGGCCCGCTCCAACAGCCCCGACAGCTCACGGAAGTACTCGTACTCCAACAGACGCCGCACCAAGCCGGCGCGCGCATCTCCCTCCTCGTCGCTGCCGTCGCTCCGGAAAGGAAACAGGGTCCTGAGTTTGATGCGCACCAGGGTGGCCGCCAGCTCCAGAAACTCTCCCGCCCGCTCCAACTCCAGCCGGTCTAGCTGGCGGATCGCGGCGAGAAACTGCTCGCTGACGCGGGAGATGGGGATGTCGAAGATGTCGATGTCCTGCTTGCGGATCAGGTGTAGCAGGAGGTCCAGCGGACCCTGGAACCTCTCCAGATCCACCACGTAGGGGTCGGGCGGAGCGGCCGTGGCGGGCATCAAGCGAACAGCGAGGCGACCGACAAGGCGGCGCCCCGCAGCCAGAGCGTGGCCACCAGGGCGGGCGACAGGATCCAGCCGATGGCGCCGGGAATGAACAAGAGGGCGATGAGCGCGAACATCCCGAAGGGCGCCAGCTCCCGGTAGCGCAACCCCCAACGGGCGGGCAGCAGGTGGTAAAAGAGGTGAGAGCCGTCGAGGGGGGGGATGGGAAGGAGGTTAAAAACTATCAGGATCAAGTTGATGAAGATGCCGAATTCGGCCATCCCGGCCAGCACCTGCCACGACTGCTCTGCCGCGGGCACGAGCCGGAAGAGAACCACCACCAGGGCGAGCAGCGCGGCCGAGACCAGCGCCAAGACCAGGTTGGCGGCTACCCCGGCGACCGATACCAGGATGTCTCCCTTTTTGTAGTTCCGATAGTTGCGCGGGACCACCGGTACCGGCTTGGCCCAGCCCAGGATGACGCCTCCCGGCAGCAACAGGAAGAGGGCCGGAACCAGAAAGCTCCCCACCGGGTCGAGGTGCGGTAGGGGGTTGAGCGTGAGCCGACCGAGTGCTTCGGCGGTGTGGTCTCCCTGTTCGCGCGCCATCCAGCCGTGTGCGTACTCGTGGACCACCACCGAGAAGATCAGGACCGGCAGGGCGATGAGAAGCTGCTCCGTTTCCATCGGCAGCAAGCTACCGCCCGTCGGCCGGGGTGTCAAAGAGTGGCCGTGGTTGACGAACCGCTAGAAGAAGGGTAAATTGCTGACTTTGCTTCAACCCGAAAGAGCGGAGCCAGTGCCCAACATCAAGTCATCTGAGAAGCGGATGCGCACCAGCCGGGAGCGGGCCGCCCGTAACCGGGGCCACCGCTCTAGCATGAAGACCGCCATCAAGAAGGTGAGCGCAGCCGACACCCCCGAGGACGCCGAACGGGCGCTGCGCGAGGCCACCGTGCTGATCGACCGGGCCGCGGCGCGGCGTCTCATCCACCGCAATAAGGCGGCGCGGGCCAAGCGTCAACTCGCACAGGAAGTTTCGCGCAAGTCGTAGGCCTTCCGCCAGGCTGGTTTTCCACGGCCTGCTAGGCCAACTCTACCCCACAAACCTCGCAGTACCAGGCCCTGGCGTCGTTTTCGGCGCCGCACTCCTTGCAGGGAATGGTGGCCGAAGTAACCGGACGCCGGCCCGACTCCTCCTCTCCGGCCGGCTTCGGTTGGGACGGCGCGGCGGCGGGCGAGGTGTCTGACGAGGCAGCGATGGCGCGGTCCAACTCCTCTAGAAAAGCCATGTCCTCGTCGCCGGCCCTGTCTTCTTTCGCTGGCTCGGCGGCCGCTTCTTCGGAAGCGGGTTCCCCCAGCCAGGGGAGGTCTCCGGCTTGCGCTTCCTCGCCCTCCTCCGGGGCGTCCGCGACCTCCGAGATGACCGGCTCCCACTCCCCGGCTTCTTCGCCATGCGCCGCTTCGGCTCCTGGCACCGTCTCTTCGGGTAGCTGTGGCTCCGCTGCTGGCGCGTGGCCGGCCGCGCTCTCGATCTCTCTAACCAGGTCTTCCATGCGCGACGCCTGGGTGCGAGCCCGGCCGCGCTGCTCACCGGCCTGCTCGACCCGCTCTTCGAGCTCGGGCCGTTCGGAGTTCCAGTTATCGTCGTCCAACTCACCGAGCCGGTGTCGCAAGCGGGCCTCTTCCAAACGGTCGCGGGCAGCCGCGTACTCGGCTTCGGCCTCCTCGAGTTCGGCCCGTGCCCGCTCCAAGCTCTCGCGCACCGACTCCACGCGGGTGGCAAGCTCTTCGGTGAGCCGCTCCAAGCGGGCCCGGTAGTCGTCTCGCACCCTTCGGGTTACGTGCTCGGGAGTGTCGCCGGGCGCGCTCTCGTCCAGCCGGTCCAACCACGAGCGCACCCGGGTGCGCTCCTCGATCAGCTCGCGGGCGGACTCGCCGCCATTCGCCTTCTGTTCGGTCTTCGCCATCGACGTCAGTCTTGAAACAGGTCCATGGTGTCGTTGGTGCTGCCCTCGGAGCGCTCTTCTTCCCCCTCTGGCGGGCGAAAAAACGCACGCTCCTGGCCGCGCAGGTACGGGGTCCAACCCCCGGGCTCGGCCGCAGCCACGGCCACGGCCGCCTCTCCCATGCGGGAGTCCAAGTAATCGGCGTGATGCAAGATCAGCGCTTCCAGGGTTTGGGGCACCGACGGGCTGGCCCATTCGAGCCGGCCGTGGTGGCTGGCCAGCAGGTGCTGGAGGAGCAGGAGCCGCTCCTCGGAGAGCCCCTCGACCTTGGCAGCTTCCCGCTCGAGCCCCTTCAGCCCGAGCACTATGTGTCCGAGGAGTTTGCCCCGGTCGGTGTAAGCGAAGCCGGCCGTGCCGCGCAGCTCGCCCACCTTGCCGATGTCGTGTAGCAAGGCACCGGCCACCAGAAGGTCGCGGTCGATGGAGAGACCCTGCTCCCGGTAGTGGAGGGCGAGTCGCTGGCACACCCCGGCCAGGGAGAGGGAGTGTTCCAGCAACCCACCCAGGTAGGCGTGGTGATTCCGTTTGGCCGCCGGGTGGGAGCGGAAGGCGCGCCCCAGGGGGGTGTCGGCCCCGGTGCAGCGGGCCAGGAGGGCTCGCAAGGGACGGTCTTCCAGCGAACCGATGAGCGACTCCAGCTCCCGCTCCATGACCCCTCGGTCGCGGGGAGAGGCGGGCAGGAAGAGTTCCAGGTCTCTGTCGGCCAGGGCGAGCGGCTCCGCCTCCTCTACCCGGAGTTGGAGCCGGTCTCGGAACAGCTCGGCCGTGCCCCGCACCCCCACCACCGCCTCCGGCTCCAAGACGGAGGCCAACTCTCCGGCCCGGTCCCAAACCTTGGCTTCCACGCTCCCGCTGCGGTCGCCGAGAAGCAGGTGCAGGAAGGGCTTCTGCTGGCGGGTGGTACCAAGCCGTCGCTCGTGAACCAGGTAACACGCCACCACCCGGTCACCTTCGGAGATACGCGCGATCTCCGGCCAGGGGAAAAGGTCTCCGCAGAAATCCCGGGGGGTTCGTGGCTGTGCCATCAGTCGTCGATTTCCCAGATGGTGCGGCCGCCCACCACGGTGCGCACCGCCCGCCCCTTGAGCTTCCACCCGGCGAAAGGGGTGTTCCGGCTGAGCGACAAGAACCTCTCGGGCTCGACCGTCCACTCGAGCTCCGGGTCGATGACGGTCAGGTCGGCGGGCGAACCCACCGCCAGGGTGCCGCCGGGCAGGGAGAAGCCACGGGCCGGAGCGTGGCTCATCCGCTCCACCAGCCCGGTCAGGGCCAGGTGGCCGGGGTGGACCAGCTCGGTCATCACCACCCCGACCGCGGTCTCGAGCCCCACCACCCCGAAGGGGGCGTCCTCGAAGGCGCGTTCCTTCTCGTCGTAGTGGTGGGGCGCGTGGTCGGTGGCGATGAGGTCAAGGGTACCATCGCACACCCCCTCCCTAACCGCCGCCCGGTCGGCCGCGGTCCGCAGGGGCGGGTTCATCTTGGCCTCGGTCCGGTAACCATCCACCGCCTCCTCGGTCAGGGCCAGGTGGTGGGGGGTGGCCTCGGCCGTAACCCTCACCCCCCGCTGTTTGGCCGCTCGGATCATCTCCACCCCGCGGGCGGTGGAGACGTGCTGCACGTGCAGCCGTCCGCCGGTCAGTTCGGCCAGCATGAGGTCGCGCGAGATCATCACGTCCTCGGCCGCGTTGGGGACGCCCGTGAGTCCCAGCCGGGTGGAGATGATGCCCTCGTTCATCGAACCGTTGCGAGAGAGGGAAAGCTCCTCGCAGTGGACCGACACCGGCACCTGAAAGCTGCCCGCGTACTCCAAGACCGAACGCATCACGCCGGAGTCCGGTACCGGAGAGCCGTCGTCGGTCACGGTCACCGCCCCCGCCGCCACCAGCTCCCCGATCTCGGCCATCTGCCCGCCGCGGCGGCCCACCGTGATGGTGCCGCTGGGGTATACCCTGGCCCCGCCCGAGCGGAGCCCCTGAGCGAGCACGAACCCTACCGCCGCCGGGTCGTCGATGGGGGGGTCGGTGTTGGGCATCGCCACCACCGAGGTGAAGCCGCCGGCGGCCGCCGCCCGCGAGCCGCTGGCGATGGTCTCCTTGTGCTCTCCGCCCGGTTCGCGCAGGTGGACGTGCACATCGATGAGTCCCGGACAGACAAGCAGCCCGTCCAGGTCGATCACCTCGGCGTCGCCGGGCGCGTCGAGGCCCTCTCCCAGTTCGGCCACGGCGCCGCCGGAGAGGAGCACGTCGACGCGGGCGTCGAGCTGCTGGGAGGGATCCACCACCCGTCCACCGCGTAGCAGCAGCGCTCTCATGACCTCGCTTCCGTCTTGGCGGCCTCGGCCTGCTCGGGCTTCCCTCCGGCCAACAGGTAGAGCACGGCCATGCGCACCGCCACCCCGTTGGTAACCTGTCGCAGAATCACCGATTGAGGGCCGTCGGCCACGTCGGAGTCTATCTCGACCCCGCGGTTTACCGGTCCCGGATGGAGGATCAGGACGTCGCGCGGGGCCTGCTCCAGCCGCGTCCGCGACACCCCGAATACCCGGTTGTATTCGCGCAGGGAGGGGATGAAGCCCGCCTTCATGCGTTCGAGTTGAAGCCGGAGCACGTTGAGCACGTCGGCCCACTCGATGGCCTCCTCCACGCGCCGGAAGACCGTGACCCCCATCTGGGCCACGTCGCGCGGCAGGAGCGTAAGCGGGCCGCACACGGCCACTTCGGCTCCCAGTTCGCGCAACCCCCAGATGTTGGAGCGGGCCACCCGGGAGTGGAGCACGTCGCCCACCAGGCATACCCTGAGCCCCTCCACACGGCCCAGTTGGTCGCGGATGGTGAGCAGGTCGAGCAGGGCCTGGGTGGGGTGCTCGTTCCGGCCGTCGCCCGCGTTGACCACGTTGGAGGCGATGCGCTCGGCCAGGAAGCGGGCCGCCCCGGAGGAGGCGTGTCGCACCACCACCATGTCGATGCGCATCGCTTCCAGGTTACGGGCGGTGTCTACCAGGGTTTCTCCCTTTTGCACCGAGGAGCCGGTGGAAGAGATGTTGACGGTGTCGGCCGAGAGGCGCTTCTCCGCGAATTCGAAGGAAACGCGAGTGCGGGTGGAGTCTTCGAAAAAAGCGTTGACGATGGTGTTGCCCCGCAGGACCGGGACCTTCTTGATGGCCCGTTCGCTGATCTCCTTGAAGGGCTCGGCGGTGTCGAGGATACCCTCGATCTGCGCCCGGGAGAGGCCGGCCAGCCCGAGCAGGTCTTTGCCGAGGTAGGGAGCGGGATTGCTCACTCTCCGGTCCGCTTAACCAGGTCGACGCCCAAGCCGCCGTCCATTTCGGGCACGGCCACCTCGACCATCCACCCCTCGGGCACGTCGATCTTCTCTCCCACCACGTCGGCGTGGATCGGCAACTCCCGCCCGCCCCGGTCGATGAGTACGCACAGGATGGTGCGGGAGGGGCGCCCGAAGTCGGCCAGTTCGTCCAAGGCCGCGCGCACGGTGCGGCCGGTGAAGAGAACGTCGTCCACTATCACCACCGGCCGGCCGTCTACCCCCCCCTCGGGGAGCCGGGTCTCACCCACCACCGGCCGGGGACCGATCTGCATGAGGTCGTCGCGGTACAGAGTGATGTCGAGCGTGCCCAGGGGCACCGGGCGCCCCCGGCGCTCGCCCAGCTCGGCGGCCAGGCGCGAGGCCAGCTCCACGCCCCGCCGGTGGACGCCCATGAGCGCCAGGTCGGCCCCCCGGCCAGCTTCGCTCTCGAGCTCGGCGGCCATGCGCCCGAGGGCTTCCTGCACGGCGCCGGTGTCCAGCACTCGACGGCGTTCGGCTTCTGTCATCTCGGCCTGGGCGTAACTGTGGTCAGCGAGCTTCACGATAGCGCCCGCCCCGGTTCACTGTCAACGAAACGGCGCAACTTTACACGCCACCGCCCGCACCGTACCTTGGCGCCCTTCCGCTACCGTTCACGCTTGGTCACGCCCATGATCCGCGCCCTAGCCCTGCTGCTCACCGCCTTGGCCGCTCCGCTCACGGCCCAGGAGCGGCTCGTGCCCGAGGTGGAGGGCCCGGCCGCCGTGGTAGGGGGAAACCCCTTCAAACTCACCGTGAACCTCCCCGGCGCTCCCGGGCCGGTACCGGTGGTGGTGCGGAGCGCCCGCGGCGAGCTGCTGGCGGTCGATACGCTCCCGCCCGGCGGCAGCGAGATCCCGGGGCTCACGGTGCGCTCGGGCGCCGACCTCCCGCTCTTGGTGGCCACGCCGGCTGGCGCCGCCCGTTACGACGCCACCCTCCTGCCGGGATGGACCTCGGTGGTCCCGCCCCTTATGGCCATCGCCCTGGCCCTGATCTTCAAGGAGGTGGTGATCTCCCTCTTTGCGGGGGTGTGGCTGGGTGCCTTCCTCTGGACCGGCTTCAACCCCCTCGGTTCCCTGCTACGCTCCATCGACACCTTTATACTCCCTGCCATCTCCGACCCCAGCAACGCCTCCATCCTCCTTTTTTCCATGCTGATCGGGGGGATGGTGGGGGTAATGGCAAAGAACGGGGGTATGCACGGCGTGGTGGAAGCGATCGCCGGCTTCGCCAGCAACAGGCGCCGGGGCCTGTTGGCCACCTACCTCCAAGGGCTGGTGATCTTTTTCGACGACTACGCCAACACCTTGATCGTGGGAAACACCATGCGGCCGGTGACCGACCGGCTCAGGGTATCGCGCGAGAAACTTTCGTACCTGGTCGACTCCACCTCGGCGCCGGTGGCGAGTATCGCCTTTGTTTCGACCTGGGTGGGTTACGAGATCTCCCTCATTTCGGACGGACTCGCCACCGCCTCGGAGCGGGTGGCGGCGGCCGACCCCGACCTCTCCGCCCGGCTGGCGGAGATGAGCGCCTTCAACGTGTTCTTGGATTCCATCCCCTACCGCTTTTACCCCCTCTTGGCCCTGGTGCTGGTCTTCCTGATTATCTGGACGGGCCGCGACCTGGGCCCCATGCTCACTGCCGAACGCCGGGCCGCCTCGGGGGGCGGGTTGAGCCGGCCCGGTGCTTCCCTCATGACCGATACCGAGAGCGGTGCCATGGAGCCGGTGCCCGGCGTCGCGCACCGTTGGATCAACTCGGCGGCGCCGGTGATGGCGCTGGTACTCACCGTGCTGATCGGCCTCTACACCAGCGGACGGGCGGCGCTGGGGCCGGGAGAGCACCCCCTGCGCGATATTATCGGCGCGTCCGACCCCTTCAGTACCCTCCTTTGGGGGGCGTTGATCGGCTGCGTGGTGGCGATCGGAATGTCGCTAGCCCAGCGCCTGCTCTCGGTCCAACAGGCGATGGAGGCGTGGCTGGGGGGCTTGCGGGCGATGGTCCTGGCGATGGTGGTGCTGACCCTGGCGTGGTCTCTCAAGGAGGTGACCGACGCGCTGGGAACCGCGAGCTACATCAGCACGGTGCTGGCGGGGACCATCCCGGCTACGCTCCTGCCGGTGCTGGTGTTCGCCATCGCCGCCGGCATCTCCTTCGCCACCGGGACCTCGTGGGGTACCATGGCCATCCTCATCCCCCTGGTGATTCCGCTCGGCGCGGCTCTGGCGGTGGCCCAGGACCTGAGCGCGGGCGGCGGCTACACCATTCTCCTGGGGGTGACCTCGTCGGTGCTGGCGGGGGCCATCTTCGGGGACCACTGCTCGCCGATCTCGGACACCACCGTGCTCAGCTCCACGGCCTCGGCGTGCGACCATATGGACCACGTACGTACCCAACTACCCTACGCTCTGCTGGTGGCCGGGGTAGGCATGATCTTGGGCGACATCCCCACCGCCTTCGGCGTGAGCCCGTGGCTCTCGTTGGGGCTGGCGACGCTGGTGCTGTGGGGGGTACTGCGCTTGTTCGGCCGCCCGGTGGAGGAGCAACCCCCGGTGACCAAAGCCGGGGAAGAAAGGGCGGCGGCGGGGGCCCTTTAAGCGTCTCCCCGCCGCGCCCGGAAAAATTCCCGCAGCAGCTCGCCCGACTCTTCGGCTAGAACTCCCGTGGTCAGCTCCACCCGGTGGTTGAGACGGGGGTCCTGGACCAGATTGTCGAGCGAGCCGCACATGCCCGACTTACCGTCGCGGGCTGCAAACACCAGCCGCGGAATGCGGGCGAGAACAACGGCCCCCGCGCACATGGCGCACGGCTCCAGGGTCACGTACAGGGTACAGTCCAGGAGCCGCCGGTGGCCGGTGACTCCGGCGGCCTCGCGGATGGCTAGCAGTTCGGCGTGGGCGGCGGGATCTTGCCTGGTATGGGTAAGGTTGTGGGTGGCGGCGATCTCTTCTCCGCTCCGCACCATCAACGCTCCCACCGGTACTTCGCCCTGATCCCGGGCGAGGCGGGCCTGAGCTAGCGCCCGCACCATCCACTGTTCGTCCCCGGCCCTCAAGCTCTACGCTTACCAGCCCTCTTGCCGGCTTTGGTCCGGGCCGGAAGGCGGCGGAAGACGCCAGCTACCCGGCCGAGGATGGCGAAGTCTTCGTGCTCGCGCACCAGGATGGGGGGGAAGTCGGCGTTGGCCGGCTCCAAGATGACCTCGCCCCCGCGCGAGAAGTAACGTTTGATCAGGGCCTCGCCCTCTACCCTGGCGGCCACCACCTCGCCGTTTTTGATCTCCGCCTCGGAGACCGGTTCCACGAGCACCAGGTCGCCGTCGAGGATGCCCACCTCTTTCATGCTGTCGCCCTTGACCGTAAGGACGAAGGAGGCGGGTGACGTCGCCAGCTTCCGGTCGAGAGCGATCTGGTCCGAGACGTTCTCGCGCAGCAGGGCGGGCATGCCGGCGGCGATCTTGCCGTAACACGGAACGGTCACCACCTCGGGCGCTAGGTCCAGCCCCAGGATGCGAACCCCGCGCGAGCGGGAGGAGCTGCGCTCGATGTACCCCTTGTCGGCGAGGGACTGTAGATGTTCGGCCACCGACTTGGTGGAGCGGATCTTGAACTTTTTGCCGATGTCGCGGACACTGGGCTGGTAGCCGTTCTGCTTGAGAAAGCTTACCAGGTAGTCGAAGATGCGCCGTTCGCTGGGGGTGAGCGTGTGGGGCATGGAGATTATCTTTAAGGGTGGTTTAGACCGATGCAATCTACCCCCGTTACAGCCGCCTGGCAATGCACCAATTTGGTGCAACTACTTTACCGGAGGCGGGGGAGTAACGGCAGGGGGTCCACGGGGTAGCCCGCCCAAGCCACCTCAAAGTGAAGGTGTGGCCCGGTGGCGTTACCGCTGGCGCCCACCGCGCCCACCGGCTGGGCGCGGGCGAGCCGTTGCCCCCTTCGTACGTAGCGGGTGGCTAGGTGACCGTACAGGGTGGTGACCCCGCCGCCGTGATCTATCACCACCGTCTCGCCGTAACCGCGTCTGCTCCCGCTGAACGAGACCGTGCCGGCCGAGGTCGCGTAAACCGGGTCGCCACTCTCGCCGTCCAGGTCGAGGCCGTTGTGGTGGCGGCCCCAGCGGGGTCCGTACTGCGAGGTCACCGAGCCGGCGTGTTCGACAGGGAGCGGCCAGATAAACCCGCTCAAGCGGGAGGCCAGGGTGACCGGCGTGGCGGCTCCGGACACCGCGCAGCCGGACACCGCCAGCAAGAGGGCGAGCACCGCGCTAGTACGGCAGCTGGTCACTCAGAGCGCGCTAGCAAGATGCCGGCGATGAGCAGATCGGTCCGGTCGAGGCGCTCGTCCGCCGCCAGCTCGGCGGGGTCGGCGTCGCGCAGCAGCTCGGCCAGCGCGGTAAGCCGGTCCGCGGCTTGCGAGAGCGCGCCGGGGCCGGCGCTGGCCGCTGAAGAAGGCGCCGGGGGCTCGCCCGGTCCCTCGAGCCAAGCGGGGAAATCGGCTTCCGGGCTGGCGTCCTGCTCCACCTCTTCCGGCGCGGACTCCGTTGGGCCAAGCGGTGTATCGGGCGCGGGG
>JBOHRN010000046.1:0-100104 GCA_050732775.1 Longimicrobiaceae bacterium | reverse complement strand
CAGGGAGTGACCCTCTTTGTGGAGCGCGGTGCTGAAGAGCCCGCCGAAGTGCTGTACGTACCGGTGCGCACCGGCTGCGAGTTCCAGCCCTACCAGCGCGAGGTCGAACTGGACATCCGCGGCTAGGAAAGATATCTAGGCGCGCTCACCGCGGAACGGTCCCGGGTAAAACCGGGGCCGTTCTTTGTGTGCTTCTGGCAGCGATCTTGCAAGCTGTCGCGGCCCATGAGTGGAAACTCCTCCGCTAGTGGCAGACAGGACGGCGCTCTTGACCTTGCTCGCGAGCGGGCGGTGCGAGTCATCCGCGCCACCGCGCGCGGGGACGAGAGAGCCCTGCGCGAGCTCTACGACGGCTTCGCAGACCGGGTGTTCGGTTCGGCCGTGCGCATGCTCCGCGACGAAGACGAGGCCGAGGAAGTGGTGGAGGAGACGTTCTGGCAGGTGTGGCTAACCGCCGGCGACTATGACCCCGCCCGGGGCAGCCCCTCCGCTTGGATAGCCGCCATCTCCCGTAGCCGCACTCTGGACCGGATACGAGCAGTCGGCCGGCGCCGCGAGCAGCCCCTAGACCCTCTTCCCGATCCCCCTTGGGATGGCGACCTTGCGCCCAAACCATCCGACCCTAGCTCAGATTTGGAGGCCTCCGAGCGGCGCCGCGTCCTGCTCGAGGCGCTCGACGAGCTACCCGCCCAACAGCGCGACGCGGTGATGTTGGCTTACTTCTCCGGCTACAGCCAGTCGGAGGTCGCCAACCGGATGGGCGCGCCCCTCGGCACCGTCAAGACCCGCGTCCGGCTGGCGCTCGCTAAGCTCCGCGAGCGCCTCGTCCGGCTCGACGGCGGGGCCGATTGGATGGTGTGAAGCGGAGGCGCGGGTCACTACTTGACATAAGGCGAGATCATCTCCCCATTGGAGGGTCACCGGGCACAGCCCGGGACTCGCTCGGCTACCGGCGGTAGAAAGGATCCGTATCCGTGCCAAAACTCGTATATATCTGCGGGAGGTGGAAGAAGATATGGCGCTACCCGCCACGCTCATGAACGAACCTCGCCTGGGGGCCGAACGCCGGAAACGCATCTGGCAGCGGTTGGCCGGGCGTATCCGGGCGCAGAAGCGGGCCGCGTGGGGCGGGTGGTTGGTGGGTGGAACGGGGTGGGCGACGGCCGCCGGACTCGCTTTGCTGCTCTTTACCCACCACTCCTTTCACCAACCGCTCGACTCCGGTTGGCTGGCGGCGGCGGCTTTCGCCACCCTAGCCCTCCTCCTGGGCGTGTACGCGCTCCGGCTACGCCGCCGTCTCAAGAAGCGCTGGGAAGGGGAGAGCGGGAATCGCGTCTGACGCGGCCACCTCTCCGCGCCGGATGGCGTCGAGAAAGGGCGCGCGCCACTCCCTCGGTGCCCATTGGGACGGCAAAGGCACCCACTTCGCCCTGTACTCGGAGCGTGCCGAGCGGGTGGAGCTCCTGCTCTTCGACTCTCCCGGCGCCACCGAGCCCGTCGGAGTTACGCCTTTAGCCGCGCGGGCCGGCCACGTTTGGCACGGTTACCTCAGCGGCGTGGGGCCGGGGCGGTACTACGGCTACCGCGTCCACGGTCCCTACGACCCCGTCCGGGGGCTCCTCTTCGATCCGGCACGGCTCCTGGTCGATCCGTACGCGCGAGCCCTGGCCGGCGAGCCCCGCAAGAGCGTGGTCATCGACCCCGGCTTCGACTGGGGAGAAGGCCATTCCCCCCGCACCCCGCTGGCCGACACCGTCATCTACGAGCTCCACGTCAAGGGTCTCACCCGTCTTCACCCCGGCGTTCCGGAAGAGCTCCGGGGCAGCTACGCCGGTCTCGCGCACCCAGCGGTGATCGCTCACTTGAAGTCGCTCGGGGTCACCGCCGTCGAGCTCCTCCCCGTCCACGAGATCGCGGACGAGCCCTTCCTGGCCGAACTGGGCCTGGTCAACTTCTGGGGCTACAGCACCATAGGGTACTTTGCCCCTACTCTTCGCTACGCCCGGAGCCGCGAACCAGGCGCGCAGGTGCGGGAGTTCAAGGAGATGGTGCGCGCCCTGCACGCCGCGGGGCTGGAGGTGATCCTCGACGTGGTTTACAACCATACCGCCGAGGGTGGCCCCGACGAACCCGCTCTCTTCCTGCGCGGACTCGACAACCCCGCCTACTACCGGCTCGACCAGAAGCATCCGGGCCGGTATCTGGACTATACCGGAACCGGTAACTCCCTGAACACTTCGCACCCCCGGGTCCTCGAGCTGGTCATGGACTCGCTCCGATACTGGGTAAACGAGATGCGGGTGGACGGCTTTCGCTTTGACCTGGCGGTGACTCTGGCGCGCGATCCCCGCGACTTTGACCCCGGAGCTGGTTTTCTGGCAGCCATCGGCCGCGACCCGGTCCTCTCGGGGGTCAAGCTCATCGCCGAACCGTGGGATCTGGGCGAAGGGGGGTACCGGGTGGGAGAGTTTCCGGCGCCGTGGTCGGAGTGGAACGGCGAGTACCGCGACACCGTGCGCCGCTTTTGGAGGGGAGACACCGGAGTTCACCGCGAGTTCGCCCGTCGGCTCACCGGCTCGAGCGACCTGTACGGGGGCCGCGGCCCCGGTGCCAGCGTTAACTTCGTGACCTCTCACGACGGCTTTACCCTCGAGGATCTGGTCTCTTACCGCCACAAGCGGAACGAGCCCAACGGCGAGGGCAACCGGGACGGCCACGACCACAACCTGAGCATGAACTTCGGCGTGGAGGGTCCGACCGGTGAAGTCGAGGTGGTCGGCCAGCGCGAAAAACAGAAGCGAAACTTCCTGGCTACCCTCCTTCTATCCCAGGGGATACCCATGCTCACCGCCGGAGACGAGCTGGGCCGCACCCAGCTCGGCAACAATAACGCCTACTGCCAGGATAACGAGGTATCCTGGGTGAAGTGGGAGCCGTCGGAACGCGACCAGGCACTCTTGAACTTCACCCAGCGGCTGGTCCGCTTGCGCCGGGAGCACCCGGTCTTCCGGCGCGCTGACTCTTCCGGCGACAGCGAGGTCAGATGGCTTCGGCCCGACGGCGAAGAGGTGACCGAAGCCGATTGGCACTCCGAGCGCTCGTCGTGCTTAGGGGCGCGGCTCTCGGGAGAGCCGGTTGGCAAGCAATCCCTACTGCTTTTGTTCAACGCGGCCTCCGACGCCGCCACCTTCACCCTGCCGGGCGGAGTGTGGGTATTGGAGCTGGACAGCGCGCGCCCCGGGCTCCCTTCCGGCTGCGAGACCCACCAGGGGACCGCCGGGTACCTGCTGGATGGCCGCTCGCTGAGCGTGCTAAGGAAGGCCACCTTACCCCCCGCCCAGAGCTAACGTGTCCCGTCCCCGCGACAGCCGCCGGATCGTCATCGAGGAGGTGACTCCCCAGCTCGACTGCGGCCACTACCCGGTCAAGCGCGAAGAGGGAGATACGCTCGCCGTGGAGGCCGACGTCTTCCGCGACGGCCACCAGGTGATCCGGGCCGCGCTCCGTTACCGGCCCCGTGGCGAGCGCGGGTGGCGCGAAGCACCTATGGAGCACTTCGACAACGACCGCTGGCGGGGCGTGACCGCGCCTCTCGACAGGGTTGGGGAGTGGCAGTACACGGTGGTGGCGTGGAGTGACAGATTCGCCAGCCACCGCCGCGACGTGCGCGCCAAACTCAACGCCGGCCAGGGGGTGTCGGTAGAGCTGGAGGAGGCCTCCCTGCTTGCCCGCGAAGCCGCGGATAAGACGCGCGAATCCGACCGACAGGCCCTCGCCGGCTTCGCCCGGCGGCTCGCCGGGCCGGACGGCGCCGACGCCGTCTTCGACGCCGGGTTGGCGGCGCTCATGGAGCGTTATCTACCCCGCGCCGACCTCACCCGCTTCAAGCGGCGGCTGCCGCTCCGGGTAGACCGGGTAAAGGCTCGCTTCGCTAGTTGGTACGAGCTCTTTCCCCGCTCCGCTGCCAACCATCCGGCGCGGCACGGCACCTTCGACGACGTCATCGCCCGGCTGCCGTACGTCGAGGAGCTCGGCTTCGACACCCTTTACCTCACCCCCATCCACCCCATCGGCGAGACCCAGCGCAAGGGCAAGGACAACTCCCTCGAGCCCGAGCCCGGCGACCCCGGATCTCCCTACGCCATCGGCTCTCATCAAGGCGGCCATAAGCACGTCCACCCCCAGCTCGGTACCCTAGCGGACTTCCGGCGCTTGGTAACCGAGGCCGCCAAGCACGGCCTCGAGGTCGCCCTCGACTTCGCCATCCAGGTATCCCCGGACCACCCTTACGTGAAGAGCCACCCGGAGTGGTTCTTCCACCGTCCCGACGGTTCCATCAAGTACGCGGAGAACCCACCCAAGAAGTACCAAGACATCTACCCGTTGAACTTCTACGGCGACAGCTGGCAGAGCCAGTGGCTGGAGTGGAAGTCGGTGTTCGACTTCTGGATCGAGCAGGGGGTCAAGACTTTCCGGGTAGACAACCCCCACACCAAGCCGCTCCAGTTCTGGCAGTGGTGTATCCGCGAGGTCCAGCGCGAGTACCCCGGCACCATCTTCCTCTCGGAGGCGTTTACCCGGCCCAAGGTGATGCGGGCGCTGGCTAAGGCCGGCTTCACCCAGAGCTACACCTACTTTACCTGGCGGAACGAAAAGTGGGAGCTCACCGAGTACTTCGAGGAGCTAACCGGAGGCGAGATGAAGGAGTACTTCCGGGGCATGCTCTTCCCCAGCACGCCGGACATCCTGCCCCCTTTCTTGCAGAACTCGCCGCCGTCGGCGTTCAAGATCCGGGCGGCGCTGGCGGCGACTCTTTCGCCGCTCTGGGGTGTATACTGCGGCTTCGAGCTGTGCGAGAACGAGTCCCACTCGGAGCGGGAAGAGTACCGGAGTAACGAGAAGTACCAGCTCAAGCAGCGCGATTGGGACCGGCGGGGAAACATCAAGGAGTGGATCCGGGAGTTGAACCGTATCCGCCGCGAGCAGCCGGCCTTGCAGGAGTACGACAACCTGAGCTTTCACCCCTGCGACGACGACAGGGTACTCTTCTACGGCAAGTGGCTGGACGACCACGCACTCTTCATGGCCGTCTCTCTGGACCCTGAGAGTCCTCGAGAAACCGTGCTCGACTTTCCCACCGGCGAACTGGGCGTCGCTGGCGACGGCTACTACCAGATAGAAGAGCTCCTGGGCGGAAAGAGATCGAGGTGGCGGGGTGCTCTTCAGCGGCTCAAACTGGAGCCGGAAAGCCCGGCCAGGATATACCGTATAAGCAAGAGATGATTCATCACTCTACCACCCGCGGCGGTAAGATGAACCGGCGCCCGCCCGGCGCGCAAAAGCGCCGTTTAGCAGCCCCGCGTCCGAAGGGAAGCCGGGGTTCATCTCCCTCTGCCGGTCCCAGTGACCGAACGGTACCTCTGGCAGGGGGAAGAAATCATCTGCCATCTCGGCCAGCAGGGCGGGCCTGCGCCACGCTCCCTCGCGCAGCGCCAACCGGCGCACCCGTTTGGCCAGGGCCAGGTTCCGTTCGCCGATGGGGTCGAGAGCGGCGGCCAGCGAGCCCTCTCCCCGAATCATAGTGTCGATCACGTAGTCGAAGCTGCGGCGCAGATACCCCTCGACGGCTTCGCCATCCAAAGTCCAGCGGGAGTTCTGGAGCACGGTTCCGAACACCGACTGCCAACGGTCGTTGTCCTGGAAACGGATCATCCCCCGGAAGA
The DNA here is from genome assembly GCA_050732775.1 of Longimicrobiaceae bacterium. Classification (GTDB taxonomy): domain Bacteria; phylum Gemmatimonadota; class Gemmatimonadetes; order Longimicrobiales; family Longimicrobiaceae; genus JBOHRN01. The sequence continues at coordinate 94,381 of JBOHRN010000046.1, read as the reverse complement.
TCCTACGGTTGGTGGTGAAAGTGAACAGGGTGGCCGAGAGGACCTGGTCGAAAAGGGCGTCGGCCTCGGTGTGGTCGTGCTCTGTGACCACGCGCCGGGCCAGGGAGGTGTACCGCTCGCCGAGGTGGTGGTCCATGCGGTGCTCCCAGTACGAATGGCCGAGCGCCCGGGTGGAGGAGGTGAGCAGGAGCTGGCGGGGAACAAAGAAGTTGTGGGCTACCGTATCGGCCGCCAGGTGGGCCAGGTAGCCGATCCCCACCGCCCGCAGCCGGTCGGTGCCGGCTGCGCCGTGGATCTCGTGACCCACGTGCCAGTGGTGGCAGTGGCGCCCCTCGGGCACGTACTTCTTGGCCAGAGAGATGTCGGCCGCCACCGAGCCGTACAGAAAGTCTAGCGGATGCGTCGCGAGCAGGGCACGGACCGCGGGGGGGAGCAGGGCGAGCGACTCCAGCACCCCCACCCCCAGGTGTACGTGGGTGGCCGGGCCCCACCCGTACGCGGGTTCCGGCCACAGCGCGAGCGCTAACCCAGCGGCGATCAGCAGCCAGACACGGATGGACATCCGGCCGCTCCGGAAGACAGGTCAGACGCCGAACTTACGCCGGGCCTTGCGTAGCTTCTTGGACAAGTCCTTGCTCTGGTCCTCGACGATCTCTTCCATCTCGCCACGGGCGTCACGGAGAACCTTGGCGACCTCTGAGCGGAACTCTCCCAACAGCTCCTTGCCCGCCGAGACCAACTCGGAGCTCATCTCTCCGGTGGCCCCCCCCGCGTCGGCAAATACCTCGCGGGCCTCGCCGTAGCTCTTTTTCATCTGCTTGCGGTACGGTTTCCACTGCTTGACCACCCGTTCCTTGGGGGTGGGACTCGGCTGCAGGAGTAGGGCGGTACCCACTCCCAGCACGGCGCCCACCGCGAACGCGGTGAGGAAGTCTAGGTTGTCCTGCCGGGGCATGTTCGGATTCTCCATGATTCAAAGGTTGTCGGTGGTTGCCTTCGCGGAGGGCCCGGCGGCTCGTCCGCTAGTCCGCTGCGCGGCTCGCGGCTCGCCGAGGATCTCCGCGCCCGCCCGTACTCCACGCACGGTCGATGCCGCGCCGACAAAGAGCCGCTCGCTCTCGTCGCGCATCACCTCCAGCAGGGCGTCGAACGAGTGCACGCGGCTCTCGGCCGCGGCGAGGAGCCGCTGCAGCCGTTCGTTGGCGGCGTGAAGAGTCTGGTTTACTACCTGCACGTCGGAGCGCACCGAGGCGGAAAGGTAATTCACGTTGTCGGCTACCTCGCGGGCGTGCTTGAGCACGGGGTCGGCCCCCTGCTTGAGATGGGCCACCAGCTTCTTGACCTGTAGGACGGCGAGGGCAAGCCCGACCGCGGCGGCCACCAGCGCCACCGCGATGACGATGTTCGCCACGCCCACCGCGATCTCGAAGCCGCTGGGCCCCGCTTCGGCCACCACCAGCGTGTCGGTGACTTGGAGCAAGGCGAGGGGTGTGGAAGCCAGCAAGAGTTTTCTCCTTTGGTCTGGTGCGGACGGCCAGCGGTATCGCAAAAGCGGTTCCAAGCTCACTTCTCCCCCCTCTCTTCGGTTAGGAGCGGGGGGCCGCCCCCGGTTCGTCGCCTATCTTCGGGGCCAGCCCCACCACCCGGTCCAGGGCGACGGTAACGGCGATGCCGGTGGCCGGGCTCTCCAACTCTCCGCAGATCTCCCTGAGCAGTTCCAGCACCTCGTCGGCCTTCTCGTCCGGGATCACGCTGAAGAGGGTGTGGTTGCGCGGGCGGGTACGAGACGCCAGCCCGGCCAGTCCGGCGAAGATGGGCACGTCGTGAGAGAGAAAACGGCCCATCCCCTCGCTGTTCAAGATGGTGGCGCCGGTCACGCCAAGCTCTACGAAGCCGGACAAGATGTCGTCGAGCTTCTCTTCTTCGTTGATGACCGCGATCAGTAGCTGCATGGGTAACGGGCGTTCTGGCAACCGTCAATCTGCCACCCCTTCGGCCGCGTGGGAACCCCCGCCGGTATAAGCCGGTCAGCCCGCGAAGCGCCCCCTCCGCGCACGATCTTTGCGCGGCGGGCACGCGCCAGCCCTTTGTTTGCCAACTCGGGAGACACGAGTGCCCAAGTTCATAGTCCAAGGGGGACGCTCTCTACAAGGGACCATCCGCCCCTCCGGCAACAAGAATGCCGCCCTCCCCATGCTCGCCGCCACCCTCCTCACCGAGGAGGAGGTGGTGCTGGAGAACGTCCCCTCTATCCGCGACGTTCACACCCTGATAGACCTTCTCCGGGTCCTCGGCGCCGAGGCCGAGTGGGCCAGTGCCCACGAGGTTCGGGTGAGGGCCGGGAAGGTACGCAAGGCAGAGCTGAACCGCGCGTCGGCGGCGCGCATCCGCGCCTCCATCCTCCTGGCCGGACCGATGGTCGCCCGCTTCGGGGACTTCAAGCTGCCGCCGCCAGGCGGCGACGTGATCGGCCGCCGCCGCATGGATACCCACTTCCTGGCCTTGGAGCGGCTCGGCGCCGAAGTGGAGTTGGGGCGCCGGCTCTTCCACCTGCGAGCCAAGCAGCTCAAGGGGGCTGACTTCTTTCTGGACGAGCCGAGCGTGACCGCCACCGAGAACGCGGTCATGGCCGCGGCCCTGGCCAAGGGAAGCACCCGTATCCGTAACGCCGCCGCCGAGCCGCATGTCCAGGATCTGTGCCGCATGCTGGTAGGGATGGGGTGTACCATCGACGGCGTGGGCACCAACACGTTGGAGATCCACGGGGTCGAGCGCTTGCAAGGAGGCCGCTTCCGGGTGAGCCCGGACCATATCGAGGTGGGTTCGTTCATCGGTCTGGCCGCAGTCACCGGCGGCGAGATTACCATCCGGGACGCCGCTCCGCACTTTCTCGACTCCACCCTGGTAGGGTTCGGGCGGCTGGGGGTCGAGGTCGAGATCCAAGGCGAGAACGTTCACGTTCCCAAGAAACAGGAAATGAAGGTGCGCGCCGACATGGGGGGCTACATCCCCAAGATCGACGACGGTCCGTGGCCCGCCTTCCCGGCCGACCTCACCTCCATAGCCCTGGTCACCGCCACCCAGTGTCACGGCACCATCCTCATCCACGAGAAGATGTTCGAGTCGCGGATGTTCTTCACCGACAAGCTGGTGGCGATGGGGGCGCGCATGATCCTCTGCGACCCCCACCGGGTGGTGGTCGTGGGTCCGTCCAAACTGCGCGGCGGCGTGGTGGAGAGCCCGGACATCCGGGCGGGCATGGGGCTCCTGATCGCCGCCCTGGGGGCCGAGGGGGAGAGCGAGATTTACAACGCCGGCCAGATCGAGCGGGGGTACGAGAACATCGACGAGCGGCTGCGGGCGTTGGGGGCCGAGATAGAGAAGGCCGATTCGAGGGAGTATGAAGATGGCTAATACCGTAACGGAGAGTACCATGAACGAAGAAAGAGCAGGCCCGGAAAAACGCGCGGGCGCCCGTCTGGGCGAGGGCATCCGGGCCGGGATCGGAGTGCTCACCGCTGTCAAGGAGGCGATTGAAGAGACCATCCAAGAGGCGGTCGACCGGGGCGACCTGAACCCCGAGCGGGCCAAATCGGCGGTGCGAGACGCCACCCGCCGGGCCCGGGACGGCTTGGGCGAGGTACGGGAGCGGCTCGACCTGGTACAGCGCCGGGAGTTTGACCTGCTCCGGGCTGAGGTGGCCGAGATGCGCGCCCGGCTGGACCGGCTAGAAACAGGGCCGGGAGACGTCTCCTCGGGAGAGTGAGCCGTACCGGTACTGTCTTCGAGGAGCTGGCCGGGGGGTCGGGCGTGCCCCTCTGGGTGCATCCGGAGTGGGCCGAACGGTTCCCCGGCGTAGTGCAGGGCACCACTGGCCGGGGCGGCGAAGAAGCCCCCTTCGACCTCGGCTTGTGGGGAGCTCAGCCGGCGGGCGAGGCGCTCGGCAACTGGCGGCGGCTGCTCGAGCATACCGGCGCGGCGGGAGCCCTCCACTCCCGCCAGCAGCACGGAGTCCGGCTGCGTATCAATAAGCCCCCGTCGCTCGACGGACTGCTGGTGGTAGAAGGGTACGACGGCCACCTGACCGGCGTGGCCGGGGTGCTGCTCACGGTCTCGGTGGCCGACTGCGTGCCCGTCTTCCTGGCCGGCGACCAGCCGGGCGCCGTGGGGGTGCTACACGTGGGGTGGCGGGGGGTGGCGGGGGGGATGGTCGAAGTGGGGATCAGGCGCATGCGCGGGCCGGTCCGGCTCCACTGCGGGCCGGCCATCTGTGGCCGCTGCTACGAAGTGGGTCCCGAGGTCCACCGGGCGGTGCACCCCGACCGCCCCGCACCCGCCGGGCCCCTGCCTATCGATCTACGCGCCGCCATCCATCAGCGCGCCCTGCGGGCAGGGGTTCCGGCCGGGCGGCTCACCCTCTCCGGCCACTGCACCCTCTGCGGACCGGGCGGGTTCTTTTCGCATCGGCGGGGAGACCGGGAGCGGCAGCTGGGTGTCATCGGTTTGCGGGCGCCCGCTTGAGCTTGGCGCGCGAGGCTTTCTTGGCGCCGAGGGTTGCAGAATCTTATTTGACGGTTTATCTTTCTTACGCTGATACAGCCGTGGCCGCTTTACGGCCCTAAACTTGGAAGAAGCGGGGATGCTGGGCAGCCCCGTTTTTTTTATTGCATCGAACATGACCAACGCATCCCAGATCCTTGCGGCGTTTCGAGAGATCGGCTCCATCAAGTCGCTCTCGCGCGAGGAAGTCCACACCCTCATCAAGGACGGCATAACCGCCGCCCTGGCCCGCCGGCATGGCCCCAACGTGGAGGCCGAGGTCGAGATCGACGAAGACACCGGCAGCATCGCCATCGTGGTGCTCAAGGAGGTAGTGGAGGAGGTCGAAGACCCCTCCCGCCAGATCTCGTTGGAGCAGGCCCGCTGGGACGACGCCGACTTCGAGCCGGGCGACATCATGGAAATTCCGGTCGACTTCGCCGAATTCGGCCGCAACGCGGTGATGGCGGCCAAGCAGCGCATCCTCCAGATCGTCCGCGAAACCGAGCGGCAGCGCATCAAGGACGAGTACGAGGACCGCGAGGGCGAGCTCCTCTCGGGCGAGATCCAGCAGGTGGAGCGGGGCAAGCTGGCCATCATGCTCAACCGGAGCCGCGACGCCGAGGCCATCATCCCGTGGCGCGAGCAGAACCCCCGGGAGAGGTTCCGGCAGGGAGAGTCGATCCGGGCCGTGCTCAAGAAAGTGGACGACACCCCCCGGGGGCCGAAGCTCATCCTCTCGCGCGCCGACCCCATGTTCGTGGCCGCCCTTTTCAAGCTCGAGGTGCCCGAGATCCAGCAAGGCCTGGTCGAGGTCAAAGCGGTCTCGCGCGAGGTGGGGGGCCGCACCAAGGTGGCGGTTTCGTCGCGCGACGAATCTATCGACCCGGTAGGTGCGTGCGTAGGGCTCAAGGGGTCGCGCGTACGCGCGGTGGTGCAGGAGCTGGCGGGCGAGCGCATCGACATCGTTCCCTGGTCGCCGGACCCGGAGATCTTTGCCAAGCGGGCGCTGGCCCCGGCGCGGGTATCCAAGGTTATCTCGGACTACGATAACCGGGTGATGACGGCGATCGTGGACGAGGACCAACTCTCCCTCGCCATCGGCCGCAACGGCCAGAACGTGCGGCTCGCCTCCCAGCTCATCGGCTGGCAGCTCGACCTGTACGGTTCGCGTGAGTGGCTGGAGCGTGGCGCCGAGGAGGCCCTTTTCGGCGGCGGAACATCCGACGACTACGAGAGCACCGACTTCCCGCTGCGCGAGTTGGATCTCCCCGCCGCCACCCTGGCGGCCCTGGAAGCGGCTGGATATACTACCTTTTTCGACGTCATCGATCTAGACCAGGAAGACCTCCTACGGGTCCCGGCCATCGGCCCGGCCGAGGCCGACGCCGTGGTCCGGGTAATCGAGTCTCTGACCGTGGAAGAGGGCGAAGAGCCGGGAGAAGAAGAGGAAGTTGCGGAAGAAGGAGTAGAGCAGGAAGTACCAGTAGAAGAGGCAGTGTCACAAGGGGCGGTGTCACAAGAGGCGGAAGGTGCAGAGGAGCCGGAGGGCGGGCCGCCGGTGGTGGCCGAAGGAGAACCGACCCCGGGCGAGAGGTGAATGGTACTACCCACGGCTACGGCTGCGACGAAGCGTTAAAGCTGTTGGGGCTGGCGGCCCGGGCGGGAGCCGTACTCTCCGGAACGGAGCGGGTCCGGCGGGGAGCGAGGAACGGTACGGTCCGGTACGTGATCCTCGGCTCGGACGCCGCCGCTGGCCAACGGAGCAAGTTGGAGCCGCTGCTGCGGGCCCGGGGGATTCCGTTTGGGGTGGCCCCGTCCCAGAGAGGGTTGGGAGAGGCCATCGGCCGCGGCCCACTCTCGGCGGCCGGAATCACCGACGCCGGGTTGGCCGCCCGCCTGCGGGAACTGTTGGACAGGGGTGCTAAGTAGCAGAGAGTAAGCCGTACGCAAGCAATGAGAGTCTTAGAAGCCGCCAAAGAGCTCGACGTCTCTTCAGAGGCGTTGATCAACCTGCTCCGGGAGATGGAAGTCCCGGTGGCGAGCTCGTCCGCCACGGTCGCGGACGAGCACGTGGCGCGCGTGCGCACCGTGCTGGAGCGGGAGCGCCGCCTGGGCCACGCCTCCGGTAAGGCGGCTATCGAGGCGGCGCTCGAGGATCAACAGTCGTCGGCCCCCCGCGGCCGCCGCCGGCGCCGGAGCAAGGAGGATATGCCCCCCGTGCCCGCCGCCCCCGAGCCCGCAGAGGCAGGGGTGCTGGCCAGCTCCGCTAGCGAGTCCCCGGCCGAGCCGGAAGCGGTAGAGGAGCCCGCCCGAGCCCGCCCGGACGAGCCGGTCCCTGCCGAGCCCGAGCCGGCCCCGCTGGCCAGCGCCCGCCCGCGCCCGGCGGCGAGCTCTGCCCCCACGCCCGCGCGCGAGGGCCAACAGCTGAGCCGGGTGCGCGTGCAAGCCGAGGGGTTCACCGCGGACGGACGCCGCCAGCGGCCGGACCGGAAGCGCAAAAAGAAGCGCTCCCGGGTCGACCAGGGCGCGGTACAGCAGAACATCCGCCGCACCATGGCCGCCATCGAGTCGGGCGGCAAGAAGCGGAGAAAGTCCCAGAGCACCGGGCTTACCGCCCAGGAGCGCCGGGAGCTCGAGCAGGAGGAGGAGCGGCAGGAGGAGGCCACCACGGTTCGGGTCAACGAGTTCCTGACCGTGGCCGAGCTGGCCGAACTCATCGAGGCCACGCCCACCGAGATCGTCTCCTCGGCGTTCAAGAACCTCGGGCTAATGGTTACCATCAACCAGCGGCTCGACTTCGACCAGATCGAGATGCTCTTGGACGAGTTCGGGTACCGGGCCGTGCGGGAGCAGGCGTTCTCGGCCGCCGCCGAGATCGAGGTCGAGGAAGACAGGGCCGAAGACCTCTCCCCCCGTCCCCCCGTGGTCACGGTCATGGGCCACGTGGACCATGGCAAGACTTCGCTCCTGGACCACATCCGCAAGGAGAACGTGATCGCCGGAGAGGCGGGGGGTATTACCCAGCACATCGGCGCCTACCACCTCGGGCTGGACGACGCCCGTTCCCTTACCTTCCTGGACACTCCGGGACACGCGGCCTTCACGGCCATGCGCGCCCGCGGAGCCGAGGTTACCGACGTGGTAATCCTGGTGGTGGCGGCCGACGACTCGGTCATGCCCCAGACCATCGAGGCGATCAGCCACGCCAAGAACGCGGGCGTGCCGGTGGTGGTCGCCGTGAACAAGGTGGATCTTCCCGACGCCGACCCCGCCCGGGTCAAGCAAGATCTTCTGCAACACGAGGTCATCTTGGAGGAGTTCGGGGGAGAGGTGATGTCGGCCGACGTCTCGGCCAAGACCGGCGCCGGTCTTGGCGACCTGCTGGACAAAGTTCTCCTCCAGGCCGAGCTGTTGGAGCTCAAGGCCAACCCCGGCCGTGACGCCTTGGGCGTGGTGATCGAGTCGCAACTCGACGTGGGCAAGGGCCCGGTGGCCACGGTACTGGTCACCAACGGTACCCTGCGACCGGGAGACTACGTGATCTGCGGGCTCTACAACGGCCGGGTTCGCGCCTTGCTCGACGAGCGCGGTCGCCCGGTGGCGGAAGCCGGGCCGTCGATCCCCGTGCAGCTGCTCGGGCTCTCGGGGGTTCCCCAGGCCGGAGACCAGCTTATCCGCATGGACGCGGTGCGGGCTGCCGAAGTGGCCCAGACCCGCCAACGGCTCGAGCGCGAAAAGCGTATGCGCATCAAGGGTCGCGGTGTCAAGTTGGGCGACCTCTCCGCCATGCTGGCCCGGGGCGAGACCACCCAACTAAACATCCTCATCAAGGGAGACGTCGACGGCTCCGTGCAGGCCCTCTCCGACTCTCTGGAGCAACTCTCCACCGACGAGGTAGCGGTGGACGTGATCCACCGCGGCGTGGGCGCCATCAACGAGTCCGACGTGCTGCTCGCGTCCACGGCCGGTGCCATCGTGATCGGCTTCCACGTCCGGCCCACGGCCGAGGCCCGCCAGACCTCGGAGCGGGAGCAGGTAGACATACGTTTGTACAGCGTGATCTACGAGGCGGTAGAAGAGATCCGTGCCGCCATGGAGGGACTCCTCGCCCCCGGAGAGAAGGAAGTCTTGCTCGGGGTCGCCGAGGTTCGCGAGGTATTCAAGATTCCGCGCGCAGGCACCATCGCTGGTTGCATGGTCACCGAGGGAGAGGTCCGGCGCCGCGGCCTGGTGCGGGTGATCCGCGACGAGGTCCAGATTTACCAGGGCGAGTTGGACAGCTTGAAGCGCTTCAAGGACGACGTTCGCGAGGTCCGCGAGGGCTTCGAGTGCGGGCTTCACGTAGCCGACTTCAACGACGTCAAGGTGGGAGACGTGATCGAGTGCTTCCGGGTCGAAGAGGTGGTGAGAACCCTCGCCACGGCCGCCGCGGAGTAGTTGGCCCGCCGTATGGTGATCGGGGTCTCGGTGTGGCGCGTGCTCATCCCCGGGTGCGCGTCGCTCAAGGAGAAGAGGTCGGTGGTAAAGAGCGTGCGGGAGCGGCTCAAGAACCGCTTCAACTTGTCCGTGGCCGAGACCGGCCTGCAGGACGTCCACGCCCGTGCCGAGGTCTCGGCGTGCGTGGTGGCCACCGACCGGAAGCGGGCCCACACGGTGCTCGAGAGCGCCGACCGCTTGCTCGGGGAGGAGGTGCGGCTGCGCGTCCTCGACTGCCAAACCACTTATTACTGAGCCCCCCTTTGCCCGCTTACCGCCGCACGGAGCGGATCAACCAGCTCCTCAAACAGGAGATCGCCACCGTGGTACGAGAGGAGGTACGCGACCCCCGCGCCTGCTCGGCCACCGTCACGGCGGTGCAGGCGTCGCCCGAGCTCGACCACGCCACCGTCTACGTGACCACTCTGGGCGGCGACGAGGAGAGGCGCCTGGCCGTGGAGGGGTTGACCAGCGCTGGCTCCTTCATCCGCGGTCAGCTCGGCCGCTCGCTCCGGCTCAGGCGCATACCCGAGCTCCACTTCGAGGTCGACCGCAAACTGGAGGAGGCCGCCCGCGTCGAGCGTCTCCTGCGCGGGCTCGGCTCCCTGCAGGAGGGAGGGGGGAGTGGCGAGAGCGCCTGACCGTTTCGGAGTCCTCCCCGTGGACAAGCCCTCTGGCCCCACCTCCCACGACGTGGTGGCCGCGGCCCGCCGCTCCCTCCGGCTAGCTAAAGTCGGCCACGCGGGCACTTTGGACCCCTTCGCCACTGGCCTCCTGCTCCTCTTACTGGGAAGGGCCACCCGGCTGGCCGAGTATCTGTTGGTCTTGCCCAAACGGTACAACGCCACGCTGCGGCTGGGGGCGGCTACCGACAGCGACGACCGGACCGGCGCCGTGATCCACTCCAGCGAGGGGTGGCGGGAGCTCGACGAAGCCGAGGTGCGCGCGGTCTTCCGCACCCAGTTGGGGGATACCCTTCAGCTCCCGCCCCGCTTTTCGGCCAAGAAGGTAGGCGGCGAGCGGAGCTACCGGGCGGCGAGGCGGGGCCGCGAGCTGGAGCGGCGCCCCGCGCGGGTAACCATCCACCGGCTGGAGGTCACCGGGGTGAGGCTTCCCGAGGTAGACTTTGAAGTCGACTGCTCGGCCGGCACCTACGTACGCGCCATCGCGCGCGACGTGGGCGACGCTCTCGGGGTGGGGGGGCACCTCACCGCCCTCAGGCGCACTTCGGTGGGCGACATAGGCTTGGGGGGGGCGCTTCCCCCCTCACAGCTGGAAGACCCGGAAGCGGTCGAACGCGCTCTGATCCCCCCCCGGGCGGCCCTCGGCCACCTGCCCGCCCACCGGCTCGACCCGGAGCAAGCCGGGCGGGTGAGCCACGGCCGGGAAGCGCCGCTGTTCCCGGAGCCGGAGCTTCCCGAAGGGTCTCCGGTGGTACTCTTGGCGCCCGACGGCTCTTTCTTGGCTGTGGGCGAACGCCGGGCAGACCGGCTCCTGCCCGGCAAGGTGTTCGCGTGAGCGCGCCCCCCGGTTTCGCCATCAACCCCGCCCTCCCCGCGCCCCTGCCGGCCGACGGGCGGGGCTCGGTGGTCACCATCGGCACCTTCGACGGGGTACACCGCGGCCACCGCGAAGTCCTGGCCGAGATCGTCCGCCGCTCGGCAGCCACGGGGCGGCGCTCGGCTCTGGTAACTTTTCATCCCCATCCGCTCCGCGTGGTGCGGCCGGAGCACGCCCCGCCGCTCCTCACCACCGCGGACGAGAAGAAGGAGTTTCTGGCCGAGTCAGGGCTCCATTACGCCATCTTCCTCCCCTTTACGCCGGTTCTCCAGCAGTACCCTCCGCGCCGCTTCGTGGAAGAGATCCTGCTGGGGCGGCTGGGCATGGAGGAGTTGGTGATCGGGTACGACCACGGCTTCGGCAAGAACCGGGAAGGGGGGGTCGATACCCTGCGCGAGCTGGGCGAGGAGCACGGCTTCCGAGTCGACGTGGTGGGGCCCGTCGGGCTGGACGGAGAGGCCGTCTCCTCGACCCGCGTCCGCCGTGCCTTGCTGGAGGGAAATGTGACCGCGGCCGCCGTGGGGTTGGGACGACCGTACTCTTTCCGTGGAGTAGTGGTTCACGGGGACGGACGGGGACGGCGGCTCGGCTTTCCTACCGCCAACCTGACTGTGCCCGAGGGCGATAAGCTCTTGCCCAAGGAGGGGGTGTACGCGGTTTTCGGGTGGGTGGCGAGTAGCCCCCTCCCCGGGCTGCTACACCTGGGACCGCGCCCCACCTTCCAGGGCTCGCCACCCACCATCGAACTCCACCTCTTCGACTTCGACCGGGAGCTGTACGGAGTCACCGTCCGGGTAGAGTTACACACCCGGCTCCGCGACGTTTTCCCCTTTGACTCGCCCAAACAGCTGATCCGCCAGCTGCACGAGGACGAGGAGCGCGGCCGTGCCGTGCTACACCCCCCAAGGTAACCACCACGCATTGCCCCGCCGGGGTTACTTTGGTAGCTTTTCCCGCCTCCATGACTTCGACTACCACCCTTCCCGGCTCCATCACCGTACTGGTGGTGGACGACGAAGAGCTCTTGCTCAAGAGCTGCGGCCAGATCCTGGTCGGGTCGGGATTTGCCGTGCTCACGGAGAACCGGGGGAGGAGCGCCCTGGAGCTGGTACGCCGCCAGCGCCCCGACATCGTGCTCGCCGACCTGCGCCTGCCCGACATGGACGGCATGGACCTCTTGCGCCAGATCAAGGAAGAGGTGCCCGAGGCGTTGGTAGTGATGATCACTGGCTTCGCCACCGTGGACTCCAGCGTGGAGGCGATTGAGGCCGGAGCGTACGACTACATCCCCAAGCCGTTCAGCGCCACCCAACTCCGCATCTTGCTAGGGCGAGCCGCCCAGCAGGTGAAGCTGGCCCGCGACAACGCCCGGCTGCGCGACCAGCTCAAGCGCCGGTCCAGCTTCGACCACATCGTCGGGAGCAGCGAGCCGCTGCGGCGTGTTTTTTCGGTCGTCGAGCGGGTGGCGCCCACCGACGCCAGCGTGTTCGTGTCGGGCGAGTCGGGTACCGGCAAGGAGTTGATCGCCCGCGCCATCCACGCGGCTAGCCGTCGCGCGGACCACCCCTTCGTGCCGGTCAACTGCGCGGCCCTGCCGGATAATTTGCTCGAGTCCGAGCTGTTCGGCTACGAAAAGGGGGCCTTCACCGGCGCGGACCAACAGCGGCAGGGGCTCATCGAGCAGGCGGCCGGAGGCACCTTCCTGCTGGACGAGATCTCGGAGATGAGCTTGGAGCTTCAGGCCAAACTCCTACGGGTCATCCAGGAGCGGGTAATCCGCCGGGTGGGGGGCAAGGGGGAGATACCCATCGACGTGCGCTGGGTCTCGGCCACCAACCGAAACCCCGACACGGCTATCTCGGAGGGGGTTATCCGCCAGGATCTCTACTACCGGCTAAACGTGGTGCCGGTCCACATTCCCCCGCTGCGAGAGCGGAAGGACGACGTAATCCCCCTGGTCCAGCACTTTTTGAAGCGCTACTCCAAGGAGTACGGGAGGGAAGGGGTCACCCTGTCAGCGGCCGCCTTGCGCGTACTGACCAATCACTCCTGGCCCGGTAACGTGCGCGAGTTGCAGAACGCCGTCGAGAGGGTGGTGTCGCTGAGCGAAGCGGGGGGCGAGATCTCGGCGGACGACTTGCCCGGCGAGGTCAAGGGAGTAGTGGAGCCAGACGGCCGTGCAGCCGCCGTGACCGCCGACCGGCCCTTCCACCAGGCCAAGGCCGAGGCCGTCGCCTCGTTCGAATTGGCGTATCTGAGAGACCTCCTGGGCAGGCACGACGGCAACATCTCCGAGGCCGCCCGCAACGCGGGGATGGACCGGAAGACGATCCACCGGATGCTTTCCAAGCATGAACTGGAGATCTAGCGCGCAGTCGATAAACTGCGCAGGAACGCCTCCACCGCGGCGCCGGGTGAGGCGGCCCCCATCACCGCGCTGATCACCGCCACCCCGGCCGCGCCCGACGTTATCACCGCGCCCGCCCTCTCCACGGTTATCCCCCCGATCCCGATCACCGGGACCTTTACCGCTCTTACCACCTCGCGCACGCCCGCGGTTCCGGCCGGTCCGGGGAGTCCTGATTTGCTCCCGGTGGCGAATACCGGCCCCACCCCCAGGTAGTCGGCCCCGGCCAGGGCGGCAGCCCGCGCCTCCGCCGGGGTATCTACCGAGCGGCCCAACAGGAAGCCGGCGGGCGAGAGGCGCCGCGCCGCTTCGAGCGGCAAGTCGTCTGCGCCCAGGTGCGCGCCGTCGGCGCCCGCGGCCAGGGCCACGTCCAGCCGGTCGTTCACGAACAGGAGGGCGCCCCGCGGCCGGGTAACCTGTAGGAGCCGCCGGGCCAGCCGGAAGAGCTCCTTCCCCTCTGCGCCCTTGCGGCGGAGTTGGAGCGCAGGCGCGCCCGCCTCCACCACTTCGACCGCCACCTCGACCAGTTGCCTCTCCGGCCGGTCGTCGGCGACAACGACCAGCGCCAGCCGGCCGCGCAGTTCCCCCCTGGTCACTGGGAGCGCGCGGCCCCGGCCTCTCGAAGGGCGGCGCGGATACGGGCACGGGCGCGGTTGTGCTCCCGCAGAGTCTCACTAAAAACGTGCCGCCCGTCGGGTCGGGCTACGAAGTAGAGGTAGTCCGTCCCGGCCGGGTACAGGACCGCCCGCATGGCCTCCTGGCTGGGCGAGGCGATGGGACCGGGCGGGAGTCCCCGGCGGGTGTAGGTGTTGTACGGGTGGTCGGCCACGGTGTCGATATGGCGGTACAGAAGCCGCTGCTGATGCTCGCCCAAGGCGTACTGCACGGTGGGGTCAGCCTGGAGCGGCATGCCGATCTCGAGCCGGTTCAGGTAGACCCCGGCGATGGTGTCGCGCTCGCTCCACACCTTGGCCTCCATCTCCACGATCGACGCCAAGGTGACCACCTCCCGCTCCGACATACCCAGAGAGTCGGCGCGCGCCCGCCACTGTGCGCTCCACACTTGCCGGTAGCGGTTTACCATCCGCCCAACCATGTCGCGGAAGTCGGCGTTCATGGGAAAGGTGTAGGTGGCCGGGTATAGGTACCCCTCGAGAGTGGGCCCGGGCACCCCTAGCTGGGCGGCCGCCGCACTGTCTTGCACGAAGCCGAGGACTCGGTCCGGGTCAGCCCCCGTGACCGCGGCGATCTGGGGCGCGATACGGTGGGTGCTCCACCCCTCGGGCACGACCACCTGCACGGTGGCCACCTCGCCCGAGACCAACTTGTCGGCCACCGCCCTCCACGACATCCCCGGTGCCATCCGGTAGGTACCGGGTTTGAGGGAGCGGTCCGCGCCGCGGAGGCGCAGGTAGAGCCGGAAAAGGAGCGGGTTGTTGACCAGGTCGTGGGCGGCCAGGGAGTCCACCACCGCGCCCGACCCGCTCCCCCTCGGTACCGTTACCAGCACCGGCTCGCCCGGCTCTCCTCCGCAAGCCGCGAGCACGGCCGCGAGCAAAGCCGCGAGAAGGAGAGCTTTCACCGTTTCGAATCCAGAAAGTGTTGGAGTATCACAGCCGCCGCCGCCGAGTCTACGCGCTCCTTCTCCTCGCGGCGCGTGCGCGACAACCCCGAGGAGCGGACCAGCCGTTCGGCTTGGAGCGAGGTCATCCGTTCGTCCACGAAGCGGACCGGGCAGCCGAGCTTTCGTTCGACTTCGGCTCCAAAGGCGCGCGTCTCGAGCGCCCATGCGCCTTCCTCCCCGCCCAGCTCCAGGGGGAGGCCCACCACCGCCAGATCGGTCTCTCTGCCATCCAGAAGCCGCGCCAGCGCGGCCCACGGTATCCGCTTCCCTTCGCGGCGTACCAGCGTGCCCAGCGGGGTGGCCAGAGTGCGGGTGGGGTCGGAGAGCGCCACGCCCAGGCGCCGCGCTCCGTAGTCGAAGCCGATAACCCTCCCCAAGCGTCAGCCTAGCGCCGCCACGGCTTGCTCCACCCCCCGTCCCGCCGCCAGGTCGCCGTGCAGCCGCTCCAGGGTGGGCCGGGCGCCGACCAGAAAGCGGCACCTCTGGTCGCCCCGCGAACGGCACTCCGCCTCCATTACGGCGATCTCGCGCCCCGCGGCGGGGCGCAGCACCCCGGCCAGCACCCCGGTGGTCAGGTGGCAGCAGGGGTGGCTGTACCCAGCGCTAGGGTCTGCCTCGGCGCTGTCGGAACTGTCGAGGGCCGCCACCCCGGGGTGCAGGGAGCTGTGCCGGAACTTCCCCAGTCCGGCTGTGGAGAGCCGCTCCGAGAGACCGTTCCAGAACTTCTCCGCCTCGGTCTCGGGCCCGGCGCCCTCTCCCAAGTCGCCGCTGGTGAGGGCAGCGCCCAACCCCGCACCCACCCTCCGCAGGGCGCCAGCGGCGTCGTCGGGTGCGCGATCCTCCCGCAGCGCCGCTCCCACGCCGCGCAGGGCTTCGGCCGATAGAAAGAAGTTGCTCGTTTCGGTTGAGTTATTCACGATGGTTATCCGTGCTAGTTCCGTCTTTTCCCCTCTCCTCCTTCATCTGCGACGCCCGCACCACCCGGTTGCGGCCCGTCTCCTTCGCTTCGTAGAGGGCGTCGTCGCTCCACTTGAGGAGCTCCCTGGCCGACTTCACCACCTCGCTCGGAAAGGCCGCCACGCCGCTCGAAATGGTCATGCTGATCTCGGTCGATTCGTCCCGGTACAGGTGCTCCTCCACCCCCTCCCGCACCCGCTCGGCGAAGTGGGCGGCGGCCTCCTCGTCGGTGTCCGGGAGGATGGCTATGAACTCCTCTCCCCCGTAGCGACCCACCATGTCGATCTCGCGCGCGGTCTCCCTGAGGATCTCGGCGGTCTCGTAGAGGACCACGTCGCCGGTGGGGTGGCCGTAGCTGTCGTTCACCTCCTTGAACTTATCGAGGTCGGCCATGACCACCGCGATCGACTCGCCGGTCCGCTTGCTCCGCTCGATCTCCTCGTGCAGCAGTTCGTGTACATGGCGGTGGTTAAAGAGCCCCGTCAAGCCGTCGGTGATGGAGAGCTTGCGAAGCTTCTTGTTGGCTTCCTCGAGCTGGCTGTTCTTTTCGTCCAGCTCGTCCTGGAGCCGCTTGATGCGCAGCATCGAACGCACCCTCGCCTCCAACTCCGGAAAGTTGATCGGCTTGGTCAGGTAGTCGTCGGCGCCCGCGTCCAGCCCCTCTACCTTGTCCTGGGTGGAGTCGCGCGCCGTGACCAGGATGATGGGCACGAAGGGGAGCTCCTGGTCGTTCTTGATGAGCCTCGAGACCTGGTAACCGTCCATCACCGGCATCATCACGTCCAGCAGTATCAGGTGGGGCGGGTTACCGCGCACCTTCTCGAGGGCCTCCTCGCCGTTAGTCGCGGTCTCTACTTTGAAGCCGCGGCTGGAGAGACGGGCGTTGATGATCTCAACGTTGTCCACGTTGTCGTCGACCACCAGGATGCGCTCTTCTCCGTTCCCGGCGCCTTGATCTTGGTCGCTCATGAAGGTGGCGCTGGCTCACTCGGTCCTATGAACTTCTTTACCTCCTCGACCACCTGGCGCGGTTCGCACGGCTTGGCCAGGTAGCCGTCGCACCCGGCCGCCCTCGCCTTGGCCTGGTCGGCGGCCAGGGCGTGCGCGGTCAGGGCGATGATGGGGATGCGCGACGTCGCTTCCTCTTCCTTGAGCAAGCGGGTTGCCTCCCAGCCGTCGATCAGGGGGATGGAGATGTCCATGAGGATGAGGTCGGGAGAGTCCTCGCGGCCCCTGCGCACTCCCTCCCTGCCGTTGGCCGCCTCGATCACCCGGTAGCCGAAGTGCTCGAGGATGGTTCGGTACACCATCCGGTTATCCTCGTTGTCCTCCACCAGAAGGACGGTTTTTTTCGCGTCTGGCATGGCGTGGCTGAAGTAACGCCGGAGAGCCGGCTGGCGCGTCAAGATAGACGGGCAACGTGTACGCCGCAACAAAGACGCCGCCGCGTGATTACCAGCACGGCTACCAGTTGGCATAACCGTTGCGCGCACGGAAAGCCGCTTGCACCGTACAAATGACTATTATGCGTTACGACGAGCAGAACCGGAGCCGTAACCTCTTGACTGGCTTTGCCTTGGGTGCGCTGGCGGGGGCTGGCGCCGTACTGCTAGCGACTTCGGACTTGCGGCTCCGCCACCCGCCCACCGCTGGGGAACGCCTCACTGGTTGGAGCGAACA
Source organism: Longimicrobiaceae bacterium (assembly GCA_050732775.1). Taxonomy (GTDB): domain Bacteria; phylum Gemmatimonadota; class Gemmatimonadetes; order Longimicrobiales; family Longimicrobiaceae; genus JBOHRN01. Next base: position 77,135 of record JBOHRN010000046.1, on the reverse strand, counting down.
GGCCCGCGACCGGCTCCTGGAAGTGGCCGGAGAGTGGATCGACGCCGCGGTCCGGGGCACTCGCGCCCGGCTACCCGGATAGCGGTGTCTGGCGGGCGGGGCGGCGGAGAGCTGGAGCCCCTCTTCCGCGAGCTGTTCCCGGACCGGAGCTTCCTAGTGGTCTCCAATCGGGAGCCGTACGAGCACCGCTGGGCCGAAGAGGTGGGGGAAATCCGGGTGAGCCAGCCCACGGGCGGGCTCACCTCGGCGCTCGACCCGCTCATGCGAGTGCTCGGCGGTACCTGGGTGGCGTGGGGGAGCGGCGAGGCCGACGCCTCGGTGGTCGACGACGACAACCGGGTGCGGGTGCCGCCCGAGTCGGAGAGCTACACGCTCAGGCGGGTGTGGCTGACTAATCACGACATCCACCGCTACTACCTGGGCTTCGCCAACCAATTCCTCTGGCCCATCTGCCACCTGCGTCCCGACCTGACCCGCGTCCGCGCCCGCTACTGGGAGCGCTACCGGCGGGTCAACCGCCGCTTTGCCGAGGCGGTACTCGCCGAGGCCCGGGGCGAAGCGGCGGTGGTCTGGTTCCAGGACTACCACCTGGCGCTGGCCCCCCAGTTCGTGCGCGCCCGGCGTCCCGACCTGTCGCTCGCCCATTTCTGGCACATCCCCTGGCCACCCATCGAGATCTACCGCTTTACCCCCAACCCCGGGTACCTGTTGCGGGGGCTGCTGGCCAACGACCTGATGGGCTTCCACCTGCCGTCTTTCGCCGACAACTTCCTCGATTCGGCCGGGCAAATCACCCGCGCCAAGGTAGATTGGGAGCGGCGCACCGCCACCCTGGACGGCCACGTCTGCCACGCGCGCGCCTTTCCCATCTCCATCGACGTGGCCTCGTTCGAACAGGCGGCCCGCTCCCCGGACGCGGACGAGCAGATGGCGCGGCTGCGGGAGCGCTACGCCCCCAACGGAGAGAGTATCGGCGTCGGCGTCGACCGGCTCGACTACTCCAAGGGGTTGCCCGAGAAGTTCAAGGCGCTGGAGTTCCTGTGGGAGCGCTACCCCGAGTTTCGGGGGCGCTTTACCTACATCCAGGTGGCCGTACCCAGCCGGAGCGACATCGAGGCGTACGACGAGCTGGCCCAGAAAGTGGACCGGCAGGTTTGGGAGATCAACGACCTGTACGGCACCGACAGTTGGCGCCCCATCCACCTCGTCAAGCAGTCGCTGCCGCCCGAGCGGCTGGCCGTTCTCTACCGCTTGGCCGACCTGTGCGTGGTCAGCTCGCTGCAAGACGGCATGAATCTAGTGGCCAAGGAGTACGTGGCCAGCCAGTTGGACGAGAGCGGAGTGCTGGTACTCTCCCGCTTCACCGGGGCCGCCGAGGAGATGGAAGACGCCCTGCTGGTGAACCCGTACGACCCCGAGGATCTAGCCAAGGAGATGCGCCGCGCCCTCACGCTCGACCAGCAAGAGCGCAAACGCAGGATGCGCTCGCTACGCGGCTCGCTGCGCACCATCTTCGACTGGATGGAGGGTGTGTTTCGGGCCTGGGGAGAGATCTCCTAGCCTCTCTGATATAATCGGAAAGGTACGCCGTCTCGCTCCAGTACGGACGACAACTTGGCCACTTCCTCCGCTAGCGTCTCCAGCGCCAAGTCGCAGCGGGCGTTTGCCGCGGGGGGGGCCGGCACCACCTCCACCGGAACGCCCGCGCCCCGCGCCACCTCCTCGGCCCACAAGGCGTGGTGGGTGGTGTCGAAGGTAAAGAGGGGCGACTTGCCCGTCTGGCTACTCATCGGTAAGCTCCACGCTGGCACCCACTCGGCGACTCTTCATAACTCTTCTCTTGACACGCTCCGGCTTTCCCCCGGTGGGCGAACAGCTCGACGCCATCCGCGCCTCCGCCCTGGAGATCATCTCCGAGCAGGAGCTGGAGAAGAAGCTCCGACGCGCGGCCGCGAACGGCAACCCGCTCGTCGTCAAGCAGGGGTTCGACCCCACCCGGCCCGATCTTCACATCGGCCACGCCGTCTCGCTGCGCATGCTCGAACTGTTCCAGCAGCTCGGCCACCAGGTTGTCTTCGTGGTAGGCGATTACACCGCCCGGGTGGGCGACCCGAGCGGCCGCAGCGAACTGCGCCCGGCCCTGTCCGAGCGGGAGATCCGCGCCAATGCCGCCACCTACCAGGAGCAGCTCTTCACCATCCTGGACCGGGAACGGACCCGGGTAGAGTTTAATTCGAGCTGGCTGGCCCCGCTTGCCCTCTCGGACCTACTCCTGCTCACCAGCCGCTACACGGTGGCCCGCATGCTGGAGCGCGACGACTTTCGCAAGAGGATGGAGAGCGGCTCGCCGGTTTCGGTGATGGAGTTCTTGTACCCTCTCCTGCAGGCGTACGACTCCCTTGCCCTGAAAGCCGACGTCGAGTTGGGCGGCTCGGACCAGAGGTTCAACCTGCTCATCGCCCGCCAGGTCCAGGAGCGCTACGGCCAGGAGCCCCAGATTTGCCTGCTCATGCCGCTCCTGCGCGGCACCGACGGCGAGCGCAAGATGTCCAAGTCGTACGACAACTACATCGGACTCGCTGAAGCGCCGGAGGAGCAGTACGGCAAGGCGATGTCTATCTCAGATCAGCTGCTCCCCGAATGGCTCGGGCTCGCCTCCGGCCTTGCCGGGAACCATCTGGAGAAGTTGCGGATTCTGGCAGGTGAAGACCCGTACGCCGCCAAGCGCGAGCTGGCCGCCCGCATAGTGGAGCAGTACCACGGCGCCAGCGCCGCCCGGGAAGCGGCGGAGCGCTTCGACTTGGTTCATCGGCGCCACCAGGTGCCCGGCGACACTCCCCTGGTCGAGTTGTCGCCCGGCGACCCGTCACTGGCGGTGGCGGACGGCCGGGTGTGGCTGCCCCGGTTGCTGGTGGCGGCCGGGCTGGCTGGCTCCAACAGCGAAGGGGTCCGGCTGATAGAGCAGGGGGCCATCTCGCTCGACGGAGAGACCGCGCGCGGCACCGACGCCACCGTGCCCGCCGGGGGTGAGCGGCTGATCCGGCGCGGCAAGCGCAGATTCGCGCGCGTGAGGTTCGGGGATTGACAGCTAGCGGACCGGCCGGTTAGCACGCCGAAATTGTGCGACAATTCGTACCACACTATCTTCAGTCAGGTGCAAAAAAACGAGCTTCGAGAAGGGGTTGGCACTGTCCGTGTCAGAAATCTGGGCTCTGATCCGTTATATATAACGTGACTAACGTCCCAAGAGACGATTCGGTGGCCATCGTTGTGGTTATAAAGCACGGCGTCGGCGGGCGTATTCGCCGCGCTCCGACCTTTTCGCACGCCGGTTAGTCCGGCACAACCCAGGAGAAATCGATGAGTGGAACGCGCTTCTTTTTCGCCGCCCTCTTTGCGGCCGTCCTCGTCCCCGCGGGGCTCGCCGCCCAGGGGACCGTGACCGGAACCGTGAGCGAAGCCGGCACGGGCGAGCCCATCTCGGGCGCCCAGATCGTGATCGCCGGGACCAACGTCGGCAGCCTCACCAACTCGCAGGGTGAGTTTACCGTCCCCGGCGTCCCCGCGGGCGTCCAAACCGTACGGGTCACCCGTATCGGGTACTCCGCGGCTTCCCAGAGCGTATCGGTGAGCGACGGCGGAACGGCGACGGCTAACTTCGCGCTGGAAGAATCCGTGGTCGAGCTGGACGCTGTGGTGGTAACCGCCACGGGTGAACAGCTGAAGCGTGAGTTGGCCAACGCGATCAGCAACATCGACGCCGCCGAGATCGTCGACGAAGCTCCCGTTTTCAGCTTGGACGAGCTCCTCACCGGCCGCGCCGCGGGCGTAAGCATTCTGCAGAGCTCTGGTACGACCGGAGCCACCAGCCGCATCCGCATCCGCGGTTCCACCTCGATCTCCCTGAGCAACGAACCGATCGTCATCATCGACGGCGTGCGGGCCTATAGCGCTCAAGGAACGAACTCCATCGGGGTCGGCGGCCAGAGCACCAACCGGTTGAACGACATTAGCGTGCAGAACATCGAGTCCATGGAGATCGTAAAAGGCCCCTCGGCAGCGACCCTGTACGGCACCGACGCCGCCAACGGGGTGATCCTGATTACCACCAAGCAGGGTGGCGCGGGCGCTCCCCGTTGGAACGTGTACGGCGAGACCGGCTGGCTCACGGACGAGAACGAGTACCCTCTCAACTACTTTGGCGAAGCGGCTGACGGCAGCAGATGTCTCGCTTTCCAGGTCGGGGCGGGTAGCTGCACGCAGGCCCAGCTAGTCACGCACCAGCCGCTCAACGATGAGGAGATCTCTCCCTTGGCAACCGGCAACCGGCAACAGTACGGAGTAAACGTAGCCGGCGGCGGCCAGGACCTCACCTACTTCGTTTCTGCCGAGTACGAGGACGAGGTGGGGGTATTCGAGCTGCCGGACTTCTACCGGGACCAACTCCTGGAGACCCAGGATGAGCTGCCCGAGAGCCACATTCACCCCAACTCCCTGGAGCGTGTTTCCATCCGGGCTAATCTGGGAGCCCGCATCGCCGAGGGGCTCAACCTCAACGTCAATACCGGCTATATCACCAGCGACGTCTTCCTGCCCCAGAACGACAACAACGCCCTGGGTATTCTGCCCAGCGGCTACCTTGGTTTCCCATTTGACACCGAGGATTTTAACTTCGGCTGGGGCTTCCTGACGCCGGCGCAAAACTTCGCCATCGAGATCAATCAGGAGGTGGAGCGCTACATTACCGGCGCCAACCTCAACTGGCAGCCGACCAGCTGGTTCACCGGCCGGGCCACCTTCGGGTTGGACAACACCACCCGGCATGATAACGGCTTCTCGCCAGTGGGCGCGCAGCCCTTCGACCCGTTCGGCTTCCGCATCTCCAACCGTATTCAAGTCCGTAACTACACGGTCGACTTGGGTGGCACCGCTTCCTTCGACCTCACGCCGAGCATCAGCTCCCGCTCGTCGGTGGGTAGCCAGTTCCTGCGGGACTTCTTCCAGGGCACTTTCGCCTTCGGCGAGGAGCTCGGGCCCGGGACCAAGACGGTGGGCGCCGCGGCCAACCAGTTTGCCGACGAAGCGACCACCGAAGACAAAACCTTCGGCCTCTTCGCCGAACAGCAGTTCGGCTGGAACGACCGGCTGTTCGTTACCGGCGGACTGCGGGCCGACGACCACAGCGCCTTCGGCCAGGACTTCGACCTGATCGTCTACCCCAAGTTCGGCGTCTCGTACGTGGCGCTGGACAATCAGGACGCGCCCTGGTTCAACTTTTTCAACTCGTTGCGGCTGCGCGGGGCGTGGGGGGCCTCGGGCCGGGCGCCCGGCGCCACCGACGCCCTCACCTTCTTTAACCCGGTGTCGGCCACCGTGGCCGGTTCGGACGTGGCCGCCATCACCTTCGGAGATCTGGGCAACGTCGAGCTGGAGGCCGAGCGCTCCGAGGAGCTCGAACTGGGCTTCGACGCCGGCTTCTTCGATGGCCGGCTTGGGCTCGAAGTCACCTGGTACGACAAGAACACCGAGGACCTTCTGGTCCAGGTTCCCCTGCCCCCCTCGCTGGGGGTGAGCTCCAGCCGCTTTGAGAATCTGGGCGAAGTCGAGAACAAGGGGTGGGAGGTGGCGGTCAACGCCGTGCCGGTGAGCGTGCGGAACTTCGAATGGGACTTCAACCTAACCGCTTCGAACAATCAGAACGAGCTCATCGAGCTCGGCCTGGAGGCCGACTCCATCCTTTTCAACCCGCAACGCTTCCAGGAGGGTTTCCCCCTGGGCGGCTACTTTACGCGGGAGTTGACCTTCGACGACGCCGACGGTGACGGTATCATCGACCTGGGAGAGTTCAGCGTCGCCGATTCGGCCACCTTCATCGGCTCGGCCTTCCCGGAAACCGAGCTCTCTCTGCGCTCGTCGCTGACACTGTTCAACCTGCTGCGGGTCAGTGGTATGTTGGACTACCGGGGCGACTACTTTCAGGAGAACTTTACCGAACAGTTTCGCTGTTTCTTCGTCATTTGCCGGGGCTTGCACGATACCAGCGCCCCGCTCTTGGAGCAGGCGCGTGCGTTGGAGTCGGTTCTTGGTACGGCTGAGGCCTTCGTCGACGACGCCAGCTTCTGGAAGCTGCGCGAGCTGGGCTTCACCTTCCTGGTCCCGGAGAGGTGGGCCGGCTGGTTCGGGGCAAACAACGCCAGCTTGGTGGTCACCGGGCGCAACCTGGCAACCTGGACCGACTACACGGGGATCGACCCGGAGTTGAACGCGGCGGCTACGGCCAACTTCAGCAACTTCGACTTTCTCACGCAGCCGCCGGTCCGCACCTGGATCGTCCGGCTCAACCTCGGCTTCTAACGGGAATGGAGACCACTTACATGAAATACATCAACCACTCCAGAGTGAAGCTGGCCCTCTTTTCGGGCCTGCTTCTGGTACCCCTGACGGCGTGCGATCTCGGGGTCAGTGACCCCGACATCGTCACGCCGGAGAGTCTCGAGGGCGAGGCCGGTCGCAACGCCATCTACGCGGGCGCCATCGGCGACTTTGCCGTGGCCCACGACGGGGGTGCCGGTTTCGGAAGCTTCCTCGACGGGCACGTCACCACCAGCGCTTATATGAGCGACGAGGCGTACGCCTCGGGCACCTTTCCCACCCGCCGGGAGTTCGACGACCGAGATGTCAACAGCAACAACGGTACACTGGCGGGGGTGTTCGCCCGCCTACAGCGGGCCCGCCGCGCCACCGAGAGCGGAGCCGAAGTGCTGGCCGCGGCGGACGCGGGCGACCCTCGTATAAGCGAGCTCCAATCGCTCGCCGGCTTTCTGTACATCGCCTTCGGGGAAGGGTTTTGCTCGGGGGTTCCGTTCAGTAGCGCTCCCCTGGATGGTGAGGTCGAGTTCGGCGCTCCTCAGACCACCGAGCAGATCTTCAGTATCGCCATTGACCGCTTCAACTCCGCGGGCGCAACCAACCTGGCAAAGGTGGGCCGCGGCCGCTCGCTGCTCAACTTGGACCGGTACGACGAGGCGGCCGCGGAGGTGGCCGACGTGCCCACCGACTTTGTCTACCTGGTGACTCACTCGCTCACCTCGAGCCGCCAGGAGAACGGCCTCAACGCCTCGAACGGTCTCACGCTGCGGCTCTCCATCGCCGAGGACGAGGGAGGTAGCGGCACACCGTACCGCGACGGCAGCGACGACGGCGAGGGTCTCAACTTCTTGACGGCCGAGGATCCGCGCCTTCCCTTCACCGTGGTGAACGACGCCTTCGACGCGACTGTCGACAGCACCTACATCATGCTGGCTTACGGCGGCTTCGGGATCACGCTCGACCGCACCGCGCCCGCGCCGTTGGCGTCGGGGATCGAGGCCCGGCTCATCGAGGCCGAGGCTGCATTGGCCAGCGGGAACGCACCCCTAGCCCTGCTCATCCTGAACGATCTGCGCACCCGCGTGCCAGGTCTGGGCCCGCTTATCGCGGTTGACGTCGACGTGCTCTTCGAGGAGCGCGCCTTCTGGCTGTACGGCACCGGCCACCGGTTGGGTGATCTGCGCCGCCTGGTCCGTCAGTACGGGCGCGATCAAGCCAACGTCTTCCCTACGGGCGACTACTTCAAGGGGGGTAACTTCGGAAGCGACGTAAACCTGCCGATTCCACAGGAAGAGGAAAACAACCCGGAGTTCGATGAGTGTATTGATAGGAATGCCTGAACGGCCTCGCACGGGGTATAAAAGAGGGGCCACTTAGTGGCCCCTCTTTTATACCCTACCCGCTTTTACCACTCCGCTAGGAAGAAAGCCCTGTTTTGGTGCAGATCAGAATGGCCCCGTCGCCAGAGTTGGTGCCGTAGCGGGTGGTTGCGTTGATGCCGCTCATGAAACGGATTCTAGCGATGTCCGCGGCCGGAACCAGATGAAGATGGGTGAAGTCGGTCAGACGGATACCGTCCACGAAGACGCTAGGATGATCCCGCAAGAGGATAGAGGACGCGCCCCGGTGGCCGATGCGGGATGGGTTGCCGTGCCTGTCTTCCCGGAAGTTGAGGCCGGTAACGGTACGCTTGAGGGTTTCCCAGGCGTTGGTCGCCCCGGAGCGTTTGATCTGCTCGGCGGTGACGAGTTGGCTTCCATCCGGCTGGTTGAGTGGCTGGATAGCTCTATAAGTCCCGCAAGCCGCGATGAGGAGAACGGGTATAACGGCTAATCGGCGGTGGCCACGCCGGGCAAAAGTGTACATGCCGGCCTCCAGTAGGTGAGCAGAAAAAACGCGCACTTTCAGTGCCACGGCAAGTGCCGGCCTTCCATCTAACAGTACCTTGCTAGAGTCGCGGCGCGCAAGGGCGCTGTTGATGCGAGCTAGCAACCCGTTTACCTTGAGACGCTTGGGCCCATGACTAGACGCGAGAAGAGTATGTCCGGCGTAAGAAAAGTACTGTCTCTGGTGGTAATTTTGCCCGCCCTGTCGGCGTGCGCAGCCACCGGACAAACGGGCTCTCGCTCGACTTCGGGTGATATCACCGCCGCCGATATTCAGCTAACGAACGCCGTCACCGCCCACGACTTGATTCGGCGGCTCCGCCCCCAATGGCTGCGCCCACGCGGCCTCGCCAGCATCAACCGCTCCACGCCGCGAATGGTATACCTGGACAACCTGAAAGTAGGCGGGTTGGATGCACTGCGCCGCATCTCTGTCTCCTCGGTTCAGCGTATTACTTTCCTGGATTCGCGGGAAGCCACACAGCGGTTTGGAACCGGACACGTGAATGGGGCTATTCTGATCTACACACCTTGAGAAGAGTTGGCCCGTCGCGTCACCTAACCCTTGCCAAGCGTCTCCACCCTCCTCTCCCTGGGCGGCAACCGGGGCGACGTGGCCGCCGTCCTCGCCCGGGCGGCCGGACGGCTCGGCTCCTTCCTCTTTGACCTGCGCTCCTCTTCTCTCTACCGCTCCCAGCCGGTCGGCTTTGCGGAGCAGCCCGACTTTCTCAACCTGGTGGTGGCCGGGAGCACCAACCTTTCGCCGCACGAGCTCCTGCAAAAGGTTCAAGCTGTCGAAATGGAGCTGGGCCGCACGCGCCCCTTCCCTAACGCCCCCCGAACCCTCGACATCGACATCCTGGCCTACGGCGAGCTGGCCACCGAATCGCCCGCTCTCACCCTGCCCCACCCCCGGCTGGATCAGCGGGCGTTCGTACTCGCGCCTCTGGCCGAGGTGGCGCCGGAGTGGCGTCATCCGGTCAGCGGGCTCACGGCCGCCGAGACTCTGGAGCGGCGCGGACCTTTCGAGAGGGTGGAGCGGGTGGGGAGGTTCGAGCTAAAGACGGAAGCTGGAATAAACGATCTCCGCGTCTCGGTCCAGGCCCGAACCGGGGCTTACCAGGTGCGCGTCGCGCGGGGGCTGCGGAAGCATTTGGGCGCGCTTGTGCGGGAAGTCACGGAAGCCGAACGGGTGGCCTTGATCTCCGACCAGACGGTGGACCGGCTGCACGGCGATGAGGCCGAGGGCGTATTGAGGGAAGCCGGAATCGAGGTGGTGCGGCTCACCTTTCCGGCGGGGGAACAAAGCAAGGACAGGCGCGCTTGGGCCATCCTCAGCGACCGGATGGTAGAGCACGGACTCGGCCGCGACGCCGCGGTGGTGGCGCTGGGGGGCGGCGTCACGGGCGACCTGGCGGGGTTCACGGCCGCCACCTTCATGCGCGGGGTGCCGGTGGTGCAGGTGCCCACCTCGCTCCTGGCCATGATCGACGCTGCCATCGGCGGCAAGACCGGGCTCGACACCAAGCACGGCAAGAACCTGGTGGGCGCCTTTCACCCGCCCCGGGCCGTGCTAGTCGACCCCGGTTACCTGGACACCCTCCCGGACCAGGAGCTCCAGGGCGGGCTGGCCGAGGCCGTCAAGCACGCCGCCGCCCTGGACGAAGGGTACTTCGATTGGCTCGGGGAGAGCGCCGGGCTGGTCGTGGCACGCGACGGAGAGGCGCTCCTACGGCTGGTAACGCGGTCGGTGGAGATCAAAGCGGGCGTGGTCTCGCGTGACGAACGGGAGGCCGGGGCCCGCGCCGTACTCAACTTCGGACACACGGTTGGCCACGCCCTGGAACTCGCCTCGGGCTACCTGATTGGGCACGGCCGAGCGGTGGCCGCCGGGATGGTGGCCGAGGCGGTGATGGGGGAGCGGACGGGCGCCACCGAAGCCGGCACCGCCGACCGGTTGCGTCGGCTCTTGGACCGCTTCGGCCTTCCCTCCGGTGTGCCCGGGGATTACGACCCCCGGGAGTTGGTGTCGCTGGCCCGGCAGGACAAGAAAACGAGGCGTGGCCGGCCGGAGTACGCCTTGATCTCCCGCGTAGGCCAGCCGATTCCGGGGTGGACCAGCCCGGTTCCCGACCAAGTCGCGGCCGACGCAATCCGTGCGTGTCGCCTCTCACTTTGACATAACCGCCTTACGCTGATATAATTAAGGGTTTCGGAATCCTGACGAGCGGACGGAGAGGCGGGTAAGATCGCTCCCTGCCCGTACCCTTCGCGCGTAAGGGAGCCATCGTGACCGGCGACGAGATCAAGGAGGGCGCCGGGTCACCACGGCGGAGTACCAAGCTGAAAGGGGCCGTTCCACACGGGAGCGGCCAATGAAAAACGGTAGCGCGGCTCCTCGGGCCGTCCCCCGCCCACCCGGGCGGCGGAGGCCGGGGGGTCTCGCGACAACGCGAGAAGAATCGACCTCATGAATGTACCGCAGGCACACCGTGTCCCGCATCGGGGCACCCACTACGAAGCGCCCAACGCGGCGCTGCTCATCGACTTCGACAATGTAACCATGGCCATCCGCAGCGACCTGGGCAAAGAGCTCAAGTCGCTCCTCGGCTCGGACCTGATCCGGGGCAAGGTGGCCGTCCAACGGGCTTACGCGGACTGGAGGCGGTACCCCCAGTACATCGTTCCCCTGTCCGAGTCCTCCATCGACCTGATCTTCGCCCCCGCTTACGGCTCTTCCAAGAAGAACGCCACCGACTTGCGCATGGCCATCGACGCCATCGAACTGGTCTTTACCCGGCCGGAGATCGGCACCTACATCCTCCTCACCGGCGACTCCGACTTCTCGAGCTGCGTCCTCAAGCTCAAGGAGTACGGCAAGTACGTCATCGGGGTGGGGATGAAGGAGTCGTCCAGCGACCTTCTAATCCAGAATTGCGACGAATACTACTCGTACCACTCGATCTCGGGGCTGACCGCGACCACCGAGGCGACTGCTCCCTCCGGGGAAGATCCGTGGAGCTTGGCCGGCCGCGCCGCCAAGCGGATGACCGAGAACCGAGACGTGATGCGCACCGACCGGCTCAAGCAGGTGATGCTGGAGATGGACGCCTCGTTCAACGAAAAGAACCTCGGTTACAGCAAATTTTCCCGCTTCGTGCAGGAAGCCGCGTCCAAGGGGCTATTCAAGCTCCGCAAAATGGAGAATGGCCAGTACGAGCTGGCTGCCGCGGGCCGCTCTCCGGGCCCGGTGCCACCTCCGGAACCGCGCCGTGAAGAGCCGCGCCCCGCGCCCCCAGCGAGGGAGCAGAAGGGAGAGCCGCCCGCGGCCACCCTGCGCCGCGCTTACCAGCTATTACAGAATGCGGTGCGGTCGGTGGCGGGTCCGGAAGGTGGTTGGACCCGCGACGCCGAGGTAAAGCGGAAGATGCTGGAGTTGGAATCGGGCTTTGACGAGGCAGCCCTTGGCTTTAGCAAATTCAGCCGCTTCTTGCGCCAGGCCCACGACGACGAGGCCGTGGACGTGAAGCAGATCGGAGCCGGGAGCTACGAGGTGGCTTTGAACGACGCCCGAGCGCCGGAACAGGCCAAGCTGGAGCAGGTCAAGCCAGAGCCGGAGCAGGTCAAGCCAGAGCCGAAGCCGTCGCGCCCCCGCGCGCGCGGCCGCCAGGGGGCCGGGCGCGGGGGAGAGGGGCCACCCCCCATCCTGCCGGGCCAAACGGTGGGCGCGCCCCAGCGCGAGCTACCCGGGGACGCGGCCGCCATGCGCTCCTACCTAATGAACTCGTACAAGGGAGTGGGCGCGAGGACCGCGGACACCCTCATCGAGGCCTTCGGGAAAGACCTTTTCCGGGTGCTCAGCGAAGACCCCGGCCGGGTGCGAGGACTGTTGGGCGAGGGCCGCGCCCGCGCCCTGCTGGAGCAGTGGTCCGGGGACCAGCCCGAGCGGCCCCCGGCCGACCCCGAAGACGCGAAAGCGAGCGAAAGTGAAAGCGACGCCGCGCCCGCTACGCCGTCTGGTCCTCCCCAGGGCATCGGCGCGCGTAGAGGGCGGAGCCGCGTCCGCGGGTGAGCGGGGTAGAGCAAACTTTTTTCCTTTCTTCGGCCGACGAGGTGGCCCGCCAGCTCCTCGGCAGCCTGCTGGTCTCCGAGCTGGAAGGCGTCCGCTGCGCTGGAGTGGTGGTGGAAACCGAGGCGTACCCCGGCCCCCACGACCCCGCCTCTCACGCGGCCGGGCGCATAGGCCGGACCGCCCGTAACGCCGCCATGTTTGGGCCAGGAGGCAGCTGCTACCTCTACCGCATCTACGGTATCCACCTCTGCCTCAACGTGGTCACCGGAGACGAGGGCTTTCCGGCCGCGGTGCTGGTGCGTGCCGCCCAGCCCGTGGAGGGGATCGGGGTAATGGCCAGCAGACGTGGCGGCCGCCCCGAGCGGGAGCTGATGCGCGGGCCGGGCAACCTGGCTCGCGCCCTGGGAGTCACTTCCGGGTTGAACGGCCACGACCTCTCCCGTCCCCCGCTCTACCTGCTGCCGGGCCAGCCGGTGACTCCGGCGCGGGTGGCGCGTGGTCCCCGCGTCGGAGTCACCCGCGCCACCGGCTGGCCGCTCCGCTTCTGGGTAGAGGGTTCAGCTTACGTTTCGGCTTCGGGCCGGACCTCTGGAGCTGGAGTTGGAACACCTCTTGCTTCTTCCGGCCCTGAGATCACTCATGACCGGAGGAGACGATGACTCACGTATACAAGGCGATCGAACTGGTGGGTACCTCGCCCGACAGCTTCGACGCCGCGGTCCGGGAGGCAGTCGCGCGGGCTGCCAAGAAGATGCGCGACCTGCAGTGGTTCGAGGTGGTGGAGCAGCGCGGCTACCTCCGTGACGGAGGCGTGAACGAGTTTCAGGTCAAGGTGAAGGTGTGGTTCGTCCTGGAGGACACACGCGAGGAGTGAGTCCGAATAGGACCGCCGCCACTTCCGGCGCCCTCTAGAAGGCCGGTTCTTCCACGTACGGGCGGCCACCGAGGAGCAGAGCCCGGACGGGGTCGCCGTCGGCGAGCGAGCCCGGCTCCTCAGGCACCACCGCAAGGGCGTCCGCGCGCGCGAGAGAGCTAAGCACCCCCGATCCCTGCGGCCCCGTGGGCTCGGCCAGCCACTCCTCTTCTCCACCTCCAGACAGCCGGCAGCGCACGAAGTGGACGAGCCCCTCTTTGCCGGGGTAGCGCCCGCGAAACCTTGCCTCTACCACGGGGCGGTGCACGGCCCGGTGCCCCGCCATCCTGAGAAGGGCGGGGCGTACGAAGAGTTCGCAGGTCACCCCGCTGGAGACCGGGTTCCCGGGCAGCCCGAACCACGGTACCCCGGCGAGGATTCCGAAGGCGAGGGGAGAGCCCGGCCGGATACGCACGCGCCAGAAAACCGGCTTTCCCCCCATCCCCGCAAACACTTCGCGCAGGTGGTCCCGATCGCCCACGCTCACCCCGGCGGTGGTCACCAGAAGGTCGAGCTCCTTCGCCCCCTCGAGCCGCTCCCGCAGCGCTTCCGGCCGATCCGGAGAGATGCCCAGGTCGACCGGCTCCCCGCCGGCCTCTTCGACTTGAGCAGCCAGAAGGTAGGAGTTGGAAGAGACGATCCGCTCGCCGGCGCGCACCCGGTCGAACTCCCCGACCCCCACCAGCTCGTCCCCGGTGGCGAGGATGCCCACCCGCGGCGGCCTGGTTACCGACAGTTGGGCGCGTCCGACAGAGGCGGCCAGGCCGAGAGCGGCGGGCGAGAGCACCCCGCCCGGCTCCAGTACGGCCGCCCCGCGGCGCACGTCCTCGCCCCGGAGGCGGATATTCCGACCCGCGTCCGAGCTGTCAAATACAGCTACCTCGCCGCCCGCGGCTGCGTCGGTGTGCTCGAGCCGTACCACGCCGTCGGCGCCAGCGGGCACGGGCGCGCCGGTCATGACCCGCACCGCCGTACCCGGCTCCACGGCCGTCTCCGGGCGGCCGCCCGCGTAGACCTCGCCGATCACCCGCAGGCGGGCCGGGGCGTCGCGCGAGGCGCCATGGACGTCTTCGCTCCGTACGGCGAAGCCGTCCATGGCGCTGTTGTCCCACGGGGGTAGGTCTAGGGGAGAGGTGACCTCTTCGGCCAGAACCAGGCCGTTGCACTGGAGCAGGGGCCGTTTCTCGGCGGGCAGGCGCGAAACGCGCGAGAGAACGGCCGCGAGCGCGTCGGAGGCCGAGAGCCAATCCGCTTTCACCGCCGCGGCTCCCTTTGCTTCAAAGCCTCGCGCGCTCGCTCCAGGTCGGCGGGCGTGTTTACGTTCAGGAAGATCACCTCGGGGTCTCCGATCCGTTCTACCTGCGAGAGGGGTAGAAGGCGGCCGCGCGACTCTCGAAAGAAAGCGGCGGCCTCGCGGCCACCGTCGACTAGGTACGCTTCCAGCCGGTCGAGCGATGAGACCGGCCAGCAGGCGCACAGAGGCTCGAAGCCGCGCGGACCCCGGCTTTCGGGGGCTAGGGGCGGGCGCGGGTGAGCGGCCGCCCCGGCGGCGAGCAGCCGCAGCAGCTCTCTCGGCACCAGGGGCAGGTCGCACGCCACCGCGAGTACGCCCCGGCAACCTTCTTCCCTAGCCGCCGTCAGGGCCGCGTGTACGCCTGAGAGTGGCCCGCGGCCGGGGAGCAGGTCCGGAACCAGGGCTAGCCCCGTTTCCGCGAGGGAGCCGGAGTGCGGAGCCACCGCCACCACCCGGCCCACCACCCCCGCGAGGGCTCCGGCGAGCCGCTCGGCCAGGGTCTGGCCGCAGAGAAGGGCGAGGGGCTTGGCCGAACCGAAGCGGCGCGACTCCCCGCCCGCCAAAATGGCGCCGAGAAAAGTACCCTTACCCGTGGCCTTCAGGCGTCGCGCGGTCGGGGGGTGAGTAAGGGATACCCTTCTCGATGGCGTCTTGGAGGTCTCGCGTACCGTACTCCTGCTCGTCGGGGGTCTCGTCCAGGTGTTCGGCGGTGTCGGACTGGTCGTCGTCCTCCCCGCCCAAGATGCCTTCCATCTCGTCGTGGGGTGGGCCGGGTCCAGCCGCCGCCTCGCCGCGAGCCAGGTCACCGACCATCAACTCATTGGCGTAGTCGGTCAAGCCCAGGGTGTCGTCCAAGACGCGCTCGGCTACCCGCACCTCCTCTTCGGTGCCCACCCTGCCCGAGAGGGTCACCCGGCCGTCTTTTACCGAGACGTCGATGGCGGCTGTGTCCACGCCCGAGTTGTCTCGCAACTGCTCCCGCACCAGGTCGTACAACTCGTCGTCGCTGAGGGAAGCCAGGTCGTCGGTCTGGTCGAAGTCGTTAGCCATCATGCTCGCTCAAAAGTGGAGGGCCGCGCCCACGGTCAGTGCCAGGTTGTTAATCCACTGGCGCTCTTCGCTCGCCGCCGCTCGTAGACCGTCGGGGACCTGGAGCCGCCAGATGTAGTCCCGCAGCTCGAGGTTGAGCGAGAGCCGCTCGGACAGGTACCAGTCGGTCCCGGCGGCGACTCCGACCGCAAGGGCCGGACCGAAGTCGAAGCGCTCATCCTCGGGGACCTCTTCCTCGAAGTCGTCGCCTCGCCCCAGGTCGGCGGCGAGCGCGCCCGAGGCGGCCAGGTAAGGCGCCAGCTTTCGCCAACTGCGCGGACCGGTGACTTGGAAGCGGAGCCCGGCTTCGGCGATCACCAGCGGGGCAGAGGCAGTGCCGACCTTGACCAAGGTGGTGTCGCCGGGCTCGGCGGCTCGGTACACCGTCCGTTCGCTGGGCGAGAAGCCGAGCCGGAAGTCGCCGTAGGCGGGTCCGGCGAAGCGGACCGAGAAGCGGAGTCCGGCCAGCGGTGCGGGGGCCGGGCCGGCGCCGATCTCTCCGCGCCCGGTCCACAGGTATCCGCCGTAGCCGCCGAGGGCCTTGGTCTCTTCCAGGTAGCGGTAGGGGGAGTCGATCTCCTGGGCCGCGGCCGGGGCGGCGACCGCCAGTGCGGCCGCGGCAAAGAGGAAGCGTGTCATGAAAACGGGGTATTGACGGTGGAGTCGGATCGCGGCGAGAAGCTATCCCTTGGCTCCTACCCCGACAAGCGGCGGAGGTCCCGGCCGGTCATCTCCGTCGGCTGGGGCACGTCGAGTAGCCCGAGCACGGTGGGGGCCACGTCGCACAGGGCGCCGTGCTCCAAGGCGCCGGCGGTCCGGGCGTCCTCCGGCTCCACCAGCAGTATGCCCACCGGGTTGGTGGTGTGGGCCGTATGGGGGCCGCCGGTCTCGGGGTCGTACATCTGCTCGCAGTTACCGTGGTCGGCGCTCACCAGCAGGGTGGTGCCCGTCTCGCGGCACGCAGCCAACACCCGGCCCACGCACTGGTCGACCGCCTCCACGGCGCGAACCGCCGCCTCGAGCACGCCGGTGTGGCCCACCATGTCGGGGTTGGCGTAGTTGCAAAGCAGAAAGGAGAAGCGGCGCGAGCGGACCGCCTCCAGGAGCCCGTCGGTGACCCCGGGTGCGCTCATCTCGGGCTGTAGGTCGTAAGTGGCCACCTTGGGAGAAGGGACCAGGCGCCTCTCCTCCCCAGCCGGGGGGTCTTCCCAGCCGCCGTTGAAAAAGTACGTGACGTGCGGATACTTCTCGGTTTCGGCCGTGCGGAAGCCGCGCAGTCCGTGGTCGGCCAGAGCGTCGGCTAGGGTCTCCCGTAACTCCAGTGCGGGGAAGGCCACGGGAAAGGAGAAGTCGCTGTCGTACTCCGTGAGGGTAACGAGCTCCACCCGCGGCCGCCCCGCCGTGGCAAAGTTGTCGAAGCCGTCTTCGGCCAGCGCGCGGCAGAGCTGGCGGGCCCGGTCGGCGCGGAAGTTAAAGAAAATGACTACGTCCCCCTCCCGCATGACCCCCACCGGCTCACCTCCCCGATCGACCAGCACCCGGGGGGTCACGAACTCGTCGGTCTCACCGGCCGCGTACGCTTGCTCCAACGCCTGCACCGGATCGCTGGATACAGCTCCCCGGCCCAGCACCGCCTGGTACGCCAGGCGGGTCCTCTCCCAGCGCCGGTCGCGGTCCATGCCGAAGTACCGCCCCGCCAGCGTGGCTATCCGAACCCTTTCATCACCCCCGAGGCGCCGCAGCAGGCCGGTTAGGTACCCTCGCGCCGACTTCGGCGGGGTGTCCCGGCCGTCCAGGAAGAGGTGGAGCCGTACCCGGGGCGCGTCTTCCCGCGCGGCCAGGTCGAGCAGGGCGTGGAGGTGGTCGTCCACGGCGTGGACCCCGCCCGGCCCCAGCAAGCCCATCAAGTGGAGGGTGCTCCCCCGCTCCTTGACGGCGCGGACGGCACTTTGCAGCGCGTCGTTGCGGAAAAAATCTCCCGACCGGATGGCGTCCGAGATACGCAAGATCGATTGCGACACCACCCGCCCCGCGCCGAGGTTCAGGTGTCCCACTTCGGAGTTACCCATCTGGCCGTCTGGCAACCCCACGGCCCGGCCGCTGGTCTGCAGGGTGGCGCGCGGGTACCGGCCGCTACTCCAGAGCTGGTCCCAGGTGGGGGTCCGGGCCTGGCTGATAGCGTTGTCGCTGGCGGGTTCCCTGAGCCCCCATCCGTCCAGGATTACCAGCAGTACGCCCGGACCGGCCACCCCATCATCTTTCACGTCGGGTTTGACACCTTGCGCACGAGCGGGAATATTTACTTTGGTATCACAAATAAAAGTAGACCCGACACCTTGAAGCCGCCACCTTTCTTGTCTCTCGCCCTGGCCCTCGCCGCGCTCCTGCTGGGCGTTGCCGGCGCGGAAGCCCAGCAGACCCGTCTGCGGGTAACGGCGGGCGAGGAAAACTTCCGCCTCACCCCAAACGGACTGCGGGTGGCGGTCGTCCTCCAGGGTAGCGAACTCCTCCCCGGGCGAGTCGAGGGGGGGTGGAGGGAGGGTGTGCTGGAGGGGTGGATGCCGGCGCCACTGCTCGAGGAGGTCGACCGTGACGGCTACCGGCTAGCCGTCCGTTCCCAAGGCGGAACCCTTCACTCCCGGCCCGCCGGCACGCCGCTGGCGCGGGCCTTGGGGGGTATGCTGGTGGAAGAGGCGGAGCGGCGGGGGGAGTGGGTGCGGGTACGGCGGAGCGGCTGGATTTGGGGAAGGTCTGTCGAGGAGGTCGCGGCCACGGGGGACGCCGCGCCGCCCCCGCCCCCGGAGGCGCCGGTTCTGCTCGCCTCGCCCGGCGGGGATACCCTGGCCGTGCTGCGGCCGGACGCCTCGCCACGGCCGCTGGGGCGCGAAGGGTCGTGGGTGCGGGTGCGCTTGGAGGGGTGGATGCGGGGAGAGGGGAGCGGAGGAGTGGCGACGGGCGCCACCGTGACCCGCATGCGCGAGCAGCCGGCTCTCTTCAACGGCAGAACCGTAGACCTCACCCTCCAGTTTCTCGCCCTGCGGGAAGCAGAGCCGATGCGCGCGGACCTTCCCCCGGGAGAGCCGTACCTCCTGGTCAGGGGGTTGGTTAACGACCCCGGCTTCGTGTACGTCCTGCTGCAAGAGTCCCAGCTCGCGGCGGCCCGGCGGCTCACCCCCTTGCAGCGGGTGCGCGTTCTGGCCAGGGTCCGCACCGGCCGCTCCGAACTGATGGGACACCCGGTGCTGGAGGCGTTACGGCTCACCCCCATCCCCCGCTCATGACGCGCGGTCGCTCTCTAGCCGCCGCGCTGGCCACCCTCTTGGCCGGCTTTCCGGTTCTGGCCCAGGCCCCGGCCCCGGAGAAAACCGTCTCGGTGGTAAAAGAGCCGGCGTACGGGGTGGCGCTGGCCGGGGAGGCACGCGGGCGTAGCGGCCGGCTCCGGGCGGTGCTCGCCACCCCGCTCGACACCGTGGACCTTCCTCTGGAGTGGGCGGGAGCGCCGCCCCCGGGTATCAGCTACCGGTGGCTCCCCGTACTAGGGACCGAAGAGCCGGATCTGCTGGGCGAATCGCCGTACCGGGGAGTGCTCCTGGCCCCTGATCGGGCCGGAGTCTGGGAGCTGCAACTGAACGGGAGCGGGTGGAGCCAGAAGATCGGGGAGGTCCGCCTGCTCACCCTTGCCGCGGCGCTCGTCTCCGAGGGGGGGTTCCTGAACGGCTACTTCGTGGGCTCATTCCCCGCGGGCGGGCCGTCGGGCGCGGAGTACCGGGCTCCCGTAGCGTTGGTGGAGATCACGCCCGCCAATCAGGACTTGCTCATCTCGGACCGCGTCCGGCTAGGCGATCTCAAGACCAAGGACCAGCACCGGGTTTGGCCCAAGTACGTGGCGCTGGACCTGCGGCTCATCGACAAGCTGGAGCTGATGCTCGACGAACTCGGTGCCATGGGCATACGCGCCCGGCACTTCTCTATCCTGAGCGGCTACCGCACACCCCAGTACAACGGGCCGGGCGGTGACGGGCGCGCCGCCTTCTCCCGCCACATGTACGGCGACGCGGCCGACGTGTTCGTCGACAACGACGGGGACGGGTGGATGGACGACCTCAACGGTGACGGCAGAGCCGACGCCGCGGACGCCCGGCTCATCCTCCTCGCCTTGGAGCGGGTGGTGCGCCGCTACCCCACGCTGGAAGGGGGCGCTGGGGTGTACGACACCAGGCCGCCCCTCCGCGGACCCTTTCTGCACGTGGACGTGCGCGGCGAGCGGTCGCGCTGGTAGGCGCCCCCAACGCCTCTTCCACCACCCTCCCCCGCAGCCCCTCCGGCACCTCGATCTCCAGCAGCCGCAGCACCGTGGCCGCGGTGTCGAAAGTCCGCACCGGCCGGGCTACCTCACCCCGCCGGACACCGGCGCCCCACGCGATCCAGGGGATGAGTACGTCGTCGTCCGAAGCGCTGCCGTGGTCCCGGCCGCTGCCCCCGTGGTCGGCTGTGACGATGATTACGAAGCGGTCCCCGTACGCCCTCTGGGCGGCGCCGAGGAGGCGGTGGGCGGCGGCGTCGGCCCGGCGCACGCCCCCCAGATACGGCCCGGACATCCACCCGAAGGCGTGCCCCAGGACGTCGGGGTCGGGCAGGTGGACAAAGAGGAGCCGCGGCCGCTCGAAGAGGAGGATGCTTTCGACCGCGGCCACCACCTCCGGCGCCAACCGGTAAAGGGTCTCGCGGGGGTAGATCAGCCGGCCCAGGGAGCCCGGCCGGGTCAGATGCCGGAGCTTACGCTTGCCGAGCACGGCCGCGCTCTCGATGCCCCGGGCGTTCGCCAGGTCGAAGACCGTGGGCGTCTCCACGTACCCCACCGCACTCACCCGGTCTTCGTTCCAAGCCACGCCGTGGACGTCCGGCCCTACTCCGGTGAGCATCGAGGTGTGGGAGGGGAGAGTGTAGCTGGGCAGCGTGGTGCGGGCACGGAGCGTATACGCTCCCTGCTCCATCAGCCGCCAAAGAGTGGGCGTTCGCTGCGGGTGGATGGCGTCGGGCCGGAGCCCGTCGATGGAGAGGAGCACCACCGAGAGCGGCGTGTCCGGAGCGGGCGGGGGGAGGGTGGGGGCGCACCCGGCGGCGCCGAGCCAGAGACCGAGCTGGGCGATCGGTGCGGCGAGGCGGAGAAGGGTCACGGCGAATCTTTTCTGGCGAACGGCCGTACTACCTGCTAAAGAGATGATTCCTCGCCGCTGGCGCCGCCGATGGACAGCTTGACCGACTTATCCACCGATTTGCCGTACGCTTCGGTTCCGGTTTGCCCCCGCTGCCGGTACCGGGGCGAGGGGTTGCCGTACTTCTCGCGCGGGCTGCACATGGCCGCTCTGGTGGGGCTGGCCGTGCTCACCGCCTGGCTGTTCGGCGCCGCCGGGATAATTTACTACCTGGCCCGCAAGGAGCACCAGGTTTGCCCCCGCTGCGGACTCAACTGGGGCGAGGGGGCGCGCCGGGTTGCGGCCGCGCGCCTGGACAGAGAGGTGGCGGGGGTGCCCTCTCAGGGCAAAGAGCGGGCGCGACGGACAACCGGGTGGTTGCTGGCCGCGCTCGCCCTCCTCTTCCTCTACGTTGGTGTGGCCGGGGAAGTCGATTACGCCGCTCTGGTCATGGCCACCGTTTCTGCAGCGTTGGCGTACGGTTCCTATCGAGCGGCCCTACGCGAGCGTAAAAGCAGGCGCGACGCGCTGCTAGCCGCGTTTCAGAGGCCGGTACTCCGGCTGGCGGCCAGAAACGGTGGCCTGCTGACCGTGAGCGAGGTGGCGGCGGTACTGAACTGGCCCCTCACCCGGGCCGACAAGGTTCTAACCTCCCTCGACGACGGCGTCCGGGTCGACTCCGAGGTTACCGACCGGGGGGTGATCGTATACCGCTTCCGCGAGCTTCCTCCGGCGCCACGCGAATAGTCGGCCGGGTGACCTTGCGGGCAGCCTCCCAGGCACGTCCATTTCCCGTCCGCTCCTTACTCCCCACTCACGGAGGTTTTATGGTCGCCGCGGTAGTCCTGATCCGGGCCCATCCCGGAGACATCCCCGCGATCGCCCGCCGTATCGCCGGCATAGACGGCGTGGCCGAAGTCTACTCGGTCTCGGGCGAGCACGATCTGGTGGCCATCGTGCGGGTGCCCGAGTACGAGCGGGTAGCCACGGTGGTAACCGAGGATATAGCCGGGGTGGAGGGCATCGAGCGAACCTCTACCCTCACCGCCTTCCGGGTATACTCCAAGAAGGACCTGGAGCAGGCGTGGGATATGTTCGAGTAGCGGCCGGGCTCGAAGGGTTCAGCGCCCCGTAATCCATGCCTAGACGCACCGACATCCAGAGTATTCTCCTGCTCGGCTCCGGCCCCATCGTGATCGGGCAGGCGGCCGAGTTCGACTACGCGGGCACCCAGGCGGCCCGCGCCCTGGGCGAGGAGGGGTACCGGGTGGTGCTCGTCAACTCCAACCCGGCGACGATCATGACCGATCCCGACGTCGCCGACGCCACTTACATCGAACCGATCACCCCGGAGTGGGTCGAGCGGGTTATCGAGGTGGAGCGCCCCAACGCCATCCTCCCCACCATGGGAGGCCAGACGGCTCTGAACGTGGCGCTGGAGCTGCACGACTCGGGAGTGCTGGAGCGGCACGGGGTAGAGCTGATCGGCGCCGACGCGCGTGCGATCCGCACGGCCGAAGACCGGGAAGAATTTGCCCGGGCGATGGCCCGCGTCGGGCTGGCCGTGCCGCACGGCGGCTTCGCCCGCACCCTGGACCAGGCCCTAGCCATCGTGGAAGAGACCGGCTACCCCGCCATCGTCCGTCCCTCCTTCACGCTCGGCGGTTCGGGTGGCGGCATCGCCTACAACCGGGAAGAGTTCGAGGCGCAGGCGCGGCTGGGGCTGGCCCTATCCCCCGTCGGCCAACTCCAAGTCGACCGTTCGGTAATCGGGTGGAAGGAGTTCGAGCTGGAGGTGGTCCGAGACGGCGCGGACAACGCCATAGTGGTCTGTTCGATCGAGAACGTGGACCCCATGGGAGTCCACACCGGCGACTCCATCACAGTGGCCCCCGCGCAAACACTCTCGGACTTCGAGTACCAGCGCATGCGTTCGGCCGCCCTAGCCGTCATCCGGGAGATCGGCGTGGAGGCGGGGGGGTGCAACGTTCAGTTCGCCGTCAACCCCGCTGACGGGGAGCTGCTGGTGGTCGAGATGAACCCGCGTGTTTCCCGCTCCTCGGCCCTCGCCTCGAAGGCCACCGGCTACCCCATCGCCAGGGTCGGCGCCAAGCTGGCCGTGGGCTACCGGCTCGACGAGCTCCCCAACGCCATCACCCGCACCACCTCGGCGTGTTTCGAGCCGGTGCTCGACTACGTGGTGGTCAAGTTTCCCCGCTTCGCCTTCGAGAAGTTCCCCTCCACTGACCGCACTCTGGGGGTGCAGATGAAGGCCATCGGAGAGTCGATGGCCATCGGTCGCACCTTCCACGCGGCGTGGCAGAAAGCGATCCGGGCGCTGGAGAGCGGGCGAGACGGGTGGGAGACAGCTTCGGAACCCGGAACCGACGGGCTCCCCGACGCCAGCGACGCTGGGTTGGAGGCGGCGCTGCGGCGCCCCACACCCGAGCGCCCCTTTCAGATCAAGCGGGCGCTGGAGCGGGGGTGGAGCGTGGGGCGCGTCTCGGGGCTCACTGGGCTCGACCCGTGGTTTATCGCCCAGCTGAACACGTTGGTAGAGGCCGGGGAGTGGTACCGGGAGCTGTCACTGCCGGACTCCGAAGAGCTCCGCCGGATGAAGCAGATGGGGTTTTCGGATGGTCAGCTCGCCCGGCTCGGAGGCGAGACCGAGGAGGTGGTGCGCCGCAGGCGGGCGGAGCTCGGGGTGGAGGCGGTTTTCAACCGGGTCGACACCTGCGCGGGTGAGTTTCCGGCCCTCACTCCGTACCTCTACTCCTCCTACGACAGCGAAGACGAGGCCGAGCCCAGCGAGGGCCGCAAGGTCATGATCTTGGGTAGCGGTCCCAACCGCATCGGCCAGGGTGTCGAGTTTGACTACTGCTGCGTGCAGGCGGCGCTGGCGCTGCGCGAGGCGGGCTGGCAGACGATCATGGTCAACTCCAACCCGGAGACCGTCTCCACCGACTTCGATACATCGGACAAGCTATACTTCGAGCCGCTCACCGTGGAAGACGTGCTCGAGATCGTGCGGGTGGAGCAACCCGACGGCGTGATCGTGCAGCTGGGCGGACAGACGCCGCTCAAGCTGGTAGCCTCCTTGGAACGAGCCGGAGTGCCGATTTTCGGTACGCCGGCCGACGCCATCGACAGGGCCGAGGACCGGGAGCGGTTCGAGCGGCTGGCGCGAGAGATCGGCGCGGAGCAACCAGCCAACGGGATGGCGGCGAGCGGGGACGAAGCCGCGGCCGTCGCCGGACGCATCGGCTATCCGGTGCTGCTCAGGCCGAGCTACGTGCTGGGCGGAGCGGGCATGGAGATCGTCTACGACGAACACACTCTCGGCCGCTTCTTTGAACAGGCACTGCTCGTCTCGGGAGACCGCCCGGTCCTCATCGACCGCTTCCTGGAGGACGCGGTCGAGGTCGACGTGGACGCCTTGTGCGATGGCGAGAGCGTGGTGATCGGCGGAGTCATGCAGCATATCGAGGAGGCGGGCGTACACTCCGGGGATTCGGCGTGCGTGCTGCCCGCTTACAAGCTCAGCGATCGGGAGCTTAACGAGATCCGCCACCTCACGCGGCGTTTCGCCCTGGAGTTGAGGGTGGTGGGGCTGATCAACCTCCAATTTGCCATCGTTGACGGGGTGGTGTACGTGCTCGAAGTGAATCCGCGCGCCTCCCGCACCGTGCCCTTTGTCTCCAAGGCCACCGGCGTGCCACTCGCCCGCGTAGCCGCTCGTCTCATGACCGGAGAGCGGCTGGCGGCGTTCGATCTTCCCGGCGAGCTGTCTCCCCACGGCGTGGCGGTCAAGGAGGCGGTCTTCCCCTTCCTGAAGCTCCCGGGCGTGGACCCCCTCTGCGGTCCGGAGATGCGTTCCACGGGCGAGGCGATGGGTATCGACGACTCCTTCGGCATGGCCTTCGCCAAGGCGCAGATCTCCGCCGGCATGCCGCTTCCTTTACAAGGCACGGTGATCGTGACTGTGAACGACCGCGACAAGCCGGCGGTCACGCCGGTGATACGGCGACTCCACGATATGGGGTTCCGGGTGCTCGCCACCGACGGTACCGCGCGCTACCTGCGCAAACGCGGCGTCCCCTGCGAGCACGTCTACAAGGTGAACGAAGGACGCCCGAACATGGCCGACCGCATCATCTCCGGCGAAGTAGCCCTGCTCATCAATACGCCTCTCGGCAAGCAGTCCCAGTATGACGATTACGCTACCCGCCGCGCCGCCCTGGCCCACGGGGTGCCGTATATCACCACCATGTCGGCGGCGTCGGCGGCGGCCGACGCGATCAGCGCGCTGCGCAGCAGAAAGCGGGAGGTCCGCCCGCTGCAAGACCGCTCCGGGGCGCGCCACGACCCGCCCGCCGCTTACCGGGGCCGGCCGGAGGAGCCGATACCCGCGTGACCCGGAGGAGCGTGTGATGCTGACCGACGAACAGATGATCGACGCGCTACGGGGGGCGGCGGAAGCTCTCAGCGCAGAGATCGGCAAGCGCATCGTAGGCCAGCGCCAGGCGGTGGAGGAGGTGCTGATCTGTCTGCTAGCCGGCGGCCACGGCCTGCTCGAGGGGGTGCCGGGTCTGGCCAAGACTCTGCTGGTGCGCACGCTCGCCGAGGCGATGTCGTTGGAGTTCCGGCGGGTCCAGTTTACCCCCGACTTGATGCCGAGTGACATTACCGGCACCGAGGTGATGGAGGAAGACCGCGCCACCGGCCGGCGGGGGGTCCGTTTTCTGCGCGGCCCGGTGTTCACCAACGTGCTGCTCGCCGACGAGATCAACCGTACCCCGCCCAAAACCCAGGCCGCCCTGTTGGAGGCGATGCAAGAGGGACGCGTGACCGCTGGGGGCGAGGACCTGCTCCTGCCCCAGCCCTTCTTCGTGCTCGCCACCCAGAACCCCATCGAGCAGGAGGGCACTTACCCTCTCCCCGAGGCCCAACTCGACCGTTTCATGCTCTACATCCGGCTCGACTACCCATCCGAGCCCGAAGAGATCGAGATTTTGGCCCAAACCACCGGCGGCGACGAAGTTGGGCTTACCCGGGTGCTGGACGCGGAGCGCATCCTGGAAACCCGGAGCCACGTGCGCCAGCTCCCCGTTGCCGATTCGCTCTACCGTTACGCGGCCGCCCTGGTACGCGCCACCCGGCCGGACGACCGGTCCGCGGTCCCAGAGGTGTCCAAGTGGGTGCGGTGGGGGGCTGGCCCCCGCGCCGGCCAGTCGCTCATCCTGGGGGCCAAGGCGCGCGCTTTCTTACACGGACGTGTGCATATCACCCCGGAAGACGTCCGGGCGGTAGCGCACCCGGCCCTACGGCACCGTGTTTTGCTGAACTTTCACGCCGAGGCCGAGGGCGTAGACGCCGACGATCTGGTCGACGCCGTTACCCGGCGGGTCGAGCCGCCGGTGAGCGGCCTGTAAGCGTGCCGGCCGCCGCAGGCACTCTGCTCTCTCCCGAGCTGCTGGAGCGGCTCGGCGGCCTGGAGATCATCGCCCGGCGGGTGGTGGGCGGCTTCGTGGCTGGCCGCCACCGCTCGCCGCACCGGGGCTCGGGCGAGGAGTTCGCGCGCCACCGGCCCTACCAGCAGGGAGACGACCTCCGGTACCTGGACTGGAAGCTGTACGGCCGCACCGACCGGCTCTACGCGCGGGAGTTCCGGGAAGAGTCCAATCTGCGGGCCTACCTGGTTCTCGACGGCTCCCGCTCGATGGCGTACGCGGGCCGAAGCGGTCTCACCAAGCACCGCTACGCGGTCCTGCTGGCGGCCGTGCTGGGGCACCTGATGCTGGCGTCAAGCGACGCCGTGGGACTGGCCACCTTCGGCGGCGGCGACCGGCTGCTGCTCCCTCCCCGTAACCGCAAGGGCCACCTGCACGACCTCTTGCTCCAGTTGGAGCGGCTCAGTACGGATGGAGCCGGGGGTGCGTCGCGGGTGCTGGACCGGGTGGGTGAGCGTCTGCCGCGGCGGGGACGGGTAATCTTGATCTCGGATCTGCTGGAGCCGGACGATGGGGACTTTCTCCTCAGCGCGGTGGGACGGCTGCGGGCGCGGGGAGACGAGGTCATGGTTATGCGTATCTTGACCCCGGCGGAGTTGGGCGACGAGCCGCCGGGCGCTGGCCGCTTCTTTGACCCGGAGAGTCCCGAGCAAGAGATCCCCGCCGTTCCGGAAAAGGACCAGGGGTACACGCGCCGCTTGGGGCGCTACTACGCGCGCCTCGCGGCCGGGCTGCGCGACCGGGGAGCGGAGTACCTTCCGCTCACCACCCGCGATCCGCTCGAGCGGGCGTTGGCCGTCTGGGTAGCCGCGCGCGGGGTTTAACTCCTTCAACCGTCTTTTAGCGCGTGCTCGACTTTGCCCAACCGGGGTTCCTATACGCCGCCCTGGCGGCTGCGGCGATCCCCCTTATCCTCCACCTTATCGCCCGCCGTCCGCCGGAGAGGGCGCCGCTGCCCACCGCCCGCTTCCTCGAGCCGGGAGCGCGCGCCACCCTGCGCCTCAACCGCCGCCCCTCCGACCTCTTCCTGCTCCTGCTGCGAGTTACTTTGCTCCTGTTGGCGGGCGCCAGCTTTTCGGCTCCCCGCTGGGTGCCTCACCGCCAGGGAACGGTGGAGCTGGTAATTCTCGACCGGGGGTTGGCAGGGGTGGGGTGGGGAAAGGCGGTGGATCTAGCGCGGAATCGGCGGGCTGGCTTGGTCCTCTTCGACACAGTGTACGAGCTGATCCCGCCCGACCAGGTCACGCGCGCCCGGCTCGATTCCCTCGCCTCCAGCCATCGGGGAAGGGGGGCGAGCGACTACCGGGCAGCACTTGCTTCCATCCGGCCGGCCGGGCGGGCGCTCGCGGAAGCGGATTCGCTGCGTGTCACGCTGGTGTCGGATTTTTCATGGCGGGGGTGGGGGGAGGGAACCGGCGCCCTGCGCGAGCTCGCTTGGCCGGGGCGGCTCCAGCTCGTTCGCGTTTCCGGCGGGGAAGAAAGAGCTAGCTCTTCTCCCCTTGCTGGCGAGCCCGGCACCTTCCGGGTGCTGGGGGGAAAGGGTTACGCCGCGGCCGCGCTCGAGGCGTCCGGCTGGACAGCCGCGGACCGAGACCCCGCCGGCGTGTACCTTATCGCGGACACGGCGGGTATTGACGCCGCCGCGCTCCTGGAACGGGTGCGCAGTGGCGCCACGGTGGTGGCCGGCGGGGGCGGCGTTTCGCCGCTACTGCGAGGGGTGCTGCCGTGGACCTTTGACGAAGCAGTAGTGGCCGGCGGACCGATCTTCCTGCCGGGCGGCTCAACGCTGTCTGGGGCGGCGGGCTCCTCCCGGGGTCGCGCCCGGCCAGGCGCTCGCGTTTTAGCCCGCTGGAGCGACGGCCGCCCGGCCGCCGCGGCGAGCCGGGTGGGCGCGGGGTGCGCGGTCTTTTTGGCCGCCTCCCCGGAGGGTGGCGAGCTGCCGCTCGACCCCGGTTATCCGGAGCTGCTGGCTCGGTTGGCGGCCGGATGCCAGCCCGGAACCGGTGGCCCCGCTCCCGGTATGGATAAGCAGCCTCTGGACGCGGGCGCTTTACAGGTGCTGCGGGGAGAGGGGGGCCGTACCGTACAGCTGCGCTCGTGGCTGGGCCCGGCCGAGGGCGTCCCGCTCTGGAGGTGGTTCCTGCTCGCGGCGCTGGCCACGGCGGTTCTGGAGACAGTGGTGGCGACAAGACGGAGAGAGAGTTGATGACAGCACCAACGGCAACCCTTACCTGGCTCCCCGGGCTAATCGGCCCGGCGCGGCGCCGTTTGGTGTTGCGATCCGTGCTGGTGTCGGTGCTATCATCGCTTACTTTGCTGTTGGGAGCAGCCGTTCTCCTGGTCGCCGTGGACCTTTTGGTGGGGCTCTCTCCCGAGCTCCGCCGCGTACTGCGCTACCTTCCCCTGTGCGCCGCGCTGCTGCCCCTGGCGTGGAAGTCCCGGCGGCTCCGGCTCAGTCCCAGTGACGAACGGGTGGCCCTCTACCTGGAAGAACGGGAACCCGCCCTGGACAACCGCCTGGTTACCGCGCTCTCGGCCGGAACGAAGGACACTCCCGCCGCCCGTGCCCTCCTTCGGCAGGTCGCCGGGCTCAGGGAGCAGCTCGACGTCCGCCGGCTCACCCCGATGCTCCCATCGGTGGCGTCGCTAAGCTTGGGTGCGGCCACACTTCCCACCCTGGCGCTACTACTGATCTACCCCGGCGGCGGCCCCGCTCTCGCCGGCCGTTGGCTCTCTCCGTCCGACCACCCCCTCCCCCCGCCCGTCTACCCGCGCGACACCGTGCCCGGAGCAGAGGGCGGCGCGGCGGTGTTCGGGGAGTTCCGCTGGACCATCCGCCCGCCCGCTTACACCCGCGCCCCCGAGTACAGCGTGCCCGGCGCCGGCGTGCTGGCGGCTTTGGCCGGTTCCCGGGTGCGCGTGGAGGGGGTTGGTTTCTGGCCCCGGCTGGAAGTGCGCCTTCTCGACGGCCGCGCACTCCCGGTTGAATGGAGAGCTCGCAGCTGGCACGCGGCGTGGACGGTAAGGCCCGGAGATCGGGGGCTGTCGTTCTGGGCCCAGGGCGAAGGCGGCGCGCAGGCGCGACGGGTGGTCCCCGTATCGGTCACCCCCGACCGACCGCCCGAAGTAACCTTGCACGCGCCCGGCGAAGACATGGTGCTAGCGGCGGGGCGGGGTACCGTCCACTTCCGGGCCGGGGCGAGCGACGACCACGGCGTGGGCAGCTTCGCCCTTGGCTGGATACGCACCCGCGGGAGCGGCGAGTCGTACTCTTTCGAGCAGGGCGTTACCGGTTGGGACCGAACCCGGCGCGGCGGAGGGGGGTCGGTAACAGGAGAGGCTGCCGTGGCCCTGGCCGGGCTCGACCTGCACCCCGGAGACGTGGTCCACTTTCGGGCCGTGGCCCGCGACCGGAACACCGTTACTGGACCGGGAGAGGGCGTCTCGGAGACACGGGTAATCCGGGTGGCCCGAGAGGACGAACTCTATACGGTAACCACCCTGATAGGCGCTCCTCTCGAGTTGGAGCAAGACCCCATCCTGAGCCAGCGCACGCTCATTATCATGACCGAAGAGCTGCGCGACCGGGTGGCAGAGACTCCCCCAGCCGAAGTACTGGAGGAGGCCGGAGATATCGCTGCGCTCCAGCGGCGGCTGCGCACCCGGGTAGGGGATCAGATCTTCACCCGAGTTACCCCCGGCATCCAGCCGCGGGACCTGGAGATCGGCTTTCAGGACGAGCACCAGCCGGGGGGCCACGACCACGGCGCCGAAGAGCAGGATCACGAGCCAGGCCAAGAAGACCAAGAGGACCGGCGCGAGGAGGTTTTGGAGGAGGCGTCGGCGGCCACGGGAACGGGCCGACCCGAGGAGTACGCCCACCGGCACGACGAAGCCCCCATCATCGCGGTAGACCACCCGCTCCTGGACGCCTATAACGCCATGTGGGCGGCCGAGCGGGAGCTGAACCAGGGTAGCCCGGCGCAGGCGATCCCCCACCAGTACCGCGCTCTGGAGATCATCATAGAGAGCAGGGACGCCGAGCGGGTGTACGCCCGCGGCGAAGTCACCGCGCCGGTGGTAGACGTGCCCGAGACACGGGGCACGGGCGAGACGGACGGGGTCAGCCCCGCGCGCCGCCGCCCCCTCCGGCCCGCCGCCGGGGTTGGGCCGGATAGCTGGCTCGCCGGGGTCGAGAACCGGCTGAGCACGCTCTCTCCGAGCGAAGGGTCCCGGCTCCTGTCGGAGCAAGCCGCCCGGCTCCTGAAGCAAGGTGCCGACCCTAACGCCGCCGCCCTGGTGTCACGAGCGGGCGAAGAGGCTGCTCGGGGCCGTTTAGACGCTGCCTCACGGCTCCTGGCCCGGGCCCGGGTCCTCCTCTCCCCGGCCGGCCGGGGCGGAGCCGAACCCGTTCGCGCCGCCTCCGGCCCGGCGTCGGCCCGCTACTTCCGGCTGCTCGCCGGGGAGACGCCGTGACAGCGCGCTCTCTCGCGACGCTGCTCTTTCCGCTCCCCTGGCTGGCGGCCACGGCGCCGGTCAGCCCCCCCGAGCCGTTCGTCTTCGCCACCGTCCGCTACGCCTCGGGAAATTGGGACGCCGCTCCCTTGGTGCCCTCCAACCTGATTCACTCCATCGCCCGCTACACCGCCATTCCCGTGGCGCGCGAGGGGGTCATCGTGGATCTTGGGGGCCGCGAACTCTTCCGTCACCCGTTTGTTTTCCTGACCGGCCACCTACCGGTCCAGTTCACCGCCCGCGAGTCGCGCAACCTGCTGGAGTACGTGGAGCGGGGCGGATTCTTGTTCATCGACGACCACAACAGCGACGTCGACGGCGCCTTCCACCGCACCGTGACCGCCGAAATCGCGCGCCTCTTTGGCCCCGGCGCCCTGCAAGAGATCCCGCACCATCACGAGCTATACCGGACCTTCTTCGTCTTCGACGAGGGCCCGCCCACCACCGGCCACGAACTGAGCGGGTGGGGCGACGGCATCGTCCATGACCACCTCTACGGGGTGACCGTGGATGGAAGAGTCGGACTCCTCTACTCCACCAAGGACTACTCCTCGGAGTGGAACTACCACGCCGAGAACAAACGTTTTATGGCGGTGGATAACACCCGCATGGGGGTCAATATCATCGTCTACGCCCTCACCAGATGAACGCCGACGGCAGCGCTTGGCTTCTGCGCGGCTTACTCCTGGCGCTGCTACTACTCCTGCTGGCCTCCGGTCTGGGCGAGGAGGGAGGGGGCGATGAAGAGGTGTTGCGAGTCTCACCTGCGGACGCGGCCGATCCCGCGCGCTTGGCGGACGGGTTCTTCTCCGCTTCCGCGCTCCTGCGCGATTCGGAAGAGCCGCCCTCGGCCCCGGAGCTGTCGCTCCTATCGGCCGGGGCGGCTCGCGCGCCCTTGATCGTGGCGTACCCCTTCGTACCGCCCCGGCTGGTGGTCCCCGACCCCGCGCCCATGCGGACCGGCCGCGCCGCGGCTATCTTGTTTCGAGTACGGGAAGGGCCGGACGACACCGTCTTGGTACGGCTTTCGAGTGGAGGGGCGGTGCTCGACAGCGCTCGGGTGGTGGTGGGGGGGGCGGGGTGGGGGGAGGGCGGCCTCCGGGTGCGGCCACTCGAAGAGGGGTGGCAGAGCTGGACGGTATCCGCCGGCGGAGAGAGCCGCACGGCCGCCGCACTGGTACGGCCGGCCGGGCCACCCCGTATCCTGGTGGTGGCCGGGCCACCCACCTGGGAGTCGCGTTTCGTGGTGCGGGCATTGGAAGAATCGAGAGCGAGGGTGGAGTTGGTACAGCCCTTGGGGCGGGGCTTTGAGGTCGGAAACCTGTCCTCCCCGCCCGCCTCGGCTGGGGAGCTGGCGAAGTACGACGCCGTGGTGGTGCTGGCTGGCGCGTCGCTGGGTACGGCACCGGCGCGAGCCCTCCGGGCGTATGTGTCGCGGGAGGGCGGGGGGGTAATCTTGGCCGGCCGGGCTCGGCTCGGGGAGGACGCCCCGGCCCCGGCCACCGAGGTCCGTGCGGACGCCCTCGACTGGTCGCTCCCCCCCGAGCTCCTTCCCCTCCCCGCCGCCGACCTCAGTACCCCTTCGGTGCGGCTGGGAGACCCGCCCCCGGGAGCCACCGTGGCGGCGCGCTCGGGTGCGGGTCCGCTGCTAACCCTGCAACCGCTAGGGCGGGGCCGGATGGTAACGCTAGGGCTGGCGGAGACGTGGCGGTGGCGGATGGAGCGAGGCTTCGGAGAGGAGTTGGCCGCTTTTTGGCGCGGGCTAGCCGACTACGCGGCGGGTGGCTTGCGGAGCCGTTACCTGGTCCAGACGGAACGGCGGATCGGGATGGTAGGCGAGCGGGTGGAGCTGGCCGTATACGACCTGGAGGGCGGCGAAGAGCCGCCCCTGCTAGTGCTGGAGCGGCCGGACGGGAGCTCTCACGCTCTCGGCCTCGCCGCTCGGGCGGGGGGCGTATACCACGCCGCCTTCGTCCCGGCCACGCCCGGCGTGTACACCCTCAGGGGCGGCGACGGCCCCGCCCTCGGGGCCTTCGAGGCGCTCGCCGCCGCCGGCGCCGTGCCCTCGGACGGTTGGGCCCGGTTGGGCTTCCTGGCCGATAGCTCGGGAGGGCGTATGGCTCCGGCCGATTCGGCCGTGGCCGTGGCCGCCTCCCTGCTCCCCCCCGGGGTCGAGCGGGGAGCGTTTTCGAGTAGAACGCTGAGCTTTCTCTTTGCCGTTTTGATTCTGCTCGCGGTCAGCGAGTGGGCACTGCGGCGGTTGTGGGCCTAGACCGGCGTGGTGCCGGAAGGGTAGCCGCGGCTTGAGAGCTGAACGGCCGGGATCTATACTCCCCCTCTATGCATTCACCCCTCGAAGGGAGGCTCGGCTCGCTACAGGCCGAGCTAGAGCGGCTGAAGCTCGACGGCTGGCTCCTGTACGATTTTCACGGCGCCAACCCGGTGGCCTCTTCCCTGCTGGGTTTGGAGCCGCAGACTCGCCGCTACTTCGTGCTGATCCCGACCCGGGGCGAGCCGTGCGCCCTCAGCCACCGTATCGAACAGCAGGCGTGGCGGGCGTGGCCGTGGCGCAACCGGGTTTACCTCTCCTGGCGCGAACTGGACGACGGCCTGGAGTGTCTCCTCAAGGGAGCAAGGCGGGTGGCGATGGAAGTATCTTTGTGTGGTGACATCCCCTATCTGGATAGGACCCCCTTCGGCGTGGCCGGGCGGGTGCGGTCGCTGGGGGTGGATATTTGCTCCTCGGCCGAGTTGGTTACCCGCTTCCACTCGTGTTGGAGCGACTTCGGGCGCGAGAGCCACGCGCGCTGCTCGGCCGTGGTGCGGGAGGCGGTCTTCGCCGCCTTCCGGCGCGTCTCCGCCGCGCTCGGGAGAGGAGGCCGCTTGACCGAATGGGAGCTCAGGAGGTGGCTCAAGGATGAGTTGGCGCGCCGGGGGCTCAGCCGGGACCCCGACGCTATCGTGGCGATCGGACCCAACGCGGCCGATCCCCACTACGCCCCCACGGCCGAAAACCACTCTCCCATCTCGCCCGGAGACACCCTGCTTATCGACTGCTGGGGCGGTGAGAGCGCGCCCGGCGCCGTCCCCGCGGACCAGACCTGGATGGCCTTCGCCGGTAACGTCCTGCCCGCCCGCTTGGCCTCTGTATGGGAAGGGGTCAGGGCCGCCCGGGAAGCCGCTCTCGCTTTTCTGCGCACGCGCCGGGACCAGGGTACCGCCGGCTACCAGGTCGACGAAGTGGCCCGCGAGGAGATCCGCTCCCGCGGCTTCGGGGACCGGTTCCTGCATCGGCTAGGCCACTCCATCGACACCGACCTGCATGGCTCCGGGCCGAACCTCGATAACCTGGAGACCCGTGACACCCGGCTCCTGACCCCCGGGCTAGGTTTCTCGCTGGAGCCGGGGATCTACCTCCCGGGCGAACTCGGGGTGCGCTCCGAGGTCAACGTCTTTTTGGCCGCGGACGGGCCGGTGGTGACCACGCCCGGGCCGCAAGACCGTCCCGAACTACTCCTCTCCTAAAAACACCGTGAAGATCGACTTCGAGGTCGTGGAGCTCGTCACCCGCCACGCCTTCCACATCGCCCGCGAAGCCGCTCCCCCGGCGTGGCGCACGGTCTGGGTCCGGGTCCGCCACGAAGACGGTAAGGAGGGGTGGGGAGAGGCAGCCCCCTCCCCCTTTTACGGCGAGACCGCCGACACCGTGCGCGCCGTCATGCCGCGGCTCGCGGAAGCGGTGACCGGGTCGGCGGGGGGTGACGAGCTCTCGCTGGAGAGGGTAGAGCGTGAGGTGGAGCGGGCCATCGGCCACCACGCGGCGGCCAAGGCGGGGGTCTCGGCTGCGCTCCACGACCTGGCCGCCAAGCGGCTAGGGGTTCCGCTCTGGCGGCTGCTAGGGCTAGACCCGGCGACGGCGCCCCGCTCGTCGTTCACCATCGGCATCGACCAGCCGGAGGTCATGCGCGAGAAGGTGCGCGAGGCGGCGGCGTACCAGATCCTCAAGATCAAGGTGGGGGGCAGTCAAGACGAGGAGGTGTTGGCGCTGGTCCGCGACCAGGCCCCGGACAAGAAGCTGCGGGTAGACGCCAACACCAGCTGGACCCTGAAAGAGGCAGTTCGCGCCCTGCCCATGCTGGAGGAGTACGGCGTAGAGTTGCTGGAGCAACCCCTCCACCCCGACGACCTGGAGGGCATGCGGATCCTGCGCGGCCGCTCGCGGCTGCCCCTCATCGCGGACGAATCGTGCCGCACCTCGGCCGACGTGCCGCGGCTCGCGGGCGCGGTCGACGGAGTGAACCTCAAGCTCGCCAAGTGCGGGGGGATACGCGAGGCGGTCCGCACCCTGCACGCCGCCCGTGCCCACGGCATGGAAGTCATGCTCGGGTGCATGATCGAATCCACGCTCGGTATCGCCGCCGCCATCCAGATCGCCCCGCTGATGGACTACCTGGACCTGGACGGTGCCGCCCTCCTGGCCGGCGACCCGTTCACCGGGCCGGGGATCGGGCCGGACGGAGTACTTCGTTTCAACCAAGAGCCGGGGCTGGGGGTCGCGAGAGTTGCTCGTTGACGTCGCCCTCCCCCTCCCCCTCCCCCGAACCTTCGCCTACTCCGTTCCGCCCGGGCTGGCCTCCCGCGCCCTCCCCGGCCGGCGGGTGCGGGTACCGTTCCGGGGAACAGAAAAGATCGGCTGGATAGACCGCCAGGCGGCTGGCCCCGGCAGCGGGACCATCCGCCCGCTAAGCGAAGTCCTGGACGACGATCCGTCGCTCCCGCCCCGGCTCTTCGAGCTGTGCCGCTGGCTATCGTCTTACTACCTGGCTCCGCTCGGCCTGGTGCTGCGGAGCGCGCTCCCCGCGGCGCTTTCCTCTCCGGCCGCCGCCGCCCGCCCTCCCGCCCCTACCCGCCGGGTGGTGAGCATAGTCCGCGAGCTACCCGCTCTCCTGGAGCGGGATAGGGTGTTCGTTAGGGCGCCAAGGCAGCGCGAGTGCTACGAAGTGTTGGAAGGGATGGGCGGGACGGCCGAGCTCGCCCACCTCACCTCCCGGCTCGGGTTTTCGCCCTCGGTACCGCGCGCCCTGGAGCAGAAAGGGCTAGCCCGCCTCCACCAGGTGGAGGTGACCCGCGACCCTTACGCCGGGGTTCGGACGGAAGAAGCTGCCTTGCCCGGCCCCACCCCCGCCCAGGGCGCAGTAATCTCCGCGCTCTCCCGGGCGGCCGGGGCGGGGGGCGGCACCTTTCTGCTGCGCGGGGTGACCGGCTCGGGCAAGACCAGGGTGTACCTGGAGCTGTTGCGCGAGGTGGTAGACAAGCGCGGCAAGACCGCCATCGTACTGGTCCCGGAGATCGCCCTCACCCCTCAAACGGTGCAGCGCTTCCGGGCTGTCTTCGGGGACCGTGTGGCGGTACTCCACTCCGGGCTCTCGGACGGGGAGAGGTACGACGAGTGGCGGGCCCTCCAGCGGGGTAGCAAGCGGATCGCGGTGGGGGCCCGCTCCGCGGTGTTCGCGCCGCTGCCCGACCTCGGCGCCATCGTGGTCGACGAGGAGCACGAGCCCTCGTACAAGCAGAACGAGGTGCCCCGCTACCACGCCCGCGAGGCGGCCATCGTGCGCGCCCGGCTGGAGAGCGCGGTGTGCGTGCTCGGTTCGGCCACCCCCTCGCTGGAGAGTTGGGAAAACGCGCGCCAGGGCAAATTCACCCTTCTGGAGCTGCCCGAGCGGGTGGCTGGGGGCTCGCTCCCCCCGGTACGCGTGTTGGACCTGCGCCGCGAGCGGCGGAAAGCCGGTTCTCACGGTCGGGCGCGTCCGCTCATCCTCTCCCTGCCTCTTCAGCGGGCGGTGGAGCAGCGGCTGGCGAGGGGCGAGCAGACGCTCCTCCTGCTCAACCGGCGCGGCTTCTCCAACTTCGTTCAATGCCGGGCGTGCGGCCGGGTTCACCCCTGCCCCAACTGCAACGTCTCCCTGACCTTCCACCGCGGTCGGAGCCGGGTGGTGTGCCACCACTGCGGCCACCAGGAGCCGGTGCCCGGGGTGTGCCCGGAGTGCGCCTCGGAAGACCTATCCTTCCGCGGAGTTGGTACCGAGCAGGTCGAGAGGGCCGTGGGCGAGGCGTTCCCCGCCGCCAGAGTTTCTCGCATGGACCTTGACACCACCTCGGGAAAGTGGGCCCACCAACGCATCTTGGAGCGGGTGGGCCGGGGGGAGACCGACATCCTCCTGGGCACCCAGATGATAGCCAAGGGGCTCGACTTTCCCAACGTGACACTGGTGGGAGTGATCAACGCGGACGTGGGGCTGGGGCTGCCCGACTTCCGGGCCGCCGAGCGGACCTTCCAGCTCCTGACCCAGGTGGCGGGCCGCGCCGGCCGGGGACCCAAAGAGGGCGAAGTCATCGTACAGACCTCGCTCCCCGACCACCCCGCCATCCGTTTGGCCGCCAGCCACGACTATACCGGCTTTGCCCGGCGAGAACTGGCCTGGCGCCGGGACCCCCCGTACCCTCCATTCCGGCGGCTCCTCAACCTGGTAGTGAGCGGCCCCGACCAAATGGCGGTCCAAGAGCACGCCGGGGAGGCGGCCGGGTGGCTGGCCGGGCTGCTGCGCAAGGCGGGGCCGGGCGTGCTTCTCACCGGCCCGGCACCGTGCCCCCTAGACCGCGTCCGCGGCCGGTGGCGGTGGCACCTGCTGCTGCGCTCTCGGCACGCGCCAGTTTTGGAGAGGGTGGGAGATTACTTTTACCGCAGCTTCGTGACCGTCGGGAGACGTCCCGGTATCCGTTTCGTGCTGGACCGGGACCCGGTTTCCCTGTTATAATTCGAACCATTAGCCAAGACCGGCGTACAACATCCGATCTCGAGGACCGGAAGATCCATGACCTGTCTAGCGCTGAACGCCTCGTTCGAACCGCTCACCATACTCCCGGTGAGGCGGGCGCTGCGGCTCGTCATCGACCGGAAGGCCGAGGTCTTGGAGTCGGACCACGCCCGGCTCTTCCGTTCGGAGCGGGAAGAGCACCCGTCCCCGGTGGTCATCCGGCTGGTGAGGTTTGTCCACGTGCCCCGCCGCTTCCGTCGGCAGGTGACCAACACCTTCCTCTTCGCCCGCGACGGCTACCGCTGCCAGTACTGCGGTCGGCACCGCTCCGAGCTGAAGGGGAGGGACTTTCTCACCCGCGATCACCTACTGCCCCTCTCGCGGGGGGGTGGAAAGGGTTGGGAGAACGTGGTCACCGCCTGCTCCCCGTGCAACAACCGGAAGGGGAACCGGCTACCCCGGGAGTCCGGCATGGGCCCCATGCGGCCGCCCGGCGAACCGAATCACGTGGAGCTGGTGTGGGCGGTGCGGCGGGTCACCGGGGTGCAGGCCAAGTACATCGCCCTGTTCTACGGAGACGATGTGCTGGCAGCGTTACAAAGGCACGCCGCCAACTAGTTCGAGTGATTACCGCCCGCCTCCAGCCAGTCGCGTACCTTCTCTAGAAAGGTGCGGATGTTGACCGGCTTGAGCACGTGGTCGTTGCACCCCGCGGCCAGAGTGAGAGCGCGCGAGCCCTCCATGGCGGTGAGTGCGATAATGGGGGTGTTCTCGAAGCCGGGTCGGCCGCGCAACCGGCGGGTGGCCTCAAAGCCGTCCACCTCGGGCATCATGATGTCCATCACAATGAGGTCGGGCCGGACCTCCTCGGCCCTCTCGACGGCTTCGCGCCCGTTGTGGGCGAGCCGCACCTCGTACCCCGCCGATTCTAGGATGGCTTGCAGCGCATCCCGGCTGTCGGCGTGGTCCTCGGCGATGAGGATGGTGGCGTGTAGGGAGCCGGCTGGGGCGGTCAAGGGGGCCGGGTTCAGGGCTTATGCCGGTGGTGCGCAAAGGCCGTGCCTAAGCCGTGTTTACCCCTCTGGCAGCGGGGCTCGTACGGGTAGCCGGAGGGTGAAAGTGGACCCCTCTCCCGGCTCGCTCTTTACCGTCAGGTCGCCACCCAGCAGCCGGGCCAACTTGCGGGATATGGATAACCCCAACCCCGTTCCCACCTTGCCAGCGGACTTTCCGGCCTGCTCGAACTCCTCGAAGACGCGCTCCTGATCCTCGGGGGCTATGCCCGGGCCGGTGTCCTCCACCACCAGCCGTACCCACCCTTTATCCTCTTTGGCGACGCGGGCGGTCACCGACCCTTCCTCTGTGAACTTGACCGCGTTGGCGAGGAGGTTGAGCACTATCTGGCGCAGTCGCGCCGGGTCGGTCTCGATGCGCGTCTCTGCTGAAGCTTCCACTGCCAGGTCCAGCCCCTTCTCCTCGGCCACCAGCTGCACGGAGGTGGCGGTGTCGCGGACTATCATCCCGAGCTCGGTGGGCTCGGGCTCAATTTCGATCTTTCCGGCCTCGATCTTGGAGATGTCCAAGATGTCGTTGATGAGCTCCAGCAGGTGGTTCGCGCTCCGGCCCACCTTGGTTACGGCTTGCCGCTGTTTCTCGGAGAGCTGCCCCATGGTACCCTCGGCCAGGAGTTGGTTGTAGCCGAGGACGGCGTTGATGGGGGTGCGGATCTCGTGGCTCATGGAAGCAAAGAAGCGCGACCTCTCGGTCATGGCCTTCTCCAGCGCTACGGTCTGGTCGCGGGTGCGGACGTGCAGCAAGGCGTTCTCCATCGCCACGCTGGCTTGCCCCACCAGGAGTTGGAGCAGGGCTCCGTCCGATTCGCGCCTGAAGCCGTTCTCTCGCCCGGAGAAGACCACCGCCACGGTCGCGTCCCGACCCTCCTGGCCGAAGCGGGCGGCCACGGCCGAGCGGTAGTCGTGCTTCTTCAGCAGCTCTTTGGCGGTACCATCCAGCTCGTCGAGGGGGATCACGTCCGCGTCGGCGGCGTTATCTTCCAGCCAAGCGAGCAGCGCGGTGGCCAGACCGCTGACGCTGGCATGCTCGGCGTCGAAACCCACGGCCGCGCGGAAGGGGGTCTCTCCCTGCTCACCCTGACCAAAGAAGAGGGCGGCGGCGTTGGCCCGGAAGACCGCCGTGGCCTGTTCCAGAAAAAGCCGCGCCATCGCCACCGGCTCCAGGGTTTGGATCAGGGAGCCGGAGATGCGGGCCAGAGCCGACATCTCGTCGCTGTTCTTCTTGATGCGGGCCATCACCCCCACCCGGGCCAACAGCTCCTCCTTGGGGCACCCCTTCATGAGAAAGTCGTACGCTCCCAGGTGGAGCCCCTGCACCGTCATCGCCTCTCCGCGGGCGCTGCCGGTGAGGAAGATGACCGGGATGTTGGAAGTCTCGGGGTCGGCCTTGAGCCGGGTGACCACTTCGAAGCCGTCCATCCCCGGCATATGGACGTCCAGGATAATTACGTCTGGGTGCCAACTCAAAGTTCGCTCAAGACCGGCTTCGCCGCTCGGCTCGGTGGCCACCTCGTGGCCGCCGTCCTGGAGCATCGCCTGGGCGGTCTTGCGGGGTATGTTCTGGTCGTCGATGACGAGTACTCTGGCCATTTAGCTCGCGTGTAGGGCGGAAGTTCCGGCCGCACACAGGTCAGCAAGAGCCGGGCCGATGCGTGGTAGCGGGAGCACCGTCTCGGCGGCGTGGCGGGCGGCCGCGGGCATGCCGTCGATCACCGCCGTGGTCTCGCTCTCGACGATGGTCCGGCCGCCCGCGTCGCGGAGCCGCTGCAGACCGCGGGCTCCGTCTTCCCCCATGCCGGTGAGCACCACCCCGATGGCGGCCGCCCCAACGGCGTTGGCCAGCGAGGAGAAGAGAACGTCCACCGAGGGTTGGTGGATGCGGTCGCCGCCGTCCGAGATACGCACCCGCGTGCGACCGTCTTCCTTTTCTACCCGGATCTCCCGCCGCCCCGGCGCTATCAACACCTCACCCGGCCGCACCTCGTCGCCGTCGGCGGCCTCCCGTACCGAGAGCCGGCAGCGGCGGTCCATACGCTCGGCGAAGGTGTCGGTAAATCCGGCCGGCATATGTTGGGCCACCACCACGCCAGCTCCGAAGCCGGCGGGCAGCGAGGGGAGCACCTCGGCCAGGGCGCGCGGCCCGCCCGTGGAGCAGCCGATGGCGACGACCTGATAGGGGCTCGCGGCACGCGGCTCGGGAGCGGGAGTTGGGAGGGTGGGGGGAGAGGGCTCCGGGGCCGGTACCGGGGCGGGGACCCGGCGGGAGCCCATGATTCCCTCGACCTTTTCCCGCAGCAAGGGGGCCAGTTCGAAGATATCCATGGGGCCGCCGCCCGTGCTCCCCTTGTCGATCACGTCGAGGGCGCCGAGTTCGAGTCCCCGCAAGGTGGCTTCGGCGCCCGGTTTGGTCACGGTGCTCAATAGCAGAACCGGGGTGGGGCGCTCGGCCATGATGCGCTCCAGCGCCTGTAACCCGTCCATCTCGGGCATATTTACGTCCATGAGGACCAGCTCCGGTTGGAGCCGGCGGACCTCCTCGAGGGCCTCGGCCCCGGTGGTGGCGAAGCCCGCGATCTCCACCCGCTTCATCGGCTCGAGCATCCTCTCGACGGCGCGGCGGATGAACGCCGAGTCGTCTACCACCAGTACCCGGAAGGGCGCCGCGGAGCCGCTCACCCCTCCACCTTGCGGTAAAATATGGCGCCCGGACGTCGCTCCACCTCGAAAGGTACGGCTATCCGGCTCAGCGTCTCGGCGTGTCCCAGAAAGAGGAAGCCATCGGACGCCAGGACTCGGTGGAGTCGCTCCACCACGCCGCGCGCGGCCTCGGGGTCAAAGTAGATGAGCACGTTCCGGCAGAAGATTACGTCCTGCTTCTCGAGCCGCTCCAGCCAACCCCTCTTCGCCAGGTTGGCGGGCTGGAAGCGGACTTGGCGCCGTAGCTCGGGCAGGATCTCCCACCCCTCCTCGAGCTTACGAAAGTAGCGCTCGCGAACCGGCGCCGCCACACCGCGAAAGGAGTGCTCTCCGTAGACCCCCCGGCGCGCCCGCGCCAGGGCTTCGGCGTCCACGTCGAGGCCGGTGATCCGAACCCGCCACGGGGGCGGAAAAAGCTTGCTCTCCCGCGCGGTGATAAAGAGCGAGTACGGCTCTTGTCCGGCCGAACAACCCGCGCTCAGGAGGCGAACCTCTCGCCGCTTTGCCCGGCTCCGTTTGAGCAGCGGGAGGAGTTCCTTGCGGAGCACCTCGAGCTGACCCCGCTCGCGGAAAAAGTAGCTTTCGTTGTTGGTGAGCTGGGAGATGATCTTCTCCCGCTCCTGCTCACGGCTGGGGTGAAACTTGAGGTGGAAGTAAAGCTGCTGGTAGGAGCGGAACCCCAACTCCGCGCGGCGACTCTCCAGCCGGGTTCGGAGCACGTCGCGCTTTTCCGGGCCGAAGCGGAGCCCGTACTCCTCGCGGAGCCATGAGCGGAAGAGGCGGTACTCTTCGTCCGAGAAGTCCGGGGGCGTCACGACCGCCCACCGGCGGCCGCCTCGCGCACCAGTGGGTCGGGGTCCGAGCTTGCCAGCTGGGCGAGTGCCCGGGCGCTCTGAGTGCCTGCTAGCCGCTGGAGGGCACGGACAGCGGCCAGCCGCACTTCCCAATCGTCGTCTTTCAGGGCGTCCAGTAGCCGCTCCACCGCCCGGCTGGCGGCCGGGGGGTGGCTACCGCTTCGTCCGGCGCCTCGCGCGGCCGCGGCCCGCACCCCCGACTCCGGGTCGGCCAGGAGATCGGGGACGCGCTCCTCCGGCAAGGCGGCGGCGGCGGCCAGAGCGGCCGCTGCCGCCTTGCGTACCGCGGGGTCGGGGTCGGCCAAGTAGCCCGACACAAGGGCGACCGCACTCTGGTCGAGACTTGAGGGCAGCACGGCGAGCAGAGCGGCCCGGGAAAAAGCGGGGGCAAGGGGGAGGGCGGCGAGGACGGCGTCGAGCAGCGGCTCAACCGGGAGGAGAGAGATTCCGGCCACGGCGAGCTCTTGACTTTCGGCTTCGGAGGCGGCGTCCACCAGCACGGCGGCGGCCTCCTCGCTGCCCGCTATCCCCAGTAGCCGCGCCGCGCTCTCCTTTCCCGCCGCGAGCCC
The DNA here is from genome assembly GCA_050732775.1 of Longimicrobiaceae bacterium. Taxonomy (GTDB): domain Bacteria; phylum Gemmatimonadota; class Gemmatimonadetes; order Longimicrobiales; family Longimicrobiaceae; genus JBOHRN01. Next base: position 34,281 of record JBOHRN010000046.1, on the reverse strand, counting down.
CTGCACCCACCCCGGCTCTCGGCCGCCGGCCGCCCGCCGGAGCCAATCGGGCGGATGGATCTCCGGGCTCCGAGCCAGCAGGGCCGCCGCCGCCTCCAGCACGCTTTCGGCGTCTGCCCCTTGCTCCAGGGCCACCCGCATTCCCTCCATCCCCTCCCGGTCGCCGATCTCGCCCAGGGCCAGGGCGGCCGCGTCGGCGGTCTCGGGGTCGGCGCAGAGTTCTACCAGCAGCGGGACCGCCCGGCGCTCGCCCAGCCGCCCCAAGGCCGCCACCGCCCCCTGCCGTACCCAGAGCTGTCCGGGGTCTCCGGGTCCGGAGCGGCGGGCGGCGCGAGAGAGGGCGTCCAGCGCGCCAAGACCGCCCGTCTCGGCCAGGGCTTCGGTCGCGGCCAAGCCGAGGTTCGGATCCGGGCTGCCCAACAGGGGGGTGAGGGCGTCCGCGGCTGCCGGGTTACCCGACTCTCCCAGCGCGACCACGGCTAGAATACGCGCGCCGGGGTCCGTCTTGTCCCGGCTCGCCCGGGCTAGCGTCTCGATGGCGAGTTCGGAGCTGGGCGAGCCGGGGGAGGCCAGAACGGTGAGTGCGCTGCGAGCCGCGTTGCGGCGCTCGGGCCGCCCAGCGTCGCGCAAGGCGGCCACCAGCGGCTCCAGAGCCGGGGAACGGTCGCCCTTGCTCAGACGGTCCAGGAGCCGCTGGCGCTTCCACCCCGGCCCCGAGGTGAGGCCGGCCAGCAACTCCTCGGCGTCGGCGGGCTCTTCAGACACGGAAGCGGCCGAGCAGGTCGCGCAGTCGGCTTGCCTGCTCCGAGAGGTTCTCCGCCGAGCCCACCATCTCCTTGATGGCGTCGCGGGTGTCGCGCGCTCCGGCGCCGATCTGCTCGGTGGCCGAGAGGATCATCTCTCCCCCCTTCTTCTGCTCGGTGGTGGCCGCGAACACTTCGGCAGTCTGCCGGTTCATGTTTTCGGCCGCCTCGGCGATCTGCCGGCCGCCGTGGGCCTGCTCGCGGGTGGCCACCCGTGCCTCCTCGGCTATCTTCTGGATGCCCAGGATCGCTTTCTGGGCCTCCTCGGAGGCGTTGATCTGCTGCTTGGTGGCGAGCGTGACCTCCTGCATGAGGTCGCGCCCCCGGCTGGCCGATTCGGTGATCTTATCCAGGGCGCTGACCGCCTCCTCGGCCACGCCGATGCCCTCGCCCACCCGGTCCATGACCCCGCCGGAAGAGCGGACCACCCGCGCCACCTCCTCGCGCACGCTCCCGATGGTCCCACCGATCTCCTGGGTTGATTCGATGGAGCGCTCGGCCAGCCGCCGGATCTCCCGGGCAACCACCGCGAAGCCACGGCCCTGTTCTCCGGCCCTGGCCGCCTCGATGGAGGCGTTGAGGGCCAGCAGGTTGGTCTGATCGGCGATGCCCTCGATGGTCTCGGAGATCTTGCCGATCGACTCCCCGGTCCGGCCCAGCCCGCGGATGACCTCCACCAGCTCCTCCATCTCGTCGTTGATGCGCCGCATGCCGTCGGTGGTGCGCTTTACCGCTTTGGCACCTTCGCGGGCGTCGGCCTCGGCCTGCGAAGTGATGGTCGCGGTTTCCTCCACGTGACGGCCCACCTGGGAGATGGAGACGGCCATCTCGTCGATGGTGGCCGAGGTCTCGTCGACCGAGGTACCCAGCGCGTCCACGTTTTCGGCCGTCCTCTCGATGGAGTCGCTCATCTCGGCGATAGAGCTGGAGGTCTGGTCCACGGACGCAGCCAGCGATTCGGCGCTCTCGGCCACCCGGGCGATTTGGGCGGCGATCTCCTCCATGGAGCTGGAGGTGTCCTCGGTGGAGCTGACTTGGGCCTCCACGGTGCGGGAGATCTGGGCCGAGCTGGCCGAGATCTCCTCGGCGGCCGAGGCCACCTGGTCGGTGGCCCTCGCCACCTCTCCCAAGGCGCCCTGAAGGTCCTCGGCCATCCGGTTAAGGGTACCGGTGAGCTCGCCGATCTCGTCGTGCCGTTCGCTCTCCAGCCGGCCGGTGAGGTCTCCGTCGGCCACCGTCGCCGCGAAAGTGATTGCCTCTTCGATGGGCCGGGAGACCTTTTTGGCGATCCACGAGGCGATCCAGAAACCGGCCGCGGCGGCGAGCAGGACCAGCACCACCACCGCAAAGCGCATCCTGCCCACCGCGCCGCGCATGCGCTCCAACTGCCGGTTGGAGATATCGACCTGGGTGGCGCGGAACTCATCCATTCCGGCGGAGACCCGCTCCTCTATCCGCTCGGTGTTCTCCCTTTCAAAGAACTCCTGCACGTCTTCGATGCTGGCCTCTCCGGCCTGCACGCCTTGCCTGAGATCGATGCCAGGATCGGCCACCTCCACCTCCCATAGCCGGGCGTAGTGGGCGATGGAGTCGAGCAGGGCGTGCTGTTCCTGTTCGAGCACGAAGTCATTGATCTCCTGCCACTCTGTCTGGAAGGTCTCTCGGGCCGCGCTCAACTCCACCATGGCCGACTCCCGGCCTGTGAGCATGTAGTCGTAAACGGTGGCTACCCTTTCTGAGAGAGCCGTTCCCATGCGGTTGGCGGCGTTCTCCACCCGGTCGGCACTGCGTAACTCATCGCCCGCGCTCGAGATAATGCCGCTCCAGACGAAGGTGGCGACCCCAATGAGGACCATGAAGGCCAAGATCACCACGTTGCCCATCACGATCTTTTCCCGCAGGCGGGCGTTGTCGAACCATGTTTTCACGCTCATGAATCGTTCTCGTTCTCTGTTTTGGTGGTGTGTCCGTCCGCCAGTTCTAGCACCGCCGCCAGCTCCAGCAAGGTGATCGGCCGACCCTCGTCGCCGGCCACTCCGCGCGCCGTGCCCGGCGGCAGCGACGCCTCGACCTCGGCCGGAACAGGGGTGACTTGCGCGTGCACCATCCCCTCCACGCCATCGACCAGGAGAGCCACCGTTTCACCGGCTTGCTCGACCAGGGCCAGCCGCTCTCCGAGTTCGGCGGGGAGCCCCAGCAGCCGGAACCGGAGGTCCAGCACCGGGACGACGCGCCCCCGTACCGCGCAGACGCCGCGGACGGACTCGGGCACGAACGGGACCGGCGTCACCCGCGGCGCGGGCAGAACTTCGCGGGCGTCGGAGAGGGAGACCCCGAAGCGCTGGCCGTCGACCACCAGTACCAGCGTATCGGGCTCCTTCTCGGGAGCGGCGCGCCCTAGCTGCGGCTCTCCCGCCACGTCTTCTCGATCAGTTGGGTTAGCTCGCTGGGCTGCCATGGCTTCTTCAGGTAAGCGTCGGCACCCGCCTCCAGGGCGGCTTCCCGGTCCGACTCTTCGGATTCGGTCGACACCACCACGGCGGGGGCGCCGGTTACCCCCAGCTCCCCGCGTAGCTTGCGGAGGAACTCCAGCCCGTCCATTTCGGGCATGTTGATATCGACCAGGTAAAAGTCGATGCCCGGCTCCTGGGCCGCCAGGTCGAGTCCCTCGACGCCGTTTGCGGCGAAGAGGAGCTCGGCCCCGCCCCGCCCCAACGCCAGCCGGTACATCCGGCACATGGTGGGGCTGTCCTCCACGATCAGGAGCTTGGCGGGTCTGTCGCTGGGCTGACCTTTCAACGGTCCCGGGCTGTACTGGTCAGGTTCAGATCGATCACGGCGCCGGGGTCCAGCACCAGGGCGGCCCGTCCGTCCGGCAGCACCGTAACCCCCGAGACGGCGCGCGGCTTTCCCAGATAGCGGGGGAGTGCCTTGACCACCACGTCACGCTGGTCTAGCAGCCGGTCGGCCGCCACCGCCGCTGACCGGCCGCCCCCCCGCACCACCATGAAGTACCCCCCCTGGCCACGCTCCTGGCCATTCTCGTTCCATAAGACCCGCTTCAGCCGTGCCACCGGTACCAGTTCGTTGCGCACCCGGATGGCTTCGGAGCCGCCCACCCGCTCGGGCGCCGGGTTACGCACCGTCTCGCTCACCGCGGCCGCGGGCAGGGCCACCGCTTGCCCCCCGGCCTCGAAGAGGACCGCTGGGAGGATGACCACGGTGAGGGGCAGCGAGAGGGTGAAGCGGGTGCCGCCGCCGGGCCGGCTCTCCACCTCGAGCGAGCCGCGCAGCTCGCGCATGCGCCGGTTTACCACCTCGAGCCCCACCCCCCGGCCCGACACTTCGCTGGCCTCGGCGCGGGTGCTGAAGCCGGAGCGGAAGAGGAGCTGCTCGACTTCGTTTGGGGCTAGCCCTTCTCCCTCGGCCGCCAACCCTTGCTCGCGGGCCCGGGCCAGGATGGCAGCCCGGTCCAGCCCCCGGCCGTCGTCCTCGACCGTGACAGTTACCCGGTCTCCGGCTTGACGGGCCGCGAGCCGGACGGTGCCTTCGGCTGGTTTGCCGGCTTTTTCGCGCTGGTCGGCTGGTTCGATGCCGTGGTCCACGGCGTTCTGGATCAGGTGGAGCAGCGGCTCTCCCAGGAGGTCGGCGGTGGCTTTGTCAACCTCGGTGTCGGCTCCTTCCAGCTCGAGCTGTACCCGCTTGCCCCCGGCCCGCGCCAGATCGCGGACCAGCCCCGGAAAGCGGTCGAACACCCGCCCCAGCGGTACCAACCGCAGCTCCATGACCGCTTCACGTATACGGCCGATGAGCCCGTCCAGGAGGTCGGTATGATCGCGCAGCACGCCCTCGGGGTCGAGGGCGGCCAGGGGGCGGCGGTGTTGCTCCACCCAGGTCTCCAGACCCGCCCCCAGCCCCACCAGCTCGCCCACTTCGTCGACCAGTCGGTCCAGCTTGGAGAAGGATACCCTGAGCAGATCTCCCCGCCTGTCGGCCCGGCTCTCCCCGTCGCTTTTCCCGGGGGTGGGCTGGGGTGATTCGCTCTCCGCCGGCTCTTTCCCGCCCACCCCCGCCAGCGCCCGCCGCACCGACGCCAGCCGGCCGAAGGCGGCGGCCTCCTCCTCGCTGCCCGCGACCTCCACCGCGCCGCGCAACGCCGAGGCGGCCTCCCCGAGCCGCTCTACTTTCGGGCGCGGGTACGGTCCGGGAGACGCCTTGAAAACCGACTCTAGGGCGTGGATGGCGTCCCGGAGCGGCACGAAGCCGAGCATACCCGAATTCCCTTTGAGGGTGTGCAAGTCGCGCAGCAGAGCCCTTCGCTCTTCCTCAGGCAGGGCGTCGCCCCGCTCCAGTACGCCCAGGGCCGCGTCCAGCCGGGCTATCTGGTCGCGCGCCTCGTCGCGGTACTCGTCGAGCAGCTCCGAGAGGTCAAATGGCTCTGTCAGTGTCGTCTCCGGGCAAGCGGTTTGCCGGACTAACTTTTCACCGTTACCGTATGACATGCAACTCTCGCTCCCTTGATTTCTCGAGGCAAGCTCGGGATGACCGTAGACGAAATCCACCTCACCCTCCCCGACGGGTCGTCGCGCGCGTACTCGGCGGGCACCACCGTGCGCCAGCTGGCCGAGTCCATCGGTCCCGGGCTGGCCCGCGCCGCCCTGGCCGGCAGGGTAGACGGCGAGGTGATCGATCTGGACCGGCAGATCGGGCGCGACGCCTCAGTTGAGATAGTAACCGACCGCTCACCCGGGGCTCTGGAGCTGCTGCGCCACTCGGCGGCGCACGTCTTGGCCACGGCGGTCCGCCGCGTCCGGCCAGAGGCCAAGATCGGCTTTGGGCCGGCCATTGAGAACGGCTTCTACTATGACTTTGACGTCGACCGTCCCTTCACCCCGGAGGAGCTCGAGAGCATCGCAGCAGAGATGGAAAAGGTGGTCGAGGCCGACGACCCCTTTGAGCGGCGGGTGGTCACGCGCGAGGAGGCCCGAGAGCTCTTCTCCGACGACCCGCTAAAGCTGGAGCGGCTGGAGGAACTGGCCAGGGATGAAGTCATCTCGGTCTACCGGAACGGTGGTTTCCTGGATCTCTGCCGAGGCCCGCACCTGCCCAGCACCGGACGGCTCGAACACTTTAGGCTGCTGAGCACGGCGGCGGCTTACTGGCGGGGCGACCAGACGCGGCAAACCCTTCAGCGTGTATACGGTACGGCGTGGTTCAGCCGGAAAGAGCTCGACGCCCATCTGCACCGGCTGGAGGAGGCCAAAAAGCGGGATCACCGCGTGCTAGGCCCCAAGTTAGGGCTCTTTACCGTCGACGCCGAGGTAGGGCAGGGGCTGGTGCTCTGGAGACCGAAGGGGGCGGTGGTGCGGCACCAGCTCCAGGAGTTCATCCGCGGCCACTTGGAGAAGCAGGGGTACCAGCAGGTGTTCACCCCCCACATCGGCAAGCTGGAGCTATACCGGCGGAGCGGCCACTACCCGTACTACGCGGACAGCCAGTTTCCCCCGCTGCTCGACAAGGACGAGGTCGCTCGCTTGGCCGGCGAGGGCACCAGCTGCGCCGAGCTGGCCAACCGCATGGCCGCTGGCCGGGTCGAGGGGTACATGCTCAAACCGATGAACTGCCCCCACCATATCCGCGTCTTCGCCTCGGAACCGCATAGCTACCGCGACCTGCCGGTGCGGCTGGCCGAATTTGGCACCGTGTACCGCTGGGAGCAGAGCGGCGAGTTGGGAGGTATGACGCGGGTACGCGGCTTTACCCAAGACGACGCCCACATCTTTTGTACCGAGGAGCAGCTAGCGGCCGAGATCAACGCTTGCCTGGAGCTGGTTCGCGTCATTCTGGGTACGTTGGGGATGGCCGGTTACCGGGTGCGGGTGGGGTTGCGGGGTGCGGATACGGACAAGTACGCGGGAGAACCCGAACGGTGGGAGCGGGCCGAGGCCGCCTGTCGCGACGCCGCCGACCGGCTGGGGGTGCCGTACACCCCCGAGCCCGGGGAGGCGGCTTTTTACGGCCCCAAGATAGACTTCGTGGTCAAGGACGTGATCGGCAGAGAGTGGCAACTCGGGACGGTGCAAGTCGACTACCAGCTCCCCGAGCGCTTTGACCTCTCCTATACCGGGCCGGACAACCAGCCGCACCGGCCGGTGATCATCCACCGTGCCCCCTTCGGGTCGATGGAGCGCTTCATCGGGGTTCTCATCGAACACTTCGGCGGCGCTTTCCCGGTCTGGCTGGCGCCCGTGCAGGTGGTGGTGCTGCCCATCTCGGAAGATCAGAGCGACTCCGCCGTGACCTTGGCCGCCGAACTGCGGGAAGCCGGTCTCCGGGTGCAGATCGACGACCGTAACGAGACCCTAAACTACCGCATCCGCGAGCAAGAGAGAGCGAAGGTCCCGTACATGGCGGTGATCGGCGCCCGCGAAGTCGAATCGGGCACGGTGGCTGTGCGCATCCGGGGGGCGGGGAGCAAGCAAGTGGTACTCGGCCGGGAAGTCTTCCTGCAGAGGGTGCGGGGTAAGGTGGAGAGCCGGGAGCTCGAGAACGAACTCGGAGACACGCCTTGACAGCGGCCGCCCGGCGCGGTATCTTCGGCCCACAACTTGAAAGTGGGAGCAGCCCCACCTTGCGGCGCGTTTAGTGCGCGAGCGTTGCCGCCGGGTCCGATCAAAGCGCCCCCTTTCTTGGAGGGCGGCGCAGCGGACCCCGAACTCGTGGGGTCCTTTTTTGTTCCCCCTGTACTCTTTACCGGAGGTGTAGGTTATCAACGACAGGACTCGCGTCAACGATCAGATCCGCGTAAGCCCGGTCCGGCTGATTAGCTCGGAGGGCGACCAGATGGGCATCTTCGCCGTAGACAGGGCACGGGAGATGGCCGCGGAGGAGGAACTCGACTTAGTAGAGGTGGCGCCGATGGCGCGTCCCCCCGTCTGCCGCATCATGGACTACGGAAAGTTCCGGTACGAAGAGCAGCGCAAGGCGCGAGAGGCGCGTAAAAAGCAACACCACGTGCAGATCAAGGAAGTGAAGATGCGCCCCGGGATCGAGGATCACGACTTTGAGTTCAAGGTCCGTCACGCCCGCCGTTTTTTGGGGGAGGGAAACAAGGTAAAGGCGACTATGATGTTCCGGGGGCGCCAGATGACCCACCCCGAACTCGGCAGGGAGGTGCTAGACCGCTTCGTGGAGGTAATCTCGGACGTGGGCAAGGTGGAGTCCAACCCGCAGATGGAGGGGCGTACGATGACCATGATTATCGCCCCGGCCAAGTAAGTAGCTAATTAATAGGGAGGGGTACATGCCGAAGATGAAGACACACCGGGGCGCGGCCAAGCGCTTTAAGCGGACGGGCTCGGGCAAGGTGAAGCGCCAGCACGCCTTTACCAGCCACATCAAGACCAAGAAGTCGCCCAAGCGCAAGCGGCGTCTGCGCAAGTCCGAGCTGGTATCCCGGCCGGACGAAAAGAAGATCAACAAGATGCTCGGGAAGTAAATATGCCTCGGACCAAGTACAGCGTAGCCCGTAACCGGCGCAAGAAGCGCGTCCTCAAGCAGGCCAAGGGTTACTTCGGAAAGCGCAAGAACCTGTATAAGACCGCCAAGGAAGCGGTCGAGCGGGCCCAGCGCTACGCTTACCGCGACCGGAAGAACCGGAAGCGGGACTTCCGCCGACTCTGGATCGTGCGCATTAACGCCGCCGCCCGCCAACACGACCTCTCCTACTCCCGGCTCATGGACGGGCTCGGAAAGGCCGGCGTCGAGATCGACCGGAAGCAGCTAGCCGACCTGGCGGTGCGCGACTCCGACGCCTTCGGGCGGCTGGTGGAGACCGCTAGGGCCAAGCTTTAAACTTTACGCCCAAGATTGCCCCCTTTTGGCCGAGGTTTCTTCGAGGGAGCACGTCTCCGGACCGGCCCAGGCGTATAACCATGACGGATAGATGACGGACGATCTCCTCGCAGGGTTGGAGCGGTTGGAGTCCGAGGGCCGGGAGCGCGCGGAGGCGGCTGGCTCCCGGGAGGAGTTGGACCGCGTCAGGTTTGAGTTCCTCGGCCGCAAGGGTCGGCTCACCGGCATGCTGCGCCGTCTGGGAGAGCTCCCCGCGCGGGAAAGACCGGGGGTGGGCGCCGAGGCGAATCGTGTCAAGGAGACTCTCTCCGGGTTGATCGAGGAGCGGCAGGGCTCCTTTGGCCAGCGCCCCGCTAGCCAACCGGCCGAGGACCTCACGCTCCCCTCGCGCTCTCTTTGGAGGGGCGCCCGCCACCCCGTAACGCTGGTGATCGACGAGATTTGCGACATCTTCCGCTCACTCGGCTTCACCCGGGTGCGCGGCCCCGAGGCCGAGACCGTGTGGCACAACTTCGTGGCTCTGAATACCCCCCTCGATCACCCAGCCGCGGACGAGCACGACACCTTTTACCTGTCGGAAGCGGTGGTCCTGCGCAGCCACACCTCGCCCGTGCAGATCCGCACCATGCAGAAGTTCCAGCCGCCGGTGCGGGTAGTGGTGCCGGGGATGTGCTACCGGCGCGACGCATTCGACCCGTCGCACGCCCCGGCTTTCGAGCAGATCGAGGGACTGGCCGTGGACCAGGGGGTCACCTTCGTGGACCTCAAGGCCACCTTGGCCGAGTTTGCCCGGCGGCTCCTCGGGGCGGAAACCGAGACCCGGTTTAGGCCCTCCTTCTTCCCCTTTACCGAGCCTAGCGCCGAGGTGGACGTGACCTGTGTGATGTGCGGCGGCTCGGGGTGTTCGACCTGCAAAGGGACCGGGTGGATCGAGATCATGGGCGCGGGCATGGTAGACCCGGCGGTGTTCGAGCAGGTAGGGTACGACCCCGAGCGTTACACCGGCTGGGCGTTCGGCATGGGTCCGGCGAGGATCGCCATGCTCCGCTACGGCGTTCCCGACATCCGTACTCTGTACGAGGGAGACATCAGGTTTCTGGAGCAGTTCGCGTGAGGAGCGGAGAACTGGTGGCGGGGTTCGGGAAAAGGGGGCGCTGATGAAAGTGTCCTTGCGCTGGCTCCGGTCCTTGGCGCCGGAGTTGGACGACTCTCCCCAGCGGCTGGCCGAGCGGCTGGCCCTTCTGGGCGCTCCGGTGGAGGAGTGGCGCGAATTGGGGGGAGAGCTGGAGGGTGTCGTGGTCGCCCGCGTGCGGGGGGTGCGGCGGCACCCCAACGCCGACCGGCTCTCCTTGTGCGAGGTGGAGGCGGGAGCTGGAGAGCCGCTGCAGGTAGTGTGCGGAGCCCCCAACGTACGACCCGGCGCGCTCTACCCCTTCGCCCCGGTGGGGGCCGCTCTTCCGGGCGGGGTCAAGGTCCGCGCGGCGAAGATCCGCGGCGAGACCAGCGAGGGCATGTTGTGCAGTGCCCGGGAGCTCGGGCTGGGCCGCGACCACGCCGGTATCTTGGAGCTGAACGGCGGCCTCCAGCCGGGGGAGTCGCTCGCGCCCGCCATCGGGCTCGACGACGTGCGGCTGGAGGTCGAGATCACCGCTAACCGGGGCGACCTCCTCTGCCACTACGGAATCGCCAGGGAGGTGGCGCCGGGCGGCGAGAGTGGCCTGCGGCTGCCCGCCTTCCCGGGCGGCGAAGCCCTCGCCGGCTCGGCCCAGATTCAAAGAGCGGCGGGCGAGGGCTCGGCGGCGGGCGTGCCGGTCAGGATCGAGGACCCGGATGGCTGCCCGCGTTACCTGGCCGCGGTTATCTTGGGGGTGCGCGTAGCCCCCTCTCCGGGCTGGCTCTCGGGGCGCCTGCGGGCAATCGGGCTGCGGCCCATCAACAGTGTGGTCGACGCCACCAACTACGTGCTTCATGAGCTGGGCCAGCCGCTACACGCCTTCGATCTGGACCGGCTAGCCGGTCCGGGCGTGCTGGTCCGGCGCGCGCGGAAAGACGACGTTTTGGTTACACTGGATGGAGTGGAGCGGGCTCTCGACGCCTCCACCCTGGTGATCGCGGATAGAGAGCGGCCCGTCGCCGTGGCCGGGGTGATGGGGGGCGAGGAGAGTGAGGTCACCGAAGGGACCGAGAACGTGCTCCTGGAGTGCGCCCTCTTCGATGCGAAAACGGTACGCGGCGCCCGCCGGGCGTTGGAGCTCGACACCGACGCCAGCCACCGCTTCGAGCGCGGAGTTGACCCCGAGGGGCTGGAGCGGGCGGCGCGCCGCGCCCTGGCCCTGATCTTGGAAGTCGCCGGGGGCGAGGTGGAGGGAGTGGTCGACCTCCAGCCGCGCCGGTCGCGGCCAGCATTGGTCCGTCTACGACCCGCGCGGGTCGCTCACCTCTTGGGCGTCAAGATCAGCGAAGAGGAGGTCAAAGGGCTGCTGGAGCCGCTCGGGTTCCAACTGGAGGGGCGTTCGGACCAGGCAGTCGAGGTGCGCGTACCCGGCCACCGGCGGGGCGACGTTACCCGCGAGCAGGACCTCATCGAGGAGGTGGCCCGCCGACGTGGCTACGACTCCTTTCCGGACGAGTTGCGCCCCTTCCGGCCGAGCACCGTGCCGGAAGACCGGCTCGGCCAGAGCGAAGACCTGCTGCGCGACTTGCTGGTGGGCCGCGGCTTCCTGGAGCAGCGCTCCGCCCCCCTGGTCCCCGGACCCGAGGGCGACGTACCGCTGCTCAACCCGCTCTCGGAGCCGGAGAGCCGGCTGCGGCGCGCCCTCTCTCCGGGGCTGGCGCACCGGGTCGAGTACAACTTTGCGCGCGGCGCCCGCGACGTGCGACTCTTCGAGATCGGCACGGTCTTCGCTCCGGCATCGGCCCCGGATACCCAGCCGGGCGAGGAGACCCGCCTGGCCGCGCTCTTTACCGGCCGGCGCCGGCCGCCCCACTGGACGGGCGAGCCGGGGCCGTTCGAAGTATGGGACGCCAAAGAGCTGCTGGAGCGGCTCGCCGCCCTGCTCCACCCCGGCGCCAGGGTGGAGCAGGGCGGGTGCCCCCCGCCGCTAGAGCCGTCGGGCGGCTTCCGTTTGCTCGCGGCGGGCGGAGAGCTGGTCGGATGGGGCGGGTTCCTCCTGCCGACGGCGCTGGATGCGCCCCCCTGGGCCGACCCGGTGTGGGCGATCGAGGTGCGACTCCCGGCGGCCGGGCACCCCGGGGCGGAGCGCCGTGTTTGTCCCCTTCCCGTCTACCCGGTGGTGGAGCGCGACCTGGCACTCTTGGTCCCGGCGGAGGTGCCCGCCGCCGAGGTGAAAGAGGCGCTCTCGGAGGCGTCGGGAGAGCAGCTCGAATCGGTCCGGCTCTTTGACTTGTACGCGGGCGAAGGGGTGTCCGCGGGGGAGCGCAGCTTGGCGTGGCGGCTCACTTTTCGGGCCCCAGACCGGACCCTGACCGACGGCGAGGTAGACGCGGCGGTGGAGAGGGTAACGGAAGCCCTACGGGAGCGCTGGGGTGTCCGCCGACGCTGACTGGGACCGGCTCTCGGCCGCGGTGGGCCGGGCCGAGAAAACCATCCGCGATCTGCGGGTGCGGCTGCGGGCGGCCCGCGCCGGGCAGGAGGAGTTGCAGAGCGCCCTGGCTGCGGCCGAGGCGCGCAGGGAGGAGGCCCATAGGCGGGTGTCCAGTCTAATCGAACGGCTAGACCAGCTGGCCGGCTCAGAGGAATCTGAGGAAGGAGCGGAGTGAACGAAGAGAGTGCCGGGAAGCAGACGGTCACGGTCGAGATCGCCGGAGAGCGGCACACCTTGCGCGCCGGCGTATCTCCCGACTACACCCGCCGGGTGGCAGCACACGTGGACGAGACCATCCGCTCGGTAGGTCCGGCCGGAGGGTTGGAGTTTCACCGTACCGTGATGCTAGCCGCCCTCACCATCACCGACCAACTCTTCCGGGCCCGGCGCGAGCTCGGCCGTCTCCAGGATGAGGTGCGGGAGCGGAGCGGACTGTGCGCCCGGCGCTTGGAAGGGGCGGTGGAAGAAGCCGAGGAAGAGTAAGCCATTCATGGAGATCGTATACATTGCGGTGGTGGCCGCCGCTGGCTTCGCCGCCGGCCTGGCAGTAGAGCGGGCGAGGGCTCGCCGGGCACGCTCCGGGGCCACGGACGAGGCCTCTCGAATCGTCGCGGACGCCCGCCGCGACGCCGACAACCAGCGCAAGGCCGAGATCTTGGCCGGCAAGGAGGAGGCGTTCCGGGCCAAGGAGGAGTGGGAGCGGGAGGAGAACCGCCGCCGGGAGGAGACCGAGCGTAGCGAGCGCCGGGTAGAAGAGCGGGAGGAGCTCCTGGATAGAAAGCTCCAGATACTCGATCAGAAGGCTGAAGATCAGGAGCAGAGGGCCGGTGGGCTGGACGCCCGCGAACGGGAGCTGGCAGAGGGGGAAGCCGAGTTGGAGCGCAATTTGGCAGATATCCGCCGCCGGCTCGAGTCGCTGGCCGGGATGCGGGCGTCCGAGGCCAAGCGGGAGCTGAGGGCCGAACTCGAGCAAGAGGCCCGCGCCGAGGCCGCCAACCAGCTCCGCGAGATCCGCGAAGAGACCAAGAGGAGCGCCGAACGGGAGGCCAAGGAGGTCATCTCCCTGGCCATCCAACGGGTCGCCGCTGACCACACGGCCGAGACCACGGTGTCGGTGGTGTCTCTCCCTTCGGACGAGATGAAGGGCCGCATCATCGGCCGGGAGGGGCGTAACATCCGGGCCTTCGAGCAACTCACCGGTGTGGATATCATCATCGACGACACCCCCGAGGCGGTGGTGCTCACCGGCTTCGACCCGATCCGCCGCGAGACGGCCCGCGTCTCCCTGGAAAAGCTGGTGGCCGACGGCCGCATCCACCCGGCCCGCATCGAAGAGGTGGTGGAAAAGAGCCGCCGCGAGGTGGAGGATGGTATGCGCGAGGCGGCCGAGGCGGTTATGTACGAGCTGGGCGTCCACGGCCTTCACCCCGAGGTGGCGCGGGTTCTGGGCCGTCTCAAGTTCCGCACTTCGTACGGCCAGAACCAACTCCAGCACTCTCGCGAGGTGGCCTTGCTGGCGGGCAATATGGCGACCGAGATGGGTTTCGACGCGGCTCTGGCCAAGCGCATGGGGCTGCTCCACGACGTGGGCAAGGGGATGACCCACGAGCACGAGGGCAGCCACGTGGAGCTGGGCTGGAAGCTGTGCAAAAAGTACGGCGAGCCCGACCCAGTCCTGAACGCTATCAAGGCCCACCACGACGAGGAGCCGCACCGCTACCCCGAAACCTTTCTGGTCACCGCCGCCGACGCTGTCTCGGGCTCGCGCCCCGGAGCGCGGCGCGAGACCGTCGAGAGTTACGTCAAACGGCTGGAGAAGCTGGAGGAGATCGCCTCGTCGTTCCCGGGCGTGGAGAGGTGCTTCGCCGTCCACGCTGGCCGCGAGCTGCGGGTGATGGTGACCCCCGATAAGGTCTCCGACGAGGAGATGTCCAAGCTCTCCGAAGAGACCGCCCGCCGCATCGAAAAGGAGCTCCAGTACCCCGGCCAGATCAAGGTGGTGGTTATCAGGGAGAACCGGGCCGTGGACTTCGCCAGATGACGGCTCGAATCCTCGCCGGCACGGAGCTAGCGCGGGAGCTCCGTGCCGGGGTGGCGGAGCAGGTAGCGGAGCTCCGGGACGAGGGCACGGTGCCCGGCTTGGCCGTACTCCTGGTGGGCGGCGACCCGGCCAGCGAGGTGTACGTGCGCATGAAGGTGCGGGCTTCGACCGAGGCCGGGATGAATAGCCGTACCATCGACCTCCCCGCCGAGGTATCGGCTGACGAGCTCTTTGGCGCCATCGACGGGCTCAACGCCGACCCCGGCGTCCACGGCGTCCTGGTCCAACTCCCCCTACCCGCGCACCTTCCGTACAAGCAGGTGCTAGAGCGCATCTCCCCGCTCAAGGACGTGGACGGTTTTCACCCCCTCAACGTGGGCCGCTCTTTCAGCGGAGATCACGAGCACGGCTTCCTCCCCGCCACCCCGGCGGGCATCCTGGAGCTCATGAGCCGGTACCAGATTCCCACCCACGGTCGGCACGCGGTGATCGTGGGCCGCTCCCTGATAGTGGGCAAGCCGCTGGCGTCGCTCCTGATCGCCCCCGGCTACAACGCCACCGCCACCCTCACCCACAAGTATACGGTCAACCTCTCGGCCCACACCCGCTCGGCCGATATCCTGATCGTCGCCGTCGGCAAGCCGGGGATCATCACCGCCGACATGGTCAAGCCGGGCGCCACGGTGATCGACGTGGGGGTAAGCCGGGTAAACGACCCCGCTTCTGAACGCGGCTACCGTATCGCGGGAGACGTAGACAGCGACGCAGTCTCCGAGGTGGCCGGGGCCATTACCCCCGTGCCCGGCGGGGTGGGGCCGATGACCATAGCCATGCTGCTCAGGAACACGCTGACCGCGGCCAGGCGGCTGCGAGCCGCGGGGGTGGTAACGGCGTGACCTCCGACCTGTTCGGAGCCGAGTTCGAGCCGGCGCTTCACGACCTTGAGCCGGCGGCGGAGACGCTCTCGGTCTCGGAGGTCAACTCTCTGGCCCGCGAAGTGGTCGAGGGGGCATTTCCGCCGCTGCGGGTCACCGGCGAGCTCGCCAACTTTACCCGCGCCCGCTCGGGCCACTGCTACTTCACGCTGCGCGACCAGCAGGCCCAGCTCCGCTGCGTGATGTGGCGCGACGACGCCCGCAAGCTACCCACCGAACCGGAGGACGGCATGGAGGTGGCGGCCCACGGCCGGCTCACCGTGTACGAGCGGCGGGGCGACTTTCAGCTCCGGGTCGCCGGACTCTCTGCCCGGGGGGATGGGCTGTGGCGGTTGGCCATCGACCGGCTGCGGAAGCAACTGGAGGCAGAGGGGCTCACCGGGCCCGAGCGGAAACGGCCCATCCCCCGCTTTCCGCGCTGCGTTGGAGTAGTGACCTCGCCGTCGGGCGCAGCCGTTCGCGACATCCTCACCGTGATCCGGCGCCGCGCCCCGTGGACAGACGTGGTGCTATCCCCCTGCCGGGTGCAGGGCGACGGCGCTTGCGGCGAGATCGTGGCCGCCTTGGCACGGCTCCTGGCCGATGGCCGCGCCGAAGTGGTGATCGTGGGGCGGGGCGGGGGCTCGGTCGAGGATCTGTGGGCGTTTAACGAGGAGCCGCTGGCGCGGGCCATCGCCCGGTCGCCGCTGCCGGTAATCTCGGCGGTGGGGCACGAGACCGACGTCACTATCTCCGACCTGGTGGCCGACTTGCGCGCGCCCACCCCCTCGGCGGCCGCCGAAGCCGCGGTCCCCGACCGGGCGGCCCTCCTGCACGACACAGCCGTCCTGCGAAACCGACTCGCCGAGGGGGCCCGCCGCGTACTGGTAGTGGCCGCGAGAGAAGTGTCTCTGCTCGGGCGCCGGGCCTCGGCGGCGGCGCGGGACAGGGTGACTGGTGCCCGCACTAAACTCGGACACGCCGCGGCCCGCATCCACGCGGTCTCTCCCCTGGCCGTGCTCGGCCGGGGCTACGCCCTTCCCCTCTCCCGGGCCGGGCGGTTGTTGCGCTCGGTAACGGACTTCCGGCCGGGGGACCGCTTCCGCTTGCGCCTGGCCGACGGGAGCGTGGACTGTCTCGCCGAGGAGACAGAGTGAAGCAGGAGGAAGGGCTCGATTTCGAGGCGTCGCTGGCGCGCGCCGAAGAGATCGTCCGCCTCCTCGAGGACGGATCGGTGGAGCTCGATCGAGCCGTCGCTCTGTTCGAGGAGGGGGTGGCTCTCCTGCACCAACTGGAGGAGGTGGTGCACCTGGCTGAGGGAAGGGTGGAGTGGCTGGCGGCGGGCGAAGGTGACGGAGAACGAGAGTGAGCACCGCCGCTTCGGCCGCCGCGCCTCCCGCTTTCTTAGCGCGGGAGCGGGGGCGTGTCGACCGGGCCCTGGCCACAATCGCCGGCGAAGCGGTAGCCGGAGCGCGGACCCCGCTGGTCGAAGCCATCGGCTACGCTCTGGAGACACCGGGAAAGCGTATCCGTCCCATCCTGTGCGTGCTCGCCTACCGGGCAGCCGGGGGTGTGGACCGGGGGCCGGTGTACCGGTTGGCGTGTTCGCTGGAGTTGATTCACACCTACTCCCTCATCCACGACGACCTGCCCTGCATGGACGACGACGATATGCGGCGCGGACGGGCCACCCTGCACCGGATGTACGGCGCCTCGCTGGCCGTGCTGGCGGGTGCCTCGCTGATCCCCTTGGGCTTCTCGGTGCTCGACCGGTCGGCGCGGGAGCTACGCCTCGGTGCCGGGGATCGAACCCTCCTGGCCGCGACCCTGGCCGGCGCGGCCGGAGCCGGGGGGATGGTGGCTGGCCAGCTCCTGGACTTGGAGGCCGAGGGGCGCGAGGTCGACGCGGCCGGACTGGAGCGTATTCACCGGGCCAAGACCGGCTCCCTGCTGGCCGCGGCGCTCCGCATGGGAGCGCTCGCCAGCGGCGCGGACGAGCGTCGGCAGGGGGCTTTGGCGAGCTACGGCAGGCACTTCGGACTCGCCTTTCAGATAACCGACGACCTGCTGGACGTGGAGGGTAACTCCGCGGAACTCGGCAAGAGGGCGCGCCGCGACCAAGCTCTGGCCAAAGCGACCTACCCGGCCCTTTTTGGGGTAGCGGGGGCGCGCCGGCGGGCGGAAGAGCACTCAGCCGGCGCCGTGGCCGCGCTGCGGGGAGCCGGCATGAGCTCCCCCCAGTTGGAAGCGCTAGCGGAGTACGTGATCCGTAGACGGAGTTAATGGACCTAGCGGGGTGGGTGCGGGGAGTGATCGAGTGGAACCCTGTTCTGGTCCTCCCTCTACTAGCCGCGACGACCGCACAGGGGATCAAGTTCCTGGCCGGTCTGGCCACGCACCGCCGGGTCGACTTTACCCGGCTGATAGGAACGGGGGGCCTGCCTTCGTCCCACTCGGCCTCGGTTACCGCGCTGTCTACCGCGGCGGGGCTGGAGGCGGGGTGGAGCTCGGCCCTGTTTGGGGTGTGCGCCTTCTTCTCTTTGGTGGTAATGTACGACGCCACCGGTATCCGGCGCGCGGCGGGTCGGCAGGCGCGGGTCTTGAATCATATCTTGGAGGAGTTGAAAGATTATCATAAATTGGGGGGTGAGCGCCTGATCGAACTGCTCGGGCACACCCCGGTTGAGGTGGTAGCGGGCGCGGCGTACGGCGTGGCGCTCGCCCTGGTCCTTTATGCTTGAACCGGAAGGAGACACGAAGTTGCTTTTGCTAGACACCATCCGATCACCCGCGGACGTACGCGCCCTGCCCGAGAAGAAGCTTCCCGAGCTCGCGGCCGAGGTGCGCGAGCGCATAGTAGACGTGGTGGCCGCGCACCAAGCGGGTGCCCACTTCGGCTCCAACCTGGGCACCGTCGAACTGACCGTGGCCCTGCATCGGGTCTTCGACACCCCCCGCGACCAGTTGGTGTGGGACGTCGGGCACCAGGCGTACCCCCACAAGGTTCTCACCGGCCGCAACCAGCGCATGCCCACCATCCGCAACACCGGCGGGCTGGCCCCCTTTCTCCGCCGCGCCGAGTCCGAGTACGACGTCTTCGGGGCCGGGCACGCGGGCACCTCCATCTCGGCGGCGTGCGGAATCGCCGCCGCCCGTGACCTGCTGGGAGATGACTTCGAGGTGGTGGCCATCATAGGAGACGGTTCCATGACTTGTGGGCTCCCCTTCGAGGGACTGAACAACGCCGGCTCTACCGACCGCGACCTGATCGTGGTCTTGAACGACAACCAGATGTCCATCTCCCACAACGTGGGGGCCATGCACCGCTACCTCACCCACATCCGCACCAACCCCGCCTACAACCGGGTGCGCGAAGAGGTCAAGAAGTTGGTTCACGCCGCGCCCCGCTTTGGTTCTCTGGGCGAGATGGTCGAGCAGCTCGCCGTACGCACCGACGACGCGGTCAAGGGGATGGTGGTGCCGGGGATGATCTTCGAGGAGCTCGGCTTCCGCTACGTGGGTCCGGTGGACGGACACGACACGCTAGGGCTGGTCGATACCTTCGAACAGGTTAGGAAGCTGGAGGGGCCGCGGCTGGTTCACGTCATCACCACCAAAGGAAAGGGGTTTGGGCCGGGCGAGGAAGACCCGGTCACCTGGCACGCCCAGGGCTTCTTCGACAAGGATACCGGAGCCCCGCTCAAATCCGGCTCCGGCGGTCTGCCCCGCTACCAGAAGGTATTTGGCCAGGCCCTCACCGAACTGGCCCGCACCCGGCCCGGGGTAGTGGCCATCACCGCCGCCATGTCCACCGGCACCAGCACCGACATCTTCGAGAAGGAGCACCCCGAGAGGTTCTTCGACGTGGGTATCGCCGAGGCCCACGGCGTCACCTTCGCGGCCGGGCTCGCTACCCGCGGCGTCAAGCCGGTGGTGGCCATCTACTCAACCTTTCTACAGCGGGCGTACGACTCCATAGTCCACGACGTGGCCCTGCAAGACCTTCCCGTGCTCTTCTGCATGGACCGGGCTGGGTTGGCCGGAGCCGACGGCCCCACCCACCATGGCGGGCTCGACATAGCCTACATGCTGGCCGTCCCCGGTATGACGGTGACCGCGCCCAAGGACGCCGACGAACTGATCGGGCTCCTCAAGCTAGGGCTGGAGTGGCGAGAGGGGCCCTTCTCGCTCCGCTACCCGAGGGACACGGTGCCCGCCGCTCCATCGCCCGTCTCCGAAGTCCCCCGGGTCGAGTACGGCAGCTGGGAGGTGCTGCAAGAGGGGGGAGATATCGCCCTGCTGGCCGTAGGCACGATGGTCTGGCCGGCGCTCGAGGCGGCGAAGTCGCTCGGCAAGAGCGGAGTCGGGGCCACGGTGGTCAACTGCCGTTTTCTCAAGCCGCTGGACGAGCCGGCTCTGGAGCGGCTCTTCCCGCGACACCCGGTCGTGCTCACGGTGGAAGAGGGTACGGTGGTGAACGGCTTCGGGAGCTACGCGCGGGGTCATATCTCGGAGCGGTGGCCGGATGTGCGCGGCGCGTCCCTGGGCATGCCCGACCGCTTCGTGGAGCACGGCGGGCGCGCCGACCTGTTGGAGCTGACCGGGCTCACCCCCGCCGGGATCGAGCGGCGCGCGCGGGAGCTTCTGGGGGCGCGGTCGGGGATTAGGCGAGCCGCCGGGTGAGGTTCGATTCTCCGGTCCGCCGGGTAGGGGTGGTGGGGCACCCGCGCTACACCGGGTTTGGGGCTACCCTGGAGCGGGTGCGCCGGCTCACGGAGCAAAGGGAGTTGGAGCTCTTCCTAGAGCCGGATCTGGATAACGGCTCTGGTCCCCCTTTTCCCTCCGGGGTGCCCGGCGGCGTCGACCTCCTACTCACGCTGGGCGGAGACGGCACCCTGCTACGCGGCGCGCGCATGGTGGCGAGCGCGGGAGTGCCCGTGTTGGGTGTCAACCTGGGTCACCTCGGCTTTCTCACCTCGGTGGGGCCGGAAGAGCTGGAAGATACCCTGGCCGCCTTGGTGCGCGGTGAGTTGCTGGTGGACGAACGGACCCTGCTCCTGGCCCGCGCCGAGCGGGACGGGCGCGAGTTAGCCGGGCCGTACCTGGCCCTCAACGACGCCGTGGTCCACAAAGGCGGCTTCGCCCGGGTCATGCGGCTGGCCGTGCGGGTGGGCGGCGACGAGGTGGGAACCTACACCGCCGACGGCATCGTCCTAGCGACCCCAACCGGCTCGACCGCCTACTCCCTGTCCGCGGGCGGACCCATCGTGCACCCCACGCTGGACTGCATCCTGGCCACGCCGGTCTGTCCTCACACCCTGGCGGTAAGGCCATTGGTCCTACCCGCGCACGAGACCGTGACGGTCGAGGTCCTCTCCCCCTCCGAGGAGATCGTGCTCACCATAGACGGCCAGGAGGGGGCGGAGTTGGCGCCCGGCGACCGGGTGGTGGTACGCCGCGCCGAGGAGCGCGTGCGGCTGGTGCGGCCACCCGGACGCACCTTCTTCGGAACCCTACGGCGCAAGCTCCGCTGGGGCGGACTGGAGGGACGGGAGTAGGGCTCAGCCCGGCTCGATTTCCGCTGGGGGCAGCACCGGATCGGGGACCGCGGGGGGAGGGCGGAGGCGCGGATCCTTCTCCCTGGCGGTGTCGCCCGGTTCCTCTTCAGAGGTAGCGGTGTCCGGGCCGCGCGCAGGCGCGGGTAGCTGCGGGCGCGCCTCCGCCTCGGGTGCCGTATGTCTCGCGATCTCGCGCCACACCGAGGCCAGTTCGCTGGTGGTTCGGCTCAGCACGAAAGCCCGTAACTCCTTGGCCGTGACGTCATTCCGGGCCAAGACCGCCTCCACCGAATCGGGCCCGGCCTCGCGCAGCTCCACGTTCACGGCGATGAACTCCTCCCGGCTGAGACCCGCGCGCGCGTTGTCGCCGCACGCCGCGAAGAGTGACGCCAGCAGGAGCCACGCGGCGCGGCTACACCTCTTCACGCCCGCTACCGTCGTTCTGGTGGTGCGTGACTGCCTCCATCACCTTCTCCTGGTTGGGTGAGATACTCCGGGCCTGAACGCTACCGCTCGGCCCGGCGGACTGTCAAGTGTTGCGCCGCTCCCCGCGCGTTGGTAGCTTACTCTCACACTCCGTCCGGAGTGGCTCGAGTCCCAGTTCACGCTTCTCATGATCTCTCTTCGCGCCGCCACCGGCCTGCTCATCGCCGCCGCGCTGCCCCTCACGGCCCAAGAACGGGTGCCGTCGCCCGAGGAGGTGTTGGGGTACCCGCTGGGAGAGCGTTTTACCGATCACGCCGGAGTACTGGAGTACGCCGAAGCGCTGGCCGGGGCGTCCGCGGCGGTGGAGGTGCAGAGCTACGGCGAGACCGCCGAGGGGCGTGCGCTGATCCGCCTCTTCGTCTCCCGCCCGGACCAACTCCTGCGGCTGGACGAGGTGCTGGCCATGAACGCCGAACTGGCCGACCCCGAGACCACGACCGCCCGCGCCGCCGGGATCGCCGCCGCTATCCCGGCGGTGGTCTACTTTAGCTACGGTGTCCACGGCAACGAAGCGTCTTCGACCGAGGCCGCGCTCTGGACGGCGTACGACCTGGCCTCGGGCGCGCCCGGCACCCAGGGAGTGCTGGACTCTCTGGTGGTGATCATAGACCCCAACGCGAACCCGGACGGACGAGCCCGTTACGTCAACTGGTTCCGGTCGGTAAAGGGAGCCGAAGTCAACCCCGACCCGAACAGCCGCGAGCACCGGGAGCCGTGGCCCGGCGGGCGCTACAACCACTACCTCTTCGACCTGAACCGGGACTGGTCGTGGGGTACCCAGCCCGAGACCCGGGCCCGGCTGGCCGGTTGGGGCCGGCTCAACCCGCAGGTCCACGTGGACTTCCACGAGATGGGGTACGAGTCGAGTTACTTCTTCTTCCCGGCGGTGGCGCCGATCAACCCCATCTACCCCGAGCACGTCCTGGAGTGGGGCCGCCGCTTCGGGCGAGGTAACGCCAGCACCTTTGACGCGCGCGGCTGGCCGTACTACACGGCCGAATCTTTCGACCTCTTCTACCCGGGCTACGGCGACTCGTGGCCCAGCTTGTTGGGGGCGGTGGGGATGACGTACGAGCAGGCGGGGCACGGCCAGGCAGGGCTGGCGGTGGAGAGGTCGTGGGGCGATACCCTCACGCTGGCCGAGCGGGCCAGGCACCACCGTGCTTCCGGACTCGCCACCCTGCGGACGGCGGCGTTGGGCAAGAGCGGGCTCCTCTCGGGGTTCGCGGCCGCCCAGCGTACGGCGGGACGGGGCGAGCCGGATTTTTTACTGGTGCCCGGAGCCGACACGGTCCGGGCCCGCGCCCTGGCGGACTTACTGCTCAGCCAAGGCATCGAGGTAGAGCGGGCCGGGCGGCCCTTCTCGGCCCGGGCCGAACCGTATCCTGGCTTTTCCGCGCGCCGTGGCTTTCCGGCCGGGAGCTACCTGGTGCGCGCCCGCCAGCCCCGCGGCCGGCTCGCCATCACCTTGCTGCAGCCAGAGACGGTGCTGGAGGCCGAGTTTTCCTACGACCTCAGCGCCTGGTCGCTGCCCTACGCTTACGGCGTGGAGGCGCACCGCGTCTCGGGGTCGCCGGAGGCAGCGTGGCGTCGCTTCACGCCGGGCAGCGGGGCACCGCCGCCGCCGCCTCCGCCGGGTGTAGGGTACCTGATTGCGCCGAGCGAGTACGTGCTCCCCGGCTTGATAACTTTTCTGAGGCAAGGGGGCCGCGTCCGGGTGCTGGCAGAGTCTTCTACCCACGCCGAGCGCGCCTTCCCGGCGGGGACGTGGTTCTTGCCCGCGGCTGCTAGCGGTGAGCTGCGGGCGCGGGTGGAGGAGGCGGGGTTGGGGGGGGTGGTGGTGCCGGTGGCGTCGTGGCTCAGCCAAGCCGGCATCGATCTTGGGAGCGACAACGCCAGGCCGGTAGCCCTCCCCGCAGTAGCGCTGCTCTCGGGCGACCAGATCTCGCCCACTTCGTTCGGGGCGGCTTGGTTCTACCTGGAGCAGCGCCTCGGCATCCCCCACGACGTCCTTTGGATCGATGACACGCCGGGGCTCGACCTGTCGGAGTACGACGTGATAATCCTCCCCGAACTCGCAGGCGCGCCGGCCCCGGAGGTCGCCGACGCGCTCAAGGCGTGGGTAGAGGGGGGAGGACGGCTGGTAGCGGTCGGGGCGGGCGCCCGCCAGGCGGCCGGTATCTTCGACATTTCCCTGCGAAACCCCGAGGAAGACACGGGCGACCAGGCTCGCTTCCTCCTCGGCCGCCAAGAGCGGGAGTCGGAGAGCTGGCGGGAGAGTGTGCCCGGAACCATACTCCCGGCCCGGCTCGACCCCGCCCACCCCCTGGCGTGGGGTGCGGGACTTCCCGGCGACGCGGGGCGAACCTTCGTGTTGCACCGGGGGCGGATGGTATTCGAACCGGCCCCGGGCGTGGAGAGCGTGGCGTACTTTCCGGGGGGCGTGGAGGTGGTCTCGGGGGTGATCTCTGCGGGCAATCTGGAGCACTTCGAGCGCGGGAGCTGGCTGGTCACGGCGCGGCGGGGAGGGGGCAGCGTGGTCCTCTTCGCCGGCGACCCGGTCTTCCGCATGTTCTGGCACGCGGGCTTTCCCCTCTTCGCCAACGCCGTGCTGTTGGGGCCGTGACTACCATGAAGTTACGCTCCGACGAGCAACTCGACTTCGGCGAGAACGATCACGTCGTGGGGTAGAGACCCTCGGTCTCAAAGCCCGCCTGCCGTGGGCAACCGGCCGTGCGGCTACCTTGCGCTCCGCGCGGTCCAGGCGTCGAAGCCGCCGCGTAAGTTCATGACGTTTTTGACCCCGTGGTGTTGTAGCAAGCTCGCGGCTATCGCGCCGCGCCCCCCAGCTTTGCAGTGGACCAAGAGGGGCTTGTCGCCGGGAGTAACTTCGCCGAGCCGGTCGGGGAGCTCGCCCAGGGGGATGTTCTCGACCCCGGGGAGGTGTCCTTCTTCCCACTCCGAGGGGTTGCGCACGTCGAGCACCGCCAACTCTCCCCGGCGCATGCGCTCGGCGGCTTCCGCCGCAGAGATCTCCCGCACTGTTTCCAGCTGTCGTCCCGACCCCTCCCAGGCGGCGACGGCCTGCGGGTCGAAGTAGCCACCGACCCGGTCCAGGCCGATCATCGCGAGCTCTTTCGCGGCCTCGTTTACCTGTGGCTCAGCGGCGATCAGGTAGAGCTCCCGGTCATACGGTAGCAACCACCCCGCCCAGGTTGTGAAGGACCGGTTCAAGGGGATGCTCAGCGCACCCGGTAGGTGCCCCGCGCCGTACCGGGCGGCGGGGCGCAGATCGAGCACTACTGCTCCATCGTCTCCGAGCACCTCGGCGAGGCGGGCGTCCGGGAGGGGTCCCGCGGTCTTGAACTCGCCCAGTGGCAACGGCCCCTCCCGGTTGATGCGCTTCATCTCTGCGAAGTACTTCGGAGCAGAGGGTTGTCCTTCCAAGACGGCGCGCACGAACTCTTCCTCCGTCTGGTACGAGAAGGGTGGACTGAAGCGCTTTTCATACCCCAGGGTGGACTGGGGGACGGCCCCGAGCGCCTTGCCGCACGCGGAACCCGCGCCGTGACCGGGCCAGAGCTGGAGGTATTCGGGGAGTTCCTTGAAGCGCTGGAGCGAGCCGAAGAGCTGCCGCGCCCCCTCTTCCATGCTCCCGCGGAGGTTCGCGGTCTTTTCCAGCAGATCGGGGCGCCCGATGTCTCCCACGAAGATAAAATCTCCAGTGAAGACGCCCATGGGAGCGTTAGCCGCCGCCCGATCGGTTATCATCAGGGAGAGGTGCTCCGGGGTGTGGCCGGGCGTGTGGAGGACGTCGATGCGCACCTCTCCCACCCGGAAAGAGTCTCCCTCCCGGAGTAGGATCGCCCCCTCCCCCTCGGCGTAGGCGTACTGCCAGCCGTCTCCCCCCTCTGCCGACAGCAGCGCTTGCGCGTTGGTGAGAGCCGCCAACTCACGGGTTCCGGAGACAAAGTCGGCGTGGATGTGCGTCTCGGTTACATGCGTGATGCGCACTCTTTCGGCGCGGGCGGCCTGGAGGTACTGTTCGAGGTCGCGGGTGGGATCGACCACCAGCGCCTCGCCCGTGGCCTCACACCCCACCAGGTAGCTCGCCGCGGCCAGCCGGTCGTGGTAGAAGCGCTTCAGGATCATGCCGTACCGCCCTCGGCCGCTACCCTTACCCCCGCCCCCTGCGGCACGCTCACTTGGTCCCGGAAATCCTCGACCGTGCGGATGAAGTGGCGTACGTCGGTTTCGTTGCTGGCGATTCCGAGCGAGGCCCGCACCGCCCCCACCGGCCGCTCTCCCATGCAGGCGGAGAAGCTCTCCAGCGTAAAAGTCTCCGCGGAGAGGGGATCAGCGCAGCGGTCCACCTCCTCGCCCGCGTGCCCGAAGGCAAACTCGGCCGCGCCGGGGTTGCAGAAGTAGCCCCCCCGCAGGGAGGTGTTGGCCGCCCCCGCCCGCTCCACCACCAGCCGAAAGTCTACCACCCTGCCATCCGGGTCCAGTAGGTTAAAGGCCACCGTGGCTCCGCGCTTCTGGGTGCCGGCCGGGCCGTAGACGGACGCCAGGGGCGCGCCGTTTCCGTGCCGCAGCGCTTGCAGCTCTCGCAAGAGTAAGCCGGCCAGCCCGGTGACGTGCTCGTGGACCCGCTCGACTCCCACTCCCGCGAGAAAGTCTAACCCCCGCGATACCGCCGGTATACCTAGGTAGTTTACGGTTCCGTCCTCGAAGCCGCGGTGGCTGGGGTAGAGCACGCGGACCCGGGAGCGGGCCGAGACAAAGCGCACCGTGCCCCCGCCGAACCAGGGGCGCCGGAGCTTGCCCAGGGTTTCCCGCCGGGCCAGCAGGGCGCCCACCCCGGTGGGAAAACCGAACATCTTGTAAAACGAAACACAGGCAAAGTCCGGCTCGCAAG
This sequence comes from Longimicrobiaceae bacterium, assembly GCA_050732775.1. Lineage (GTDB taxonomy): Bacteria > Gemmatimonadota > Gemmatimonadetes > Longimicrobiales > Longimicrobiaceae > JBOHRN01. The sequence goes on along the minus strand of JBOHRN010000046.1, from coordinate 8,102 downwards.
AGCTGATGCTCAACCGGTTGGTGGGCACGAAAGCCGCCGCGTCCAAGAATGTGTCGAAGCCGCGCTCGCGAGCGCGGCCAATCCACTTCAACGGGTGCTGCACTCCGGAGAAGTTGGATTGGGCGGGGAAGACGAAGAGGTTTCCCTCGCCCTCGGCCCCGGCCAGGCCGTCTTCCACTTGGGCGTCCGGGACGCGCAACTCGGCGTCGGGAGCCAAGTAGCGGACTTCGGCTCCCCGGGCCGAGGCGTACTCCCGCAGCCCGTGGACGGAGTTGTGGTTGTCGGCAGTGAGAAGGAGCCGCGACTCCGCTTGGAACGGGTAGCTCTCCCCCACCAGCTTGAGCGCGGCCGTGGCGTTATAGGTGAAGATAACTTCGTACCCGGCCGGGTCGGCGTCAAAAAAGTTGAACAGTCGGGCGCGCGTCTCCTCCACCGCCCGGGTGCTAGCCAGAGAGGTGGGGTTCCGGGAGTGTGGGTTGCCGAACACTCCGCTGCACAAGAAGTCGGCGTGGCCGCGGGCGAGCGACTCGGGGTAGAGTCCCCCGCCGGTGTAATCCAAGTAGCTGTGTCCGTCTGCGTCCAGGCGGCCGAACTCCCGCTGGCGTAGTTCGGCGAAGAATGACTTCATGGTAAAGTAAAGATAACCACCCGGGGGAGATTTTGCAGCGTCAGCCCCCCTGCCAAATAGGCGGATGTTGTCGGCACGGTTCTTCCCTGCGAGAAAGCCGTGATCAACTTTGACCGTCTTACCGTGAAAGCGGCGGAAGCCCTACAGGAGGCGGCCAGGCGCGCCGGCACCGAGGGTAACCCAGCCGTCGAGGACGTCCACCTGCTGTCGGCTCTGCTGGCCCAGGAAGAGGGCATTGTGGTCCCCATTCTCCAGAAGGTGGGGGTGGGGACGACCGGACTGCGGGTCGCCACAGAGGAGGCGGTCGGGCGGCTGCCCCGCCAGTCGGGAGAGGTGCAGAGTAATATCTCCCGCGAGCTCAACAAGGTTCTGGACCGGGCCGAGAGGGAGGCGCGCGAACTCAAGGACGAGTACGTCTCCACCGAGCACCTACTCTTGGCTCTGGCCGGCCGGGAGGCGAGCACCACGCGCGAGCTGCTCTCGACCCAGGGGGCAGACAGGGAAGCCGTGCTCTCGGCCCTCTCGGAGGTGCGGGGGCCGCACCAGGTTACCGACCAGGACCCCGAGTCGAAGTACCAGGCGGTGGAGAGGTTCTCGATCGACCTCACCGAACAGGCCCGGCGGGGCAGGTTGGATCCGGTCATCGGCCGCGACCAGGAGATCCGCCGCGTGATCCAGGTGCTCTCGCGCCGCACCAAGAATAACCCCGTGTTGATCGGCGAACCGGGGGTGGGCAAGACCGCCATCGCGGAGGGGCTGGCCCAGCGCATCGTTGCCGGCGACGTGCCCGAGGGGCTGAGCGACAAGACAGTCATTACCCTCGACATCCCGGCCATGTTGGCCGGGGCCAAGTACCGGGGCGAGTTCGAGGAGCGGCTCAAGGCGGTGCTCAAGGAGATCACCGAGGCCGAGGGTAGGTTCGTGGTCTTTATCGACGAACTGCACACCATCGTGGGAGCGGGCAGAACCGAGGGCTCGCCCGACGCCGGCAACATGCTCAAGCCCGCCTTAGCGCGCGGCGAGCTGCGGGTTGTCGGCGCCACCACGCTGGACGAATACCGCGAATACATTGAAAAGGACGCCGCCCTGGAGCGGCGCTTCCAGCCGGTCTTCGTGGCCGAACCGAGCGTCGAGGACACCATCGCCATCTTGCGCGGGCTCAAGGAGCGTTACGAGGTTCACCACGGGGTGCGCGTCACCGACCCGGCCATCGTCGCCGCGGCCCGACTCTCGAACCGCTACATCGGCGACCGGTTCTTGCCCGACAAAGCGATAGACCTGATCGACGAGGCGGCCTCCCGGCTTCGTATCGAGATCGATTCACTACCCCGGGAGATAGACGAAGTGGAGCGTAAGGTCACCCAACTCGAGATCGAGAGGCAAGCCCTGGCCAAGGAGGACGACCCCGGCTCCCGCGAGCGGTTCGAAAGGGTAGAAAAAGAGATAGCGCGGCTCAAGGAGGAGTCTTCGGGCATGAAGGCCAAGTGGCACTCCGAAAAGGAAGCCATCACCGGCCTCCGGGAGATGAAGGAGAGAGCCGACGAGTTGCGGGTCGAGGCCGAACGCGCCACCCGTACCGGCGACTTGGCGCGGGCGGCCGAGATCCAGTACGGCGAACTACCCAAGCTGCAGAAGGAGTTGGAAGAGGCCGGGGCGCGCCTGGCCGAATTGCAGAAGGAGTCCCGCTTTCTCAAGGAAGAAGTCGACGAAGACGACGTGGCCGAGGTGGTGGCTCGCTGGACCGGCGTCCCTGTTTCGCGCATGCTCCAGTCGGAGCGGCAGCGGCTGGCGCAGCTGGACGAGCACCTCAACGAGCGGGTGATCGGCCAGCCCGCCGCCACCGAGGCGGTGGCCAACGCGGTGCGCCGCTCCCGCGCCGGACTCCAAGACCCGAACCGGCCCATCGGCTCTTTCATCTTTCTGGGCCCCACCGGTGTGGGCAAGACCGAGACCGCCCGCGCCCTGGCCCGTTTCCTTTTCGACGACCAGGAGCTGGTGGTACGCCTAGACATGTCCGAGTACATGGAGAGGCACGCGGTGGCCCGGTTGATCGGCGCCCCCCCCGGCTACGTGGGGTACGAGGAGGGGGGACAGCTGACCGAGGCGGTGCGCCGCCGGCCGTACTCGGTGGTCCTCTTCGACGAAATCGAGAAGGCCCACCCGGACGTGTTCAACCTCCTCCTCCAGATCTTGGACGAGGGCCGGCTCACCGACTCGCACGGCCGCTCGGTCAACTTCCGCAACACGGTGGTCATCATGACCTCCAACCTGGGTAGCTCGATGATCCTGGAACGGGCCGACAGGATGGATAACCCGGACGTCCGCCAGGAGGTAGAAGCCGCCGTGATGGCTGAACTGCGCCGCACCTTCCGGCCCGAGTTCTTGAACCGGGTCGACGACGTGATCGTTTTCAACCCCCTCTCGCTGGCCGACCTCGCCCAGATCGTAGAGCTCCAACTGCAGCGCTTGCGCGACCTCCTGGCCGAGCGGAAGATCGAGTTGGAGCTGACCAGCGAGGCCAAGGAGCTGATCGCCGAGGAAGGGTACGACCCGGCTTACGGAGCGCGTCCGCTCAAGCGGGCTATCCAGCGACTGGTGCAAAACCCGCTGGCCATCAGGGTTCTGGAGGGCGAGTTCGAAGCTGGCGGAACCGTTATCGCCGATCGGGAAGCGGGCTCCCACCAGCTGACTTTTCGGGCGCTGGCCGAAGCCCGGGCGCCCGCGCTGGAGGCGGCTCCTTGACAGCGTGTGACCGGCGGTCTACCATTGCCCTGGATCAACTTACAGCCGGGAGGAGTGTGGTGAGAGCTTGGCCGGTCTTGGCGGCGGCGCTGCTGGCGACTGGGTGCGCGGCTTCGGTGAGGTCGGATACCTCGCCCGGGGCGGTGGCCCCGTCCGCCGCGGTGGAGCGCTTTCTCCAGCTTGCGTCCGAGAGCGACTACGCGGGGATGGGGTGGGTCTTCGGGACGGTGGAGGGGTCGGTCATGCGACGAGATCAGCCCGACGAAGTCGAACGGCGCATGTACGCCATCGCCGACGTGTTGCGGAACACCGGTTACGCCATCCGGGGAGAGTCGCCGATTCCGGGCCGCACCGGTAGCGCCGTGCGGGTGCTGGTAGACCTCATGCGGCAAGGGGAGCCGGTGCCGGTGCCGTTTGTGACGGTGCGGGGGCCGGCGGATCGTTGGTTCGTGGAGCAGGTTGAGCTGGAGGCTGTAACCAGCGCTAGCTCTGGCTGAATCGCTGGGTCAGCCCTGCAGGAGTTCGACCAGCACGCCGCCAGTCGAGGAGGGGTGGAGAAAACCGATGGAGTGTCCGCCCGCCCCGGCGCGCGGCCGTCGGTCGATGAGCCGGTAACCAGCCCTCTCGTGGGCTAGCAGCGCCGCCCTCAAATCGGGCACCCGGTAGCAGATGTGGTGCAGCCCCGGCCCCCGCTCCTCCAGAAAGCGGGCCAGCGGGGAGTCGGGGCGGGTGGGGGCCAGGAGTTCGATCTTGCCGGCACCGGTCCCTACGAACGATACTTCTACGCCCTGGGAGTCGACCCGCTCGCGGCGGGAACTTCGGGCCGAGGCGAGGTCTTGAAATAGCGGGAGTGACTCGTCCAGATCGCGGACGGCGAGGCCTACGTGATCGAGGATGCGCGCTTCCATAGGCGGTTACGGCTTGCGGGGGCAGGTGAAATCTACCCCCGCCCCCGCGCCGCCGCCAGCCGATACTACGAAAACTACTCGAAAGAGAATACCATGCAGCAAAACGGCAAGACGGTAACCGTTACCGACGATAACTTTGAAAGCGAGATCGAGCAGGACGAAGGTCTCTATATGGTGGACTTCTGGGCCACCTGGTGCGGCCCCTGCCGGATCATTGCCCCCATCGTGGAAGAGTTGGCTGGCGACTACGCGGGCCGGCTCAAGGTCGGCAAGCTCGACGTGGACAGCAACCAGCGGGTCGTCATGCGTTTCGGGGTCCGTTCCATCCCCTCCATCCTCTTTTTCAAGAGCGGGGAGCACGTGGACACCGTGGTGGGCGCGGTTCCCAAGCCGCAGCTCGAGCAAAAGATCCGCGAGCACCTGTCGTAGCGGGGTAGGGGATAGGACGAAGTTGCATGATCTACCGTTTTCCCCACGCCGCCGCCTACCTCGCCTTCACCAAGCTGGGTTACGTTAACCTCCGGCGGCTCCTCTCCGACGGAAAGCGGGACCGCTCCGCGCGCGTGCACGGTTACGTCCAGGCCCAACTCGGGGAGCACGGCTACCTCATCTTTGTACGGAATGGAGAGCCGTTTCACGCCTTCCGCTTCGAGGGAACGGAGCGCGGCCCCATCGCCCTCGGCGCGGCCCTGCGACAGCTGGAACGCGAGGGGGAGCGAGGAGAGGTAGGGCGGATCGGCTACTTCGGCGCGCCCGAGGAACAGCTGCGGGCCATGCTCTCCACCGCGCTGAGCCCGGCCCGTGACGCGGGCGTCCCGTGCGAGCCGTCCCACCCGGAACTTTTCTTCTCGGCCCTCGGGAAGCTCGGCTTCAGCGGCGTGCTGGAGCTCTTCGACGGAGGCGCGTTCCACTACCTCCTCTTCGACGACGGCCGCTTTCGCACCGGGTACTTCTCCGGCGGAGACGGCGGTTCTCCGGCCGGGGAGCGGGTCCGCGAGGTACTCCGGACGGCGGGCGACTCGCTCCGGACCCGGCTCCACGACCTTCTCCGGGAGTGCCCCGCCCAGCCCACGGCCGCAGAGTTGGAGCTCTTCGAGGGGTTCCTCACCGGGCTGGCCGCTGTGCTGCGTGGTGGCATGCAAGAGGAAGAAGTCCGCGGCCTTTTCGCCGAAGCGGGCGCGCGCTCCGAACGGGCACGCCCAGCAGTTGAAGCGTTTGGCTGGCAGGGAGAAGGTGTCCGGAACCGCGACACGCTCCTGCCCGCCGACGCGCTCGCCGACGGGGTGGCGGCGTGGACGGTCGAGGTCGTGACGCTGGGCTCGGACCGTCTCGGCCTGGACCCCTCGGAGGTGGTTGAGAGGGCCGCCGGGAGGCATCGGCTGGCGCTGGCAGAGCGCGGATTTTTCCAGCGGCTCCCCTGGCTGGTGTGACCGGTGGGCATGGCGACGCTCTACCTGGTCAGCACGCCGATCGGAAACCTGGCCGACCTGAGCGAGCGCGCCCGGGAGGTGCTCAACTCTGCCGACAAGATACTGGCCGAGGACACCCGCCGCGGCCGCGTGCTGCTGAACCGTTACGGCGTCGCCACCAGGCCGGTGTCGGCACACCGGCACAACGAAAGGGCCCGCGCCGAACTGGTGGTGGGGTGGCTGGAGGAAGGCAAGGACGTGGCCCTGATCTCGGACGCTGGCACGCCGCTCGTCTCCGATCCCGGCGCAAGGATTGTCCGTAGGGTCATCGGGGCGGGTTTCCCGGTGGTGCCTGTCCCGGGCCCCTCGGCCGTGCTGGCCGCTCTAGCTGGCTCCGGGCTTCCCGCCGACCGCTTTACCTTTTTCGGCTTCGCGCCCCGTAGCGGCCAGGAGCGGAAGCGGTTTCTGGCAGAGGCAACCGCCGTGCGACACACGGTGGTGATCTATGAAGCGGCTAACCGGCTGGTCCGTCTGTTGGAAGATCTAGTGGAGGTAACCGGCGCCGGCCGGCGGGTAGCGGTGGCGCGAGAGCTGACCAAGGTTCACGAGGAGTTCGTGCGCGGCGGGGTGAGCGAGGTCGCGGGGCACTTCAGCGCAAACCCGCCGCGCGGAGAAGTGGTGTTGGTGATGGAGGGAGCGCCGCCGGAGGCCACCGGAAGAGATGAGGAGCAAGCTAGCGTGCTGGCCACGGAACTACTGGCCGAGGGACACTCTCCCCGTTCCGCCGCCCGCGAGGTCGCCCGTCGGCTGGGGATTTCCCGCAACCGGGCGTATGAGATCGCGCTGGCCGCGCAGGAGGAGAAAGGGTGAACTCAGACAGAGTCATCTTCCAGGACGAGCGGGGCAGGGGCTGGCTAGTGGAGGTGCTGCACGGCCACCCCGTCCCCAGCGAGCTAGGGGTCGTGGCCGCGCGATTTCGCTGCCCCGAAGACCCCGAGGAACCGGTGCGGGTAGGGTTCCTGGAACGACAAGAGCTCGCGAGCGGAGACGAGCCGGCCCTCCGCCGGGCGCTGGCCGACGCCGACCCGGCCAGCGAGATCGGGGGTTAGAGCCAAGATCTGGACGTGCGACTTGTCATCACCCGCGCCACTCCGTAACCTCCGATGCTGGTCCCTGCTCCCCGACCGTGACCTCCATGCGCCCAGCCCGACGCCTCGACGCTCTGCCCGCCTACCCGGTGGCCGACCTCCCCGCCATCAAGCGCGACCTCAGGGCCAAGGGGGTCGACGTGATCGACCTTGGGGCGGGGGACGCCGATCTTTCCCCTCCCCCGGCCGCGGTGGAGGCGCTCCAGCGGGCGGCCGAGGACCCGGCCAACTCCCGCTACGCCTTCCAGCTCGGGCTGCCCGCTTACCGGGAAGAGATCGTTCGCTGGATGGGGGGGCGCTTCGGGGTGACGCTGGACCCGTACAGCGAGATCCTCCCCCTGATTGGGACCAAGGAGGGCATCTTTCACCTCCCCTTCGCCGTTCTCGACCCTGGCGAGGTCACCCTGGTGCCCGATCCTGGCTACGCCCCCTACCTGGGGGGTACGGCCATGTCCGGGGCGGAGCCGCACATGCTCCCGCTGCTCGAGCAGAACGGCTTCCTCGCCGACCTCGACTCCATCCCCGAGGGTGCGGCCCGGCGGGCGCGCGTCCTCTACCTCAACTACCCGAACAACCCGACCGCGGCCATCGCGCCGCGCGCCTATCTGGAAGAGGCGGTCCGCTTCTGCCACGAGCGGGAGATCGTGCTCGCCTTCGACAACGCCTACTCCGAGATCGCATTTGACGGCTACACACCTCCCTCGATCCTGGAGATCGACGGCGCGCGCGAGGTGGCGGTCGAGTTTCACTCCCTTTCCAAGACTTACAACATGACCGGCTGGCGGGTGGGGTGGGCGGCGGGTTCGGCCGAGGTTATAACGGCGCTGGCACGGGTCAAGACTTTCGCCGACACTGGCGTGCCGTTTACCATCCAACACGCGGCCACCGCCGCGCTGCGAGCGCACGACTCCTGGTTTCCGGAAAACCGGGAAACCTTTCGCCGCCGCCGCGACGCCGCGGTGTCGGCTCTCACGCAGGGGGGGTACCAGGTATCTGCTCCGCGCGCCACCATGTACCTGTGGGTGCCCGTCCCCGCGGGCGCGGGTACCTCGGCCGAGTTTACCCGGCGGCTCCTCTTGGAAGAGGGGGTGGCGGTACTGTCGGGCGACGCCCTGGGTGCGTCCGGGGACGGTTTCGTGCGCGTCGCCCTCACCAGCTCGGAGGAGCGGTTGGCCGAGGCGGCCCGGCGCATGGCAAGGCTGTTGGAGTAACGGCTCGGAACCACTAGGTATCGAGGCGCGTAGAAGTAGTCATGCCCCCCGCTACC
>JBOHRN010000045.1:0-39544 GCA_050732775.1 Longimicrobiaceae bacterium | reverse complement strand
GGAGGTGACCAACTTGCGCCAGGCGCTGGGGGGCGGGCCACGCCTGCTGGTAAAGCGGGACGACGCCATCCCCTTCGGCTTCGGCGGCAACAAGGTGCGCAAGCTCGAGCTGGTCGCGGCCGAGGCTGTGGCGGCGGGTGCCGACACGCTGGTTACCGTCGGCAGTGTGCAGTCGAACCACGCGCGCGTCACGGCCGCCGTCGCCGCCAAGTTGGGACTTGGCTGCCTGATCATCATAAACGGGGAGAAACCCGACCGCCGCAGCGGCAACTCTCTGCTGGCCGATCTCCTGGGCGCCGAGATCGAGTACGTCGCGACACGCGAGGAACGTCCCGCGGCGATCAGGGCGGCGGTCGAACGACTCCGGCGGATCGGTCGCACCCCCTACGCCGTTCCGCTCGGTGCCTCGACGCCCCTCGGGGCTCTCGGCTTGGTCCGATCCATCGGTGAGCTGCTCGGGCAGCTACCCGCACCCGACGCGATTGTCCACGCCACTTCGTCGGGAGGCACGCAGGCGGGGCTGGTAGCCGGGTGCGCGCTGTACGGTCTCGAGACGCGCGTCCTCGGCGTCAGCTCCGACGAGAGCGCCGCCGAGGTCGAAAGAGCGGTGCGCGGGATCGTCGTGGGTGCGGGCGACCTGCTCGGTTGCGACGGTGAGGCGCTGGCCGCGTGCGCCCTCGAGGTAGACGACGGCTTCATCGGCGAGGGGTACGGACATCCCACGGCCGGCTCGCGCGAAGCGCAGCGCCTGGCCGCCCGCAGCGAAGCTCTGTTCGTGGATCACACCTACACGGCCAAGGCGTTGGCCGCGCTGATCGCCTACGTGCGCGCAGGACGTTTCCGGGATGATCAGACGGTGCTCTTCTGGCACACCGGTGGCCAGGTGGGGCTGTTCGCGTAGCCGCCCGCACCCGCCTTGCCCGCACTACCATGGCGCCGGCCGGTCCCTACAATTACTATGGGGAACGTACCTTGCGGCTTGGAGGGACGGGCAACCCGTTCCGAGCGACCGGCGTCTCAATAAAGTTGACCCATTCACCCACCCAATTCCCGCACGGACCATGAAAACGCTCCGGACCGCTTTTCTTTTCGCCCTTGCGCCGTTAGCCGCGTGCGCGGCTCCTCCGTCCGCGGCTCCCCCACCGGCAGCTCCTCCACCGGCGACACCCGCCAGCGCCGGGAGTCCGTCGCCGGTTGACGTCGCGATACCGTATCAGCTCTTTACGCTGGATAACGGGCTCACGCTCATCGTCCACGAGGACCGCAAGGCTCCCATCGTGGCGGTGAACGTCTGGTACCACGTCGGCTCCAAGAACGAGGTTCCGGGCAGGACCGGCTTCGCCCACCTATTCGAGCACCTAATGTTCAACGGGACCGAGAACTTCGACGACGACTACTTCGTCCCCCTGGAAAAGGTCGGCGCCACCAGCTTGAACGGAACCACCAACGCGGACCGGACCAACTACTTCCAGAACGTGCCCACCCCGGCCCTCGATCTGGCGCTGTGGCTGGAGTCGGACCGGATGGGCCACCTGCTCGGCGCCGTCGACCAGAGTAAGCTGGACGAGCAGCGCGGCGTGGTCCAGAACGAGAAGCGACAGGGCGAGAACCAACCGTACGGTGTCACCCGCCAGCTCCTGGCGGAGAACACTTACCCGGAGGGCCACCCTTACTCCTGGACCACCATCGGGTCGATGGAAGACCTGGACGGCGCCTCCCTGGAAGACGTCTACGAGTGGTTCGAGACCCACTACGGGCCCAACAACGCGGTAATCGCGGTGGCGGGAGACGTGGACGCCGATGAAGTGGTGCAAAGGGTGGAAAGGTACTTCGGCGACATTCCCCCCGGACCGCCTATCTCCAAGCAAGAGGTGTGGGTAGCCAAGATGGAGGGAGAGCACCGCCAGCAAGTCGAAGACCGGGTGCCCCAGGCGCGCGTCTACAAGGTGTGGAACGTGCCCGAGTGGGGCTCTGCCGAGGCCGACTACCTGAATCTGGTGAGCGACGTGCTCGCCTCCGGGAAGACCTCCCGGTTTTACAAACGGTTGGTCTACGACGACCAGATCGCCACCAGCGTGTCGGCGTACCTGTGGCGGAAGGAGCTGGGCAGCCAGTTCTATATCGTGGCCACGGCCCGTCCCGACGCCGATCTAGACGAGGTGGAGCGGGCCGTCGACGAGGAGCTGGCCCGCTTTCTCCGGGACGGCCCCACCCCGGCCGAGTTGGAGCGGGTCCAGACCCAGCACCGGGCCGGCTTTATCCGAGGGGTCGAGCGCATCGGCGGCTTCGGCGGCAAATCCGACATCCTGGCCACCAACATGACGTACGCGGGCGATCCCGACTTCTACCGCACCACCTTGGCGCGGGTGCAAGCGGCTACCACCGAAGATCTACACCGGGCGGCCCGCGACTGGCTAGCGGACGGAGTGTACGTGCTGGAGGTCCACCCCTTTCCCGAGCTGGCCGCGCGCGGCGCCGGGGTGGACCGCTCTTCGCTGCCGGAGGTGGACGGCTTTCCAGAGCCGGACTTTCCGGTCATCCAGACCGCCACGCTGTCTAACGGACTCGAAATCTACCTGGCCGAGCGCCGGGCCGTGCCCGTGGTCAACTTCAACCTCATGGTCGACGCGGGTTTCGCCGCCGACCAGTTCGGCTCGCCCGGCACGGCCGATTTGGCCATGGGTATGCTGGACGAAGGAACCGGGAACCGCAACGCCCTGGAGATCAGCGAGGAGTTGGCCCGGTTGGGCGCCCAGCTCGGCGCCGGCTCCAACCTGGACGTGTCGACGGTATACCTTTCGGCCCTGCGGGAGAACCTGGACCCTTCGCTCGACATCTTCGCCGACGTGATCCTCAACCCCTCCTTTCCGCCAGACGACCTGGAGCGGCTGCGTAGCCAGCAACTCGCCCAGATCCAACGCGAAAAGGCCACCCCCATCCAGATGGCGCTCAGGGTTTTTCCCGCCCTCCTCTACGGCACAGATCACGCCTACGGTAATCCGCTCACCGGCTCGGGCACCGCCGAGTCGGTCTCGGCCCTCACCCGGGACGACCTGATCCGTTTCCACCAGAGCTGGTTCAAGCCCAACAACGCCGCCCTGGTGATCGTGGGGGACATCACTCTGGACGAAATCGTCCCCAAGCTGGAAACAGTCTTGGCCGGGTGGACGCCGGGCCAGGCGCCGGAGAAAAACCTCTCCCAGGTGGCGCACAAAGACGAGCCGGCGCTCTACCTCCTGGACCGGCCGGGATCGGAGCAGTCCATCATCTTTGCCGGGCACGTTGCCCCTCCCAAGCGGAACGACGCCGAGGTCGCCATCTCGGCCATGAACGATATCTTAGGCGGCACCTTTACCTCGCGGGTCAACATGAACCTGCGCGAGGACAAGGGGTGGTCGTACGGAGCCTTTACCCTCCTGTGGGAGGCCGAGGGCCAGCGCCCCTTCATCGTCTACGCCCCGGTCCAGACCGACAAGACGGGAGAGTCCATCGGGGAGGTGTTGAGAGAGTTGCAAGGGATCGTGGCGAGCGAGCCGGTCACCCCGGAGGAGCTGGCCAAGGTGCAGGCCAACATGACTCTCAGCTTGCCCGGCCAGTGGGAGACCAATGGAGCGGTGGCCGGTTCCATCGGCGAGATAGTCCGCTTCGGACTTCCCCTAGACCATTTCGACGGCTACGCCGACGAGGTCCGCAACTTGGGGCTCGCCGGGGTTCAGGCGGTGGCTAGGAGCGTGGTGAGGCCCGGCCGGCTGGTGTGGGTGATCGTGGGCGACCGTGAGCTCATCGAAGACGAGGTGCGGGGGCTGGGGCTGGGCGAGGTCCGTTTCCTCGACGCGGACGGCCGTCCGGTGAGCTAGCGGTGACCCCGGTCGCTTACCTCGCCCAGCACGCTGAGAGGCATCTGGAAGAGCTGGTAGACTTTCTGCGCCTCCCCAGCGTGAGCGCCCAGCCAGAACACCGGGACGACACCCGCCGGGCGGCGGAGTGGCTGGCCGCTAAGATGAGCGAGGCCGGGCTAGAGACAGCCGAAGTGCTGCCCACCGGCGGCCACCCGGTAGTGGTGGGTGAGTGGCGCCGGGCCCAGGACGCCCCCACGGTGTTGGTGTACGGTCACTACGATGTGCAGCCACCCGAACCGCTCGAACTCTGGACCTCGCCTCCTTTCGAGCCGGAGATCCGTGACGGCCAGCTTTTCGCCCGGGGGGCGGTTGACGACAAGGGGCAGCTTTACCTTCACCTCAAGGCGGTGGAGGCGCACCTCCGCACCCGCGGCTCGCTCTCTGCCAACGTGATTTTCGTCGTCGAGGGCGAGGAGGAGACCGGCTCCGCGCACCTCGACGACTTCCTCGAACGGCACCAAGAGCGGCTGCGGTGCGACGCGGTCCTCATCTCGGACACCTCGATGTTCGCCCCGGGACTCCCCTCCATCACGGTGGGACTGCGCGGCATCGCTTACTTCGAGGTACGCCTCCGCGGGCCCGACTCTGACCTCCATTCAGGGTCTTACGGGGGAGCGGTGGCCAACCCTGCCAACGCCCTGGCCCGCGTGCTGGCGGGGTTGCACCACGGAGACGGGCGGATAGCCATCCCCGGCTTCTACGACCGGGTGCGCCCGCTCACCGCGGAGGAGCGTGATGAGATGCGCGCCTTGCCCTTTTCTGAGCAAGCGTTTTGCGCCCAGGTGGGAGCCCCCGCGCTCGCCGGAGAAGAGGGTTTTTCAACTCTGGAGCGGCTCTGGGCCCGCCCCGCCTTGGACGTGAATGGACTCCTCTCCGGATACACTGGGGAGGGCTCCAAGACGGTGCTGCCGGCCGAGGCGATGGCCAAGGTTTCAGCGCGGTTGGTGCCGGACCAAGACCCGGGTGAAATTTGCCAGCTGTTCGAAAAGTGCGTTCGCCAACTCGCGCCAGCGGGGGTAGAGGTTGAGGTAGAGCTCCTCCACCACGGCCACCCCTGGCTGGCCGACCCCGGCGAAGCGGTCTTCGACGCCGCCGCCGGGGCACTGCGGGAAGCGTTCGGACACGAACCGGTGTTCATCCGGGAAGGGGGCTCCATCCCCATCGTGCATGCCCTCCGGGAACGCTTCGGGGTCCCCATCGTATTGATGGGTTTTGGCCTACCAGGCGAAAACGCCCACGCCCCCGACGAGTGGATGTCGCTGGAGAACTTCCACCGGGGTGCCGAAGCCGTCGCCCGCTTCTACGACCACTATCCGACTAAGTTATGAAGGTAGAGAACGAGACCCGCGACTTTCTGGACAGACACCAGGCCGAACTCGCGCCGGTGATGCGGCGCGCCTACACCTCATACTGGCGGGCAGCCACCACCGGATCCCGGACGGCGTCTGATGAGTACGCCAGCGCCGAGGCGGAAATCAAGCGCCTCCATTCGGACGCGGGCAAGGCCAAGAGGATACGGGGGTGGCTGAGCAACGGCACCGGCCACGACCCTGTACTCCGACGTCAACTCACCTTGCTCGATCTCTCTTTTAGAGGAAACCTACTGTCACCCGAGGTGATCTACGAACTTACCGGCAGAGAGGCGGCCCTGGAGCGGCTCTTCACCACTTTCCGTTCCACGCTGGAGGGCGAAAACCGCTCAAACAACGAACTGCGCGAACTCCTGGTCGCCGAACGGAGCTCGCACCGGCGCAGGAGCATCTGGGAGGCGAGCAAGCAGATCGGCCGCGAGGCGGCCGGTCCCCTCCTGGAGTTGGTCAGGCGGCGTAACCAGGCGGCCCGCTCCTTGGGCTTCACCGACTATTACCAGATGTCCCTCACCCTCCAGGAGCAGGACGAAGATGAGCTGTTCTCTCTCCTGGAGGAGTTCCGCGTGCGCAGCGACGAGCCCTTCCGCCAACTCCGCTCCGGGATGGACGGTGAGTTGGCCCGCCGCTTCGGGGTAACGACCGGCGAGCTGCGCCCGTGGCACTGGGACGACTTCTTCTCCCAGGAGGCCCCGGCGGCCGACGATCTGGACCTGGACGCCTTCTTCGCGGGGGTAGACCAGGAACAGCTGGCGCGAGAGTTCTTCGCCGGCGTCGGCCTGCCGGTGGACGAGGTGCTGCGCCAGAGCGACCTGTACGAGCGGGAGGGTAAGAGCCAGCACGCCTTCTGTATCAATATCGACCGAGAGGGCGACGTACGGGTGCTGTGCAATCTGCGCCCCACCGAACACTGGACCATGGTTTTGCTGCACGAGTTGGGGCACGCCGTCCACGACCGCTACCTGGACCCATCCCTCCCCTTCCTCCTGCGTGCCCCGGCCCACACCTTTACCACTGAAGCGGTCGCCATGTACATGGGACGGCTTACCCGCGATCCGCGCTGGCTCCGGGAGGCGGCGGGCAAAGAGATCGACGACGAGACCGCCCGGCGAGTCTCGCGCCAGCTGCGCACCCAGATGTTGGTCTCGGCGCGGTGGATGCTAGTCATGGCGCACTTCGAGCGGGCTCTCTACCGAGACCCAGACCGGGCCGACCTGAACCGGCTCTGGTGGGACACGGTGGAGCGCTTCCAACTGGTACGGCGGCCGGACGGACGTCAGGAGCCCGATTGGGCGGCCAAAATCCACCTTTCCAACGCGCCCGTCTACTACCACAACTACCTGTTGGGGGAATGGATGGCCTCCCAACTCTCGGCGCACATCGACCGGGAGGTACGCGCGGAAAACGGGAACAGCGTGGCACAAGACCCGGCGGTGGGAAACTTTTTCCGTAGCGAGTTGTTCGCGCGCGGCGCCTCTCTCCCCTGGAACCAACTCCTCCAGGCTGCCACGGGAGAAGGGTTGACTCCGATTCACTTCGTGGAGGAGTTCGTCACCCTCCCGATCTCCTCACCCACCAGCAACCGTAACCCGGGCCGAAGCTCCCTCCTCAGCTCCACCCCCGGTTCGAACAGCGCGACTACGGTCGAGCCGAGGTGAAAGGCCATGATCTCGGCGCCGGTCAGTACCTCCACCGGCGGACGGTAGCGCCGCTCCTCCGGCTGCGCGCCCGGCCGGTTGGTGACCAGCCGGCGGTCGAAGCCCGCAGAGACGAGCCCCACGTTATACGCCCCCACCGCCACCACCGCTACCCGGCCGGCCGCGGTCTCCAGGTAGCAAACGAGCCGCTCGTTGCGGACGAACAGGCCGGGAAGGTGGGCCACGGCGGACCGGTTCACCGGTAAGAGCCCGCCGGGTAGGTGCTTCGCCGCCACCACCACTCCGGAAAGAGGGGTGTGTATACGGTGGTAGTCGCGCGGGGCCAGGTACACCGTTATGAACGCCCCGCCCGCGAACCGTTCCGCCCCGGCCGCGTCGTCCAGTAGCTCGGCCACCAGGTAGTCGCGGCCTTTGGCCTGAATGGCCCGGCCCCCTTGCACCCGGCCCACTGCCCCGACGGTGCCGTCCACGGGGCTGGCCAGCGAGTTCGCTTCCCCGGGCCAGGAGCGCGCCCCCGGCACTAGCCGCCGGGTAAATAGCTCGGCGATGGAGCGGTATTCGGAGAGCGGCTTTTCGGCCTCTGAGAGGTCGATCCCCACCGCCCGGGCAAAGCCACCCAGCACCAACGGCCGCAGCGTCCGGGCAACGGGCCGGCGGGCCAACCGGCCCGTTGCCCGGCTCAGGGCTCCCTGGGGGAGCCGCCGGAGCGCGGCCAACCAGGTTCGGGAACCTAGCGGCGGCGTCTCGGGCGCGGGCTGCGCGCCGCCCTTTCCTCCCCCATACCGCCCGCCTCGAAGCGTCATCTCCAACTCCAGTCACGGTCATCGGCTCTCCCACCCAACCTGGCTAAACCACGGCCTGGCGAGACCGTACCAATTACTACCTGATCGGGCCCGCTCGCGCCACCGGCTGGTCCTCTGAACCGCTAACGGCCGGTCGTGTATTTGACGGTATGAACCACTTACCCGGCGACGTCCTGATCCGGCTCTCGCCCGAGATCACCACCAAGATGAGGGGTACCCGCCGCCGCTTTCAACGACGGCTGGCCGGCAACCTGGCCGACGCCCTGGAGCGCCTGGACTGGCCCTTCGAGGTGGACTTCGGCTGGAGCCGGCTGTTCGCGCGCTCCAGCTCTCCCGACGCGCTGGAAACCCTTTCCCGCGTGGCGGGAGTGGCGTCGCTATCGGTGCTCGAAGGAGTGTGCCCGCCCGACCTGGACAGTATCGTGGAGCGCGGCCTCGGGCTGTACGCCGAACGGATACGCGGCCGCACCTTCGGGGTGCGCGCCCACTCGTCCGGAAGCCACCGGCTCTCGGTCCGGGAGTTGGAGCGGGAGCTGGGTAGCGCCCTCAACCCGGGCGCCACCGTCAATCTCACCGACCCGGACGTATGGGTGCGGATCGAGGTCCGTTCCGAAGCCGCCTACCTGTTTTCGTCTCGCGTCGAGGGACGGGGCGGGCTCCCGGCGGGTTGCGGGGGGAGGGCGGTTTGCCTGCTCTCGGGCGGCTTCGATTCGGCCGTGGCCGCGTGGATGATGCTCCGCCGTGGCGTGGAGCTCGACTACCTTTTCTGCCGGTTGGGGGCCGGAAGCGAGGAGCGTACCGTAGCGGCCATCGCCCGCGTCTTGGCCGAGCGGTGGAGTCACGGCTACCGTCCCCGCTTGCACGTGCTGGACTTCCGCGAGGTGGTGGCGGCTATTCAAGCCACCGCCCACCCCTCTTACTGGCAGGTGATTCTCAAACGAGAGATGCTGCGAGCCGCCGCCCGCCTCAGCCAGCGGGAGCGTGGCTCGGCCGTTGTTACCGGAGAGTGCCTGGGGCAGGTCTCCTCCCAAACGCTGCGCAACCTGGGCGTGATAGAGCGAGCCGTCTCCACCCCCATCCTCCGTCCCCTGATCGGTTTCAACAAGAACCGGATCATCGAACTGAGCAAAGAGGTGGGCAGCCACGACCTCTCCGCCACAGTGCAGGAGCACTGCGCCATTACCCCGTCCAAACCGGTTACCGCGGCTACCCTCACAGCCACCGAGCGCGAGGAGGAGGGGGTAGGCCCCACTCCCCTGGCCACCGCCCTTGCCCGCGGCCGGGTAATCGATCTCCTAGCCAGTGAAGACGGAGGGTGGGACGATATTTTCGCTGACCGTATCCCCCCGGGCGCGGTGCTGATCGACGTCAGGGAGGAGCCGGAATTCGCCAGCTGGCACCACCCCGGCGCCGTTCGTATGGACTTTTCCCGGCTGCTGGAAGAGGGGGACGGCCTGGACCCCGCGGCCACCTACCTGGTGTACTGCGACCGGAGCGTGCGTTCGGCCCACGCGGCCGAGCGGCTGCGGCGGCGCGGGCTCAAGGCGTTCGCCTTTCGGGGGAGCGCGATAAAGCTGCGCGCGCTGGCGGCGTAGCGGGTGGCCGTAACCACCCGGGTGCACCCCTCCCGGCCCACCCCCGGAGCCATCCGTGCCGCCGCCCGAGTTCTACGCGCGGGAGGTTTGGTCGCCTTTCCCACCGAGACTGTGTACGGGCTGGGGGCGGACGCCCTGAACCAGGCCGCGGTAAAGAAGATCTTTGCCGCCAAGGGGAGACCGGCCACCAACCCTCTCATCGTCCACCTGAGCGACAGCGGGGCGGCGCGCGAACTGGCGGGCGAGTGGCCGGCCCCGGCCGGCGCCCTGGCCAAGGCCTTCTGGCCGGGGCCGCTCACGCTAGTGGTACCCAAACGACCCGAAGTGCCTGACCAGGTAACGGCCGGGCTCGGCACGGTGGCCCTGCGCGTACCCGCCCACCCGGTCGCCACCGCCCTCCTGCGCGAGGCCCGGCTACCCCTCGCAGCCCCCAGTGCCAACCGGTCGGGGGAGGTCTCCCCCACCACGGCCGCTCACGTGGAGAGAGCTCTCGGCGACGCCGTGGATATGATCCTTGACGCCGGCTCTACCGAAGTGGGTATAGAATCCACTGTGGTCGACCTCACCGGCCGCTGGCCCGTCCTTTTGCGGCCGGGCGGAGTGTCTCTCGAGCGGCTCCGGAGCGTAGTTGGCCGGCTAGAGGTGCAAGAGGGAGCGGGTGAACCCGGCGTGGCTCAGAGCTCGCCCGGTACGCTGGCCCGCCACTACGCCCCCCGCGCCAAACTGCGTATCGTGGAAAGGGCGGCTCTCGCCCGGCTAGGCCAGCACCAAGGGAGGGTGGGGGCGGTGGTACTCGGGGCGGCGGGCCTCTCGGCCAACGCGCGCATCATCAGGTTGCCGGACGACCCTGCCGGCTACGCCCGCGGCTTGTACGCCGCCTTGCACGAGCTCGACGACTCCGGCTGCGACCTCATCTTGGTAGAGGGGGTGCCGGACACGCCGGGGTGGGAGGCGGTACGCGACCGGTTGCGGCGCGCGGCCGAGGTTTCGCCGGCCGCCGGTCTTTCTTAGATTGTCCGTTACGCTCAAACCCCGTTCCAAGGCGATGAACTCCCGCACCGAACTGCTCGACGACCTCTTCGCCCGCTACCCGGACACTCCCCGGGAGGCGGTTATCAAGGAGGACTTGCTGCGCGGCGGCATTGCCTTCGACCGGGCGGCGCTCACCTCGGGCGATAACGGCGCGGTCAAGCCCAAGTCGTACTTCATCTTCTCCTTTGACCACAAGACTCTGGGAGAGCTGGGCGAGGCGGCTCTGCGGCGCCCCCCCGAGGAGATCGCCCTCTCCGGCGGGCCGCACGGGCTCCTCCGTACCGTCGTGTCGGTGCGCGTAAATCCCGACTCCCCTTACCGCGTGAAACCCGGTGAAGACGGTGTGCTCGCCCTCTTCCTGGAGGGAGAGCAGCTGGCCGAGATCACTCTACCCCCGAACCCTGCGTACTACCGGCACCGGCTCAAGGGCGGAAAGTCGGTTATGGAGATCGCCCCCACCATTCAGTGGGGGTACCTCATCTACCTGACCGTATTCCGCATGTGCCAGTACTTCGGGGCCAAAGAGGAGTGCCAGTTCTGCGACATCAACCACAACTGGCGCGAGCACAAGAAGGCGGGCCGCCCCTATACCGGAGTCAAGGCGGTGGAAGAAGTGCTGGAGGCGCTCGCCATCATCGACGAACATGACACGGAAGAGGCCTCGCGGGCTTACACCCTCACCGGTGGCAGTGTCACCTCTACCGTGGACGGGCTGTCCGAGGCCGACTTCTACGGCCGCTACGCCGAGGCCATCGAGGACCGCTTCCCGGACCGCTGGATAGGCAAGGTGGTGGCCCAGGCGCTACCCGGGGAAGACGTCCGGCGCTTTCGCGATTACGGCGTCAAGATTTACCACCCCAACTACGAGGTGTGGGATGAGCGCCTCTTCAAGGTCATTTCGCCGGGGAAAGAGAGGTACGTGGGGCGCGAGGAGTGGCACCGGCGCATCTTGGACGCGGCCGAGATCTTCAGCCCCTCCCACGTCATCCCCAACTTCGTGGCCGGCGTCGAGATGGCGAGGCCGCACGGCTTCGAGACCATAGACGAGGCGGTCGGCTCCACCGCCGAGGGGTTGGACTACTTCATGTCGCGGGGGGTAACGCCGCGTTTCACCACTTGGTGCCCGGAGCCCACCACCCCCTTGGGCCGTGACAACCCCGAGGGAGCGCCGCTGGAGTACCATGTTCGCCTCCTGGAGGTCTACCGGGAAACCATGCTGAAGTATGGACATCCGGCGCCACCCGGCTACGGCTCGCCGGGCCGGGGCAACGCCGTATTTTCGGTTAGTTCGTTCATGGACGTGCTTCCCGTCGGCGAGGAGACGCCGGTGGCGGGGCCCGCGGGAGCCCGGTAGGTAGGCTGACGGCAGCGCCTGCTACTCACCCTTCTGCCAAAACTTCCTTCGCCTCCGGGAGCACCAGTTCCACCCACGCCGCGTACATCTCTCCCGACGGGTGCAAGCCGTCCGGCGCCAGCAGAGCCGTGTCGTCCGCGGCCCGGCGAGAGCTCCCCGTCACGTCCACGTAACGCGCGCCGGCCCGCTCGGCCTCCTCCCGCTTTACCTTGTTGAACCGGTCGATCTCGCGAGCGACGGTCCTGGGACCCTGCCCTTGCTGGCGGGCAAAGGGTGTCACGCCCCAGTCCGGGATGGACAGTACGACCACCCGCCCCGGTTCTCCGCCCGCGAAGGCGACGGCTCTGGCCAGTAGATCGCGAAAACCGGTGCGGTACCCCTCCAGGGGGTAGCCACGGTACTGGTCGTTTACGCCGATTAGCAACGTTACCAGGTCGAAGCGCTCGCGCAAGCCGGCCGCGTCCATGCCGGCGTCCAACTCGGCCACCGTCCACCCCGTTTGGGCGATTATCCGGGGGTCGGCGATCACCACCCCCGCGGCGCGCAGCCGCTCGGCGAGCTGCACCGGCCAGCGCCTACCTTCAGGAACTCCCTCGCCGATGGTGTAGGAGTCGCCCAGGGCTAGGAAGCGCGCGGGCTCCCGGGAGGTCAAACCCGCGTCCCCGGCCGAGCAGCCACAAAGGGCGAGGAGGAGCCAGAGCATGGCGGCGCGGAGCATGGATTCACCTGTTCAGGAAGCGTGTGGCGGCCGAGCGAGCTACCTCTCATCCACCCCGTAACGGCGGAGAATTTCCAGCACCCGCCCGACCGGCAGCGCCTCTACCGTACCCCGCTGGCCGGTGGTGGTCTCGGCGCTGAAGAGAGAGTTGTAGATGGCCTCCTCGCTCGCCTCGATCACCGCCTGAAAGAGAGGCGACAGCCGGTCGTTGGGGAGCACCGTTACGGTGTGCAACCGCCGCCTGCGCGCGGGTGTGCGGCGGACTGTTTCGGCGGTTGAGAAGGCGATCACGTAGTCGCCCGACCCGTTGCTCATGGACGCGCCGGTTCTGGCCAGCCCGGCGATGGCGCGGGCCGCCAGCCGTTCCAGGTTGCGCGACGAGAGGGGGGCGTCGGTGGCGACAACGATCATGATCGAGCCGTCGGCGTCTGGCCGCTCGAGCTCGCGGCGGAGGTAGTACCGCCCGAGCTCCACGCCAACGGGGACGCCGAGAATCTGCAGCACGCCGCCGAAGTTGGCCTGCACCATCACCCCCACCGTGTACCCCCCCAAGGCGTCCGGCAGCCGCCGCGACGAGGTCCCCACGCCCCCCTTCCACCCGAAGGCGACGGTACCGGTGCCGGCGCCGACAGATCCTTCTTCCACCGGCCCGGAGACTGCCCCCCCGATCGCCTCCAGCACCTGAACGGCGGTAACCGGCCGGGCGCGGATGTCGTTCAGGTAGCCGTCGTTGGTCTCTCCCACCACAGGGTTCACACTGCGTGCTTCCGGGTTGCGCCCGAGTACCCAGTCGAGCACGGCGTCGGCGGCGCGCGGCACGCAGAGCGTGCAGGTGAGCACGATGGGGGTCTCGATCTCTCCCAGTTCCCGCACCTGGGTGACTCCGGTTAGCTTGCCGAAGCCGTTACCCACGTACACTGCGGCCGGGACCTTTTCCCGGTACAGGTTACCGCCGTGGGGCAGAATTGCCGTGACTCCGGTGCGGATGGTCTTTCCTACCCGGACGGTTACCTGGCCCACCAGCACTCCGGCCACGTCGGTGATCCCGTTGAGCGGGCCGGGCTCCAAAACTCCCGGCCGGACGCCCAGGTCGCGAGCCCGCTGGCCCTCCTGCGCCGACAGGGGGAGGGCGAGAACGAGCGAAACGAAAAGAACGCGGGCGGTGAGCACCGGACGCCCCTCCGCTCAGGTGGCGCCGGCCACCAGCCGGTCGCGGTGTTTTTCGCGCAGCTTGGCCAGCTTGGGCGCGATAACCAGCCGGCAGTAGCCGCGGTCGGGGTTATTACGGTAGTAGTCGCGGTGTTCCTCCTCGGCCGGGTAGAAGCTCTCTAGCGGCGCCACCTCGCTAACGATGGGAGCCCCGAAGACGCCGTCTGCTTGCAACTGGGCGATTACCGCTTCGGCCAGCTCTTTCTGTTCGGAGCAGGCGTAGAGGATGAGGGAGCGGTACTGGCTGCCGACGTCCGCGCCCTGGCGGTTGGCGGTGGTGGGGTCGTGGATGGTAAAGAAGACCTCGAGCAGGTCTTGGTACGACACTTCATCAGCGTCGAACAGGACGCGTACCACTTCCGCGTGGCCGGTGAGGCCGGAACAGACCTCGCGGTAAGAGGGGTTCTCGGCGTGCCCGCCCGCGTAACCCGACTCTACTACGCGCACGCCGCCAAGCTGCTGAAAAGCGGCCTCCAGGCACCAGAAGCAGCCGCCGCCCAGGACTGCGACCTCGAGCGGCCCCGTCTGGCCCCCGCTCCTTTGCTCTCTATCCATGCCCGCATGATGGCGCCCTCGCCGGCGGCGGGCAAGGGTGAAAGGGCTACGACGGTCTCGAGCTGGAGGGCCTGACCGTGGGCTCTGCACGGCTACCGTAGTCTGGATCGGGACTCCGCTCGGGGGTTGGGCGCACGGGTGGCGGCGAGGGCCGTTCGCGCTCCGGTTCGCGCCTTTCGAGCCGCGGCCGCGAGGGCGGGGGCGCGGGTCTCCGTTCCGGCTGAGCCGCGGGCGGCGCCGCTTCGGGGAGGGGCCGCTCGCGCGACGGCGCGGGCGGGCGGGTCACGGGCTGGGCTGGCTCGGCCGCCTGTCTCACCGGCGGAGCGGCCCGGCTGGCTTCCTCCGCCGCCCGAACCGGCTCTTTATAGCCGTGCCGAGGCCCCCTTTCCGGGGCACCGCCCTCCAGCTCGCGCCAGTATACACGACGGTCGCCCCGGTAGCGGCGGGTGTCGTAATAGTACGGGTGCTGTCGCAGCAGCATGGTGAGGTGATCGCAGCGGGTGTAGAAGTCTCCCAAGTAGCGGTACCCCGGCGCTCGGTAACGGTCGTAGCAAGCGTAGCTGGGGTAGCTGTGGCGGCCACCCACGTAGTAGTTGAGTACGTCGACCGAGTACGCGCTGCGCGCATCCAAGAGTAGCAGGTCAGTTAGCCGGTCGAAGGCCAGAAAGGGGTCGCCGCGGACCACCCGGCCCACCGAGGCGAAGTCCCAGCGGGAGGCGTACGGGTGCTGGAACGCCCTGAAGTCCAGCGGTTCTCGCGAGGCGATGGCGTACACGTAGCCGATGCCGGGGTTGCCGCGCACGGACCACGCGCTCAACCGACCCACCGGGGGGAGCGAATAAGCGCGCCCACCCCGCACGTAGTTGTTGTCCCAGGGAGAAAAGGGGTAGAGAAACTCGAGAGAACCGTCGGTGTCGACGTGAATCACGGCGACGTGGGCGTCATCCGAGGCCCGGAAGTAAAGTTGCACCCGGTCCCCGGAGCTGAAGAGGTCTCGTTGGCCCTGGAACCAGACCCGGACCTGCGGATTCTGATGACTCGCCGTCCCGTACACTGGCTGCCGGTGTACCACCGACTCCGAACGGTAGACCGAGCCGTACACCAGGTCACCGATACCGGGCGCGCATCCAACCAGTCCGAGGAGAAGCAAGGGCGCGAACTTCTGGCTAACTGACATCCTCATCTTCCTGCCTCCGTTACTTTAAGGGGGAACGGTGATTCGTACTCGCCAGGGGCAAGGCGTGTTCCCTTCGGCGGAAAGCAAAAATCGGCGTGAATACTAATGTTCGGGCGTTCTCGTCGTGCGCGGGTGATCTTATAAGTGGACAGTACGCCGTCCCCTTTCACGGTCGTTCGCCTCGATTGCCCTGGTCCGCGGCGGCCCGTTAGCTTGCAGCGTGCCGCTCCCGTTCCTGATCGACCGAGTCCGCTCAGCCCGCGCTTTCGGGGAGCTTTCCCGCGAACTCCCCGGCGCGGGCGCCTCTGTGCGCGTCGCAGGGGTGTACGGCTCGCTCCCGGCGCTGGTCCTGGCTGGGCTCCACCGCGAGCGGCCCGAACGGGTATGGGTGGCGGTGGCCGACACCCCGGACGCGGCCGAGGATCTGCTGGCCGACCTGGAGGCGCTACTGGGCGAGGAGTCGGCCGCTCTGTTCCCCCAACGCGAATCTCTCCCCTATGAAGAGGGAGAGTCGCACGTGGAGGTGGGGGGGAGGCGGGTAGAAACCCTGGAGGCGCTCCTTACCGGGCGCGTGCGGACTCTGGTCACCACGCTGCGCGCCCTGCAGGAGCGTTTTCAAGCCCCGCGCTCTTTGGACGACCTCCGCTTGGTGCTGCGGACTGGAGAGGAGAGGAGTCCCGCCGGGTTGGCCGCACGGCTTGAAGAAATGGGGTTCGAGCCGGTACCCGCGGTGGAGTCGGTGGGCCAGTTCGCGTCGCGGGGCGGCATCTTGGACGTGTTCGGATTTGGTACCCCCGAGCCGGTGCGGGTCGAGTTCCTGGGTAACAAGCTCGAATCGATCCGCCACTTCGAGGTGCTCACCCAGCGCTCCACCCGGGAGGTGGCCAAGGTACACCTCTTGCCCGTCGACTTTCGCGCTCCGACGCAGCCCGGTTCAGACCGCGAAGCGGAACCGGAGCGGCGCTCCCTGCTCGACTTCCTCCCTGCGGACACCGTCGTCGCCCACACTGGCCAGGCCCGGCTGGAAGATGGCTTCGCGCGCACCTGGGCCGAGGTTGAAAAGCTGCACCTGGCCGAGTCGGGCCGGGGCCGCGGGGTGGAACCACCAGAGCACCTTTTCCTTACCCCCGGTGAGGCGACCCGGGCAGTGGCCTCGCGCGCCCGGCTCTTCTTTGGCGGGGCCGGACTGAGCGGCGCTCCGGTCGTCGATCTGGGCGGGCAGCCGCCCGCAACCATCGACCGCAACCTGCCCCGGCTAGGCACCCTCCTGCGCGAAACCACCGGCCGGGACGAACGGGCGGTGATCTTGTGCGACAACCCCGGCCAGCTCGAACGACTCCAGGAGATCCTGGACGAACTGAAGGCCCCCGCGAACGTTACCCTGGCGGTGGGTTCACTCTCCGGCGGGTTCAAGCTGCCGGACGCCCACCCACCCCTGGTACTCTTGACCGACCACGAAATCTTTCGGCGGGGACGTCGTCTGCGCCGCAAGAGCTCTTTCCGGGGAGGGGCTCCTCTGGAGAGCTTCGCCGCGCTCAAGCCGGGCGAGTACGTGGTCCACCTCGACCACGGGGTGGGACGCTTCCGGGAGATGGAGCGGGTGAGGGTGGGCGACGGTGTCTTCGATACTCTGGCCATCGAGTACGCCAACGGGGACATCCTCCGCGTCCCCGTGCACCGGGTAGACCTGATCGAGAGGTGGACACCCGACCGGGACGACTCCCCTCCCCCGCGCGTCCACAAGATCGGCGGAAGAGAGTGGACCCGGACCAAGAACAAGGCCCGGCGAGCCATCCTGGACATGACCGCCGAACTGGTCGAGCTGTACGCCCGGCGCCACGCCTCCCCAGGACGCGGCTTCTCGCCCGACACCCGCTGGCAGCGGGAAATGGAGTCATCGTTCCTGTTCGAGGACACCCCGGACCAGCGCCAGGCCACCCTCGACGTGAAGCGCGACATGGAGGCCAGCCGTCCCATGGACCGGCTCATCTGCGGAGACGTGGGTTACGGCAAGACCGAGGTGGCGATCCGGGCCGCCTTCAAGGCGGTCCAGGACGGAGCCCAGGTGGCAGTGCTGGTGCCCACCACCATCCTGGCCGAGCAGCACCTCCACACCTTCCGGGAACGGCTGGCCGGCTACCCGGTGCGCGTCGAGGCCCTCTCGCGCTTCCGCACCCCCAAGGCGCAGAAGGAGATTCTCGGCCAGCTATCGGGAGGGGCGGTAGACGTCGTCATCGGTACCCACCGGCTCCTCTCCCGCGACGTAGCTTTCCACGACCTGGGTTTGGTGGTCGTGGATGAAGAGCAGAGGTTTGGGGTGCGCCACAAAGAGCGCCTCAAACAGCTCAAAGAGTCGGTGGACGTGCTCACGCTCACCGCCACCCCCATCCCCCGCACCTTGCAGATGTCGTTGCTCGGAGTTCGTGACCTCACCGTGATCGAGACCCCGCCGAGGGACCGCCAGCCGATCGTGACCCACTTGATCCCGTGGTCGGAGGCGCTGCTGGAAGACGCCATACAGCGCGAAACCGACCGTGGGGGACAGGTCTTCTTGGTCCACAACCGGGTCGAGACCATCGACTCCCTAGCCGCGCAGATACGGCGCTTGGTGCCCGACCGGCGGGTGGGCGTGGCCCACGGCCAAATGCCCGAAGCCAGGTTGGAGGTGGTCATGGCCAACTTTATGGATGGAGAGATCGACGTACTCGTCTCCACCTCGATCATCGAAAACGGTCTGGACGTGCCCAGCGCCAATACTCTGATCGTGGACCGGGCCGACCTCTTCGGGCTGGCCCAGTTGTACCAGATGCGCGGGCGGGTGGGCCGTTCTCACCACCGCGCGTACTGCTACCTGGTGGTCCCTGACAGTGTAAGCGAAGACGCCGAGCGGCGGCTGCGTATCTTGGAACACTATACCGAGCTCGGGAGCGGCCACCGCATCGCACTCAAAGACCTCGAGCTGCGCGGCGCGGGCGACATCCTGGGCGCTGAGCAGTCCGGTTTCGTGCACGCGGTCGGCTTCGACACCTACATGCGGCTCCTGGAGGAGACCATCCAGCAGCTAAAGGGGGAGGAGGGTGCCGCCCAGTACCCTCCGGCCGACGTGGCGGTGGAAGGCTCGGCCTTCATCCCGGACTCTTACGTGCCCGATCAACAGCAAAAACTCCACCTCTACCGCCGGCTCGCGCGGGCTTCAGCTCCGGAAGAGGTGGCGGAGTTACGTGCCGAGGCCCGGGACAGGTACGGAACTATCCCCCCCGAGGTGGATACTCTCTTCGCCACGGCTTCGCTCCGGCTGCTGGGAACCGCGCTCGGGGTAGAGCGTATCCTGGTACGCCCGGACGGGGCCCGGCTAACCTTCCAGAACGGAGTGGTCCCGAGGGTGACGGTGCTCCAGCGGGCCTTCGCCGGACTCCAGCTCGAGCCAGAGGTCCGCCGCACCCTGCCTCTATCGTTGGAGCTTTTCAAGCGGGGGTCCGAGCCGGTGGCGGCCACCCTGGTGCGGGCACTCCGCGAGGTATCGGCCAACTCCCTTTTGGCGGCGTAAAAGGGTCACCATTCGCTCAGCACACAGACAGTAAATGAAAAGACGGCTCTGGCTCTCGGCTCTGATTCTCTTCTTCCCTCTGATGGGCTGCGAAGGTATTCGCAACGCCCTCACGGGCCACACTAACGTGGTGGCGCGCGCCGCGGACGAGACCTTCACGGTCGAAGAGGTGGCTGCGCTGCTGGCCTCCAACCCGCGGGTCCCGGCCGACGAAGACGCGGTCCGGGTGGTGGCCGATCTGTGGATCGACTACACCCTTTTGGTCCACGCCGTGCGCGAGGACGAAGAGTTGGAAGCACTTGACTTGGAGGAGTTACTCCAGCCGGGGCGGGAGCGGGCGTTGGTGTGGGCGCTAAGGGAACGGGTGATCCGGCTCGACACCTCATTCAGCGACGAAGAAGTGACGCGCCGGTGGCGGGAGGAAGGGGGCGGCGTCGAGGTGCGCGCCCGGCACATCTTGCTACGACCCCCAGCCAACGCCGCCCCGGCCGCCCGCGACAGCGTACGCGAGCTCGCCGAGTCACTGCGGGCGAGGGTCGAGGACGGGGCCAACTTTGCCGCCCTGGCCAGGGAGCACTCCCAAGACCCCGGGAGCGCGAGCCAAGGGGGAGAGCTGGGGTGGTTCGGGCGCGGACGTATGGTGGAGCCCTTCGAACGCGCCTCTTTCTCTCTGGCGCCCGGCGAGGTGGGGGTGGCAGAGTCTCAGTTCGGTGTCCACCTGATTCTAGTAGAAGACCGGCGAGAGTCCGACTTTACTCCGGAAGAGCGCGAGGGCTTCCGCTCCGACCTGGTGCGGGGAGCGGTCCAAGAAGCCGAGAGGGCTTACCTGGAAGGGCTTACCGAAAGGGTTGGCGTCGAGATCAGCGAAGAGGGGGTAAAGGTGCTCAGAGAGGTGGCCGAAGACCCCGACCGGGAGCTCCGTTCGAGCCGTACCCTGGCCAGCTGGCGGGGCGGTGAACTCACCGCCGGAGAGACCGCCCGCTTTTTCCTGAGCCAGCCGCCCAACCTGCGTATGCAAGTGGCGGGCTCTTCCGACGCGGAGGCCGAGGCCGTTCTAGGGCAACTCGCTCAAAACGAGGTGCTCGTCGCAGAGGCCGGACGCCAAGGCGTAACTCTGTCGCCGGCACAAGACGATTCGATCCGGGCGGGGATACGGTCCCAGGTCCAGCGGCTGGTGGAAAGCTCGGGCGCGCTGGAGGTCTCGGACGGAGGAGAGGTACTGGCCGGGGTGATCTCGGGAGAGCGCCCGCCCATCCTACTCGGCCCTCTGGGGGCCATCCTGCGGGCCCGCTTTGGCGGCGAGGTCAACGAATCTGCCCTCTCCCGCGCCACCGCCGAAATGGAAAAGCTCCGGGCTGAAGAGGGCGCCACTGCTCCCGCGCCCGGCGTGCCACCTCCGGCCCCGGAACCCGGGGAGTCAGCGCCGGATACTACAGCCAAGCCATGAACCGAACGGATAGACTCATGCTGGATGCGAGCGACGAGCTTCGGGTCGCGGGGAACGGGCGGTGGCCAGGGCGGTCCGGCCAGGCGGCTCTCGCGCTCTTGCTACTGGTCCTAGCTCCCGCCCCCGCGCGGTCCCAAGAGTCGCTGGTGGACCGGGTGGCCGCGGTGGTCGGAGACACGGTACTGCTGGTGAGTGAGATCCAGGCCGAGGTTACGCGCATGGAGGAGGCCGGCCAAGAGCTCCCCAGCGACCCCGCCGCCCGCGACGCCTTGTTCCGAAAGCTGGTGGAGACCCGGGTCAACGACCTGGTGTTGATAGCAGCGGCCAGGCAGCAGGGGGTTGAGCCGGATGAGCAAGAGGTGCAAGCGTTGGTAGAGCAAGATATGGCCGAGGTGCGCTCCCGCTTCGGCAGCGAGACCGAGTTCCGGGATGCCCTCTTGGCCTCGGGGCTCACGCCCGGCGAGTACGAACGAGAGCTGGCCGGACGGTACCGCAACCAGATGCTAGCGCGAGCGGTCATCCAGGAGCGGGCGGGGAGCGTGGCCACCCCCACCGTTAGCGACGCGGAAGTGCGGGAGTTCTTCGAGCTCCGGCGCGGCTCTCTGGACCCCCGGCCGGCCACTTTCTCGCTGGAGCAGGTGATCGTGGCTCCTGAGCCGTCGGCCGGAGCGCGCCAAGAGGCCCTGGCCGAAGCCGAGGGTATCGTAGAACAGCTCGGGGATGGCGCCGACTTCGAGGTTTTGGCCCGCCGCTTCTCTGACGATCCGGGGAGCGCCGAACAGGGCGGCGACCTGGGGTGGTTCCGGCGCGGCCAGATGGTGCCCGAGTTCGAGCGCATGGCGTTCGCGCTCCCGCGTGGCCAGGTGAGCCCGGTGGTGGAGAGCGACTTCGGCTTTCACGTCATCCGGGTAGACCGGACCCGCGGCGGCGAACGGCGTGCCCGGCACATCTTGATCCGGCCCGAGATCACCAGCCAGGACCGGGAACGCGCCCGCGAACGAGCCGACTCCGTGGCCGAAGCGGTACGCGGAGGCGCTTCCGTGGAAGAGCTGGCCGAGAGGTATGACACCCCTGAATCCCAGGTCGAACTGAACGACATTCCGGTGGACCAACTCCCTCCGGCGTACAACCAGGCGCTGGCCGGGGCCGGCGAGGGCGAGGTGGTGGGCCCCTTCCGGGTCGAGGGGGGACCGGCCGGGGAGAGTTACGCCATTGTTCGCCTGCTCGGGCGCAGGGCCCGAGGCGAACTCACCCTGGACGACGTGCGCGGGCAAATCCGCGCCCAGCTCGAGGAGCAGAAGATGGTGGAGCAGATCGTGGAGGAGTTGCGGGAGGAGGTCTACGTCTCCGTAAAGATCTGAATGCCGTTGCTGAATCGCGCGGCTCCGCGGACTCCTTGAAGCCACTCTCGCTCCCCAAGATCGCTCTTACGCTGGGGGATCCGCGCGGAATCGGACCTGAGGTGGCAGCCAAGGCCCTGAACGACCCGGAGGTCGCGCTCTTGGCCGACTTCACCGTGATCGGCCCCGCGGGCATCCTGCCGGGGGTAGAAGTAAGGAGCGTGGGCGAGTGGCAAAAAGGGAGCAGCGCCGCCGAGGCCGGGCGGCTGGCGGGGCTGGCGGTCGAAGAGGCGGTACGCATGGCTCTCTCGGGCAAGGTGGCCGCCGTGGTCACCGGGCCCATCGACAAGTCAGGGCTCCGGCAAGCCGGTTACCCCTTTTCCGGCCACACCGAGATGCTCCGCCAGCTTTCCGGAGCCGACGCCGTGGCCATGATGATGTGCGCCGAACAGACCACCTCCGGCGGACCTCTGCGCGTAGTCCTCGCCACCACCCACCTCCCCCTGCGCCGCGTCTCCGACACCCTTACCACCCATCTCCTGGTCGAACAGACGCGTATCGCCGAGCGGGGACTGCGCACCGGGTGGGGGATCGAGAGTCCCAGAATCGCCCTTTGCGGGGTAAACCCGCACGCCTCGGACGGCGGCCTCTTCGGAGACGAAGAGGTACGGATCATCGAGCCGGCCCTGGCAGCCCTCCGCGCGGAGGGCGTAGACGCGACCGGCCCACTACCCGCGGACACTGTGTTCGTCCGCGCCCTGCGGGAAGATTTCGACGCGGTGATCGCCCCGTATCACGACGTGGGCATGGCCGCGTTCAAGACCGCCTCGTTTGGCCGGGGGGTGAACGTGACGCTGGGGCTTCCCTTCCCTCGCACCTCCCCCGACCACGGCACCGCCCTCGACATCGCGGGGCGGGGCGTCGCGGAGCCCGGCTCCACTGTTCAGGCCATCCGGCTCGCCGTCCGGCTCGCCCGCCGCTTTGACATGGCGAGACGCTGAAAGGTAGATTGGAACATGCACTCCGACCGATCCGCCCGGGCTTAGCCGCTCCTTGATACGCTTTTTATCCGTTTCGAGGGAGTACCCCAGATCCGGCCCCGCTCTGGACAAGGTTTCCTTTCACATCCGCAAGGGAGAGTTCGTCTTCCTCACCGGGCACTCGGGGGCGGGAAAGTCTACCGTGCTACGGCTCATCCAAATGGCCGAGCGGCCGTCCGAGGGCGAGGTCAAGGTCTCGGGGTTCTCCTCCCGCAACGTCCGCTCACGGGAGATTCCCCAACTCCGGCGGCGCTTGGGGGTGGTTTTCCAGGACTTCCAACTCCTCCCCGACCGGACCGCCGAGGAGAACGTTAGCTTCGCCCTCGAGGTTACCGGGGCTAAACGCTCCGTCATCTCGGGCCGGGTCAACCGCCACCTGGCCCAAGTGGGGCTGGCCCACAAGGCGCAAGCACTCCCCGAAGAGCTGTCGGGCGGTGAACGCCAACGGGTGGCGGTGGCCCGGGCCCTGGTCAACGAGCCGTTCGTGCTCCTGGCCGACGAGCCCACCGGTAACTTGGACGAATGGGCCACCAAGGGGATCTTCAACCTGTTCAAGGAGATCAACGCCACGGGTACCTCCATCGTGATGGCCACCCACGATCTGGAGCTGGTACGCGCCCACCCCAAGATCAGGGTGATCGAGTTGAGCGAGGGCCAGCTGGTGTACGACTCGACCGCCGACAAGGCCGGGGAGGGCTGAGCCGTGTCGTACGCTCTGAGAGAGACCCTGGCCGCGTTCAGGCGCGCCCCCTTTCTAACCTTCTTGTCGGTCGTCCTGATCGGCTTCAGTTTGTACGTGGTCGGGCTCTTCGGGCTCACCGCCTACAATATCCACCTGGCCATCGAAAGGATCGCGGAACGGGTCGAAGTGGTGGCTTACCTGCGCGATGATACCGGTGAACGGCAGCGCGATTTGGCCGCCGGGGAGATGCGGCGCATGCCCGAAGTGTTGGAGCTCCGCTACGTGTCCAAGCTGGAGGCGCTGGCCACCGCGCGGCGCGAAATGGAGGAGTTTCGCGAGCTGTTCACGGGGCTGGAATCCAACCCCCTGCCGGCTTCCTTCGAGGTGCGGCTCCGCCCTGGCAGCCGTACCCCCGAGGCGGCGGCCCGGGTGGCCCGCTACCTGGAGGCGTACCCGTTCGTGGAAGAGGTGTCTTTCGGTCGCGATTGGCTGGACAAGATCGTCTTTCTGCGTGGTATCGCGGGTGGGGCCGCCCTGGTCATAGGCGTGGCGTTCGCGGCCGTGGCCGCCATCATCATCGCCACCGCGGTGCGCATCGCGGTGTTTGCCCGGCGGGAAGAAATTTCCATCATGCGGCTGGTGGGGGCCACCAACGGCTTTATCCGCCACCCCTTCTTGTTGGAGGGGGCAGTGACCGGGGTGCTGGGGGGAGCTCTGGCGGCGGGACTCACCTACGCCAGCTACCGGCTGATAAACGCCTTCTTGATCGAACTGGCCTGGCTGCCCCCCGAGTGGGCAGCCGCCGGGGTCGCGGCAGGCGGGCTGTTCGGGTTTCTGGCCAGCGGGGTGGCGGTGCGCCGCCACCTGAAAGCGGTGTAGCCGTGCTGCGAGCCGCCCTCTCAGCGCTCCTGTTGGCCGTCGCTCTCCCCTTGCCGGTGCCGGCGCAGGAGGAACTCCTAGAGAGCCGGCGCCGGCTCCAGGAGATCCGGCACGAGAGGAGCGAGCTACGCACGCAGATGACCGGTATCCGCTCCCGCGTCCACGACCTCTCGGGCGAGCTGGGCAACCTGGGGAGGCAGGTCACGGCGTCATCTGCCGTGCTGGAGGAGCTCGACTTCCAGCTCGGTCACGCCGAGGAGCAGGTAGAAGCGACCACCCTGGAGCTGCTCGTCACCGAAGACCGGCTGGCCGAGGTGGAGGCCGTCCTGCACCGACGGCTGAGAGACATCTATCAGCGCGGGCCGCTCCACCCGGTCCAGGTCCTGTTGGGGGCGGAGACCTTCAGCGACCTTCTCAACCGTTACAAATACCTTCAGCTGGCCGCCCGCCAGGACCGGGCCCTGATGGAGCGGGTACGAGAGCTGCGCACCGCCCTGACGCTACGGGAGCGGCGGCTCAACCGGGAGCTGGGCCGCACCCGTTCGCTGCGCACCGAACGGATGCGCGAGCACGCCCAACTCGAGACCGTACAACAAACACAGGCCCAGACCCTCTCTTCCCTGCGCAGCGAAGAGCGCTCTACCTCCCAACGGCTCGTCCAACTCGAGCGCGACGAAGAGCGGCTCGGTTCACTCATCGAGACGCTCGAACGGCGCCGGCGCGAAGCCGAGCGGTCAGAGCCGTCCGGCGCTGGCGGCGCGGTCTCTCCAGAACGACCGGCCATCACCACCCGTTCCCTGGGATCGCTCGGTTGGCCGGTAGAGGGAGAGGTGATCTACCGCTTCGGCCGGGAAAGTAGCGAAGGGGTCACGGTGCGCTGGAACGGCGTCGGCATCGCGGCTCCGCTCGGGACTCCGGTGCGCTCGGTAGCGCTGGGGGTGGTGGCCCTGGCCGCCCCCTTCGAGGGGTACGGGCCCACCGTGATCCTCGACCACGGCGGGGGTTACTACTCCCTCTACCTGTACCTCCAG
Organism: Longimicrobiaceae bacterium; assembly: GCA_050732775.1. Taxonomy (GTDB): domain Bacteria; phylum Gemmatimonadota; class Gemmatimonadetes; order Longimicrobiales; family Longimicrobiaceae; genus JBOHRN01. Next base: position 14,211 of record JBOHRN010000045.1, on the reverse strand, counting down.
AACGTGCTGGTACGGGAAGGAGACCGGGTGTCGCGGGGCCAGCCGGTCGGTACGGTAGGAGGTCGCGGCCCTCCCGAGGGTCCCCACGTCGAGTTCCAGATCCGCGGACCGGGCGGGCGGGCCATGGACCCGCTGGAGTGGCTGCGGGGAAGGTCGGAGTGACCCTTCCCCGGCTCTACGGCCATCAGGAGCCGTTCCGGGCGGTGTCACGCTCCGCCTTGGCCGGCTCCCTCCCCCAGTCTCTCCTGGTACACGGACCGGCGGGGATTGGCAAGGAGCGGTTTTCACTGCGGCTCGGCCAACTCCTGCTATGTGACGCTCCAACTCCCGGCGGCCCGTGCGAGGAGTGCCGGGCGTGCCGGCTCGCGATCAGGTTAGAGCACCCGGACCTTCACTGGTTCTTTCCCCTGCCCCGGCCCACCGGCACCAATACTCCTGACAAGCTCCGGGAAAAGCTGGCAGAGCTCCGCGCCGAAGAGTTGGCTGCCCGCCGCGCCGATCCCTTGCACCAGCCCGCCTTTGACAAACCGCCCGGCTATTTCGTGGCCACCGTGCACGGCATACTGGAGCAGGCCGCCCTACGCCCGGCCTGGGGTCGCCGCAAGCTGTTCGTGCTCGGCGACGCCGACCTCACCGTGCCCCAGGAATCAAGTCCGGAAGCGGCCAACGCCCTCCTCAAGCTGCTGGAGGAACCACCCCCTGACACGGTGTTGATCCTCACCAGCCACCGGCCCGGCGCCCTGCTCCCCACCATCCTCTCGCGCGTCCTGCCAGTCCGGCTCCGGCCCCTCGCCGACGCGGAGGTGGAGTCGTTTCTGCGCGAGGTGGGCGGCGCCGACCCCACGCGGGCGGCACGGGTGGCTCGGCTGGCACTCGGCTCGATGGCGCGGGCAATCTCGCTGCTGGCCGGTGAGGGCTGCGAAGAGGGGGTCGAGCAAGGCCGGGCACTGTTAGCCGCCGCCCTCTCGGAACGGCCCCTTGACCGCTTGGCGGCGGCCCACCAGCAGTCCCCGTTTGGAGGCCGGAGCGAGGAGCTCGCGGTCCAGTTGGACGGGCTTGAACTCTGGCTGCGGGACTTGCTCGCGGTGCGCGCGGGGCACCCGGAGGGGGTCCACAACCGGGCCGGGACCCGTTTCCTGGAACGAGTCGCCCGTGATCCCCAGCTCAACCCCGAAGGCGTGGCGACCGCCGCTCGGCGGGTGGAGCGAGCCCGGGAGCTGTGTTTCGGTAACGTGAACCCACAGCTCGTGATCGCCAACCTGCTCACCGAGGTGGCGGCAGACTTGAAAGCTATCCGGCGGTGACCGACCCAGTGAGCCACCTGGACGAGTCGGGCCGCCCCCGCATGGTGGACGTTAGCGGTAAGGAGCGGACCGCCAGGGTCGCCGTGGCCGAGGGCCGCGTCTCCTGCTCGGTTGAAACCTTGAGGGTCATCCAAGAGGGGCGCGCCTTCAAGGGCAACGTCCTGCGAGTAGCCGAAGTCGCCGGGGTGATGGGCGCCAAGCGTACCGCCGACCTCATCCCCCTCTGCCACCCTCTTCCCCTTAACTCGGTAGAAGTACGGCTCCAGACCGAAGACTCTCCGCCGGGAGTGCGCGCCACGGCCACGGTCAAGACGGTGGAACGGACCGGCGTGGAGATGGAGGCGTTGGTGGCGGTGAGCGCGGCGCTACTGACCGTGTACGACATGTGCAAGTCCTCGGACCGGGGGATGACGCTGGAACAGGTCCGGCTCCTGCACAAAGAGGGGGGCGGGAGCGGGGCATGGAACCGGGGTGACGGCGGGGGGCCCTAGTCCGAAGTATCCAGGTAGTTTCCCAATACCCGGTTGGTCGCGTTGAGTACGGCCAAAGCCGCCGACTCGGCCACGCTCTTCCCGGAGTTCAGGCAAACCCCCACCAAGCGCCGCTCCGGGTGGTTTGGGCAGTGTATCAGGACGACCACCAGATCCGCGTCGAAGGCGCGGGTGGACTTGATCCCCACCAGCTCGAAGCGGAGCTTGCCGTCCATTAGCTTCTCCAGCGCCCGCAGCGTGGCCAGAGCCGGAACCCTCAACTCGGCAGCCACCCCGGCCGGGGCCACGGCCTCACCCCCGGCCTGGCGGCCGTTCCACTCTAGCGACACGGCGGCGGACACGCTGCGGGGGTCGGGCCGGTAGGTTGCCTCCACGAAGCGCACCCGGCGCCGCGACTCCTCCGCGCCGGCTTCTTTCCGGGCGGGTGCCTCGGACTCCGTCACGAACGACCTCCCTTTCTCGGCTGCCTGCCCGGCCTACTAGAAGGCCGTTGACAAATCGCGCAGCTCTTCGTTGAAGAGATATTCAGCTAGCCCCGGCTACGCAAGCAGTCGTACTCTTCAGTAGCGCAAGAGGGCGCCAACGCCCCTCAGATCGCTCACCGTATCCGGCTCCACAAATGCGATCTCTACCCCCTGGACCTCGGCCATGCGGACCATTTCCTCGGCGGCGTCTACTTCTTCCACTTCTGCCGATCCGCAGTAAGAGCAAGCGCTCACCTTGCCGGCGAACACGAATCCGCACGCGGCGCAGCGGTGTCCGTTCCGGTTCCGGCCCTGGGCCAGAACCAGGGTGTCTACCTTGCCTTCCTGGAGCGCGGTGAGGGTGCCCTGGAAACCGGCGGTGGCCAGGTAGTCCTGCTTAACGCGCTCGCGCAGACGGTCCACTAGAGCCCGGCTCTCCCGCTCCCGCTCGGCCCTGAGGTGCGGCTCCAACCGCTCCAGGACCTCGGGGGCGGGTTCGTCCACACTCATCGGCCCGGTGTGGATTACCATCTCCCTCACACGCTCGGGGAGAAACTCCACGAACTGGGAGATGTTTTCGTCGGTGCCCAAGATCACCAGGTCGTCCGGCCGGTAGCGGTTCACGAACCCCTCCACCTCGGCGGCGAACTCCCGGAAAAAGTGGCGCATTTCTTCCAGTTTCCGGCGTTGGTAGCGTTGTTGGGAAAAACCGCCGGCCTGTACGTCGTGGGCGGCCGGATACGGATCTCCGTGAACCTCTATCTCGTCCAGCAAGGTGCCCAGATACACGCTGAGGACGCGCACGTGCTCCCGGTCCAGGAGCACCACGCCGTGGTGATGATAGCTTTCGATCACCTGCGCTAGGGGGCCGATGAAAGGCCGGTCCGAAATCACCAGACGGTTCTGCACGCTGACGGGAAATTGCAGCGGCTGGAACCAGCCGCCTCCCACCTCGGCGTAGATCACCACGCCACGGTTCTCCTCGGCATACTCCGTGTCGAGCCACCGCTGCACGCGCGCGAAAACCTCGCCGATCGCTTCTCGGTGGTGGTTGGGGCGGTCGCTGTCGAGCTCGTCGAACTCGCCGCGCTTCTGGGCCAGAAAGATTTGATGGGTTCGCTTGTTGTCCGGGCCTACCGACATGTCGAGAAAGAGGGAAAAAACGGGCTGGCCGTTGCCTAGCCGTTGGAGGAGCTGTTCCAGGTTATGTTTAGAGATCATAAGCGGTTACGGTAAAGGGGTAACAACGCTCCCGGTCAGGTGCGCCACCGGGTTTTGAGTTAGCTGAGTTGCAAGACTCCTGCCCGCGGGAAAAGATGGAGGGGCCAGTGCGCCTGAGAGGATTCGAACCTCTGACCTTCGGCTCCGGAGGCCGACGCTCTATCCAGCTGAGCTACAGGCGCATACAACCGTGGGAGACGGAGTAAGCCGAGTTCTGTTCCGCTCTCGCGAGCGGCGAGGACCATTTCTCTGGGACCGACGTCGCCGCCGACCTCTAGCGGCCTACCCGGGACTCCGACGGAGCGGGCGACTCCTCATCCCTGCTTGGCCTTGCTCCAGGTGGGGTTTGCCGTGCCACGCCCGTTACCAGACGCGCGGTGCGCTCTTACCGCACCCTTTCACACTTGCCTGTGCCGCCGCTCGCGCGAGCGGCCATCGGCGGTTTGCTCTCTGTGGCACTTTCCGTCACCGGCGTGTCCGCCGGCGCCCGGGTGTTACCCGGCACCCTGCCCTGCGGAGCTCGGACTTTCCTCGACGGCGCGAGCGCCGCCGCGATCCTCACTCGTCTCCCTAACTTCAAACAGTGCCCAGGAGAGGACTCGAACCTCCACGCCGTAGCCGGCACCAGATCCTTAGTCTGGCCTGTCTACCAATTCCAGCACCTGGGCATTAGGGGAAAGTGCTCCCGAGAGGACTCGAACCTCCACGGGCTTAGCGCCCACTAGATCCTGAATCTAGCGCGTCTACCAATTCCGCCACGAGAGCACAGACCTTTAAAGGTGCGCCCGGGAAGAGGAACTCCCGCGCTACTTTCTGTCGGGAGTTCGAACCTTCCCGAAACGCTCTGCTAGCTTCCTCTCACCTAGGTGCGCCCGGGAAGATTCGAACTCCCGACCTTCTGATCCGTAGTCAGACGCTCTATCCAGCTGAGCTACGGGCGCACAGTGCACCGCCCAGGAATCGAACCTGGAACCTTGGGATTAAGAGTCCCCTGCTCTGCCAATTGAGCTAGCGGTGCGACGCCCAATGGGGACCCTTATTTTACCCCATCTGTGTGTTTCTGTCAACCCGAAAGCTATGGCCGGCCGCCGCATTCGCCACCTTGGCGGCCATCCGAAAGACGGGCGGTTATTCGCAGAGGGTCTCAGTAAGCCGGAATCCCGGTAACGTCTTGCCCCAGCACCAAGGCGTGGATGTCGTGGGTCCCTTCGTAAGTATATACGGACTCCAGGTTGGCCATGTGGCGCATGGCCGAGTACTCGACCAGGATACCGTTAGCGCCCAGGAGCCGCCGCGCCTCGCGCGCGACGTTGGTGGCCATGTCTACATTGCTTCGCTTGGCGAGAGAGACTTGTTGCGGGCGCATCTTCCCCGCGTCCTTGAGCCGGCCGAGTTGCAGGCAGAGAAGCTGGGCTTGGGTGATGCCGGTGAGCATATCGGCCAGGCGGGCCTGCTGGAGCTGGGTGCCGGCGATCGGTTTGCCGTCAAACTGGACCCGCTCCTTGGCGTAGCCAAGGGCTTCGTCGTAGCAAGCCATCGCCGCCCCAGTAGCCCCCCAGGCGATGCCGTAGCGGGCCTGGGTCAGGCAGTTGAGCGGGCTCTTGAGTCCGCCGGACCCGGGCAGCAGCGCCGAAGCGGGTACCCGCACGTCCTGAAAAGCCAGCTCCGAGGTGTCGGAGGCCAACAGAGATAGCTTCCCCTTCTGGTCTCGCGCGGTAAACCCCTCGGCCTCGGTGGGCACTAGAAAGCCGCGGATGGAGGAGGTATCGTCGAGCCCTCCGGTCTTGGCCCAAACGATGGCGACGTCGGCGGTGGAGCCGTTGGTGATCCACATCTTGGCGCCGTTGATGATCCATCCGTCGCCGTCCCTGACGGCACGGGTAGTCATGCCTCCGGGGTTGGAGCCAAAGTCTGGCTCGGTGAGGCCGAAACAGCCGATGACTTCCCCCGCCGCCATTTTGGGCAGGTACTCGTGTTTCTGCTCGTCGGAGCCAAAGGCGAAGATCGGATACATGCAGAGTGCGCCCTGCACCGAGCAGAAGGAGCGCACCCCCGAATCTCCTCGCTCCAGTTCCTGCATGATGAGCCCGTACGCCACGTTATTGAGCCCCGCGCATCCGTACTCCTCGGGCAGGTTGGCGCCGAACAAGCCTAGCTCGGCCATGCCGGCAATCAGCTCCTTGGGAAAGCGGCGCTCGATGTACGCCTCCCGGATCACGGGCAAGAGTTCGTCGTCGACCCAGTCGCGCACGGTGTCGCGGATCAGCCGCTCCTCCGCGGAGAGAAGAGAGTCGGTGTCGAAGTAGTCAACGCCCTGAAACTTTGCCATTGGTGATTGCGGTGTTAGAAAATCGGTCTCTTACTCCACTACCGTGGGGTCGTCCGGAGTGTTCTCCCCTCTGCGCCGCCGCCAACGCGAGATCCCCCACCACAGGAGGATTACCCCCACTACGCTCCAGAACACAGCCGAGACGGTAAACCCGAAGATACTCCTCGCCAGGGCGCTGCCCAGCACCAACCCCCCCAGGACGGTTGCCGCCACGTGGAGCCAGTGCTCCGGAAAGGCCGGCCACTTCACGGCTCGCCCCTAGTCTCGGGGGGCACGCCCCTGGAGCGCACCACTTCAAAAGCCACCCGCCGGCCGATCTTGAAGCTCAGCCAGTACGCCGCAGCCACCAGGGCTAGCCATACGATCAGGAAACGGCGGGAGGGGGAAACTCCGAAGACGATCCACGCCCCGAAGCCACCCCCGACCATAATCCCCACCACCCTTCCCCACACGCTGGCCCGCCGGATGACCCCGGCCCGGCAAGCGGGGCACCAGAGGGCGTCATCGGCATCGCCGGGGGCCACCTCGCGCCCGCAGTTGGGGCATGGGGCGGATAGATTCCTAAAGCTGGGCCGCTTTCTTACCATACCGTGTCATAGCCGCCCGATCACGGCGTCGGTAAAGCTCTCGGTGGTTCCGTCGCCGCCCAGGTCCGGGGTGAGGGTGTCCCTCTCTTGGATGGTGTCCGCCAGGGCAGCGCGGATCTTTTCCGCCTGCGCGGGCATCTCCAGGTGGTCGAGCATGGCCGCCGAGGCCAGGATGAGAGCCGAGGGGTTGGCGACGCCCTTCCCGGCGATGTCGGGCGCGGAGCCGTGGACCGCCTCGAAGATGGAGGCGTCTACGCCGATGTTGGCGCCAGGCGCCAGACCCATCCCCCCCACCAACCCAGCTATCTGGTCCGAGAGGATGTCTCCGAACATGTTCTCGGTCACGATCACGTCAAAGTCGTAGGGATTTATCACCAGCGCCATCGCGGTGGCGTCGACTATCTTGTCTTCGAACTCGATCCGCCCCCGGTACTCGCCGGCCACCTCGCGCCCCACTTCCAGAAAGAGCCCTTGGGTACACTTGAGAATGTTGGCCTTGTGCGCGAGGGTGACCTTTTTGCGGCCGTGCGCCACCGCGTATTCGAAAGCGTACCGCACGATCCGCTCCGCGCCGAAACGGGTGACGATCATCACCGATTCGGCGGCGGCCCTGGGGTCGTCGCCGATACCCACGTAGTGCTCCACCCCGCTGTACAGCCCCTCGGTATTTTCGCGGATCAGCACCAGGTCGATCCCCAGATAGCGCCCGTCCGGCAGTAGAGTACGCACCGGCCGCACGTTGGCGTACAAATCAAACTCTTTGCGCAGCGCCACGTTGATGGAGCGGAAACCCGTGCCCACCGGCGTGGTGAGCGGCCCCTTGAGGGCCACCCGGTTACGGCGGATAGAGGCGGTGGTCTCGGGCGGGAGGGGAGGCAGCTTCTCTTCCACCGCCGCCACCCCGGCCAGCCGGCGGTCCCACTCGATGAGCGCGCCCGCGCGTTGGATCACCCGCACGGCCGCGGCCGTGATCTCGGGCCCGATTCCGTCTCCGGCGATGAGCGTAACCGTTGCTGGCGAGGTCATCAGCGGGGGACGAAGCCGGGGTTGTAGCGGTACTCCGTGTGGGCTTCGCCCCAACGCACCAGTTCGGCCAGGCGGCCCGGCTCCTCGGTGCCCCGGAGTTGGGCCACGGCGGCCAGGTTGCGAGCCCGGCGCCAGTCGAACTCGGTGATGGCCGCGCGCGCCAGCGTGGCCCGCGCCACCTCCTCGCCACCGGGGGTGTGCATGACCACCCGGACGGCGGCCAGCTGGGGGTACGCAGCCATCAGCTTCTCGGTCGGCTCGGAGAAGAGGTAGAAGTATGGCCCGCTCCTGGCCCAAAGTGAGCCCCCCCGCCGGTACTCTTCTCCAAACGGGACCGAGACCTCGAGCAAGTTGCCGCGCGCCTCTGCTTGAGCGCCGTCCTCGTAAAGGGCTGCCGCCGAATCGGCGGGGGGAAGCCGGAAGGGGCCATCACCGTTACCGCACGCGGGCGAGAGTAGGGCCAGGAAGGGCAGAGTGGCGCGCAACACGCGCATAGTATTAGAACGGGTAGGTGAAGTAGGAGTCGCTGCGACGACCCGCGGCGCGGAAGGTATCTGCGGGGTGCCCGGCTAGCAACCTACAGCAAGTGCCCCCCGTCCACGGGGACTACCACGCCGGTAATGTGCCTAGCGTGCTCCGAGCAGAGGAAAACCACCACCCGCGCCACGTCCTGGGGGTCGCCCAACCGACCGAGCACGGCTTGTTCGCGGGCGCGGTCCAGGATCTCGGCTGGCACCCCGCTGGTGAGCCGGGTGGTTCGGATGTAGCCGGGGGCCACGGCGTTTACGTTCACGTTGCTGGGACCCAACTCCAGGGCAGCGGAGCGGGTCAGCCCCAGTAAACCGGCCTTGGAGGCGCTATAGTTGGCCAGCCCAAACTCACTGCGGATGCCGTGGATGGAGGCAACGTTGACGATCTTGCCCTCGCCCTGCTTGCGCAGATGCGGGGCCAGTGCCCGGATGGTGTGGAAAGCACCGCTGAGGTTGGTGTCCAGCACCACTCTCCACTGCTCGTCGCTCAGCTTCCACAGCGCCCGGTCGCGGGCCACCCCGGCGTTGTTGACCAGGATGTAAATCTCGCCGAGCGCCTCACGCACCTCGCCAAAGAAGGCCTCCACCCGCCCGGGGTCGCGCACGTCACACTCGTCGCTGTAAACCCGCACCTCGAGCTGTGCGATCTCGTTGGCAGTCCGTTCGGCCTCCTCGCGGATTCCGTCTACTTCGTCCTGGGCCAGGTAGTTGAAGCCGATGTGAGCGCCGCGCCGGGCCAGCTCGAGACAGATGGCGCGGCCGATGCCGGTGGCGCCGCCCGTAACCACTGCCACCCTTCCCCGCAGGTCGTAACCGTAACGTAGCTGCTCCGGGCCGGGCTCGTCGCGGACTTCCTCCAAGAGGAGCTCCACCGGGTCCGAAGTACGCTGGCGCACCGGGGTGGAGGGGAGGGGCGCCGGAGCGCCGCCTCCGCGAGAGCGAGGCAAAGAGGTTTCGCGGTCTTCCGGGCAGTCCATGGAAACGCGGGCCGGGGGGTGCAGGCCGCCGCCGGAAGTGTAGCCAACTCGTGACAGAGCCGCAATCGCCACCCCACCCCCACCGGGTGGCGATTGCGGAGTTGAGCGGGCGGCCTAGCTGGCCTCGCTGGGTATCTCGGCGCCGTGCTTGATACTACGCCCCTCCACCAGAAAAACCACGTCCTCCGAAATGTTGGTGGCCAAGTCGGCGATGCGCTCCAGGTTCTTGCTCACCAGGAGCAGGGAGATGGCCGGACCGATCCTGCGCGGGTCTTCCATCATGTGGGTGAGGAGGGCCCGGAAAAGGGACTCGTGCAGGGCATCCACCCGATCGTCGCGCCGGCACACGTCGCGAGCGCCGTCGGCGTCGCTCCTCACGAAGTGATCCAGCGAGTCGGCGAGCATGGAGCGGGCGAGCACCGCCATCTCCCCGATCTCGGGCAGATTACCGAAGCGGATGTTCTTGAGCAGGTGGGGCACGGCTTCGGCGATGTTGACGGCGTGATCGCCCACCCGCTCCAAGTCGTTGGAGATCTTCATCACCATGGTGATGAAGCGGAGGTCCCGCGCCATGGGCTGCTGGAGGGCGAGCAGGTGGACGCACTCGTCGTCGATCTCGATCTCCAGGGCGTCAACCTCCCGGTCGGCGCGCACCACGGCCGCGGCCTTCTCCTCGTCCCGTTCCAGCAGCGCGGCCACCGCGTTCTCGACCAACTCCTCGGCCTGTGCCGACATCTCCAGCAGCCGGTAGCGGAGCCGGACCAGCTCTTCGTGAAAGTGGCGGGTGCCGCTAGCGGGCATGTTCATCCGAACCTGCCGGTAATGTACGCCTCGGTCTGCTCCTGGCGCGGGTTGGTGAAGATTATCTGGGTGGCTCCCACCTCCACCAGCTTACCCAAGTAAAAGAAGGCGGTGCGGTCAGATACCCGTGCCGCCTGCTGCATATTGTGGGTCACTATCACTATGGTGAACTCCTCCTTTAGCTCGTAGATGAGTTCCTCGATCTTCTGGGTGGCGAGTGGGTCCAGGGCGCTGGCCGGTTCGTCCATGAGCAGAACCTCGGGCCGCACCGCCAGGGCCCGGGCGATGCACAGCCGCTGCTGCTGCCCGCCGGAAAGCCCGAGGGCGCTCCTCGGCAGCCGGTCCTTGACCTCGTCCCAGAGGGCGGCTCTCTGCAGGGAGCGCTCCACCACCTCGTCCAACTCCGCCCTGCCCTTCACCAGACCGTTTACCCGCACACCGTAAGCCACGTTGTCGTAGATCGATTTGGGAAACGGGTTGGACTTCTGGAAAACCATGCCGATGCGCCGGCGCAGCTCCACCACGTCCTGTCCGTTCCGGTACAAGGATTCGCCGCGCAGCTCGATGTCGCCCTCGTGGCGGGTACCCGGGATCAGCTCGTTCATCCGGTTGACGGCGCGCAGAAAGGTTGACTTGCCGCACCCGGACGGCCCGATCAGGGCGGTGACCCGGCGTTCGGGGATCTCCAAGGTAACGCGGTCGAGGGCGTGGGTAGAGCCGTACCAGAACGAAAATTCGCGGGCGTGGACCACCACCGGCGGCTCCCTGTCGGGCGCCGGAACTGGGGATGCTCTGGCTTCTCCCGCGTGGCCGGAAGCGGGAATGGGAGGGGTGGATGGCTCCTTGGTCAGGCGGTCCGGCATGTCAACTCTGCTGAAAAGGGCTCTTGACGACGAAGCGGGCGGTCACGCTCACCAGCAACACCAGCCCGATCAGGACCAGCGACGCGGCCCACGCCTGCCGGTGCCAGTCGTCGTACGGGGAGATCGCGTACTGATAGATCAACAGAGGGAGCGCCGAGACCGGCTCGTCCAGCCGCCACTCCCAGTACGGGTTCCCAAACGCCGTGAAGAGCAAAGGTGCGGTCTCCCCAGCGATCCTCGCAAGGGCTACCAGAATTCCGGTGAGGATGCCGCTCCTGGCCGCCGGGAGCACGATCCCCAAGGTGGCCCGCCAGCGGGTAAAGCCGAGGGCCAGCCCGCCGTCGCGGAGCTCGCGGGGCACCAGCCGCACCACCTCCTCGGTGGTGCGGGTCACCATGGGGATGAGCATGACCGCCAGCGCCACGCTCCCGGCCAGAGTAGAGAACCCCTCCATGGCCAGCACGACCCACGCCCACACGAAGATGCCCACCACGATAGAAGGGATGCCGTTCATCACGTCGGCCACGAAGCGAACCGCGGTGGCGATGCGGCTCTCCCCGGCTTCGGCCAAGTACACCCCTGCCCCGATGGCGACCGGCAACCCGATCAATCCGGCCAGCCCCACCATCAGAAATGTACCGAGGATGGCGTTGGCCATTCCCCCGCCCGGAGTTCCCACCGGCGCGGGCAGCTGGGTGAAAAAGTCCACGTTCACGGCCGATGCCCCGGCCCGCAGCAGGTGGAAGAAGATGAGCACCAGGGGCACCACCGTAACCGCGGCCGCAACCCCGGTGAGCGCGAGCATGAGAGCGTTCACCAGCCGACGGCGGCGCTCACGCCACGCCCTCACGACGCTCCCGCCCGTTTGCGGGTTACCCGCCAGAGCAGCAACCGGGCCAGCACGTTCACCACGATGGTGATGCCGAAGAGGATGAGCCCGATCTCCATGAGGGCGGCCAGGTATACTTCGCCGGTGGCCTCGGCGAACTCGTTGGCCAGCACGCTGGCCATGGTATAACCGGGGTGAAAGAGGGAAGCTGAGATGTCGGGCCGGTTACCTATCACCATGGTAATGGCCATGGTCTCTCCCAGGGCCCGGCCCAAGCCGAGGATGGCTCCGCCCACGATACCGGGCAGGGCGTACGGAAGGGCCACCTGCCAGGTCATCTCCCAACGGGTGGCGCCCAGCGCCAGCGCGGCCTCGCGCTGGTCCCTGGGCACGACGGCCAGCACCTCGCGCGAGACCGCCGAGACAAAGGGGATGATCATGATAGCCAGGATCGTGCCGCCCGCCAGCATGCTCACCCCGTAAGCGGGACCCTCGAAGAGCGGCACGGTGTCACCCATCCGTTCGGCCAGCGGGAGCTGTACGCTCTCCCGCAGCCAAGGCACCAGCACGAAGATGCCCCACAGTCCGTATACCACGCTGGGTATGGCGGCGAGTAGCTCGGTGGCAAAGACGACCGGCCGGGCCAGCCAGCCGGGCGCCAGTTCGGTGATAAACACGGCGAGCCCCACCGACAGGGGCACGGCGATCAAAAGGGCGAGAAACGAGGAGACCAGAGTACCGTAAATGAAGGGCAGGGCCCCGAAGTCATTCCGCACCGGGTTCCACTCCGAGCTGGCTACGAAGCCCCAACCGAACGCCTCCAGGGAGGGGAGGGCGGCGCTCCCGATGCGCAGGACGATAAAGAGAAAAAGGGCTGGAATCGATAGCCCCAGGAGGAGCAGCACCAGGGCGTACACCCGGTCTGACGGGTTGCCGCTGGTCCAGGCCGGGGTCAGCCGGTCCAGGAGCCCCCGCCAGCCGGGCGGCGAGAGGACGCCGGCCTGCTCGGGTGTCGGCTGCACTCGATCTCAGTAACCGGTGCCGGCGTCTTTTCCCGCACCCGCGGCCGCGCCTGGCTCCATCACCGGTTCACGGTTCGGCCCGCAGGTCAACTCACTCCTCATGGTGTTCAGTACCCGCTGCTCCAGGTCACCGGGGAGGGGGCCGTAGCGGAGTTCCAGCGCCTGCTCGTCACCCTCGGTAAGGGCCCACTCGATTACCGCAGCCAAAGCCCTAGCCGTGGTGCAATCTTCCATCTGGGAGTCAACCAGGAGGTAAGTCAAAGAGGCGATGGGGTAGGCGTCGGTCCCCTCCGGATCGACTATCGAAACGCCGTAGTCACCGCCCTCCACGCGCTCTCCGATCCCGGCCGCAGCCGCGCTGGTGGCCTCCAGGGATGGCTCGATAAAGCTCCCCGAGCGGTTCTGGACGTGAGCCATGGGCAGCTCGTTCTGTACGGCGTAAATCTGCTCCACGTACCCGATGGCACCGGGGGTCTGCTTGATCTGGCCGGTGACCCCTTCGTTGCCGCGGCCTCCCAGTCCGGTGGGCCAGCCCACCGACTTGCCCCGCCCCACCCGCTCCCGCCAATCCGGGCTCACGCTCGCGAGGTAATCGGTGAAAATGTAGGTAGTGCCGCTCCCATCCGAGCGGTGAACTGGGATGATGGCCCGGTCTGGGAGGTTCATCCGCGGGTTCAACTCCCGCAGCCGGGGGTCGTCCCAGCGCGTGATCTCGCCCAGGAAGATGGCGGCGATCACCCCGCCCGTGAGCCGCAAGGGAGCGGTCGCCCCGGCCAAGTTGTAGGTAATGACGTCCGCGCCCAACACCGTGGGAATCTGTAGCAGCTCCGGCGCTCTCGCCCGCTCCTCCCGGTTGAGCGGGGCGTCGCTGGCGCCAAAGTCCACGGTGCCTTCGAGCATCTGGCGGATACCCCCGCCCGAGCCAATCGATTGGTAGTTGACGCGAACTCCGTGCTCCCGCGCGTAGCTATCAAACCAGCGCGCGTAAAGCGGATACGGAAAGGTAGCCCCCGCCCCGATCAAGGTCACCCGGCCGCCCGCGCCGGCCATTTCGCCGGGGGTTCCGTCCTGGCCGTCGCACCCTGCCGACGCCAGCGAGAGCGCCAGCAGGGGCGGAGTCATCCGTATCAGCTTCATGGAAGTTCCGTTTGAGTTGTGAGGGACGCCCCGTCTGGCACCAGACAGTAACGCGGGAGCCGCCGGGTGTAAAGCCGGCTCACGGCTCCTCGTAGTTGACCAGCTTCCAGCGCCCTTTCCGCTCCAACACCACGTCGAGGATGGGGAGCTCGCCCAACACGTTGCCTCGGCCGCGCCGCACCCGCAAGCGAGCTCCACGGTAGAGGGTAAAGGTCTGATAGCGTTCGGTCCGCTTGGTAAAATTGATGTTCACCAAAACGAAACGCTCTCCCCCGTAGCGCCCTAGGATCGTCTTCAAGGCTTTGCGACTATTGGCCTGATTTAGGTCCCAGGAGAAGGCGAAGGGGATCTCCTCGCTCTCGGGCAGCTCGTCCCAGAGGAGGGCCTCATACTCGTCGCGGGTGACTCGCAACCGGGCGAGGCCAGCGGTGTCTCCTTCGGCTAGCTCGTCCAGCACGGCTTCGACCAGGGTGTGCAAAGTCGCGTAAGAGCCCGGCAGCTCGTCACCTCCTTCGCTAGCGCATCCGGCTAGCACGAAAGCGGACACCGCGGAGCAGACTAGAGTTTTCACTACCGGGCTCACGGTACAAAGTTATCAACGAGAAGCGGCGCGGGGCCGTGGCCCCGCGC
>JBOHRN010000044.1:0-32156 GCA_050732775.1 Longimicrobiaceae bacterium | reverse complement strand
CCGTCCATCGGGTAATACCCCCCGGCCACCGCATCCACCCAGAATCTGTCTACAGAATCCAGCGTGCCGGTGATCGCCGAACCGATTGTGTACAGGAGATTCGCAACTCGTCCCCAATAGTGACGGCTGTACCAGTAATCCCCGTATCCGTATGGATCGGAGCATGGCGCCCAGTATGCACTGTACCACCTTTTGTGGCATCCCCATCCGTACCCGTACGCGTCCGCCTGCCACAGGACTACTAGCGCGAGAAACTGAAGAAACCATCCGCTCCAGTAGGTATACTCGGTTGTCACGACCCAATTCCTTCCGTTCGGCGGATTGTCGTAGAGCAGATCCGTGCGTTCTCCCGTCAGATCACCCGCGAGACGGAAGAGCGACCAGCGCGGATTGGCATCGTTCTCGATGCTGGCGCGGCGGAAGCCTTCGTACGTACCGTTGAGCGTGGCCAGGAACGCGGAACCTGGCTCGTTATCCTCCACGACGGGGAGCAGCCCATAGACACTCTCCTTCGCGGTAACATCCGCCAGAACTGATACAAAAATGTTGCAAAAAAAATCGCCGTAGCAGTACCCACTCAAGACGCTTCGGATTCCGTCGGCCACGTACTCCCGCGTTCGGGTAGCGATCCGCGCTCCCCGATGCGGGGTACCGATCGTGATTACACCATTCACTAGATCCGAGCGCCGCTGCCCGAGCCGCCGAGCGATCAGGCCACCCTGGCTGTGGCCGATCACGATGTTGCCGCCGACGCGGCGTTCCAATCGTTCGATCAGGTCCGTGGTCTGAACTTCGAGGCGGGAGTTGGTGTCAAGGTTGTAGGCCTGGCGTAGGCCGAAGGCGAAGACGCCGCCCAAGCTCGGACGCATGCCATCCCAGGTATCCGCCCCGCTGCAGATTCCGTGTTGATAGACCACCGGCGGCCCATCAGAAACTGTACCCTGAATATACTCTTGTCCATCCGATCGCCCGCAGACCTCAAATCCGGTGTCGTCGTCCGGCGGAGGTGGGGGCGGGGGTGGAGGCGGAGGCTCTTCCCCTGGCGGAGGCGGCTCGAGCGCCATGCTCCGCAACGTCTCTTCGCGCGCTTCGTGACGCTTCCGGTCCTCGGCGGGATTGACTCTCCAGTGGCGGTAGGTGAACTCCGCTTCCAGATGAACCAGGGCTTCTCCCTCCGGTGTCCACCGGCGACTACTTTGTTCCAGCCTTTCCAGACGCCAAACGCTACGCTCTCCGGCGGCTTGTTCCGATGTGTGGTTGAAACCGCTCCCCAAGGAACGGTAGCTCCGCACGATCGTGACTCCCGCATCCGTAGCTTTCATCGGAGACACTCCCGTACCCGCCGCATGCGATGGTGCGATATGCATCGTGATCTTCAGCCGATCCGAGCCGATCCGCTCGATTTCCGCTTCGGCACCCATTGCGCTGATGTCACTGTCCGGATCACTCATATAAAAGCCACCATCCATGGCCGCCTGATTCAGCGTGCCGCCCGGCAAACCGGCGCCCTCCATGAAACTCCGAAAAGTTCTTGATAAGATAACTCGGCCTGACTGATCGTAGACGGTGACCTGATCGCCCACGGCGCGGATCAACGAAGGCGGGGTGCCGGCTCGTGTGTCTGCCGTCGGTTCGGGATACACGCTGAAGCGTAAATCGCCGTCAGTACTGTACCCCGATTCAATATAGCTCTGCTCAAAGGATGTTTGCACCGGATTAATAGCGGAGGTGCCGATTTCACCCCCGCTCGCGGAGACTCGTTCCGGAAGCATCGCACTGCGCCGCGTGGCAACCTCCACGGCGAAGTAGGTATCTCCCCGGTTGATCTCTTTGTCACGCAACGCTCGCCCCAAACGAGCACCGTCCGCGCGGGAATACTGCGCCTCTTCCGATCCGGCGGACGGGGTTAACGGTGTTGGGGGTGATTCATCCTGACAGCCCGTTAGGAGCAGGGCGATACCGATTGGGAGCCAGACACACTGGGGGGGTAGAACCGCATGGCTTCCTCCGGGGTGAGAGTGAGGAAAAGAGCGAGTCGCCTACCTCTGCACAGTACCTCGGCCGGTCCTAGATGTCAGGGGTAATTCCCCCAAAACCCTGGTCGGCCGCTGGAACCTGTTTGCGCAGGTCGTCTCCGAGCGCGGCGGCCACACGCTTGAGCAGGACATCGAGCTCTTCTTCACCCTCAACAACGCCGCCCTCGATGCCGGGATCGCCGCCGGTGAGGAGATCCTCGAGTCCTTCGCCGGGAGCCGCGGAGCCGCTTGCGGCGGGTGGCCCCCGGCTCGAGCGGGCGGGCGTCCTGTTCGAGCTGGCGGATGTGGTCAATCAGGTCCATGCCGGCTCTCAACCACGTTGCTCAATCCCGTTCACTCCCTGGTGCTTTCCATAAGGGTTCCGATGGCGGGCCTGTGAAGACCGACTCTGTGTGTGATCTGGCGCGGCTCCGCAACCGTCACAGGCAGCGGAGCAACTGGTCCAGACCAGCTTTGATGCGCCCGATGTTCATCCCTTGCTCACGCCTCTGGTGAACGTAGAGATCGGCGGCCAACGGAGCCAACAGCGCCTCGGCCAGGTACTCGGTGTCGGCGTCCGGATGGACCTCCCGGATCAGGATAGACACATGCGCGCGGTGGAATTGGTAGGCACCTGAGTGGTAGCGGACGCCCGGGCTCGCGGTCTCCGCCATGAGTATCAACTCGATGTGCGCCTCCAGAAGATAATCTACGTAACCGTGTACGAACGCCCGCACCCGCTCCACCGGGGACGCGCCCGGCCCGAGCGGCGCGGGACCACTCAAGAACGCCGCCTGAAACTCGCGCGTCCGCTCGTCCAGCAGCGCGTAGGCCAACCCGGCACGGTTACCGAAACGCCGGTACAACGTCCCCACACCCACCCCTGCGGCCTCGGCGACGTCGCTCACACAGAGGCCCTCCACACCTTGCTCCGCCACCAGCCGCTCGGCGGCCTCCAGAATCCTGCGCCGGTTGCGGGCAGCGTCAGCCCGCTCGGGCGACACCTCGCCGAAAACCGGCAATCGTATTCGCATGGCAACGCTCTCGAGTCTTTTCCGTGCGCTCCGGTTTCACGACCCATAGTCTATCGGAATCTGTTCCACTTGTCCACTTGGGGTTGCAAGCGGAACTAATTCCTGTTATACTGCTAATCGGAATCTATTCCACTACTCGACAAGGAGGTACGCAGATGTCCACAGCCACGCAGCCGTTCACCGGCACCTTCGTCGCCGATCCGGCGCATTCGTCGTTCATGTTCACGGTCAGGCACATGAAGGTTGCCAGCTTCAGCGCGCGCTTCGACGATGTCGACGCCCGCGTCGTCGCCGACGAGGGGAGCATTCGGATCGAAGGCGCGGTTCGCGTCGAATCGATCTCGATCAAGAACCCGCCGGAGTTCCGCCAGCACGTCGTTTACGGCGACGACTTCTTCGACGCGGGGAACCACCCGGAGGTCACCTTTCGCTCGGACGAGGTGCGGCTCGGCGATGACGGAACGGCCACTGTTCGTGGCGAGCTGACGATCAGGGGCATCACCAAGCCCTTTGTCGCGGCGGGTATCTACAGGGCGCCGGTCGTGGACCCCTACGGGTCGATACGCACCGCAGTCGAACTCGAAGCGACTGTCGACCGCCGCGACTGGGGCATGAACTGGCAGGATTCACTGCCCGCTGGCGGGGACGCGCTCGGCTACGACGTCCGGCTCAACCTGAACGTCGAGTTCATCAAGGAGAGCGAGTAACGGTGGTCGTTCTGGGCCTGTGCGGAAGCCTGCGGCGAGGCTCCTACAACCGCCGGCTGCTCGGGGCGGCCGCGGCCGGGTTGCCTCGCGCCGTTACCCTCAAGGTGTACGAAGGCCTCGCCGACGTCCCGCCGTACAACGAGGACAACGCTACGCCGAAAGCCGTGGGGGCGCTGCGTGATGAGATCGCCGCGGCCGACGCCGTGCTGATCGCCACCCCGGAGTACAATTCCTCGGTGCCCGGGCATTTGAAGAACGCCCTGGACTGGGCGTCGCGGCCGTTCCCGGCCAACGCGCTTCGCGACAAGCCGGTAGCCGTCGTGGGCGCTTCCACCGGCCTGTTCGGCGCCGTCTGGGCCCAGGCCGAACTGCGCAAGGTGTTGGGGGCGATCGGCGCGCACGTGGTAGAAGGGGAGCTGCCCGTCGGGCAGGCCCACGACGCCTTCGCCCCCGACGGCGGCCTGGCCGACCCCAACCTGCGGTCGGCGCTCGCGGACCTCGTCGAGCGGTTGCTTCGCGAAGTGCGCGAGCGAGTCAACCAGCCCGCGTGAGCAGCAAGCCGCTGAGTCCGTCTCCGGTACGGGCAGCGATCCTGCAACACGGACTCGGGGGAGACACGTGAGCTACAAGTACGAAGTCATCATCTACTGGAGCGCGGAGGACGAGGTGTTCATCGCCGAGGTGCCCGAACTGCCCGGCTGCATGGCCCACGGCAGCAGCCCTGCTGACGCCCTGGCCCATGCGCAGGAAGCGATCGGACTCTGGATCGAGACCGCGCAGGAGTTCGGAGATTCCATTCCTGAACCGAAGGGGCGTCGGCTTCTGTTCGCGTAACCCGCCCAACCTGCGGTTGCAGTGGAGGAAGAGCTCGCCATACTTTCAAGCGAGCGGCTGAATGCAGCGCAGGATTGCTCGACAGCTCCGGAGCTTGGATCTCGGGGCGTGCGCTTGTCTTGGTTGGGCATGTCTCAGTGGCGCGAGCTGCGATGGCGTTGCATGAAGCGGCGCATCTTCGCCCGATTTCCGCAGTCGCTCATGTCACACCAGCGACGGCTCCGGTTCCGGCTCAGGTCGAGGAAGAGCCAGCCGCAGTCGTCGCCCGCGCACTCTCCGACACGGTCGAGCCGATCCGAAACCAAGAGATCCGCCGCCGCACGCACCATAGGCCAGAGCATCCGGTCCAGCGCGACCGCGGACTCTTCCCATACCCATGTGAACGCCGTCTCGGTGTCGTCGCAACCGACGCCGAGATGTACAAGAACATTGGAGAGGGCTGAGTTGAGCGACGCGAGCTCTTCAGCAGAAGGCGCGCGGCCGTTCGCCACCGCGGAAAATACCCGGTAGAGAAGCTCCCGCAACGCAACGGCCTCGGCGCGAACGGTCTCCGCGGCCTCCGGGGCATCGCGCGCGGCATCCAGCATCGCCTGTGCCTGGTCTTCCGTGAGCACCCCGATCCGCTTCGACGCCTCGACGAGGTCGGTGTAGCTCCGGACCCGTTCGACGGGCTCATCCCCACGCCGCTCGCTCAGCGTGTTGACGAAGTCGAGAGCGGGGTTCCCGCCGATCACCTTGAAGCCGTCGGTCCAGAAAGCCGCGTCGTAGGAGAACTTCGATTCCATAACCTTCATAATACCCTTGACAGGTTACATCGTCAAGCGTATCTTATAACCATCGTACACCGTTGTGAAGGTTAAGTAACACCATACGTGACGACTAGCGGCTTCCCATGTCTCTGCCCGCCGTGCCCGCATTCCGTAGCTCGGACGCTCTCATCGGAGCGCGCCTCGCGATTCCCCTCGCTCTGAGCTCCTTTGTGTACGGGTCCGTCTTCGGCATGCTCGCCCGCGGCAAGGGCATGGCGCTGGCGGAGACTGCGGGGATGAGCGCGACGCTCACCGCCGGGGCGGCTCAGTTCGTCGTCCTGGAGCTGTGGGCGGATCCGCTCCCCGTCGCCCTCCTGGTCCTCACCACGGTCGTCGTCAACGTTCGTTTCCTGCTCTACGGGGCGACGCTCGCACCCTTGCTGGCCGGTCTTACGCCGCTCCAGCGCTACGGCTCCGCGTTCTTCCTTTATGACGAAACCTTTGCACTCGCCGCGGGCGAGATGCAGCGGGGTGGGAACCGGGGCGCGCTCCTGCTCGGGAGCGGGCTCGCCCTCTATGTGGGGTGGGTCGGGGGCACTCTCGCGGGGCACCTCGCGGGCCGGCTCGTGGCGGACCCAGCGGCTTGGGGCCTCGACTTCGTCTATGTCGCCGTGTTCATCGCTCTACTCGTGGGGCTACGGCGGGGTCGTCAGGACGTATGGCCCTGGGGCGTCGCAGCCGTGGTTGCCCTGGTTGCCGAGAGAGTATTCCCAGGCGCATGGTACATCGTCCTCGGTGGTGTAGCCGGGAGTGTGGCCGGGGCGCTACGGGGAATTGACTGAGATGCGCACGCTCGTCGCCCTCCTCAGCATGGCCGTCGGCACCTATGTGCTCCGCGCCGGGGGCTTCTGGATGATGGCGCGGTGGCGGCCGCCCCCCGTCGTCGAACGCGCCCTCCGGCACACGCCGGAGGCCGTGCTCGCGGCGCTCGTCGCGCCCGCGGTGCTCGGCAGCGGCTGGCCCGGCCTCGCTGCGGCCGCCCTCACCGCCGCCGTCGCCCTCCGCACGAAGAGCCTGCTCGCCGCCATCGCGGCGGGTACTCTGACGGTGTGGCTGTTTCGCTTTTTCACCCAGTAGCCTTTACCTCTCATGATCGCTCGTACCTGGCACGGTGTCGTCCCGGCCGAGAAGGCCGACGCCTATCACGCCTTTCTCCTCCAGACCGGCGTTCCCGACTACCAGTCGACGCCGGGCAATCGCGGCGTCCATCTCCTGCGACGCGCCGAGGCCGACCTCGCGCACTTTCTTCTCGTCACGTTCTGGGACAGCCTCGACACCGTCCGCGCCTTCGCCGGCGACGAGGTCAGGCGCGCCCGCTACTACCCGAAGGACGGGGACTTCCTGATCGAAAAGGAGCCCTTCGTCACGCACTACGACGTGCTGAGCCTGGAGATCCCCGATGCATGATCCCTCCAGCGTCCTCGCCCGAGGCGCGGTTCAATTCACCGTCAGCGTCGATTTGGCCGACATAAGCGAAAAGTACCGGCTTAGCTCACAACCCCGCTACCGACAGGAGTGACCGCACGGTGACGGCAAAGGCGGCGAGCGGGCACGCCTCGCCGCCTTCTAACTCGGAGAGAAGCTGCCGGTAGGTGGCCAACTCGCGCGCCCGCGACTCCTCCAGCTGGTGCAGGCACGCCTCGGGCTCGCCGCCGCGCTCCACGCACGCCAACACCTGCCGGGTGAGCTGGCGGCGGGCGCGGCCCGCTTCGTCGGCCAACTCCGCGGCGTGGCGCTTTTCCCAGTGGTCCTCGCCCGCGGCTTGGTTCGCGCCGCGCACCAGAAGTCCGAGAGAGAAGCGTTCCGAGACCAGGTAGTAGCAGCGCGCGGCGGCTACCCCGTCGGTGCCGCTCTCCCGCGCGATGCGCAGGATCTCCAGCAGCTGGGGCAAAAATCGGAGGGTGATGAGCCGCTCGGCCAGGGCTCCTTCGACCCCGATTTCCCGCAACTCATCCAGGCGCTGGAGAAACAAGTCGCGGTCTTCGCCGCTCACCAGCCGCGGAAACTCGGGCTGGAGCCGGGAGAGCCCGTCGCGGTGCTCTACGATTACCGCGGCGGTGGGTACGTCCGGCGCCACGTTGGCCAACGCCCAGTGGGTAGTGCCCTCCAGAACCCGGGCCAGCCCGAACAGCCAGCGGTAGACGGTCTCGGAGGGCACGGTCTCTTCGAGGGAGGCCAGGTCGGCTCGCAGGCCGGGGGCGCCCGCGAGCTCGCTGGCGATGAGCCAGGCGCGCGCCACCCCGGCGCTGTCGTGTCCGCTGTCGCGGCAGGTGCGGAAGAGGAACGAGCACCCCATCAGGTCCACCAGGTCGTTGACCACGCCGGTGGCGACGATTTCGCGGCGCAGCCGGTGGTCGCGGACGCCGGCCTCGCCGGCGGCGGTGCGCGCGGGTGCGGGCAAGTACTCTTGCAGATAGCGCCAGCTCACCGGGTCGTCGGGGAGGGGTGAGTCCAGGAGGGCGGCTTTGGCGTGGAGTTTGACTCGCGAAAGGAGAACGGCCAGGGCGGGGCGCGAGAAGCCGATGCCCTCCTCGGCGCGTTCGCGCAGGGTCTCCGAGGTGGGGAGTTCCTCGCTGACCCGGTCGACCAGCCCTTTCCGCTCCAGCGAACTGATGAGCGCGGCGAAGTCCCAGAGCCGCTCGCGGCTGCGTACTTCGTCTAGAGACACGGCCAGGGACTGGCCCACGCTATGAGCGAGAACGAGCTTGCTAACCTCTCCACTCATCTCGTCCAGGAGCCGGTTCCGCTCGTCCGTGCTGAGGCGGCCTCCCTTTACCGCGTCGTCCAGGAGGATCTTGAGGTTTACCTCGTGGTCCGACATGCCCACCCCGGCCGAGTTGTCCAGGGCGTCGGTGTTGAGGCGGCCGCCGCCGAGCGCGTAGAGAACGCGCGCCCGCTGCGTGAATCCGAGGTTGCCGCCCTCGCCCACCACTTTGGCCCGCAGTTCGTCGGCGCCCACCCGCACCGGGTCGTTGGCCGTGTCTCCCACCTGGGCGTGGAGCTCTTCCGGATGCTTCACGTAGGTCCCGACGCCCCCGTTCCAGAGGAGTTCCACGGGGGCCTTGAGCACGGCCCGCACCAGCTGCTCTCCATCCAGCTTCTCCGGGCTGCCCTCGAGCCCCAGCGCCTCGCGGGCTTCCGGCGCTACGGAAACCTCCTTGGAGCCGCGCGGCACTATCATCCCCCCCTCGGAGAGGGCGCCGCGGTCGTAGTCGTCCCAGCTAGAGCCGGGGAGCCGGAAGAGCCGTTCCCGCTCCAGGTACGACGCCTCCGGGTCGGGGTTGGGGTCGAGGAAGACGTGCCGGTGGTCAAACGCGGCCACCAGTTTGATCTGGCGCGAGAGGAGCATGCCGTTGCCGAACACGTCGCCGCTCATGTCGCCGATCCCGGCCACCGTGAACGGTTCGTTTTGGATGTCCTTGCCCAGCTCCCGGAAGTGACGCTTGACGCACTCCCACGCCCCCCGCGCGGTGATGCCCATCTGCTTGTGGTCGTAGCCCTGGGAGCCGCCCGAGGCAAAGGCGTCGCCCAGCCAGAAGTCGTACTCGGCCGCCACCTGGTTGGCGGTGTCCGAGAGGTGGGCGGTCCCCTTGTCGGCGGCCACCACCAGGTAGGGGTCGTCGCCGTCGTGGCGGACGACCCCGGGTGGTGGGACCACTTCGCCGTCTACCACATTGTCGGTAAGGTCCAACAGTCCGCGGATCAGGGTCTGGTACTGGGCGGCTGCCTGCTCCATCGCCCTTTTCCGGTCGGGAGAGGCGTTTTTTATCACGAAACCGCCCTTGGAGCCGCCGGGCACGATGACGGCGTTCTTGACCACCTGGGTCTGGACCAGCCCCAACACCTCGGTGCGAAAGTCGTCGGGCCGATCTGACCAGCGGATGCCCCCGCGCGACACAGGGGCAGCCCGTAGGTGGATCCCCTCCATATTGGCCGAGAACACAAAGACTTCGTACAGGAGCCGGGTCTCGCGCAGCTCCTCCAGCGAGGGGGAGTGGACCTTGATGGAGGTGTAAGGCGCCCCCCCGCTGCGTACGGTGGGGCGGTCGCCTCCGTGGCGGAAGTAGTTGGTACGGGTAGTGGCCTCGATGACCTCTGCCATGCGGCGCAAGGCCCGGTCGTCGGTGAGCGACTCTACCCGGTCGAGAACGGTGCGCAGTTCCCGCCGCAGCCGCTCACCTTCTCTTTTCCGCTTTCCGCTCTCGGTTTCGGGATCAAAGCGGTTCTGGAAGGTATCCACCAGGAGCCGGGCCGCGCTCGGGTAGCCGAGGAGGGCGCGGATCAGAGAGACGCGGCTGGGCACCGCGCCGGTCTGGAAGGTGTAGTTGGCGTAAGTACGCAGCACGTCTACCTGGCGCCAGCTGAGCCCGGCCCGTAAGACCAATGCGGCGAGCGGGTCGTTGGGGGTATCGCCGCGCCGGGCGGCCAGGATGGCGTGGGTGAGCCGGTCCGAGCCCTCCAGCGGCACCGGCTCACCACCCGGATCCTGCACCGCGAAGGAGTAGATGTGAAACGCGGGGAGCCCCGGCCCCGAGACCGCGAAAGGGGTCACTTCGACCACCTGGAGGCCGGTATTCTCCAGGATGGGCATAAAGTCCGACAGGATCAGCCCCTCATCGCGCAGGTACAGCTTGAGTACCGTGGTGCCGGCGAACGCCTCGGCCCGGCCCCGGCCGCGAGGTTCCCTGAGGGTGAGGGCCACGCTGGTTTCCTCGCGCCGCATCCGCTCCATCTCCAGGACGTCGGCCGCGGCCACCTCCGGGAGAAAGGCGGCGCGGTACTCGGCGCTGAACGCCGGGCCGTAAGTGCGCGCGAGCGTCTGCGCCTCCTCTTCGTCCCGATTTTCAGCCAGCTGCTCGGCCAAGCGGTCGTCCCAGGAACGGAGAATGCGGTAGACGTCGCGCTCGATCTCCGCGGCGTCTACCCCTTCGACCTGCTCCGGCGAGGCCGCTAGAAAGAAGTGGAGCCGGGCCTGGTCGCCCGCGCTCATGGCCAGGTGGTAGTTGAGGAGCTGGCCCCGGAACCTCCGCACCAGCGCCTCCTGGATGCGGCGCCGGACCTCGCCACTGAACCTGCCGCGCGGCAGTATCACGGTAACGCTCACCCCGCGACCCATGGGGTCGGCCCGCGTCCACGCCCGGATGTCATCGGTGAACAG
This sequence comes from Longimicrobiaceae bacterium, assembly GCA_050732775.1. Lineage (GTDB taxonomy): Bacteria > Gemmatimonadota > Gemmatimonadetes > Longimicrobiales > Longimicrobiaceae > JBOHRN01. The sequence goes on along the minus strand of JBOHRN010000044.1, from coordinate 21,599 downwards.
GAGGGGAAGAACCTCTCGCACCTGTTGCCAGATCTCTGCCGGGGTGGCTTGGAAGAGCTCCTCCTTGGGGAAGGAGTTGAAGATGGTGATGATCTCCTTGTAGTCGTGGGATGCGGGCGGGGCCCCGGAGTCGTCCAGCACGCGGTGGAGTTTGTGGCGGAGGATGGGGATGTCCTCGGCGTCTTCCTGATACGCCTTGGAGGTGAAGAGCCCTAGCAAGCGGCGTTCGCCCGCGACCTTGCCCTCGTCGTCGAGCTTCTTGACGCCGATATAGTCCATGCGGGCGCGGCGGTGGACGGTGGATTCGGCGTTGGTCTTGCTGACGATCAGGGTGGGTCCGGCTAAGATACGGCGGCGCAGGGAGTCCGGGACCCGGTCAACGGACACGGGGCCTGCGTACGCCGAGCTGGCCTCGTCGCGGAGGATGCCGAGCCCCGACCCCGGCTCCACCGAGAGGCAGACCTCACCCTTTTGGTCCTTGACCACGTCGTAGCCCCGGTAGCCGAGAAAGACAAAGTTCTCGTCCTTGAGCCAGCGCAGAAACTCAGCTACTTCTCCGAACTCCCCCGCCCTCCCGGGAAACCCCTCGCGGTACCGCTCAGCCACCGCGATGGTACGGTCTACCTGCTCCATCATGGCGGGGAAGTCATCGGTGACCGCGACCACGTCGGAGAGTCGGCGCGCCACCTCGCCCTGGATGCGCGCGCGGGCCTCTTCCTCGTGGACGCGCTGGATCTCGCAGTGGACCAGCGACTCCTGACCGCCGCCGTTGGGGGGCTGCACGGCGAGGATTTTTCCCCCCTCTCCCCGCTCGACCCTCAGGACCGGGTAGATGTAGTGTTGCACCGGGAGGTTCTCGGCGCTCAGGTACTCCCGGATGGTGTCGACGATGAAGGGGCGGTCGCCGACCTCGGCGCGGAGCACGGTGACCGGTGCGCTCCACCCTTCGTCCTCGGGATTTATTACCTGCACCGACGGCTCCTCGACCCCCGCCCGCCCGAGGAAACGGAAGGCACCTAGGGTGAGCTTGGAGAGGGTGTCACGGTCGCGCTCGCGCAGGATGTGGGGCGGGGCTTTGCGGTAGAAGAGCCGGGCGAAGTCGCACACTACCCTGGCGTTTTCTTCCCGGTACGACGCGCTCAGATGGTCGCAGAGTTCGTCAACCGTGACCCCGGCGCGGCCGCCGGGGGTGCGGACGGGGGCCGTGATAGACGTTTACCTGCGGTGTTCGAGGTGGCGCTCCAAAAAGTCCAGCGTGCGCCCCCAGGCGTCCTCCGCCGCTCCCGGCCGGTACGCCTCGCCCGACGGGTTGGCGAAGGCGTGTCCCGCTCTTCCGTACACCCGCACCTCGGCGTCTTTGTCGAGCTCATTCAGGGCGGCCTGGAAGCGGCGCACGTCGGTCACGGGGATGGAGCGGTCCTCGGCCCCAAAAATACCCAGCAGGGGAACCTCCAGCGGCTCCAGTTCGTCGCGCGAAATGGGGATCTGCCCGTAGTAGACTACGGCCGCGTCGATCCGTTCGGGCATGGCCAAGGCGCCGCGCCAGCTCCAAGTGCCCCCGAAACACCAACCCAGGATGCCGACGCGGGCGGCCCGGCGCTCGACCAGAAAATCAGCGGCGGCGCGCAGGTTGAGCAGGGCGGTGTCGGGCTCGGACATTACCCCTTCCACCAGTCCACGTGCTCGGCGCGGGTCATCGGCCACTTCGCCGCCGAAGAGGTCTACCGCCAGCACCGAGTACCCCTCTCCGGCCAGCCGCCGGGTCATGGCGCGGACGTTGTCGTTGAGCCCCCACCACTCGTGGATTACGATCAGTCCGGGTAGATTGGCCCCGCCCGAGCCGGCCGGCCGGGCCAGGTATCCGATCAGCTCTTGCTCGCCCAGGGCTCCGTAGACCACGGTGTCGGCCGCGACCCGCACCCGCGGCTCTTGCACGGCGCCGGTCGCGGCGGGGCCTTCCCCGGCGTGTTCGCGGGCGGTGGCGTCTAGGCGCTCCTGGTCCGAGCGGCCGGCGTCGGGCTCGCCGCACCCCCAGCCAATAGCAACGGTGAGCAGGGTGGGCAGCAGGGAAGCCACTCCGGGGCGGCCGCGACGGTAGGTGCCGGTCATGGACTCAGCTCGCGCACGGGGGCAGCCCGCCAGGAGACGTGTTTGTCGGCGCATTCAGGGGTCGGAGCAATCTCTCTTATACCCGCAGTTGGGGCAGACGATCTTGCAGTTGCGTTCGTACATCCGCCCGCCGCACAAGTCGCACCAGTAGATCGGCGGCGCTTCGCGCCGGTCGTCGCGCCGGGTACCGAATGGGCGGAACCGTTTTAGCTGGCGGGGTGGCGAATCGCCTAGTCGCTCCATGATATAAAACGAATCCGGCGCCCGCTTTCGCGCAAGCCCTGGATGGTAGCCTTCTCCGTCGCGGTTCACCGCCGGGGCCACGATCATCACCTCGAAGGCGTTTCGGATAGTTTGTGCCTCCGCCATGGATCGTCTCCTGGCAGTGGTTTCGCGGTTGGAGCGCGTGTCCTGAAGTCTAGCAAGAGGCCGCACGGCGTGCCAAAGGTGCGCTCACGCGCCGGTTCTATTCATCCAGCACCTCCCGCACCGTGCGGGTCAGTTCGCCGGGCTCGAACGGCTTGGGCAAAAAGCGGACGCCCGGCTCCAACCCCCCCGGCCCGGGGGCGCTGTCGCCGGTGTAGCCCGAGATGTAGACCACCTTGAGCCCGGGGTTCCGGGCGCTCAGGAGCTCGGCGGACTGCTTGCCACCCATCACGGGCATTACCACGTCGGTCAGCAGGAGGTCTACGCGGCCGGGGTGTTCGCTAGCCACCCGCAACGCCTCCCGTCCGTTGGTGGCGGCCAGCACCCGGTACCCGGCCCGTTCCAACACCCGCACGATCAGGCCGCGCACGAAGTCTTCGTCTTCTACCACCAGCACGGTCTCGCCTCCTCCTTTCCGGCCAGCTTGCTCGCGGAGCGCCTCGGGCCCGGACCCCGGCTCTCCCCGCGGTAGGTGTAGATGGAACACGGCCCCCTCTCCCGGACTGCTCTCCACCTGGACGCACCCCCCGCTCTGGAGCACGATTCCGTGTACGGTGGAGAGTCCCAATCCGGTTCCCTTGTCCACCTCCTTGGTGGTGAAGAAGGGCTCGAAGATGTGCCGGAGGGTCTCCCGGTCCATGCCGTGGCCGGTGTCGCGCACCGAGAGCCGCAGGTAATCACTGCCGGCGACGTGGCCGGGCACCTCGCAGCCGTGGCTCTCGTCGAGCACCAGGTCGCTGGTTTCGAGGCAGATGGTGCCCCCGCCGGGCATGGCGTCGCGAGCGTTTACCGCCAGGTTCATGAGCACCTCCGCGATCTGTCCGGGGTCGGCCACGATCCACCCCGGCTGGGCGCGCAAGTCGAGGGTCAGGGTCACGTCTTCGCCGATTACCCGCTCTAGCATTTTGGCGCTGTCCCTGACCAGCTGGTTGAGCTCCACGGCGCGCGGCCGCCTCACCTGTCTGCGGCTAAAGGCGAGGAGTTGGTGGGTTAGGTTGGAAGCGCGGTCGGCCGCCTTGCTGATTTCGCCGAGGTCTTCCCGCAAGGGGCCGTCGTCGGTGTGCGCTGCGAGGGCGAATTCGAGGTTCCCCTTGATGACGGTGAGCAGGTTGTTGAAGTCGTGGGCAACTCCGCCGGTGAGCCGGGCCACCGCCTCGAGCTTCTGGGCCTGGCGCAACCGTTCCTCGCTCTTCCAAAGGGCCTCGGTAGCTTGGCGCGCCTCCCGCTCGGCCCGGCGCAGGTCGCTGATGTCCTCCAGCGCCCCCTCATAGTAAAGGACGCCCCCTTGATCGTCGCGGATCACCCGGGCCACGCTGCGCACGGTGACGCGGGTGCCGTCGAAGCGGCGCAAGGTCTCTTCGCTGCTGTAGACCCCTTCTCTCTCCAGCGCCTCTTGCCAGCGCCGGCGCTCGTCCGGGTCCAGATAGAGCTCTTCGGCCGGCTGGCGCAGTATGGTTTCACGGTCGGGGTAGCCGAGGAGCCGGACCAGGGCCGGATTTACGTCCAGCACCTCGCCGCCGGGCAAGCTACGGTAGAGCCCCACCGGTATGCGCTCGAACAGACCCCGGTAGCTCTCCTCCCGCTCGTGCAGCTCCTGCAGCGACTCTTTTTCGCCGCTGGGGTCGTGAAAGCAAACCGCCAAACCACCGCCGGACGGGTACGCGGTGATTGAAAAGCGGCGCTCGAGGGCGTCGTTCCAGCGCTCAAACTTTACCGGCACCCCCTCCCGCACCGCGCGCTGTAGCTCCCGCTCGATCACGCTCCCTTTGAGCTCGGGGAAGAGGGTCCAGATAGTCTTGCCCAGCAGCTCGCCGGGCGGGAGCTCCAGGAGCTGCCCCGCGGCGGGGTTGGCGTAGGTGTAGCGCCAGGCGCCGTCGAGCACCACCAAGCCGTCGCTAAGCCCGTCGAGGACCTGCTCGAGTGCGGAGCGTGGGGGTGGAGGGACCGGTGGCATGGTTTGGACTGCGCGAGAGGTTGCAGGAAAATGTCGCGCGCGGCGGCTCCGCGGGCAAGCTAAGGGAGCCGCGAGCCAAGCAGCTCCAGTAGCCCCTCGGGGTTGTCGGCGTGGAGCCAGTGGCCACCGGGTAGGCGGTGGAGCCAGATCCGGCCGCTCTCTCTCGCGAGCCGCTCCAGGCGCCCGCGGGCGTCGTCGTCCAGCGCGGAGCCCCGGGTGGCATACACGAAGTGGAGCTCCACCCCCTGCGGCGGGGTTTCGACGAGCCGCCACAGATCGGCGCGCGAGAAGTCGCGCAGCATCTCTTCCATCACCCCCCAGTCGAGCCGCCAGAGGTAGCGGCCCCCCTCCGGCTCTAGGTTGGTGGCGAGCCACTGGGCCACCCCGGCCGGATGCCCCTCTTCCCGCAACCAACTCACGGCTTCTGCCCGCGAAGTGAACTCTGCGGGCCGGGCGCGCACCTGCTCCAGAACTTCCCAAGCGCTCCCGCCCGGCTGGTCGCGGGGGGCGGGGCTAGAGTCTATCACCCAAAGCTGTTTCAGTCCCTCCGGCGCGTCGGCCGCGTAGCGTAGCGCCACCTTGCCGCCGAACGAGTGCCCCAGCACCGCCGCCACGCCGCCGGGAAGGTCGTCGGCGAGCGCGTAAAGGTCGTTAGCGGCCGCCTCCACGGTGTGGGGTGGCCCGAACCCTTGCGAGCGGCCGTGCATGCGCAGGTCGGCCAGCGCGGCGCCCCACTCCGGCCGCTCCTCGACCAAGCGTCGGGCGATGGTTGCCCAGTTTCGCCCCGCCCCGTAGATGCCGTGCAAGAAGAGGAGCCAGCGTCCGGGGCGGCCCCCCTCTGCCGTCACGAGGGTGTGGTGAAGAGCGGGCGCCGTCACGCCGCCCCTTGGGTACCGCCCGCCGCTAGGTATGGATAGGTCATCTCATTTCCGCCAGTTAGCACGTGCCCCGGCCGCCCGTCGCGGAGGGAGCGGGAGAATGGTACCTTGATCGCCCCGCCGGGAAAACCGTAGCGGCCGAATGATCCACTTTCACCGAGTCAGCAAAGATTTCGGCGGCCCCCTCCGCCGCTTGGCCGGGAGCCGGGTGCGCGCCCTCGACGAGCTTTCCCTGGAGGTGGAGCCGGGGGTAGCGCTCGCTATCGCCGGACCCAACGGGGCCGGGAAGACCACCCTCACTCGGCTCCTGTTAGGGTACCTGCGGCCCACCTCGGGCCGCGTGCGGGTTGACGGGCTGCCGCCCCGCCGCTACGTGGAGAAGAACGGCGTCGGCTACCTCTCCGAGCGGGTTGACCTTCCGCCCCAGCGTACGGTGCGCTGGACGCTGCGGGCTTTCGCCGCCCTGGGCGACGCCGGAGACGACGCCGAGGCCGCCATCGACCGGGAGTTGGACCGTTTCGGGCTCTCCGGAGTGGCTGGCCGCCGCCTCGACGCCCTCTCGGCGGGCACCCTCCAGCGGGTGGGGCTGGCCCAGGCGTTCCTGCTACCCCGCAAGGTTCTAGTGCTGGACGAGCCGTTTCACGGCCAAGACCCCGTCTGGACCGTGAAGCTGCGCCAGGCGTTGGCCGGGTGGCGCGCGGCCGACCCCGGGCGGGTACTGCTCCTGGTCTCGCACGACCTGGGCCAGCTGGCCCGGCTCTCTGACCGGGTGGCGGTGCTGCGCGAGGGGCGGCTGGCCGGGGTGCTCGAGCCGCCGCACCACCCCTCGCTGGCGGCCCGCTACCGGCGGCTGTTGGGGTGCGAATCATGATCGCCGTCTTCCTGCGCGAGCTAGCCCGCCGACTCCCCCTGGTGGCGCTCGCCGGGGTGGGTTTCTACTTTTTGGATCCGGCCTTGCACGATCATGCCCGCGCGCCGGGCGGGGTCCACGACCGGCTTCGAGAGGCGCGCGAGATGGCCGGGAGCGTGGCCAATCTGGCCTCCCTCTCCATGCTGGTGCTGCTGGCGGGCTTCATTTCGGCCGAGCGGCGGCGCGGCTGGTACCGGCTCCACTTCTCGCACCCCACCTCGCCGCTGGCGTACTTCGGGCTCAAGTGGCTGCTGGCGCTAGGGGTCTCCTTGGCGGCGGCGGCGATCTGGCTGCCAGCGGTGCAGCTGGTGGCTTGGGGCCGGGTCGAAGGGGGGTGGGGGGGTCTCTTTCTGGCCCTCCTCTCGGCCACCGTCTACGGCGGTCTCTTGGCGCTCTTGTCCGCGGTCGTGCGGCAGGGCGAGGGTTGGGTGGTCCTCCTCCTCTACGCCGCCTCGCTGCTATGGCTGGGAGTGACGGCCGGGCTGGGCGCCGAGCCGCTTACTCCGCTCCTGCGCGACCTGGTTACCCTATTGCTCCCTCCCCAGCTCGCCCTCCAGGACGTGTACCAGGGGCTGCTCGCCGGAGGGGTGGAGTGGGGAGCGGCCGTCTTCGTGGCCGGGTACGGTGCGGCCGGGCTTCTCGGCGCCGGGCTTCTGGTGCGGCTCAGGGAGTGGGGGTGAGGTCTCCGCGTCATCGGTAGGTCGAGGTCGAGAACGGCCTGAATTCAAATGGCGCGGGCACGTATGCCCCCCGCCGGGCGAGGTGGAGACGGTACCCGGCGAGGGCACACATGACGGCCCAAGTGATCGTGGCCGACAGCTGTGTGACTATGGGACTCGGTGACCACATGCCGGGAACAGCCAGCCACGCCGAGGCCGCAAAGACCAAGCTCTTGAGGGCGAGGTAAACCATATGGACGGTAAACACCGTCCAGAAGATTTGGTCAAGCGTGCCGCGGAAGAACCCCGCCATGAGCACCGCCACCAACCCCAGCACCAGCAGCCCGTCGGCCGCCGCGCCGGTCAGATAGTGCCTGGCTGGGTTCCATGACCCTTCGGCCACGCCTACTCCGACTCCCAGCAGCAACCCCAGCAGGAGTATTGCGCCTGCTCTGTTCCAGTCCCGGCGGTTCAGACCGCCGCTTCTCAGAGCAACCCAGAGCAGGAAGATGGTGAAGGCGAGCTGCAAGCCCGAGCGGGCGTGGTTCCCAATCGGGCTGACCAGCAGAAAAAAATTCCACAGTGGCGACCCCTCGCCGTAGAAAAACGCAGGGACGGCAAGCACACTCTGCGCCAGCGACAAGAGGCCGGATACCATATACGCCACCCCGGCGAGACGCCACGCGTCCCGCCGGGGTGGCTCGCCCCCGGTTGCCCTGGCACCGGCCCGCCAGGCCAGGGCGCTGAAGCCGAGGACCAGGAGGGCGACCGCGAGTTGCAGCGTGAGCGTGGCCACGCGTCACGCCGGCCTTTTGGTCGAGCTATCAGCAGTTCGGCGGGCAGGTGATGGAGTCGTTCTGCACTGTCACGGTCTCCACCTCCGTCGACTCTGCTCCCACTTCGCTGAGGCTTCGGTCCTTCAGCTCGATGGTGATCTTGTGGAGGCGGTCGCGCGCGTCGTCGATCTGGAGGGTGAAGTCTTCGTTCATCCTCCCCCCCTTGAAGCGCAGCGTATGCTTGCGGGCCGGATGGGTCTGGCCGCCGGGGAGGTGGTAGGTGCCGTCCTGCTTGTAGATCTCCTTGCTTTCGCCGTCGCAGTCCACGGCGCAGCGGCTCATGAAGCCGGGGTAAAAAGTGACGGAGTAGCCGTCCTTTTCGACGGTCTTTTCCTCGGCGTGTCCGTTGGGCATGGCGTCGCTCCTGACAAGAGAGGGTGGGAAAGAGTACGGCCGGGCAGAGTACGCTACGCGGTCGCGCGGTTTGGCGCAAGGGTACACTCGCGCCTGCTATCTACAAGCTTGCGGAGAGTGTGGGCCAAGGTTCTGCGCGGAGGCCCGAAAGCGTTGCCGGAGCTGTGGATAAAGGGCGAGGGACGCCCGGATGTGAAAAGGCCGGCGCCACAGTGCGCCGGCCTTTTCGTCCGCGGACGTGGTACCTGTTGGCTTACAGGTGTCCGATAGGGTCGGGGTCCCCGTCCGGGTCGCCGGAGACGGTGCCGTCCGACGTGGGCGCTCCGCCCGTCATGAGCAGGATACCCGCGATGTGTGGGCTCGACATCGAGGTTCCGCTCAGCGTGCGGGTGCCGCCATCCTTATACAGAGAGAGAACGCTCACCCCCGGTCCCCCGAACTCGATGGGCGGGTTGGTCGGACCGGACCAGTTCGAGAAGGAGGCGAAGGTGTCGGTGTCGTCGAACGCCGACACCGTCCACACGTTCTGGTACTCGACCCGGGCGGGCGAATAGTTGTTGGCGTCCTCGCCGTCGTTGCCCGCTGCGAGGGCGAAGAAGACGCCCTGATCGGCGGCGTTGCGGACCGCGTCGTCCACGGCGTCAGAGGTGCCACCGCCCAGCGACATATTGGCCACGTCGCCGCCGGCGGCGTTGGCGGCCACGTAATCGATGCCGGCGATCACGTCGGAGTAGCTGCCGCTGCCCTGGTCGTTGAGCACCTTGACCGCGACCACGGTGGCGCCCGCGGCCACGCCCACCACGTCGATGTCGTTGTTGATGGCCGCTACGGTGCCGGCCACGTGGGTGCCGTGCCCGTTGCCGTCATCGGGCGTATCCGAGCCCGGTCCAGTGGATACGAACTCCGCGCTGCGCGCGACGTCCACGTTCAGGTCGGGGTGGTCCAGATCAATGCCGGTGTCGATGATCCACGCCACCCTGCCGGTGCCGTCCACCGGGCCGCCCACACGGGTGATGCCCCACGGCGTGGTCTGGCCGCCGCCACCGCCACCGTCGTCCTCGCAGCTGCCGGTGACCCAACACGGCGGGGCCAGGGCGACCACTTGGTCTTCCTCGACATAGGCCACCGCCGGATGGCGCGCCAGGGCAGCCGCCGCCGAAGGGGTGAGGTTGGCCGCGAAGCCCTTGAGGGCGTGCTGGTAGGTTACGCGCAGCCGGCCGTCGAACTCGGCAGCCAGGGCGCGGGCCAGGCCGGGTACTTCGCCGGCGGGTCCGCCCAAGGCGGCGTCGTCCTTGAAGACGACGATGTACTGGCCCGGGATGGCGTTATCCGCGCGGGTCACGGTCTGGGCGTCGGGCGCTAACGGCTCTGGCTGGTCGTCGCACGCAGCGACGGCGACGAACGCCAGGACGAGCGCCAGCGGGGTGAAGCGTCTCATGCGTTTCCTCCTGCCTATGAGTGAAGATTGATGATCCATCCGCGCTTCACGGACGGGGAGACAGCTAAAGACCAAATGCAAAGCCGGGGCCAAAGTTGTGAAGCACGAGCTAAGACATATGCAACAACAAATTTAGAGCGTATCGCCGCGCCTTCGGACCCCGTTCGCTGCACGATTCTGGCGGGTGCTTGCACCACAATGGTGCGCGTGCTCACGCCGCTTCCACCTCTTCCAGCGCCTCCCGGGCGGCGCGGTACCCCTCTTCGAGCAAGAACTGGGTGCAGTCAAAGTCCCACCCACCCAGGTGGCCGATCTCGGGTCGGATGTAGAGGAGCGGCGGGCCGTGCCAGTCTTCCAAGGAGTTCTGGTGCTGGCGGCGCAGCGACAAGCTGAGTACCCGGTCGTGGATGGCCACCATCCCCTTCTCGAAGTACCCCGGCTTGGGGGGCAGGATGTCAGCTCCCACGTCTACCCCGATCACCCGGCCGGCTCCCCACTCCCTGGCGTGGCGGATGGGGAAGCCGTCTACGATGCCCCCGTCCACCAGCCAATCGTCGCCCGCCCGCGCGGGCGGAAAGTAGACCGGCAGGGCGCACGAGCAGTACACCGCTTGGGCCAGCGGGAGGTCGCAGCGCGCGCCGGCCCCGAACCACACCTCCCGGCCCGACACCAGCGACACCGAGTTGATCCTCAGGTCGAGCTCGAGCTGGCCGAAGTTCTTGACCGGCAGCACTTCCCCCAGCCACTCCTTGAGCCGCTCCCCCTCGAACACCGACGGCTCGTGCACCCCGCCGAACCAGATGGCGCGGCGGTTGATGTCCACGATGTCTTTCTTGCGGAGTGCCAGGGCTACTTCGCTGAGCTCCCGCCACCCCATCCCCCCGGCGATACACGTCCCGACCACCGCGCCGATGCTGGTGCCCACGATCCCGTCGACGCGGGTGCCCGACTCTTGGAGCGCCTTCCATACGCCGATATGGGCCACTCCCTTCATAGCGCCGCCGCCGAGCACCAGCAGGGTGCGCGCGGGGGGCAGGTCAGAGCCAGCGTCCATGATCCGTTCCATTTACCGGTTTTTTGCTCGGGGTGCAAGCGGTAAGCCAGCTTTGAAAAGCTGGAGGACGGGGGGGTTGACGGTGCTAGCCGCACCCCCTACCTTTCTTGATAAGAAGAATCATTATTGAAAAGAGACCACCACAGACAGTAACATGGCCGAGCCGTTCCTCAAGATAGACAACTTGCACGCCGAGGTGGCCGAAGGGGGCACCGGCATCCTCAGGGGCGTGGAGCTGGAGATGGGCGTGGGTGAGATTCACGCCATCATGGGGCCGAACGGCTCGGGCAAGAGCACGCTCGCCAAGGTGATCTCGGGCCACCCGGCGTACGAGGTGAGCGACGGCGACGTTCTCTTCCGGGGCGAGAGCGTGCTCGACATGGAGCCCGACGAGCGGGCTCGCGCGGGCATCTTCTTGGCCTTTCAGTACCCGGTCGAGGTGCCGGGGGTGTCCATCGCCAACTTCATGCGTACCGCGCTGGGGTCGCTCCGCGGCGAGGAGATCGACGTCTTCGACTTCCAGGACCAGCTCACCGCGACCATGGAAACTCTGGGGATGGAGATCCAGTTCGCGGAGCGGTCGGTGAATGACGGCTTCTCGGGCGGCGAGAAGAAGCGCAACGAGATTCTCCAACTGGCCATGCTGGAGCCGGCCCTGGCGGTCATGGACGAGACCGATTCGGGGCTCGACATCGACGCCCTCAAGGTGGTCTCGGCCGGGATCAACCAGATCAAGCAGAGGCGGCCTGAGATGGCCGTGCTGCTGATTACCCACTACCAGCGCATGCTGAATTACATCGAGCCGGACGTGGTCCACGTGATGGTGGGTGGCAAGATAGTCCGCTCGGGAGGCAAGGAGTTGGCGCTGGAGTTGGAAGAGAAGGGTTACGAATGGACCAAGGCCGCGTAATATCGCTGCGGATATAAGGAGATAAAATGCCAGCAAACACCACCGTCCGGGACCTGAACCTGGACGAATACAAGTTCGGCTTCCGGGACCCCGAAGAGCACGTTTTCCGCTCGTCCCGCAAGGGGCTCGACGAAGAGGTCGTGCGCGAGATCTCGGCCCAGAAGAGTGAGCCGGAGTGGATGCTCAAGTACCGGCTCAAGGCGCTCAAGCACGCCCTCCAGAGACCCACCCCCAGCTGGGGCGGCGACCTCTCCAAGCTCATCTTCGACAACATTTACTTCTACGTCAAACCTTCGGACCGGGGGGTGGGTCGCAGCTGGGACGAGGTCCCCGACACCATCAAGAACACCTTCGAGAAGCTCGGCATCCCCGAGCAGGAGCGGAAAATCTTGGCCGGCGTGGGCGCCCAGTACGAGTCCGAAGTGGTCTACCATTCGCTGCGCGAGGAGTGGGAAAAGCAAGGGGTCATCTTCAAGGGGATGGACCAGGGGCTCCAGGAGCACGAGGAGCTGGTACGGGAATATTTCGGCACCGTGGTCCCCATCCGCGACAACAAGTTTGCCGCCGTCAACTCGGCGGTCTGGTCGGGCGGGTCGTTCGTGTACATACCACCCGGTGTGAAGCTGGAGATGCCGCTACAGGCGTACTTCCGCATCAACGCGGAGTCGATGGGGCAGTTCGAGCGCACCCTCATCATCGTGGACGAGGGCGCCCAGGTGCAGTACATCGAGGGGTGCACCGCCCCCACCTACGCCAGCGACTCGTTCCACTCCGGGGTGATCGAGATCGTGGTCAAGGACGGGGCGCGCTGCCGCTACACCACCATCCAGAACTGGTCCCGAAACGTCTACAACCTGGTTACCCAGCGGGCCATCGTGGGCCGGGACGCCACCCACGAGTGGGTGGACGGGAATCTCGGCTCCAAGCTGACCATGAAGTACCCTTCCTGCTACCTGATGGGTGAGGGGGCGCGCGGCGACGTGCTCTCGATCGCGTACGCGGGCCCGGGCCAGCACCAGGACGCGGGCGGCAAGGTGATCCACGTGGCGCCTCACACCAGTTCGAGGATCGTCTCCAAGTCGATCTCCAGGGGGAGCGGCCGCAGCACCTACCGGGGGCTCCTCCAGGTGCAGCCGGGCGCCCACCACGTCAAGTCGAACGTGGAGTGCGACGCCCTCCTACTCGACGAGGAGGCGCGCACCGACACCTATCCGTACATCGAGATCGAGGAAGACAGCGCCAACATCGGCCACGAAGCCACCGTCTCCAAGATCGGCGACGAGCAGCTCTTCTACCTGATGAGCCGCGGGCTCTCCGAAGACGAGGCCGCCACCATGGTGGTGCGGGGCTTCATCGAGCCGATCGCCAAGGAGCTGCCGCTCGAGTACGCGGTCGAGCTTAACCGGCTGATCGAGCTCGAAATGGAGGGGTCGGTCGGCTGAGCCGGGGCTCAACCACGAACTAGCTAGGCTGAGTTGCACCCGGTTCCAATTCGGAAAACTTCACCAGCGTAATCGACCGGCGTCATAAAGTGTCAGAAAGCATGGTTACAGCCGAAGAAGTGGGCGCGTTCTCTCGCGATCAGGCCGAGATCCTCTCGACCCGGAGGGGTGAGCCCGGCTGGTTGAGGGAGCGCCGCCTGCACGCGCAGGAGGTGTTCGCGGCCACGCCCATGCCGGACACCCGGCCCGAGGAGTGGCGCTACACCGAGATTGCCCGCGTGCTGGATCTGGACGCCCTGGAGTTCGCCCCGGAGTCGGCGCCCGTAAAGGGAATCAACGCCCTTCCGGACCCCTTGCGCGCCCGTATCGGCGAGGCGAGCGAGGGCGCGGGGCGGCTGGTTCAGTGCGACGCTTCGGGAGTGTTCGCCGAACTCTCGGACCAGCTGGCGGAGCGCGGCGTCGTCTTCACGACGCTGGACCGGGCGGTGCGCGAACACCGGGAGTTGGTAGAGGAGTGGCTGGGATCGGCGCTCGCCCCGGAGGCCGGCAAGTTCGCGGCTCTAAACGCGGCGTTCTGGACCGGCGGCGTCTTCGTCTACGTGCCCGAGGGGGTACGGGTAGAACTCCCCCTGCGCTCCTGGCGCTGGCTCTCCGCCGGGGGCACCGCGGTACTTCCCCGTACTCTGGTGGTGGCCGGGGCGGGCGCCGCGGTGCCGCTGGTAGAGGAGACGGTTTCGGCGGACTTCGGCGAGCAGGCGGCGTCCGTGGGCGCGGTTGAGGTGTTCGCCGGGGAGGGAGCGCAAGTCAACCACGTGGCGGTGCAGAGGTGGGGGCGTGGCGTGGTCCAACTCAGCAGCGACCGTTTCACGGCCGGCCGCGACGCCAAGATCACCGCCCTCAACCTGGCGCTGGGTTCCGACCTCTCGCGCAGCGACGTGCGCTGCCGGCTCGAAGCCCCCGGCGCTCACGCCGATCTGCTCGGGCTCTACCTGGCCGAGGACACCCAGCACGTCGATTTTCAGACCTTGCAGGACCACGTGGCGCCGCACGCCTCCAGCAACCTGCTTTTCAAGGGGGCGCTACGGGACACCGGCCGCTCGGTTTTCCGGGGCATGATCCGCGTCCACAAGGGAGCCCAGCGGACCGACGCCTACCAGACCAACCGTAACCTGATCCTCTCGGACGGGGCCAGGGCCGATTCGTTGCCCAACTTGGAGATCGAGGCCGACGACGTGCGCTGCTCGCACGCGGCGACCGTGGGCCAGCTCGACCAGGAGGAGATCTTTTACCTGCGCAGCCGGGGAATCCCCGAGCGGGAGGCGGTCCGGCTGGTGGTGTTCGGGTTTTTCGGCGAAGTTTTGGACCGGCTGGGGCTGGATGGGGTGCGGGGCGAGCTGGTGCGGACCATCGAGGAGAAGCTAAAAGCGCGCCCCGGTGGGTGAGTTTACCAAAGTGGCGACGCGCGGCGAGGTGCCAGACGGCGGGCTGATGGGGGTCGAGGCGAAGGGACGGCGCATCTGCCTGGCCGGGGTGGGGGGCGAGGTCTACGCCTTCGAGGACAAGTGCTCTCACCGCGACTTTCCCCTCTCCGCGGGCGAGTTTGACCCGGACGACCGCACCATTACCTGCGAGTGGCACGGAGCCATCTTCGACGTGGAGAGCGGCGCGGCGTTGGGACTGCCGGCCACCCGCCCGATCGTCACCTTTCCGTGCAAGGTGGAGGGCGACGACGTACTGGTGGACGTAGGGTAAGAGAGAGAGATGAATCCATCCACTCTGATCGAAGAGCCGCGGCCCGCCCTAGAGGTCGCGGCGGTGCGGGCTGACTTTCCCATCCTCGAACAGCAAGTTAACGGCCGTTCACTGATCTACTTGGACAACGCCGCCTCTTCCCAAAAGCCGCGCTCGGTCATCGAGGCGTTGGAGCGCTACTACCGGGAAGACAACGCCAACGTCCACCGCGGCATCCACGAGCTCTCCCGCCGCGCCACCGAACAGTATGAGGACGCCCGCGTGCGCGTCGCGGACTTTATTGGGGCCAGCGACCCGGCCGAGCTGATTTTTACCAGCGGCACCACTGAAGCCCTCAACCTGGTGGCCCGGTCGTGGGGCGACGCTAACCTACGGGAAGGCGACGAGGTCCTCCTCTCGGTGCTGGAGCACCACTCTAACCTGGTGCCGTGGCAGCTACTGGCGGAGCGCACCGGAGCCCGGCTGCGCTTCCTGGACATCGACCACCAGGGGCGGCTGCGGCTCGACCAGCTGGGCGAACTCCTCAGCGGGCGGACCAAGCTGGTCTCCCTCGGGCACGTCTCCAACTCCCTGGGCACCGTGAACCCGGTGGGCGAAGTCGCCCGGCGGGCGCACGCCACGGGGGCGTTGGTGGTGGTCGACGGCGCCCAGGCCGCGCCCCACCTGCCGGTAAACGTGGCCGAACTCGGTTGCGACTTCTTCGCCTTTTCGGGCCACAAGATGTGCGGCCCCACCGGGGTGGGAGCGTTGTGGGGCAGGCGCGAGCTGCTGGAGGCGATGCCCCCCTTCCTGGGCGGTGGCGACATGATCCGCTCGGTGGAGCTGGAGAGCTCTACCTGGGCGGAACTGCCCCACAAGTTTGAGGCGGGCACCCCCAAGATCGCGCAGGTAATCGGCCTGGGCGCGGCCGTGGACTACCTGTCTGGTTTGGGCATGGAGCGCGTCCACGCCCACGAAGTGGAGGTCACCGGGTACGCCTTGGAGCGCCTCGCCGGGGTCCCCGACCTTACCGTCCACGGCCCCCCCGCCGGAGACGGCCGGGCCGGGGTGATCTCCTTCACCCTCGCCGACGTCCACCCCCACGACCTGGCCACTATCCTGGACGGCGAGGGGGTGGCCATCCGGGCTGGACACCACTGCACCCAGCCGCTCATGAAGCGGCTCGGGGTGGCGGCCACGGCCAGGGCTTCCTTCTACCTTTACAACACCAGCGAGGACGCCGACCGGCTGGTAGAGGGGCTGGGGCGGGCGCGCTCACTGTTCGGGTATTAGCGCGCCCGGTATGATCGACCGGAGCACTCCGCCGCTCAAATCGCTCTACAAGGAGGTCATCCTCGAGCACTACCGGCGCCCCCGCAACAAGCGCGAGTTGGAGGCGCCAGACGTGGAGATACACATGCAGAACCCGGTCTGTGGAGACGAGATCAAGCTCCAGCTCCGGGTCAGGGGTGGTGCCATCGAGGAGGTGGCGTTTACCGGGCAGGGGTGCTCCATCTCCCAGGCCGCCTCTTCCATGATGACCCAGCGGCTCCAAGGCCGCTCTCTGGCGGAGGCCGACGCCCTGGCCGCTCGCTTCACCGAGATGCTGCGTGGCGACCAGCAGGCGGCCCGGGATAAGGAGCTGGGAGATCTTCGCACCCTGGCCGGAGTCGCCAACTTTCCGGTCCGCGTCAAGTGCGCCATGCTGGTGTGGGAAGCGTTCCGGGAGGCCGAAAAGAAGCTCGCGGCCCGGTAACCTAGCGGCCCGGTAACCCACCGGCCCAGCGAGCCACACTTCTAACGCCCTATGAACAGAAACGGCAGGCGGGTCGCCATCGTGGCCGGATGCCGGACCCCTTTCGCCAAATCGGGTACCGCTTTCAAGCAGCTCTCCGCCCTGGAGTTGGGGGTAGCGGCGGTGCGCGAACTCATCTCCCGGGCGGACCTCGACCCGGCCGAGATCGACCACACCATCTACGGCACCGTTGTTCAGTCGCTAGGGGCCACCAACCTGGCCCGCGAGGTGGGCTTCGGCGCGGGCATTCCGGCGTCGGCCCCCGCCTTCACCGTGGGCAGGGCTTGCGCCTCGGCGAGCCAGGCCATCACCTCGGCCGCGGCAGAGATCAGCATGGGTTACGCCGACACGGTGATGGCGGGCGGCGCCGAGTCTCTCAGCGACATCCCCATCCTCTTTTCTCCAGAGATGAGGGGGGTGTTGATGAAGGCCAGCAAGGCAAAGTCGCTGGGAGGACGCTTCAAGGCGTTCGCGTCTATCAGACCCAGGCACCTGGTACCGCAAGTTCCCGCCATCGCCGAGCGGACCACGGGGCTCACCATGGGAGAGTCGGCTGAGAAGATGGCGCGTGAAAACGGCGTCTCGCGCCAGGAACAGGACCGCTGGGCGCTGCGTTCGCACAAACTGGCGGCGGCCGCCAGCGACGACGGCCGGCTCCCGGCCGAAATCGCGGCCGTGTTCGTGGAGGGCGCCGAAGACGGCGTGGTGAGCGAGGACAACGGCATCCGCCGCGACACCTCCCTGGAGCAGCTGGCCGCGCTGAAACCGGTCTTTGACCGGCGTTACGGAAGCATCACCGCGGGCAACTCGTCGCCGCTCACCGACGGGGCGTCGGCCGTACTGCTGATGAGCGAGCATAAAGCCAAGTCGCTCGGTTACGAACCGCTCGGCTACGTCCGTTCGTGGGCTTACGCCGCCCTCGACCCCGCCGACCAGCTCTTGCAGGGGCCGGTGTACGCCGCCCCGGTGGCGCTGGAACGGGCCGGCATGACTATGCAAGATGTAGAGTTACTGGAGATGCACGAGGCGTTCGCCGCCCAGGTCCTCTCGACCTTGCAATGGTGGGGCTCGAAGACGGTCGCCCGCGAGCGGCTGGGGAGGAGCGAGCCGGTGGGGGTGCCAGACGAGGACCGCGTCAACGTGACGGGCGGCTCCATCGCCATCGGCCACCCGTTTGGCGCCACCGGCGGCAGAATCTTGATCTCGCTCCTGAACGAGATGGGCCGCCGGGGGGTGGGGGTGGGGATGGTGAGCGTGTGCGCGGCCGGTGGCATGGGGCACGTGATGATCGTGGAGCGCTAGCGGGGCCTTGCAAAGGGAACCGGCCAGCAATCAACTGCCCGAGAGTCTCCGGGGCTACTTCTGGGACTACGACGCGGACCGTCTATCGTGGGATGGGAGCCGGAACACCATCGTGAAACGGCTGCTTCAATCCGGAGGCATGGACGCCGTGGCCTGGCTTCGCGCGCAGATGAGCGATGACGAGATCCGCGACTTCATCGTTCGCCGGCGGGGGCGGGGGATGGAGCCGCGGCGCCTTCGGTTCTGGAGCCTAGTGGTGGGAATCCCTCGTGTTCAGGTAGACGGATGGATCGCGGTTGCGCGCTCCAATCCGTGGAACCGGAGGACGCATCGATGACCTTCCACCGGGAAGTTATGCCCGCTTCCCAGCAACGGATGCTCCGCCGCCTCGGTCCCATTACGACCGGGGCCGGATTCTTTCTGGCGGGCGGCACGGCCGTCGCGATCCAACTCGGACACCGGCGTTCGCTCGACTTCGATTGGTTTACCGGTGGAAAAATCGCCGACGCGCTCGGTTTGGCGGCCGACCTCCGTCGGGCTGGAGTGGACATAGCGGTCATGGACGTTGCGAAAGGAACGCTCCACGGTGAAGCCGGCGGGGTGAAGCTGAGTTTTTTGGAGCATCGCTACCCTGAACTGGTGCCGCCGGTCTCGTGGCCGGAGTACGGCTGCCTCCTTGCCGGACTGGAAGACCTGGCCTGTATGAAGCTCTCCGCGCTGGCCAGCCGAGGGGCCAAAAAAGACTTCATCGACCTGTACGCACTGGGGCGTGAACGCTTCTCTCTCGATGAGATGCTCGGCCTCTACCAGCGCAAGTTCGCCACGCAGGATCTCGGGCACACTCTCATGAGCCTGACTTTCTTTGACGACGCCGAAGAAGAAGAGGCGCCCGAAATGCTCTGGAAGGTGGCATGGGAAGAAGTCAAGCGCACGGTCGAACTTTGGGTCAGCGACTACGTCCGTCGCTAAACACGCCCTGGGCCGGTGCGGTGATGGGTCCCGCTCACAAGAGGTTAAGGGCCGGCTGGGCTAAGGACATGCCGTTGGAAAGCTAAAACTCTCCGATCATCCCGATCTCTGTCTCCAGCCGGTACCCCAACTCTCTCTCCACGGTTGCCTGGGCTAGCTCGATGAGCCCGGTCACGTCGGTCGCGCTGGCACCGCCCAGGTTCACGATGATGTTGGCGTGCTTAGGAAAGATCTGGGCGTTGCCCAAGACCTTGCCCTTCAAGCCGCACTGGTCGATGAGCCGCCCCGCGCCCACCCCCTCGATCTTCTGAAAAATCGAACCCGCGCACGGGTAGAGCCAGAGGTCCGGGTGGCGGTCGTCGCGCCACCTCAGGTTCTCGCGCATGGTCTTGCGCAGCTCCCGCTGCTCTTGTTCCTCCAACTTAAAAGTCACTTCCAGCACCACGTCGTCCCGGTCGTGCAGAACGCTGTAGTCGTAGCCGAAGCGGAAGTAATCCCGGTCCACCGTGCGGACCTCCCCCTCCTCGCTCAAGATGGTGGCCGACTCGACCACCTCCTCGATGAATACGGTGCGCTCGCGCCCGGGCGGGGGTGATAGAAAGTGGAGGTTTTGCCAAATGGCCCCGCCCACCGTGCTGGGGATGCCCACGTAGTGGTGCAGGCCGGCCAGCCCGCGAGACACCGTGGCCTGGATCAGGTCGTGGTAGGTGAGCACCCCGCTCCCGGCGAGCACCCGCCCGCCAGCAAGAAAGTTTATCCCTCCCACCTCGTTCTTGATGACCAGGCCCCGGAAACCCTTATCGCCCACCAGGACGTTGGCGCCCGCGCCGAGCAGAAAGTGGCAGACGCCCGCCTCACGGGCTGCGCGCACGGCGCAGGCGAGTTCGTCCGGGTCGCGGGCGCGGTAGAGCAAATCGGCCGGGCCGCCGATCTTAAAGGTAGTGTGCGGCGCCAGGGGCACGTTGCGCTCCAGGCGCGACGGGTCCAGGGCGTCGCCCAGGGCCTTCTCGGCGGATTGGTCGGTGGTGGCGGGCACGTTGCCAGTGAAAGTAGTAGGGTGGCTTGCCCCGAAGGAGAACAGGGTAGGGGCCGGGAGCGCAAGCCCTCGCCCCGGGTAACTGCCCGGCCCCCGGAACTCTCGCCCCCCTCTGACGGTAGCTAACTGTAAGCTACTCGGCAGCGGGGCTGGCTGGGTTGCATAAAGTGGCCAATTGCATTATTTTACGTGTAAATCACGTGAGCGGGAGGGGGGCTATATGAATCAGTTCCGGGGCAACCGATCGGCGGGTTTCGGCGCCACCCAGGCGGCGAGCTTGGGCGTGGCCGGGCTCTTCGGCGCGGCGTGGCTCGCCGGGACGGCGGAGAGCCACTTCAACTTCGGGCGCGACTTCGACTCTCAGAGCGGTGTGGCGCGGGCGATGGCGGTGACTCTCGAGGCCATCTCCCCCTCCGCGTCGGCCCCGGCGGCTTGGGACCTCCCCAACCTGGACCACGAACGGGTGGATTACTGGGTTCACAAGTTTAATACCGACTTGCGGGACGACTTCACGGTATGGCTCTCCCGGACCGGTAAGTACGGGCCGATGATCTTGCAGAAGCTGGAGGAGCGGGGCATGCCCAGCGACCTCCTCTACCTGGCGATGATCGAGTCCGGGCTCAACCCGATCGCCTACTCGCACGCGCACGCCTCGGGGATGTGGCAGTTCATCTCCGAAACCGGCCGCCGCTACGGGCTCACTATCAACGGGGTGGTGGACGACCGGCGCGATCCGGTCAAGGCCACCGACGCCGCGCTCGACTACCTGACCTATCTGCACGACCGCTTCGACTCGTGGTACCTGGCCGCCGCCGGGTATAACAGCGGGGAGAACCGGGTGGGGCGGATCATGCGCGAACTCTACGGTAGCGAGAAGGGTCCCGAGACGGCGTACTACAAGATCTGGCCGCGCCTCCCCTCTGAGACCCGCGACTACGTTCCGCTGATGATCGCGGCGGCTCGCATCGCCAAGGAGCCGGCCAAGTACGGCTTCGAGCAGGTGGAGCTGCTTCCGCCGCTCGCCTACGAAGAAGTCCCGGTAGATGGCGGCACTCCTCTGGCGGTGGTGGCCGAGGCGGCCGGTGTGGACGCCTCCGAGGTGGCAGAGCTCAACCACCACCTCAAGCTCGGCCGGACTCCCACCGGTAAGCGGACGATGGTTCGCCTTCCCCAGGGTACGCGCACGGCGTTCCTGGTCAACTGGCCCGAGGTGCGCGAAAAGAGGACCCTCGCGCTCACCGAGTATAGAGTGCGCCGGGGGGATTCGCTCATCGCCATCGCCCGCTCCCACGGGGTCACCGTCGGCGCCATCCGGAGCGAAAACGCCATCCGCGGCAGCCGCATTTACGCGGGGCAAACCATCCGTATCCCCACCAGCGGATAAGTTGACTTGCTTTGTAATTACAACGCCTAGAGTAAGATACGGGGTGCCGCGCGGTCCCGGCGGCGTACCCGTAGCTGGTGCCAGGAACGGCCCGGGCGCGTGTTACTGGCATGGAAATCGCTACGCCCCCTTGACAATTCCGGCGATTTAGCGACTATTTAGCCAAAGGTCGCCGAGGTCACGGTCCGCGGACCCCCGACGTTCCGCGTGCCGGATACGGTTGGACCCACGTCGGAGGTTCGTGTCGGGGGCGATAGCCCATTCGGGGTTAGACGCTCTTCATCGTTCACCAGGGTTCGGAGACGGAAGATGAGAGTGAAGAGACTAGGGGCCGCCGGGGCCGCGGCAGTGGTAGCGGCTTTAGGTGTGGCCGAGGCCGGGGCGCAGGTCACGGGTCGGGTGGTGAGCGAAT
>JBOHRN010000043.1:0-1091 GCA_050732775.1 Longimicrobiaceae bacterium | reverse complement strand
GGCGAGGATGCGCTCCAGCGTCTTCCCGGTCGTCGCCTCATCTCGTTCCAGCTCCGCTTCCGGCCACTGCTGGGCCAGCTCTTCCAGCGCGTGGTCGCGGCCGCCCTCGGGCACGAAGGAGAGCGCGGTCACCCCGCGATCGGTCTCCGCGACCAGACATTCGCCGAACGGGCTGTGATGGAAGCCGTAGCGCATGGCCAACCCCCCGCCGCGCCGCTGGATCTCGCCCGGCGTCACCCCTTCCAGGGTGATGAAAAGGTCGTGCAGACGGCTGGGCCCCGACAGCCCGCTGTCCCAGGCGGTCTCCAGCACCGTCGCCGACTCCTCGAGCATCCGCCGCGCGTGCGCCGCGGTGACGTACTCGAGGAAGCGCTTCGGCGTGATCCCGGCCCAGTGGTGGAAGAGACGGTGGAAATGGGACTCCGACAGCCCCGCCTGACGCGCCACCTCGGCGACACTGGGCTGCTCCTGGAAGCGCTCGTCGAAATAGGCGATGGCACGCTCGATCCGGTCGTAGTCGTACATGGGCAAGACCCTCGCTCCATTCCTCACGCGACGAGGCTACGGCGCCGCGATCCGCGCCACAACCCGAATCCTGCTGCCGCTCCTGGCGCCTCCTGCACCCCGGTAGCGCCGGGCGCCCGCGCGACGCTACGCCTTGCGGGCGTACGCCTCGGCGCCCAGGAAGTGGAGCGACACGTACGGCTGGTCGCCGACAACCCAGCTGTCGTGCGGGAACGGCGGGATGTAGAAGAGCGTGCCGGGAGTCAAGTCGTCGACCCGGCCGTCCTCGAAGGCGGCCACCGCATGCCCGAAGAGCACCAGCCCCAGGTGCTCGACCTCACAGAGCCGGGTGCCGGCACCGGGGCCGACGTGGAGCGACCACTTCCAGCTCGGCTGATAGGTCGCGCGGCCGAAGACCCGGCCCGCCACCGTGATCAGCTCGAACCGGCCGAGGTCAAACTCCCGCACCTCGTCGGGCTCGTCGAAGCGCCTGAGGATCGTCTCCATGCGTCGCCTCCGCTGCCTATCGTACGCCGGGATCAGAGGGCTGTGGCCAGGGCGTCGTCTGCAACGACCGCCGGGCCGAG
>JBOHRN010000042.1:0-15881 GCA_050732775.1 Longimicrobiaceae bacterium | reverse complement strand
AGCCGCGCCTCTGGCGCGGCTTCTCTGTTGCTGGCGGTCGCGGGTGAGTCAGCCCTCCCCTTCACCACCCTCCGCCCCTTCTTCTTCCGGGCTCGCCCGCTCTGCCCCCAAGTAGTAGCGGATAAAGTTGGGGTCGAGCTGCTGCCTAGCCTGGGGGGCCACCACCCCGGTCTCTATCCACTCGTCCACGTCCGCGGCCGTCAGCGGCTCCAGGGTGCCCCATACGCCGAGGGTGTCTCCCTCTTGGAAAGACGGAGAGTCGACCCCGGCCAGAAAGACCACCAGGATCAGGACTCCGGTTCCGGTATCCGAGAGGAAGGCACGGTTACCCAGCTGCGACCCCACCGACACACCGCTCACGAACAGCGGGCGACCTTGGTAACCCGCCAGGTCGCCGGCGAGTTCGGTGATCTCCACTTCGTCGAACTCACTGCTTTCCTCCGCGGCCGAGGTGGTATCTTCGACCACCGCGACACTATCCCGGTAGCGGCCGGCTTCGAACCCGAGCCAGAGCATAAGCCCGAGGGTGGCCACCGCCGCGACGATCATCCAGAGCCAACTCTTGCGGTCTCCGCGCGCTTCAGCCATGCGTCAGATCCGGGTTATCGGTTTCGAAGTAAAAGGAGCAACGGCTACTACCGGGAGCGGCCTGGCTCAACCGTCGGCTGGCTCTTCGGCCTTGCCGTCGACCAGCTCGATGATGGCCATCTCGGCGCCGTCTCCCTTGCGGTGGCCGAGCTTGAGGATGCGGGTGTACCCCCCCCGACGCCCCGCGAACCTCGGCCCTAACGAGCCGAAGAGCTCGTGGAGGACGCCCCGGTCGGCTACCTCGCGCGCGGCCGTGCGTCGGGCGTGCAGGTCGCCCCGCTTGGCAAGGGTAATGAGCCGCTCGGCGTACGGGCGGAGCTCCTTCGCCTTGGCGACGGTGGTCGAGATGCGGCCGTACCGGAACAAGCTGGTGACTAGGTTACGGAGCATCAACTCCCTATGGCTCGCCGTGCGGCCGAGTTCGCGGCCCTTCTTGCGGTGCCTCAAGCGGCTAATCCTCCCACCCCAGGTCGGCGCCGGTATGCTCCCGCCACCAGAGCGCTCCGTCGTCGCCCTGCTCGATGGCTAGCCCCAGCCCGAGTCCGTGGGCTTGCAGATACTCCTCGAGCTCCTCTAGCGACTTGGGTCCAAACTTGTCGATGTTGGCGATCTCTACCCGGGGCCGAGCCACTATATCGCGCACGGTTTCGAAGTTCGCCGTAATCAGGACGTTCTTGGTCCGGGTGGTGAGCTCCATATCCACCACGGAGCTATTGAGCACTTCCATCATGGCGGGGGTGAGCCGGGATTGGCGCGGAGCCGGGGGTTTATCAACCTCTCCGGGCTCCTCCGCGGCGGCCCCGTTCTCGACGCCCCTCCAGGGACGGTCTCCCACCCCGGCGAAGACCTGCCCCGCCAGGATGCCGAAGTGTTCGATCGCCAGCCGGGCCGCGTACTGAACCGCGGAGCGGGCGTCCAGAGAGCCGTTTGTCTCTACCTCGAGAACCAGCCGGTCGAAGTCGGTCCGCTGCCCCACGCGGGTTTCCTCTACCACAAAGTTGGCGCGGCGCACGGGGTTGTAGATGGCGTCGATGCGGATCAAGTCGGCGGGAAGACTCTGATCCTCCGGCACGGCGTGCTCCTCCGCCAGCACGAAACCGCGCCCCTTGTCCACGAAGAGCTGGATGAGCAGCTCGCGGTCCTCTTCCAGCTGGAGGATGTGATGGTCCGGGTTGATGACCGCCACCGAGGCGTGCTGGCGGATGTTCGCGGCCGTCACCGGACCGGCCTTGGAGGCGTGTAGCTCCAGCACCGCGCGGTCGGCGGAGGGCTCCATTTTGAGAACCAGAGACTTCAGATTCTTGATGATCTGGTGGACGTCTTCTACCACGCCGCGGATGGTCTGGTGCTCGTGCACCACTCCGTCGGTGCGGAACCCCCATGCCGCTGCCCCCCGTAAGCTGGAGAGGAGGATACGACGCAGGGTGTTGCCCAAGGTGTGCCCGAAACCCCTTTCCAGGGGCCGGAGCACGATCTGCCCTTCTCGGGGCTGCTCGGGAGCGCCCGGCATCTGCAAGCCGGTTAGGTCGAATGAAACGGTTTCTTCTACGATCATGTCTGATGTTCGCGAAACAGCCGGAGCGTAGGAGACGGCGCTCGCCTCCGCACCTTACTTGCTGTAAAGCTCGACTATGAGTTGTTCCTGCACGGCCAGGGGTATGTCGGAGCGGGCCGGGCGCTCGACCATCCGCCCCGTCCGCGAGTCCTCGTCCACGGCCAGCCAGGAGACAGCGGCGGGGTGTGTCTGGGCGTCTAGGGCCACTTCCACCGGGAGCAGATCCTTGCTTTTCGGTGCCAGGCGGACCTCGTCGCCGGGGTTGATCAGGGCGCTGGGAATATCCACCGTCCGTCCGTTCACTAGCACGTGGCGGTGGCGCACGATCTGCCGGGCCTGGCTCCGCGAGGAGGCGAACCCCATCCGGTAGAGCACGTTGTCGAGCCGGCTCTCCAACGCCACCATGAGGTTGTCGCCGGTCACCCCACCCTGCCGGGCTGCGTGGTTGAAAAGGTTGCGGAAGGGGCGTTCGGATAACCCGTAGATGCGCTTGACTTTTTGTTTCTCGCGGAGCTGGAGGGCGTACTCGGACGCCCGGCGGCGGCGGCGCTGGGAGGCGGGGCCGTGCTCCCCCGGCGGATACCCCCGCCGCTCCACCGGACACTTGTCGGTGAAGCACTTGCTCCCTTTCAAGAACAGCTTCTGCCCCTCGCGGCGGCAGAGTTTGCAAACCGGACCTGTATAACGGGCCATGGACCGTCTTCTCCGTACGTTCAGAGTCGTGGCTTCTTCCCTCCCGCGGTCCGCGGAGGTTTACACCCTTGCTAGCGACAACCTTCCTCTACACCCCCAGCGCCGGCGGCGCGGAGGAGCTTACTACACCCTCCGCTTCTTGGGCGGACGGCAGCCGTTGTGCGGGATCGGGGTCACGTCCTTGATGGAGCGGACTTGGAGCCCGGCGGCCGACAGCGACTGGATCGCGGTCTCGCGGCCAGAACCCGGCCCCTGCACCCGCACGTGTACCCTCCTCATCCCCGCGGCGAGCGCCTCTTTGGCGGCTTGTTCCGCGGCGATCCCCGCTGCGAAGGGGGTAGACTTCTTGGAACCCTTGAAGCCCGCCTTGCCAGCGCTTCCCCAAGATACGGCGTTTCCGGCCAGATCGGTGATGGTGACCAGAGTGTTGTTGAAGGTCGCCTTGACGAAGGCGATACCCTCGCTCTCTACCTGCCGCTTGCCGCGAGTACGCGCGCCCTGTTTCGGTTTGGCCATGATCTACCTTACGCTCCGATCACTTTCTGGGCGGCGCCTTCTTGCCAGCGATAGCGCGGCGCTGACCCTTGTGGGTGCGAGCGTTGGTGTGGGTGCGCTGGCCGCGCACCGGTAGCCCCCGCCGGTGGCGGACTCCCCGGTACGAGCCGATATCCATCAACCGCTTGATATTTCGCCCCACCTCGGCACGCAGGACCCCTTCCACCCTGTGGGAGGCGTCGATCACCCGGCGGATGCGGCCGGTCTCTTCGTCCGAGAGGTCCTCTACGCGCCGGTCCCGGTCGACCTCTGCCTCGCGGAGGATTGCCAGGGACTTGGCCCGGCCGATGCCGTAGATGTAAGTCAGCCCCACCTCCACGCGCTTACTCCGGGGCAGGTCTACCCCCGCGATTCTAGCCATGCTGGATTATCGAATGCGGCATTTATCGACGGCGTCTTAGCCCTGCCGTTGCTTATGGCGCGGATTCCGCTTGCAAATCACCCGCACCACCCCACGCCGGCGGATTACCTTGCAGTGGTCACAGATCGGCTTTACGCTAGCCCGAACCTTCATCTTCGCCTCGCTGGCCGAGTTTGCTAAATAGCTTGATAGTATAATCGATTGCTATTCAAAACGCAACCACTGCAACTTGAGCGGCATCACGAGGTGAGTATCCGCGGACCATTTCCGGTAACGGCCACCGTGTGTTCGAAGTGGGCAGAGCGGCGTCGGTCGGCGGTAACCACCGTCCAGGCGTCGGCCAGCGTCTCAATGCCGGGGAGCCCCGCGTTGAACATCGGCTCGATGGCGATGACCAACCCTTCGGGCAGCCGCATACCCCGTCCCCGCCTTCCCCAGTTCGGTACCTGCGGGTCTTCGTGAGGGCTCTTGCCTACGCCGTGCCCCACCAAATCCCGGATCACGCCCAGCCCACTGCTCTCGCCCACTTCCTGGATGGCGGCGCTCACGTCTCCCAGCCGGGCCCCTACCCGGGCCTCCTCGATACCGCGCTCCAAAGCCCGGCGGGTGGCTTGTAGTAACTGTTCATCCTCTCTGGCCACCTCACCCACCGGAAAGGTAACGGCTGCGTCGGCGTAGAAGCCGTCCAGCCGCACCCCACAGTCGACGCTGACCAGATCTCCCTCCCTAAGCCGCCGCCGCGGCGAGGGAATGCCGTGCACCACCTCTTCGTTCACGCTGGTGCAGAGGGTGGCGGGAAAGCCGTAGAGCCCCTTGAACGCGGGCGTAGCCCCGTCGTGATCGCGGATGAAGGACTCTGCCACCTGGTCGAGCCCGGCCGTGGTCGCGCCGGGCACCAGGTGCCCGGGGAGCTCCCGGAAGAGCC
This sequence comes from Longimicrobiaceae bacterium, assembly GCA_050732775.1. Classification (GTDB taxonomy): domain Bacteria; phylum Gemmatimonadota; class Gemmatimonadetes; order Longimicrobiales; family Longimicrobiaceae; genus JBOHRN01. The sequence goes on along the minus strand of JBOHRN010000042.1, from coordinate 11,204 downwards.
CCGCCAGCACGGCCCCGGCCCGCGCGATTTTATCGATTTCGGCGGGGCTCTTGAGGTCAATCACTGGCCCGGGGAAGGCGCGAGAGGATCTCTTCCTGGACCTCCTCGATCGGCCGGTCGCCGTCTACCTCGAGAACCGGGACCCGGGATTTCCGGTAGTGGGCGATCAGAGGCTCGGTTTGCTCCCGGTACACGGTGAGCCGGCGCCGAACCGTCTCTTCCCGGTCGTCCGGCCGCTGGGCCAGGGCGCCGCCGCACGAATCGCACACCCCGTCAGCAACCGGCGGGTCGGAGTAGACGTTGTATACGCGGCCGCACTCGGGACAGCTCCGCCGCCCGCTCACGCGCCGGACGATCTCCTCTCGGGGTACCTCGATAGCCACCACCGCGTCTAAGATGCGTCCCAGCTCGGAGTAGAGCTCGGAGAGCTGCGCGGCCTGCGCACTGTTACGGGGATAACCGTCGAGGATTACACCTCTTTCGGACTCGGGCTGCCGCAGCGCCTCTCTTATCAACCCCAGGATAACCTTGTCCGGGACCAACTCCCCGGCGTCCATGTAACTTTTGGCCTCGGCCCCCAAGCCGGTGCCCCGGCGCACGGCGTCGCGCAGCATGTCGCCAGTGGCTACCTTGAGGACGCCCAGCCGCTCCGAGAGCAGGGTGCTTTGGGTGCCCTTGCCCGCGCCCGGAGGGCCGAGGAGGACAAGATCCATCCTACCACTAGATGTACTTTTGCCGGCCGCGCACCTTGACCCGCCCCCTCTTCATGAACCCGTCGTAGCGGCGGAGCAGGAGGTGTTGCTGCATCTGCTGGACGGTATCGAGCGCCACGCCCACTACGATGAGCAAGCCGGTACCGCCCAACACTCCGCCCAGGAAGGGCACGCCGAAGCCGTCCAGGATGAGGAACGGAACGATGGCGATGGCGGCCAGGCAGAACGAACCGGGCAGGAGGATGCGGCCCAACACCCGGTCGATGTACTCGGCGGTCCGCCGCCCCGGCTTGACCCCCGGCACGAAGGCCCCCTGCTTTTTCAGATTCTCCGACAGGTCCACCGGGTCGAAGATGATCGCCGTGTAGAAGTAGGTGAAGAAGATGATCAGCAGCGTAAAGGTCACGTAGTACGGCAGGGTGTCGTACTCGAACCAACCGGAAAAGGTGGAGATCAGCCGGTTGTCCGAGAAGGTGGCCAGGGTGCCGGGGACGATGATGATCGACTGGGCGAAGATAATCGGCATCACTCCCGAAGCGTTGACCCGCAAGGGAACGAACGACTTTTGCCCCTCCCGCACCCGGCCCCGGCCCATCACCTTGCGGGGGATCTGCACCGGCACCTTACGCATCGCCATGGTCACCGCTACGGTGGCGGCGATCACCACCAACATCATCGCGGCCAGTACTACCAGCGCGAAGGGGGACACCTCGCCCAGAGTTACCAGCTCGAAGGTCTGGACGAGGCCGGCGGGGAAGCTCTCGATGATCGAAAAGAAGATGAGCAAGCTCATCCCGTTGCCGATCCCGTGCTCGGTGATCTGTTCGCCCAGCCACATCACAAAGGTTGCCCCGGCGGTGAGCAGGAGGACCAGGGTAAAGGTAAAACCGAAACCGGGGTTGGCCACCGCGCCCGGGATACCGGAGAGGAAGACGCTGTACCCGTACGCCTGGGCGATTGACAGGGCCACCGTGGTGTAGCGGGTATACTGGTTCAGTTTTCTGCGCCCTTCTTCCCCCTCCTTTTGCATCTTCTGAACGTTGGGGAAGACCGCCGCAAGCAGCTGGAACATGATGCTGGCAGAGATATACGGCATGATCCCCAGCGCGAACACGGTGGCGCGGGAGAGGCCGCCCCCCACGAACATATCGTAGATACCGAAAACAGTCCCCTCGAGTTGGCCGGAAAGGCCGCGGATGGCCTCGATATCTACTCCTGGACTCACGATATGGGCCCCGATCCGGTAGACCAGCAGGATCAGGAGCGTGAAGAGGATCTTCTGCTTCAGCTCCGGGATCTTGAACAGCGCGGGGATGGGGTTGGACATCCGCTTACGAGATCACTTGCACGCTTCCGCCCGCTCTTTCGATGGTCTCGCGCGCTTGCCGGCTGAAGGCGTGGGCCGATATGGTCACCTTCCGCTCGAGCTCCCCGCCGCCCAGGACCTTGACCGGCTTCTTGGCACTACGGACCAGCCCGCGCGCGCGCAGAACTTCCGGGGTGATCTCGGCCTCCTCCAGAGGGGCGATCCGGTGCAGGTTCACTACCTGGTACTCCAGCCGGTTACGAGGGGTGAAACCCCGCTTGGGAACCCGCCTCTGGAGGGGCTGCTGCCCACCCTCGAAGTACGGCTTGCCGCCGCCCGGGCCGCCGCTCCCGGCCCGTGCCTTGGCCCCCTTGTGTCCCCGCCCCGAGGTCTTGCCGGTACCCGAGCCGGGACCGCGCCCCAATCGCTTCCGGGCCTGCCGGGGTGGCCGCTTGAGGTCGTGTAGTTCAGCCATTGTCGTCGCCCTTTCCGTTGAGCTCAGTCACCCGCACCAGGTGGCGAACTTGGAAAATCATCCCCCGGATGGCTGGGTTGTCGTCGTGCACCACGCTCTTCTGATGCCTGAGCCCGAGCGCCTCGAGGGTGGCGCGCTGTTTCCCGGGAGCGCCGATCCCGCTCTTGACCTGTTGAACCCTGACTTTAGCCACGACCGCCCCCCAGCGCCTCTACCGGAACACCGCGCTCCTCGGCGAGTCGCTCCCGGGTGGTGAGGCGGGTGAGTCCGTCCATGGTCGCGTGTACCATGTTGATCGGGTTGTTGGACCCCAAGCTCTTGCTCAGGATGTCGTGGACCCCCGCGCACTCTAGCACCGCGCGCACGGCGCCGCCCGCGATGACCCCCGTCCCCGGGGCAGCCGGACGCAGGAGCACGCTGCCCGCCCCCGCCCGCCCCACGATGTCGTGGGGTATGGTGCCGCCGCGGACCGGCACCTCGACCATGGATCTACGGGCCAATTCGATCGCCTTGCGGACCGCCTCGGCCACCTCGTTGGCTTTTCCCAGCCCGGTGCCGACCTTACCCTGCTGGTCGCCCACCGCCGCGAGCGCGGTAAAGGAGAAGCGACGCCCCCCCTGCACCACCTTGGCCACGCGGTTGATGTGGATGACGTTTTCCTTCAGGTCGGAGTCGCGCTCTCGTCCCCGGCCACCTCCCCGCTTGCCGTCTCGTGCCACGATGCTCTCCCTTTAGAACTCGAGGCCGCCTTCACGCGCGCCTTCGGCGAAGGCGCGCACGCGGCCGTGATACTGGTATCCGCCCCGGTCGAAAACCACCTTGGTGACCCCCTGGCCGCGCGCCTTCACGGCCAACTGGCGGCCGGCCTCCCGGCTCCGCTCCGTCTTGGTGCCTGCACTCTCTGTTACAACCTTCACCGCCAGCGTGGACAGCCCGGCCAGGGTGACGCCCCGCAAGTCGTCCACGAGCTGGCCCTCGGTGTGGTTGAGGGAGCGGTGAACCACCAGCCGCGGCCGTTCGCCCGTGCCCGAGATCTTCTTGCGTACCCGCCGGTGGCGGCGAACGCGACGCTCTTCGCGCGAAGGTATTTTCTTCCTAGACATGGTCTGTCTTCTTGTTTCCGGCTACTTACCGGCCGCCTTGCCGACCTTACGCCGGATCTGCTCGCCTTGGTAGCGAACCCCTTTACCCTTGTACGGCTCCGGGGGGCGCAGAGCGCGGATCTCGGCCGCCACCTGGCCCACCAGCTCCTTGTTGCTCCCCGACACCTCCACCACGGTGGCAGAGGTGGCCTTGAGTTGGATGCCGTCCGGGGCCGGGTAGTCGATGGGGTGCGAGTAGCCGAGGTGAAAAGTGAGGCCGAACTGCTTGTTCTCGGCCCGGTACCCCACGCCGGCGATCTCGAGCACCTTCCGGAACCCCTCCGTCACCCCCTCCACCATGTTTGCCACCAAGGTGCGGGTGAGCCCGTGGAGGGCTTTGTGCCGGGCGCTCTCCGATGGCCTCTCCACGCTTACAGTTCCGTTCTCGTGGCGCACCTTCATGTCGGCGTGGAGGGTTCGTTCCAACTCGCCCAGGGGACCCTTTACCCGCACCGTGTCACCCTTGATGGAGACCTCCACGCTTGCCGGAACCTCGATGGGCCTGCGTCCAATTCGAGACATGTTTCTACTCCGCTACCAGATGGTGGCGAGCACTTCCCCGCCCACTCCGTGCCGACGGGCTTCCCGGTCGGTCATGACCCCGCGCGAGGTGGAAAGGATGGCCACGCCCAGCCCGTTACGCACGCGGGGAGTATCTTGTGAGCCCGCGTAACGGCGCAGGCCCGGGCGGGAGACCCGCTTTAGCTCGCGCATAACCGGCTCGTCCCGGTAGTACTTGAGGTACAGCCGCAGGTTGGAGTGCTTGCCGTCATCCAGGACCTTGTAATCGTAGATGTAGTGGTTCTCCTTGAGTAGCCGGGCTATCTCCGCCTTTAGCTTGGAGTGCGGGATGTCTACCCGGCGGTGGCGCGCCTGGCAAGCGTTGCGCAGGCGGGTCAGCATATCCGCGATTGGATCGGTCAGCATATTCGGTCTCCTCTAGTATCCGGTCCCGGCCAGACTTGTAGGAGGTGGTTACGGTCTACCAACTCGACTTACGAACCCCGGGAATTTCGCCCCGCAGGGCCATATCCCGAAAGCAGATACGGCACAGCCCAAACTTCCGGATAAAGGCTCGCGGGCGTCCGCACCGCTGGCAGCGGTGGTATGCACGCACCCCAAACTTGGCTTTCTTGTTGGCCTTCTCGATAAGCGCCTTTTTCGCCATCGGTGTTACGCCTCCACGAACACCGGGGTACTTCCCCGAAAGGGCATCCCTAGCTCCTTGAGGAGTGCCTCGGCTTCCCGGTCTTGGTTGGTCGAAGTGACTAGCGTGATGTCCATGCCGTGTACTTTCTCCACCTTGTCGTAGTCTATCTCGGGGAAGATCAGATGCTCCTTGATCCCGAGCGTATAGTTGCCCCGGCCGTCAAACGACTTGACGGAGATACCCCGGAAGTCACGCACACGGGGGATGGCCACGTTGATGAGCCGGTCGAGGAATTCGTACATGCGCCTCCGCCTGAGCGTGACCGACGCCCCGATGGGCACGCCCTGCCGGAGCCCGAAGTTAGAGATCGCCTTTTTGGCGGGGCGGAGAACCGGCCTTTGGCCAGTGATCCCGCCCAGCTCTGCGACCACGCTCTCCAGCAGCTTCGAGTTCTTGACCGCCTCGCCCACCCCTACGTTAATAACCACCTTTTCGAGGCGGGGAATCCGCATGGGGGTCGAGAAGCCGAACTCTTCCGCCAGTTTGGGACGCACGGTCTGCTCGTAGTAGCGCTGCAGGCGCGGCTTGGAGGCCGCTCCGTTACTGTTAGCCATGTCTTTTTCCTTCTATCCTCTCGGTATTACCTTGCCGGAGCGGACCGATACCAGATCTTTGCTTCCGTCGTCGTTGCGCCGCGCCCGCACCCGCGTGGGCTCGTTCGTGGCGGGGTCTACCAGCATGACATTGGAACGGTGGATCGGCGCCTCGAAGCTCACGATGCCACCCTCCGGGTCTTGCTGGCTGGGGCGGCGGTGCTTCTTGCGCAGGTTTACCCCCTGCACGACCACCCGGTCTTTTTGCCGGTCCACGCTCAGAACGCTTCCCTCCTGACCGCGTTGGTTGCCGCGGATAACCTTTACCCGGTCGCCCTTGCGCATCATCTTCGCCATTAGAGCACCTCTGGAGCCAACGACACGATCTTCATGAACCGCTTGTCCCGGAGCTCGCGGGCAACCGGCCCGAAGATGCGGGTGGCGCGCGGCTCTCCGGCGTCGTTGATAATGACCGCGGCGTTCTCGTCGAAGCGGATGTAAGTACCGTCGCGGCGGCGCGTCTCCTTGCGGGTGCGGACCACCACCGCTCTAGCCACCTCACCCTTCTTGACGTTACCGTTCGGAAGGGCGTCCTTGATCGCTACTACCACTACGTCGCCGACCCGGGCGTAACGGCGTTTACTGCCCCCGAGCACGCGGATGACCAGCGCCTTCTTGGCGCCACTATTGTCAGCGATCCTGACCAGCGACTCTTGTTGGATCATTTTTTCTTGCCGCTACCCGGCGCGCTCGGTGGCTTCCAATACCCGCCACCGCTTCAGTTTGCTGCGTGGCCGGGTCTCCATGATCCGCACCGTGTCACCCGGCCGGTACTCGTTGGCCTCGTCGTGGGCGTGGTACTTCTTGGTGCGGGTCACCCGTTTACCGTAGAGGGGGTGGGCGTAGCGCCGCTCCACCGCCACCACCACGGTCTTATCCATCTTGGCAGACACCACGGTCCCCACGCGGACCTTACGGCGGCCCTGCTCCTCCCGCGGGGTCTCGGTTTCGGCGGTCATGACTCTGGCTCCCCAGTGATCTCTCTCTCTCGCACTACGGTCTTGAGCCGCGCCACGTCGCGCCGCAGCGTTCTGACCAGGGCCGGGCTCTCCAGCTCCTGGGTGGCCGCCCTGAAACGCAGCCGGAACATCTCTTCCCTGAGCTGCTCCACCCGGCCGCGCAGCTCGTCGTCGGTTAGGTCCCGTAGCTCGGCCGTGGTCACCGCATCCCTCCTTCTTGCTGGGCCCGGACCACGAAGCGGGTTTTTAGCGGCAACTTGGCCGCGCCCAGCTTCATGGCCCGGCGAGCCACCTCTTCAGAGACTCCCTCGAGCTCGAACATGACGCGGCCGGGCTTGACCACGGCCACCCACCCCTCGGGGTTTCCTTTCCCCTTTCCCATGCGGACCTCGAGCGGCTTCTTGGTCACCGGCTTATCCGGAAAGACGCGGATCCACACCTTGCCGCCACGCTTGATGTGGCGGGTCATGGCTATGCGGGCGGCCTCGATGGTCCGGTTGGAGACGCGGGCCCGGGTGGTGGCCTGGAGCCCGTAGTCACCAAACGAGACCGTACTGCCGCGCACGGCCTTGCCGCTCATGCGGCCAGTCATCTGCTTGCGGTATTTGATTCGCTTTGGCGCGAGCATGATCTACCCTACCCCCTTCAGCTGTCTGTCGAATACGTGCGCCCTTGCCTGGCCTCCACCACCTCTCCCTTGAACACCCACACCTTTACGCCGATGGTACCGTAGGTGGTGCGGGCCGTGATCTGGGCGTAGTCGATATCGGCCCGGAGCGTGTGCAGCGGCACCCGCCCCTCGTGATACCCCTCGGTGCGGGCGATCTCGGCCCCGTTGAGCCGTCCGCTCACCTGCACGCGGATCCCTTCGGCCCCGGAGCGCATGGCCGACTGTACGGCCCGTTTGAGGGCACGCCGGAAAGAGACCCGCTGCACCAGCTGATGCGCTATGCCGTCGGCGATCAGGTACGCCTCCAGTTCGGGCCGCTTGATCTCTTCCACGTTGATGGCCACTTCGCTCCGGGTGAGCAGGGCCAACTCCTCGCGGAGCTTATCCACCTCGGAGCCGCCCTTGCCGATCACCACCCCGGGCCGGCCCGTGTTGACGGTGACGATAACCTTTTGCGGTTTGCGCTCGATCTCCACCTCGGCCACGGCCGCGTGACCCCCCAGCCGCTGGCGCAGGTACTTGCGGATCTTCTCGTCCTCGGCCAGAAGCTGGGGGAAGTTCCGCTCCGCGTACCAGCGCGACTTCCAGTTCTTCACGATGCCGAGCCGGAACCCGGTGGGGTGCGTCTTCTGTCCCATTTACCGTCCGTTCCTCTCGTCGAGCACTATGGTGACGTGGCTAGTACGCCGCATAATTGGACTGGCGCTGCCCCGGGCCCGCGCGCGCCACCGCTTAGAGGTGGAGCCCTCGTTTACGTACGCTTGGCGCACGTACAGGTCATCGGCGTCCACCACGCGGTCGTCTTGACCGGCCTTCTGCTGGGCGTTGCTCACCGCCGAACGAAGTGTCTTTGCGATCGGGCCGGCCGCGGCTTTTTTGCAGAAGCGGAGAAGCGAATACGCCTCGTCGACGCTCTTGCCCCGGATCAGATCGATCACCAGCCGCATCTTGCGCGGAGACATCCCGACCGTGCGGGCGTGCGCTTTCGCTTCCACCGCTACCTAACCTGGGCCCGTTTGTCCGACAGCTTGCCCCCGTGACCGCGGAAAAGCCGCGTAGGCGCGAACTCACCCAGCTTGTGACCCACCATGTTCTCGGTCAGGTACACGGGGATGAACTTGTTGCCGTTGTGGACCGCCACGGTGTGCCCCACCATTTCGGGAACCACCGTTGAGCCGCGGGACCAGGTCTTGACCACCCGTTTCTCCCCGCTCTGATTCATAACTTCCACCTTGAGCAAGAGTGACTCATCCACGAACGGGCCCTTCTTAACGCTTCTCGGCATCTTGTTCTCTTTCGGCTAACGGGTCGCCTTGCCGCGCTTGCGCCCGCGGACAATGAGTTTGTTGGAGGGCTTGCGCCGCTTGCGGGTCTTTTTACCGTCGGGCAACCCCCACGGCGAGACCGGGTGCCGACCCCCCGAGCTCTTCCCCTCGCCTCCTCCCAAGGGGTGGTCGACCGGGTTCATGGCCACGCCGCGGACCTTGGGGCGTCGTCCCCGCCAACGGGTGGCGCCCGCCTTGCCGGCGGATTGCCGCTCGTGGTCTACGTTTCCCACCTGCCCGATGGTCGCCATGCACTCGCGGCGGACCAACCGCACCTCGCTGGAGGGGAGCCGCAGAGTAACGTGTCCGCCCTCCTTGGCCATGATCTGCACCCCCGAGCCGGCCGAGCGGGCCATCTGCCCCCCCCTGCCCCGGCGTAGCTCCACGTTGTGGACGGTGGTGCCCAAGGGGATGTCGGAGAGGGGTAGGGCGTTGCCCGGCTTGATATCTACCCCCGGCCCGGTTTCGACCGTGTCTCCCACCGCGAGTCCGCGCGGGTGGAGGATGTAGCGCTTCTCTCCATCCTGGTAGCGGATCAAGGCGATGTTGGCGCTCCGGTTGGGGTCGTACTCGACCGCCAGCACCCGCCCCGCCGCCCCGGACTTGTTCCGCTTCCAGTCGATGACGCGGTAGCGGCGCTTGTGGCCGCCGCCCCGCCGCCGCATGGTAACGTGGCCGTGATGATTCCGGCCGCCGCTCTTCTTGGCGGGCTCGGTGAGAGACTTCTCCGGCCCCTCCCCGGTGACCTCGTCGAAGTCGTTGATGGCCCTGAAGCGGGTGCCGGGCGTGATCGGCCGGAACTGTTTGATGCCCATTTCACACTCCCTCGAAAACCTCGATGGCGTCACCCTCGGCCACGGTGACCACTGCCTTCTTCCACCCCGGCCGCCGACCCCGGTACCGTCCCATGCGGCGCAGCTTGCCCCGGTAACGCAGGGTACGCACCCGCCGCACAGTCACGTCAAAGAGCTTCTCGACGGCCCCGGCGATCTCGGGCTTGGTGGCGCCCTTGGCTACGATGAAGGTGTAGACCCCGGTCCTCTCGAGCTGGTCGGTCGACTTCTCGGTGATCACCGGCCGCACGATCACGTCATACAGGTCAGGCATCGTCCTGCTCCTCGCTCTGGCCGGGCTTGCCTAGCGCAGATAGCTCGATCAGCAGCCGGTCCGACTCCAGCACGTCGTAGGCGGAGCAGCCAGAAAACGGCGCCACCCGGACGTTGGGGAGGTTACGGGCCGACAGGTATAGGTTCCGGTTCACACCGTCGGTGAGGATGAGCAGCTTGCTTCCTTCCACCCCGATCCGGTCGAGCAGGTCGATTACCCGCTTGGTCTTGGGCTCCTCGATCTCGAAGCCACCGATGAGCGTGATGCGCTCGCCCTGGGCTCGCAGGTTGAAGGCGGAGCGCCGCGCCAGTAGCCGGACCTTCTTGGGCAGCGATTCCCGGTACGAGCGCGGAGTGGGGCCGAATACCACCCCTCCCCCCTTCCAGTGCGGAGCCCGGATGGTGCCCTGGCGGGCGCGGCCGGTGCCCTTCTGGCGCCACGGCTTCCGGCCGCCCCCCGAAACCTGGCCGCGGCTCTTGGTGGATGCCGTACCCTGGCGGCGGTTGCTGCCGAGAAGCTTGACCGCCTGGTAGATTGCGGTCTCGTGCACCACGCCGTCAAAGGTGCCAGCGGGGAGGTCGCGCGGCTTCCCCTTATTGCCGGCGGCTGAGTAGTAAGGTGCGCTGAACACGGCCGTGCTACTGCTTGGTGATGAAAACGAACCCGTTCACCGCACCCGGCACCGCGCCGCTCAGGTAAAGCAGGTTCCTGTCTGCGTCGATCTTGGCCACCCGCGAGTTGCGTACGGTCCGTCGCACTCCCCCCATGCGCCCGGGCATCTTCTTCCCCTTGATGACTCTCGACGGGTTGGTACCGGGCCCGATGGAGCCGGCGGCGCGATGCACCCGGTGGGCACCGTGAGACGCCTTGCCGCCCGCGAATCCGTGCCGCTTGACCACTCCCTGGAAGCCCCGGCCCTTGCTGGTCCCGGTGACCTTGACACGCTCTCCGGACTCAAAGAGGGAAACCGTCACTTCGCTACCCGTCTCGGGGGCCTCGTCTCCCGCGCCCAGCCGGAACTCGCGCAACACCACCGGCGCCCTGTCCAGCCCCGCCTTGGCGGCGTGGCCACGCTCGGCCAGCGTGGAGTGCTTCTCCCGCTTGGCCCCAAAGCCGAGTTGGACGGTGCGGGGCTCCGGCTGGCCGTCTTCGCCCCTGACCTGGAGCACCGGGCACGGCCCGGCCTCCACCACGGTCACCGGAAGCGCCGCCCCGGTGTCGTCGAAGATCTGGGTCATTCCCAACTTTTTACCGATGATACCGGCCATTTCAATCTACCTTGATCTCCACGTCGACCCCCGCGGGCAGATCCAGTTTAGTCAGGGCGTCCACGGTCTGGGAACGCCAGTCCAGGATGTCGATCAGCCGTTTATGGGTCTTCAGTTCGAACTGGTCCCGGCTCTTCTTGTCTACGTGCGGCGAGCGGAGCACCGTCCAGCGCTCGGTGCGGGTAGGCAGGGGGATGGGACCGCTGACCGTCGCGCCCGTCTTCTCGGCGGTCCGCACGATGTCGGTGGTGGTTTGGTCGATCACCGCGTGATCAAACGCCTTTAGCCGGATGCGGATCTTGTCGGCCATCTCAGTCCACGATTTCGGTAACGACGCCCGCGCCCACTGTTCTGCCGCCCTCGCGGATGGCGAAGCGCAGCTCCTTCTCCATGGCAATCGGCGTAATCAGCTCGACTTCCATCTGTACGTTGTCTC
>JBOHRN010000041.1:0-54411 GCA_050732775.1 Longimicrobiaceae bacterium | reverse complement strand
GCGATCCGGCGCTCTATCTTGCCCCACCATGAGCCAGGAGATCTCCACCGAGCGGATCATCGCCCGCGGCCGGGAGGCGTTCGAGCGCGGGGCGTACGTATCGGCGCTGGAGGACTTCCAGGAGTCTCTGCGCCGGGAGCCGGGCTTCGCGGATGTCTACAACCTGTCGGGGCTCTGCTACGGTCTGGTGGGGCGGCCCGAGGCAGCGCTGGAGGCGTTTGACCAAGCCTTGGATATCAACCCCGGCTACGTGGAGGCGCTACTCAACAGGGCCATCACGCTGGGCGAGCTGGGCAGGGTGGAGGAGGCTAGGGAGGCGTTTGAGCGCGCGGCAGGCGCCGACGAGAGCGAGGGGCCTTACCCCGCCACGGTGGCCGCCCCGCTAGCCCACCAACACGAGCGGCTGGGAGATCTTTACCGGGCGGCGGAAGATTTGGATCAGGCGCTGGCCCAGTACGAGCGCGCGGTCGAGCTCAGGCCCAGCTTCCTGGACATCCGCAACAAGCGCGTGCGCGTGCTCATCGATCTGGGTAGTAGCGAGGAAGCCGAGCGCGAGCTGCACCGCATCCTGGAGATCAACCCTTCTTACTCCGCCGCCCGCGCCAACCTGGGGTTGGCGCTGTTCAAGCAGAACCGGATCGTAGAGGCCGAGGAGGCGTGGCGGCAGTGCCTCAGGCAGAGACCTGACGACGCCCAGGTGCAGGCATACGTGGCGATGATCGAGCGGAGCCGCCCGCCGTCCTCGTGACCTCCCGGTCTACTTCGCGGCGCCCAAGCTGGCGGCCCCGGCGCCGCCGAACCCCGGCGGCGCCTCGAGTGTAGCACGTCCACCTATGCCTATCCATATCCGTCGCGACCTCGCGCCGCTTCTCGCCGCCGCCCTGCTGCTGGCCGGCTGCGCTTCCAAGGAGGTAGACCTTGCCACCGTCGGTCCGGACGACCTGTACCAGCGGGGGATGGCGGCTTTCCGGACGGGTGAGCACGACCAGGCCCTGCGCTACCTGGAGTACTTCGTCGAGGCCCACTTCGGCGACGAGCGCGTGCCGCGCGCCCAGTTCACCGTGGGCGAAGCGTACCGCGAGAGGCGGGAGTACCTGGAGGCGGCGGCGGCCTTCCAGCGCTTGGTGGCGAGCTTTCCCACCCACCAACTCGCGCCTCTGGCCCGGCTGGCGACTTGCGAGGCGTACGTGGAGCTTTCTCCCCCCCCGCCGCTCTACCAACAGTATACCCGCACGGCGATTACCTTCTGCCAGGCGGTGATCGCCAACTACCCCCAGACCGAGTGGGCCGAGAGCGCGGCCGCAAAGGTCAGCGCGATGCGCGAGCGGCTGGCCTTGAAGTCGTATCAGACCGGGGAGCACTACTTGAGCCGTAAAGCGTACGACGCGGCGGTGATCTACTTTGAGCGCACGGTGGACGAGTTTCCCCGTACCTCCTCAGCGCCGGCCGCCCTCCTCCGGCTAGTCGAGAGTTACCGGGAGCTCGGCTATGACGAAGAAGCTGCCGAGACCCGGGAGCGGCTCCTCAGGGAGTACCCCGAGAGCGAGGAGGCGGGCTCCTTGCGGGGAGATGACCGGAGCTAAGGTTGGAGTCTTGGGGGGCACCTTTGACCCTCCTCACGCCGGGCACCTGATCGCGGCCGGTGACGCTTTCGAGAGGCTCCAGTTGGACCGGCTCCTTTTCGTTCCGGCCTTGCTTCCACCGCACAAGCAGGGCGCGGTGGCGGCGCCCGCCCCGCTCCGGCTCGAACTGGTGCGGGCCGCGGTGGCGGGCGATACCCGCTTCGAGGTCGACGACCTGGAGACCCGTCGTCCGGGCCCTTCCTACACGGTGGATACTCTGGCGCAACTGCGCGGCCGTTGGCCCCGCGCCGAACTCTTTCTGCTGGTGGGAGCCGACACTCTCGCCGGCCTGCCCCAGTGGCGCGAGCCCGAGCGTGTGTTGGAGCTGGCTACGCTGGCGCTGCTGGCTCGGCAGGGAGAGGGTGCACCGGCCGGCTTTCCGTTTCCTTTCGAGCGGGTGCCGGTGACCCGCGTCGATGTCTCGTCCAGCGAGCTCCGGCGGCGGGTCGCCGCGGGGCTCTCTATCAGGTATCGGGTGCCGGAGCAGGTGCTGACGATCATCGAGCGGGAAGGGGTGTACGGGAAAGGAAAGCCAAAAATCCGGCCGGTCGAGTCCTAGTCGAGTCCTAATTGGGAACCATGCTGAAGTCTATCGCGAAAAAGATCCTCGGTAGCCAGAACGAGCGGGAGCTGCAGAAATTCTGGCCCCGGGTGGAGGAGATCAACCAGGAGTGCCAGCGGCTGGAGGGGCTCTCCGAGGACGACCTCAAAGGGCAAACCGAGAAGTTCCGGGCGCACGTGCAGGAGCGCGCCCGGGACCTCGAGGACGAACTGGCCGGGTTCCGGGAGCGCCGCCGCCGGTCCGAGAGCGCGGCCGAGCGGGAGAGTCTCTCGGCCGCCATAGGCTCCTTGGAAGACGATCTGAACCGGCGGCTCGAAGAGGCCCTCGACGAGATCCTGGTGGAGGCGTTTGCCACCGTCAAGGAGGCGTGCCGGCGGCTGCTCGGCTCCGGGTTCACGGTGACCGGCCAGGAGACCTCGTGGGACATGGTCCCCTACGACGTTCAACTCCTGGGCGGGGTCGTGCTCCACCAGGGAAAGGTGGCGGAAATGGCCACCGGCGAAGGGAAAACTTTGGTGGCCACCCTCCCCCTCTACTTGAATTCCCTGACCGGGCGGGGCGCCCACCTGGTCACGGTGAACTCGTACCTGGCGCAGCGAGACTCGGAGTGGATGGGCCACCTCTTCGGCTACCTGGGGCTCGGCGTGGGGTGCATAGACCTGCACCAGCCGGGCTCGGCCGAACGCCGCGCCGCTTACGCCGCGGACATCACCTACGGGACCAACAACGAGTTCGGCTTCGACTACCTGCGCGACAACATGGTCCACTCGCTGGAGCAGCGGGTCCAGCGCAGCCACCAGTACGCCATCATCGACGAAGTCGACTCCGTTCTGATCGACGAGGCGCGTACCCCTCTGATAATCTCGGGGCCGGTCGGCTCTAAGACCAACCAGGCGTACGCCCGCTACAAACCGGCGGTGACCGACCTGTACCGGCGCCAGTCGCGAATGGTGGGCGAGATCCTGGCCGAAGCCGAAAAAGCCATCGCCGGGGGCGACGAGGCGACCGCCGGTGAAAAGCTCCTGCTGGCCAAGCGGGGGACGCCGAAGAACAAAAAGCTCCTCAAGCTCTTCGCCGAAGACCCCTCTCTGCAGAAGCTCGCCAACAAGACGGAAGGGCTCTACATGCGCGACAAGCGCCTCTCGGAGCTGGAGGAGGGGCTGCTCTTCTCCATGGACGAAAAAGGCCATAACGTCCACCTCACCGACCGGGCACTCGACATCCTCTCGCCCGACGACCACGAGGCGTTCGTCATCCCCGACCTCTCCGAGGCGCTACACGAGGTGGAGCACGACCCCTCCCTCTCCCTGGACGAGAAGCGGAGCCGGCGGGAGGAGCTGGAACAGGAGTACGCCGATAAGAGCGAGCGGATGCACGTCATCCACCAACTCCTCAAGGCGTATACCCTCTTCCAGCGCGACGAGCAGTACGTGGTCCAGGACGGCCAGGTGGTCATCGTGGACGAATTCACCGGCCGCATGATGCCGGGCAGGCGCTGGTCGGACGGACTGCATCAAGCCGTTGAAGCCAAGGAGGAGGTGTCGGTACAGGGGGAGACGCAAACCCTCGCCACGGTGACCATTCAGAACTACTTCCGGATGTACGCCAAGCTGGCCGGGATGACCGGCACCGCCGAGACCGAAGAGGCCGAGTTCGGGCAGATCTACGGCTTGGACGTGCGGGTGATCCCCACTAACCGGCCCATCGTCCGTGACGATCGCGACGACCTCATCTTCCGCACCAAGCGGGAGAAGTACAGCGCCATGATCGAGGAGATCGGACGGCTCCACGGGTTAGAGCTTCCGGTTCTGGTGGGCACGGTCAACGTGGACGTCTCCGAGACCCTCTCGCGCATGCTCAAACGGAGGGGTATCCCGCACGAGGTCCTGAACGCCAAGCAGCACGCGCGCGAGGCCCAGATCGTGGCCCGGGCCGGGCAGCCGTGCTCGGTGACCATCGCCACCAACATGGCCGGCCGCGGAACCGACATCAAGTTGGGTCCCGGCGTCACCGAGTCACGCGCTGGCAGCGGGGACGACAACGGGCACTCCGAGTTTGGCGGGCTCCACATCGTCGGATCGGAGCGGCACGAGTCGCGGCGCATCGACCGGCAGCTGCGCGGCCGGGCCGGACGGCAGGGTGACCCGGGCGCCACCCAGTTCTTCCTCTCCCTGGAGGACGACCTGATGCGGCTTTTCAACTCGGACCGCATCGCCAGCGTGATGACCAAGCTGGGAGCCGAGGAGGGCGAGGTCATAACCCACCCCCTGGTGACCCGCTCCATAGGCCGGGCCCAGCAGCGGGTGGAGACGCAACACTTCGAGTCTCGCAAGCGGCTGTTGGACTACGACGACGTCATGAACCAACAGCGGGAGGTGGTTTACGACCTCCGCTCCTTTGCCCTGGAAGGGGGAGAGGAGCTCAAGGGAGAAGTGTGGGAGATGATCGAGAAGTCGGTCGGCGCCGTGGTGGACCGGCACGCCCCGGTCGGTGTGCATCCCGAGGAGTGGGACCTCTCCGGGCTGCGCGAGGAGTTCGTGCTCGACTACTTTCTCACCGCCGACCGGCTTCCCAGGGACGAGGGAGATGGCGCCGGCTTTGACGGCCGGGACGAGCTCGAGGAGTACCTGCTGGAGACCGCCCGCCAGCGCTTCCACGAAAAGATCGACGACTTTGGCGAGCACCGGGACGGGCTGCTCCGCTTCATCGTGCTCTCCGCCATCGACGAGAAGTGGAAGGACCACCTGTACGACTTGGACCACCTCAAGGCGTCGATCGGTTTCCGCGGCTGGGGGCAGAAGGACCCGCTTATCGAGTACAAGAAGGAGGCCTTCGAGATGTTCGTGGAGCTCATAGAAGAGATGCAGAGCTCGGTGGCCAAGCTCTTCTTCCGGGCTCGCCTCAGCGCGGCCGCCCCTCCCCGCCCGCCCCGCACCGTGGGCGCGGCCGAGCACCGGGGAGCGGCCCCGGGGGAGTCCGCTGGCACCGCCCCCGGCCCCGCCCGGCGCCCCGAGCCGGTCGACGCGGGCCTGGCCTTGGGCGTAAACCCGGCTCGCGCCGTGGAGCCGGCGCCCGAACGGTTGGTCACCAACCGGGGTGACACGGAGCCGCGTAAGCATGAGCCGGTCACGGCGGTGGCCGAACCGGGCCGCAACGACCCGTGCCCCTGCGGGAGCGGAAAGAAGTATAAGAAGTGCTGCGGCCGCGTGGCTTGAGCGGTCAGCCGCGCTACACCATCAAGGAGTGGCCCAGCTCCGAGCGGCCGCGCGAGCGGCTGCAGGGGCTGGGGGCGGGGGCACTGTCCGCACGGGAGCTACTGGCTATTCTGATCGGTACCGGTTCCACTCTCGAGAACGGCCGCCGGCGCTCGGCGGTGGACCTGGCGGGCGACCTGCTGCGGAGCTTTTCGGACGGGGGCGGTTCGCTCCGGCCGATCGCCACCAGTTCGGTGCCGGAGCTGTGCAAGGTGCCCGGCATAGGCCCGGCCAAGGCGGCCAAGTTGCTCGCCGCTCTGGAGCTGGGCCGCCGGGCCGCGGCCGAGCAGCGGCCCGGGCGCGACACCGTCCGTAGCGCGCGCCAGGTGTACGAGCGCATGCGTCTCCCGCTCCGGGACCTGCCCCAGGAAGAGTTCCACGTGCTCTTGCTCAATACCCGCAACGAAGTGCTGCGCGACCTACAGGTCTCGCGCGGTACGCTGGACGCGTCGCTGGTCCATCCTCGGGAGGTCTTCCGGGCAGCCGTCGCCGAGGCGGCCGCGGCCGTGATCCTAGTCCATAACCATCCCAGCGGCGACCCCTCGCCCTCGGCCGAAGATCGTGAGATCACCAGCAAACTCCGGCGCGCGGGAGAGCACCTCGGGGTCGAGGTGCTGGACCACGTGATCGTGGGGGCAGACCGTTTTACGTCGTTCGTCGAGGCCGGACTCTTGGAGTGATTATGAGCGGTACGCCCCTCATCCTAGCAGCTGACGAACAGAGCGAGGAGCGCGAACACGCCCGCGCCATCCTCCCGCCCTCCCTGTTCGCGGCTCTGGAGCCGGACCTCAAACGGCTCGACCTAGAGGTGGTAACCCGCGCTTACGAATTCAGCAGCTTCGCCCACGCCGGCCAGAAGCGCTCTTCGGGCGAGGACTACGTGGTCCACTGCGTGGATGTGGCCTGTATCCTGGCCGAATTGCACCTCGACTCGGTCACGCTGGCCAGCGGGCTGATCCACGACGTGGTGGAGGATACCTCGGCCACCATCGAAGACGTACACGCGGCCTTCGGAGACGAAGTGGCCGCAGTAGTGGACGGACTCACCAAGATTGCCCGGGTCCGCTTCCGCACCCACACCGAGCAGCAGGTTGAGAACTACCGCAAACTGCTCCTCTCCATGGCCCAGGACGCCCGGGTGATCGTGGTCAAACTGGCCGACCGGCTCCACAACATGCGCACCCTGGAGCACCTGACCGACGAGAAGCAGGTGCGTATCGCGATGGAGACGCGCGAAATCTACGCTCCCCTCGCCCACAGGCTCGGCATGGCGCGGGTCAAGTGGGAGCTGGAGGACCTCTGCTTCAAGGTGCTCGAACCCAGCGCCTACCGCGAACTGAGCGAAAAGGTGGCCGCGCGCCGCTCCGAACGCGAAGGGCTGGTCGACGGCATGCGCGGCCCGCTCGAGCAGGAGCTCGCGGACGCGGGCATCCAGTGCCAGGTCACGGGGCGGCCCAAGCACCTCTGGTCCATCTACCGGAAGATGGTCCACCGCGACAAGCCGTACGAGCAGATCTACGACCTCATGGCGATGCGGGTAACGGTAGACACGGTGGGCGACTGCTACCACGCCTTGGGCGTGATCCACAACCGCTGGACCCCTCTCCACGAGCGCTTTCACGACTATATCGCCACCCCCAAGTCGAACCTCTACCGCTCGCTCCACACCACCGTGTTCGGTCCGGGGGGGCGGCCGTACGAGATCCAGATCCGCACCCGCGAGATGCACCGCACCTCCGAGTACGGCATCGCGGCGCACTGGAAGTATAAAGACGGGGGACGCGACGGCGACGAGGTGGACGAGACTTTGACCTGGTTCCGGCAAGTCCTGGAGTGGCAGCAGGACACGCGCGAGCCGGAAGAGTTCATGGAGTTCCTGAAGATCGACCTCTTCCAGGACGAGATCTTCGTCTTTACCCCGCACGGCGACGTCAAGCAGCTACCCAAGGGGGCCACCCCCATCGACTTCGCCTTCGCCGTCCACACCGAGGTAGGGCTCCACTGCGCCGGTGCCAAGGTGAATGAGCGCATCGCCCCTCTCTCCAAGCAGCTCAAGAACGGAGACACCGTCGAGGTCGTGACCGACCCCCGCCAGCGCCCCTCGCGAGATTGGCTCGCTTTCGTGAAAACGGCCCGGGCCCGCAACAAGATCCGCCAGTGGATCCGCAAGGAAGAGCTGGAGAGCTCCGTGAAGCTGGGGCGAGAGTTCATCGAACGGGAGATCCGCAAGTCGCGGCGGGGACGGGTGTCGGAGGAGCGTTTCGAGCGGGCGGCCAAGCGGCTCTCCTACCCGGGCTCGGCCCACCTCTTCGCCGCCTTGGGGCGGGGCGACGTGGGGCCTTCCGCCGTCTTCAAGGAGCTCTGGGACGACTGGGCGCCCCCGGCCGCGGACCGGCCCGACTCGGCGTTCGACCGGCTGGTGTCGCGGGTGCGCGGTCGGTCCAAGGGGGTACGCATCCAGGGGGTGAACGGGCTCATGGTGCGCTACTCCCAGTGCTGCCAGCCGGTGCCCGGCGACGAGGTGATCGGCTACATTACCCGCGGCCGCGGCGTTTCCATCCACCGCACCGACTGCCCCAACGTGCTACAGCTGGCCGAACACCCCGAGCGGAGGGTAGACATCGAGTGGGAAGCCGAGGCGGGCGAACGCTTCCTGGTGCGTATCGAGATGGAGGGGAGCGACCGGCAAGGGCTCTTCGCCGACATCGCCAGCACCATCACCCAGACCGACACCAACATCAAGAGCGCCGACATCCGCTCCGAGGAGCTGGGCATGCGGGGGAGCTTCGTGATCGAGGTGGAAAACCTCACTCACCTCAAGCGGGTGCTCAAGTCGATCAAGGGCGTGAACGGGGTCCTCTCGGTGGAGCGCCGCGAGCACTTCGAGGAGAGCGACCTGACGGTGGAAGATTGAAGTGGCCACATGATCGCCACCGCCTCCCCCTTTTCCCTCGACGCTCCCTTTGAGCCGCGCGGCGACCAGCCCAAAGCCATCGAGGAGCTCTCCGGGGGGCTAGCGCGGGGCGAGCGCTTCCAGACGCTGCTGGGGGCCACGGGCACGGGCAAGACCTTTACCATGGCCCACGTCATCGCCCGGCACGCCCGGCCCACGCTGGTGATGAGCCACAACAAGACGCTGGCGGCGCAGCTCTACGGCGAGCTCAAGCAGTTCTTCCCCAGGAACGCGGTCGAATACTTCATCTCTTACTACGACTACTACCAGCCGGAGGCGTACGTCCCCTCCAGCGACACCTACATCGAGAAGGATTCGTCGATCAACGAGGACATCGAGCGGCTGCGTCTCAGGGCCACCTCGTCGCTGATGGAACGGGATGACGTGGTGATCGTGGCCTCGGTGTCGTGCATTTACGGCTTGGGCGACCCGCGCGAGTACCGCTCCCGCATGCTCACGCTGGAACGAGGCCAGGAGTTGCCCCGCAAGCAGCTCTTGCGCGCCCTGGTAGAGGTCCAGTACAAGCGCAACGACGTCCACTTTGAACCTGGCACCTTCCGGGTGCGCGGCGACACCGTGGAGGTGTACCCGGCTTACGAAGAGCAAGGGGTGCGAGTCGAGCTGTGGGGCGACGAGATCGAGCGGGTCTCCCGCTTCGACCCCCTCAGCGGAGAGACCATCACCCCCATGACCCGGGCTGCCATCTTTCCGGCCACCCACTTCGTGACCGGGCGGGAACATATCGAGAGGGCGGCGGTGAAGATACGCGCCGAACTGGACGGGCAGCTCCGGGAGCTCCGCGGCGAGGCGAAGCTCCTGGAGGCGCAACGGTTGGAACAGCGCACCCTCTTTGACCTCGAGATGATGTTGGAGATTGGCACTTGCGCGGGCATCGAGAACTACTCCCGCCACCTCACCGGCCGGGAAGAGGGCGAGCGCCCGGCGTGTCTGTTCGACTACTTCCCCGAGGACTTCCTGCTCATGGTGGACGAGAGCCACGTCTCCGTACCCCAGATCGGGGGCATGTACAAGGGCGACCGCTCCCGCAAGCTAACCCTGGTGGAGCACGGCTTCCGGCTGCCGTCGGCGCTGGACAACCGGCCGCTCAAGTTCGAGGAGTGGGAGTCCTTGGTGCCCAAGGCGGTCTTCGTGTCGGCCACGCCGGGGCCGTACGAGTTGGAGAAGAGCGGTGGCGTGGTGGTGGAGCAGATCATCCGGCCCACCGGTCTCCCCGACCCCGAGGTCGAGGTACGCCCGGTACGCGGCCAGGTGGACGACCTGCTGGCGGAGATCCGCGAGCGGGCGGCCCGCGGCGAGCGGGTGCTGGTCACCACGCTCACCAAGCGGATGTCTGAAGACCTGACCGACTTTCTGCACCAGCACGGGGCGCGGGTGCGTTACCTGCACTCCGATATCGACTCCATCGAGCGGGTAGAGATACTGCGCGATCTGCGGCTGGGCAGCTTCGACGTACTGGTGGGCATCAACCTGCTGCGCGAAGGGCTCGACCTGCCCGAGGTCTCGCTGGTGGCCATCCTGGACGCCGACAAGGAGGGTTTCCTGCGCTCTGACAGTTCGCTCATCCAAACAGTGGGCCGGGCCGCCCGCAATGTGGCCGGCAAGGCGATCCTGTACGCCGACCGGATCACCGGCTCTATGCGGAGGATGATCGACGAGACCGAGCGCCGCCGGGAGATCCAACTGCGCCACAACCAGGAGCACGGCATCACCCCCCAGACCATCATCAAATCGGTCCAAGAGACGCTGCGCTCCACCAAGGTGGCCGACGCGCGGGCCACTCGAACCGGACTCCGGGTAGCCGAACCGCGAGCCGGCTACGGCCGGGACGCCGAGCTCCTGAGGGAAGAGATCGAGGCGGAGATGGAAGCCGCCGCCGCCGAACTCGACTTCGAGCGGGCGGCGGTGCTGCGCGACCAGCTGCTCGAACTCAAAGCCCGCGGCGGAGGTCGAAAGAGCCGCGCCGGCCCGGCGTGAGCGGAGCGGTGTGGGACGAGAGCACGCTCGCGGCGTGGGGAGAGCGCGTCGGCGGCGAGACACCGCCCCCCGCGGTACTTGCCCTGCGGGGCGCCTTGGGGGCGGGCAAGACCACTCTGGCCCGGGCGGTGGCGCGCGGGGCCGGGGTGCGGGGAGAGATCCCTTCTCCCACCTTCAACCTCCGTCTGGAGTACGACTCTCCGCGCGGGCTCCGCTTAATCCACCTGGACCTGTTCCGGCTCAAGCGCCCGGAAGAGGTGTGGGAGCTGGGGTGGGAGGAGCTGGGCGGGGAGGGCGAGGTGGTCCTGATCGAATGGCCGGAGCGGGCTGGGGAGCTGCTCCCCCGGCCCCGTTGGGAAGTCACCCTGGAAGACGCGGGTGATCCACTCCTGCGGCGCGTCGGACTCGGCCGGGTGGGAGATCCCCCGCCCTTGCCGGCCATGGTTCCCGCTAGCTGATCCCCTCCGTGTCTCTCCTCCTGGCGCTGGACTGTTCTAGCGAGGCGGGTTCGGTGGCGCTGGGCCACAGCGGCGAGCTCCTGGCCGAGCGGCTCTTCCGGAGCAAGCGGCACTCTGGCCTGCTCATTCCGGAGATCGACGGGCTCTTCTCTGCCACCGGCGCGGAGTCGGGCGAGCTGGCCGGGGTGGTGGTGGCCGGGGGGCCGGGGTCGTTCACCGGACTGCGGGTGGCGGCGGCGACCGCCAAGGGGGTCGCGCGGGCGCTCGCCATCCCGCTTCACGCTTACTCGGGTTTACTGGCGCGGGCGGCCGGGGCGTGGCCGCTGGCGCGCCCGGTGTGCGCCCTCATCGACGCGCGGCGGCGCGATGTATACGCCGCTTGTTATGAGCTAGGCGGGAAGGAAAAGGGTAGGGGGGACGGGGAAGCTCAGATCACGGCTCTGATGGAGCCGGCGGCACTCTCACTGGAAGAGCTGATGGGCCGTTTCCGGGGCCAGGAGCCGCCCTTCTTCACGGGCGAGGGCGCAAGCCTGCACCGGCATGAGCTCGAAGAGGAGCTGGGCGCCGCCGTGGCCCCACCGCACCTCGCCGTCCCGCGGGCTTCGGCGCTCATCTGGCTGGCAGAAGTAGCGCCGGAGCTGGGGCGAATCGCCAGCCCCTCAGGCTGGGAACCCGAGTACCTGCGTCCGCCCGGGGCCGAGCGTATCCGCGCTGGCAAGGGAGCGTCTCCTTGAGCGCGCCGGTTGCTGCCCGGGCCGTGACCTCTCTCCGCTCCCTGGAGCCGCCCGACTTGCCCGCCGTCCTCGGTATCGAGCGGGCGTCGTTCAGCACGCCGTGGTCGGAGCGGACCTTCCGCTCACTCCTCCACCGCGGCGACGCCGACCTGCTGGTGGCCGCGGACGCGGGCGGGGTAACCGGGTACGCGGCGGCGTGGTGGGCGGCGGATCAGGCCGAACTGGGCAACTTGGCGGTGCGGCCGGAGTCGCGGGGGCGGGGGGTGGGCCGCGCCCTGTTGGAGGCGATGCTCGACCGGCTCCGGCTGCGGGGAGTGCGCGAATGTTTTCTGGAGGTGAGGGTATCCAACCGGGCTGGGCTGGCGTTATATCGAGCCGCGGGGTTCACCCAGGCGGGGTTGCGCAAGGGGTACTACACGCGCCCCCGCGAGGACGCGGTGGTCATGCGGAAGGAGCTGGAGACACCCGCTCGTTGACAGAGGGCGATTTCTCCCTACCTTGAGGGAGGCTCGTATACCGTTCCCCCACGACCCCAGGAGGTCCACTTGTCCCGCTCACTCAACAAGGCGCTCATCATCGGTAACCTGGGCGCCGACCCCGAGATCCGCACCACCGGCAGCGGAACCCGCGTCGCGCAGCTCTCCATCGCCACCAGCCGGAGCTGGAGCAACAAGGAGGGCGACGAGCAGGAGAAGACCGAGTGGCACCGCGTGGTGGCGTGGGCCAAGCTGGCCGAGGTGGTGGAGCGGTACCTGAAAAAGGGCGACCGGGTCTACATAGAGGGGGAGATCCAGTACCGCTCTTACGAGGACAAGGACGGGGTGACCAAGTACTCCACCGAGATCAACGCCCGCGAGATGATTATGCTCGGGGGCAAGGACGGCGGTGCCCCCCAGGGAGGGCAGTCGTCCGGGAGCGGCTACGAAGACTACGAGGCGCCCTCGATGAAGGAGGATGACGACTTGCCCTTTTGAGTCGTCTGGCGGGTATTGCTTTGAGGTTCGGTCGCGGTCACAGACACTACCGTAGGAGGAATATGATGAATCGGACCGCTGTAATCGCCGTTCTCCTGGCCGCCGGGCCGCTCTCTGCCCAAGAGCGGGAAGAGCCCGCTGAGCCCCGCGTCCACACCGTCCGGCCGGGTGATACCTTGTGGGACATCGCCCGGGTCTATCTCAACGACCCCTTCCTGTGGCCGGAGATCTTCCGGCTCAACACGGACGTGGTCCGCGATCCCGCGCTCATCTACCCGTCGGAGCGGCTCCGTCTGCCTGGCCCCGGCCCCGGCCGCGCCGTGGAGCCGGCCCGCCCCACGCCCGCGCGCACGGTTTTCCAGGTCAGCGACCAGGGTCCCGAAGTGGCCGAGGGCCCTACTTTCCGGGCTTGGCGGCGCGAGGAAGTAACCGCGGTCACCGCCGGCGACTTCTACTCGGCTTCGTTCGTCGCGCTGGAGAGAGAGGTCGGCCGGGTGGGGTACGTGGCCGAGCTAAAACACGAGACGGTCATACCGCTCGGGATGTCTCCCCAGATACAGCTCTACAACCGTATCTACATTCCCCTTGATCCCGGCGCCTCGGCGAGGGTGGGCGACCAGTTCCAACTCTTGCGCCCGGCGGACCGGTTGGGGGGTTACGGACGGCTGTACCGAGTCACGGGCATGGTTACGGTGGCCGCGCTCGAGCGGGGCGTGGCGACCGCCGTGGTCACCGACATGTTTGACCAGATCGAGCTGGAGGATTGGGCGGTGCCGATGCCCGACTTCCCGCTCGTCCCCGGCGTTCACCCGGCTTCGGCCAGCGGGCTCGAGGGCACCATCGTAACCTTCCAGCGGCCCCACACCCTCCAGATGACCGAAGAGATCGCCATCCTCGACCTGGGCGCGCGGGCCGGGGTGCAGGAGGGGGACGAATTCCTGGCCTTCGTTCCGCCCCGGGAGCGGCGCTGGGGGGTGCGGCCCGAGGTGGAGATAGCCCGCTTGCAGGTCGTAAGGGTGATGGAAAACACCTCTTCGGCGCGCGTCTCCGATTTGAAACAGCCCGCCCTGGAGGAGGGGTTGCCGGTGCGGCTGATCGCCAAGATGCCCTGATAGACGGGAGTGACCGGGACCCTCCACGGTGTCGCGCTAGGGCTGTACGCGGTGGCCACCGTCATCCTCACCGCCTCACTTCTACGTCCGCGCGGCGACTGGACCCCGGCGGCCACCGGCACGGTGGCGGGCGCGGCGCTTCTGCACCTGCTCGCCCTGGCGGGCTACGTGCTTCGCTACGGCGAGCTTCCCCTGACCGGGCTTGGACCCGTTCTTTCGGTCTTGGCCTTGCTGGTCACGCTGGGGTCGCTGTGGGCCGCCCTGGGGTGGAAGGCGGGCACCGTGGGGCTGGTGCTGGTGCCGGTATCGTTGCTACTGCTGGGGGTGGCGCTGGCCGCGGGGGTCAGTCCGCCGGTGGCAGACACCGCCTTCGGGGGCCCCGGCTTCGCCCTGCACGTGACGCTCGCCTTTGCGGGCTACGCCGGACTCACCGTCGGCTCCGCCGCCGGACTCATGTACCTGCTTCAGTTCCGGCAGCTGAAGGGGAAGAGGTTCGGCGCCGTTTTCCGCTTTTTTCCACCTTTGGAGACGCTCCACCGGCTGGGCGGGCGGGCGTTAGCGCTCGGGTTTCCGCTCTTTACCCTCTCCCTGCTGGTTGGTTGGGCGTGGATGGTGGGGGAGCGAGGCTCGCTAGAGTTCCGAAACCCCCACGTAATCTGGGGGGTACTGACGTGGTTTGTGTTCGGGGTCATACTCTTGCTGAGGACCGGCAGGCGGGAGCACCGCGCGGCCCTGGCGAGCGTGCTCGGATTCGCCCTGGTGGTGGCAAGCTACCTCCTGCTCAGGGTGCCGTTCGCGCGCGGGGGAATGTTTCTATGAAGCCGCTCTACGCCTGCTTGCTCGACCTTTCTTCGGTGCGGGTGCTGGTGGTGGGGGGTGGCCGGGTGGCGCGGCGCAAGGCGCTCGGGGTGATCGAGGCGGGCGGGAGCCCCGTGGTGGTGGCGCCCGCGGCCTGCCCTGACTTGGAGCGGCTCGCGAACCAGAGGCGGCTCACGCTGGAACGGCGCCGGTATCGGAGCCCGGAGGCAGACGGGTACGGGGTGGTCTTCGCGGCCACCTCCGACCCGGCGGTGAACCGGCAGGTGGCCGGGGACGCTGGTGGATGGGTAAACGTGGCCGACCACCCCGGTGTGTCCACCCTCCATACCCCCGCTGTGGTGCGGCGGGGTGGGGTGGTGGCCACGGTATCGACCGGCGGGGCGGCCCCTCTGCTGGCCGGACGGCTCCGGGACCGGGTCGCCGCAGCCATCCCCCCCGGCGCGGGCAAGGCCGCCAGGCGGCTGTCGGGTGTCAGGAAGCTGATTCACGGCCGCTGGCCCGACGACCCGGAGCGCCGCCACCGCTGCTGGCAAGAGCTGGTCAGCGAGGAGTTCGTGGACGCCGCCCTGCGCGGTGACGATCAGGACGTAAAGGAACGTATCGAGCGATGCCTCTTGC
The DNA here is from genome assembly GCA_050732775.1 of Longimicrobiaceae bacterium. GTDB lineage: Bacteria > Gemmatimonadota > Gemmatimonadetes > Longimicrobiales > Longimicrobiaceae > JBOHRN01. The sequence continues at coordinate 39,310 of JBOHRN010000041.1, read as the reverse complement.
AGTCGTAGGGGTTAGCCACCAGACCTCGCCGGTAGAGGTGCGCGAGCGCTTCGCCTGCGGGCGTGCCGTATCCGTCCGCGCGGTAACCTCGTTGGTAGATTCGGGAAGCTGCGACGAAGCCGCCCTCCTCTCGACCTGTAACCGCACCGAGGTGATACTGTCGTCGCCCGGGGGAGAGAGCGGCGTGACCCAGGCCGAGGCCCTGCTGGCCGGGCGAGCCGGGCTGCCGCTCGAGGAGGCGCGCCGCTACGTCTACGTACTGCGCGACCGCCGGGCGGCCGAGCACCTTTTTCGGGTGGCCGCCGGGCTGGAGTCGATGATCCTCGGAGAGCCGCAGATCCAGGGGCAAGTGAGGGAAGCGTACCAACTGGCCCGCCAGGCCGGTTGCAAGAGCGGACCAGCGGCCGGAGCGGTGCTACACCGGCTCTTCCAGACCGCCCTCGGAGTGGGCGGCCGGGTGCGCGAGGAGACCGGGGTGGGGGAGGGTGCGGCCTCGGTCTCCTCGGCGGCCGTGGAACTGGTGCGCAAGATCTTCGGTGACCTCAAAGGCCGCCGGGCGCTGGTGTTAGGGGCGGGGGAGATGAGCGAGACCACCCTGGCCCGCTTGCACGACGAGGGAGTGCGTGCCTCGGTGGTGGCCAACCGGACCCGCGAGCGGGCCGTCGAGATCGCGGAGAGGTGGGGAGCCAGGGCCGTCGGCTTCGAAGACTTCTCCGCCGAGTTGGGTGGGGTCGACGTGGTGATCTGCTCCACCGCCGCCCCCCACCCCGTGCTCACGCGGGAGCGCTTCCGGGCGGCGCTGCCCCACGGCCCGGCCCACCCCTTGTGCATCATAGACATCGCCCTCCCCCGCGACGTGGCGCCCGAGTTGGAGCGGGAGCCGAACGTATTTCTGTACAACATCGACGACTTGCGGCAGGTGGTCTCCGAGGGCGCAGACCGGCGCGCGGCCGAGCTGCCCCGGGCCGAGAGTATGGTGACCGAGGCGGTGGACGATTTTTGGAGCTGGTACTCCGGCTTGGCGGTGGTGCCCACCATCAGGCAGCTACGCGCCCGGGCCGAGCGAGTGCGCCGCGCCGAGGTCGACCGGGTGCTGCGCCGGCTCCGCCACCTGCCGCCCGAGGACCAGGAGGCGATAGACGTCTTTACCCGCGCCCTGATGAACAAGGTGCTTCACGCGCCCACGGTGCGGCTCAAGGAGGCGGTGGGGAACGGCCGCGGTACCGCGGCGATCGATACCGCGCGCTACCTCTTCGAGCTCGATCGTGAAGGGTAACAAACGGGTTCTGGTGACGGGTGGGGCCGGCTTTATCGGCTCCCACGTGGCCGACGCCTACCTGGCGGCCGGGTACCAGGTTACGGTGCTGGATGACTTGAGCCGGGGCCGCCGCGAATGGGTGCCGGCTGGCGCCGGCTTCCACCAACTGGACGTCCGCGATCCGCAGGCGGCGGAGCTGATTGGCGGCAGTGGTTTCGACATCATCAACCATCACGCCGCCCAGATTGACGTGCGGCTGTCGGTGGCGGACCCCCGCTTCGACGCGAGCGTCAACCTGGATGGTCTCCTCAACTTGCTGGAGTCGGCCAGGGAGTCGGGCGTGAAACGTTTTATCTACGTGTCTTCTGGAGGGGTTATCTACGGCGAGCCGGAGATCCGGCCCACCCCGGAAACCAGCCGTAAGCTCCCCGAGAGCCCTTACGGAGTCACCAAGCTGGCCGGAGAGTATTACCTCTACTACTACCGCCGCGTTCACGGCTTGGAGTACGTATCTTTGCGCTACGCCAACGTCTACGGCCCGCGCCAAGACCCGCACGGAGAGGCGGGTGTGGTGGCCATCTTCTCGAACCGGCTGCTCTCGGGCGAGCGGCTCGCGGTCTTCGGCGACGGCGAGCAGACCCGTGACTACGTGCACGTGGCCGACGTGGTGACGGCCAACCTGCTCTGCTCCGAGGTTAGGTTGGACCCTCCGCGCTCTATCGACGACAGAGGCTTCAACGTGGGTACCGGCCGGGAAACGAGCGTGAACGAGTTAGCGCGCGTGCTGATGCAAGTTTCCGGTCGTAGCGCCGACGTTGAGCAGAGGCCTGCCCGGCCGGGAGAGCTGCGCCGGTCGAGTTTGGACGCCGGGCGGCTCGGAGCCCTCGGTTGGAGCCCGCGGATCACCCTGGAAGAAGGGTTGCGGGAGACTTACGCATACCTAGCAGGCGGTGGAATAACAACCATGGAAGCGTTAGTGTGACCATAACCCTTAGCCAATTCGCAGCGGAGGGCGAGATCACCTCCTGGACGATGATCTCGCAGGGCTCGCTCTCCACCAAGTTAGTCCTCCTGGTGCTCCTCCTCTTCTCGTTCGCCTCCTGGATGATCCTGGTCTGGAAGTTCGTCCAGTTCCGCCGGCTGGAGCGGGGGGCTGACGCCTTCCTAGACGAAATCGAGCGCGCCCAGCGGCTGGAGGACGCTTATCAAACCATCTTGGCGCTGCCCGAATCCCCCTTTACCCGCGTGTTTCGGCGGGGAGTCAACTTCTTCTCCGAGCTGCGCCCGGGTGCCCTGCGGGAGGGCGCCGACGTCCCGGAGCTATCCCCCACCCAGCTCGAAGTTCTCCGGCTGGTGCTGGAGAAGGAAGAGGGGGTCGAGCGGGACGACCTCTCCCACGGACTACTCTGGCTGGCGATCACCGCGACGGTAGCGCCGCTCCTGGGGTTGCTGGGGACGGTGATCGGGGTGATGAACGCCTTCATCGGGGTGGCCTCGGCCGGGTCGGCCAACATTAGCGCCGTGGCCCCCGGCGTGGCCGAGGCCCTCATCACCACCGTGACCGGGCTGGTAGTCGCCATCCCCGCGGCTATCGCCTACAACTACTTTACCGGCCGGCTGGGGCTGTTCATGGGCGAACTGGAGGGCTTCTCCAGCGAGTTCATCGGCACCCTGGCCCGGGAAGGCCGGTTGTAGCAGTCGTGCCGCGCACCCGCGACCGTTCCGGGACCGGACTCCCGCGCCAGGCCGAAATCAACGTGGTTTCGCTGGTCGACGTGGCGTTCACGCTGCTGGTCATCTTTATCATCACCGCGCCCATTATGCAGAGCGGTGTCGAGGTCGACGTGCCCCGCGCGCGGGCGGAAGCGATCACCGCGCCCGAGGGCGTGGTCGTCTCCGTTACCCGGGATGGCTCCATTCACATCGGGGAGGCGCGCGTCCAGCCCGCTGAGTTCGAAGCCGCCTTGGTGGAGCAAACGCGGGCGGCCGGAGCTAGTCGCGTTTACTTGCGGGCCGACCAGGGGGTGCCGTACGGCGAGGTGCTGCGGGTACTCGGGGTGATGAAGTCGGCCGATGTGGCCGCGGTGGGGCTGGTGGCCGAGCCCGAGCCGGACGCGCCGTGATCGTGCGCCAGGTAACTCGCTCGGGGGGGCGCGGTTTTCGCGCGGGGGTAGCAGTTTCGGCGGCCCTACACCTGGCCGCGCTGGGGGCGGCGTGGCTGGCGGCCGCAGGGCGGGCGCCCTTGCCCCCGGTTCGTGTCTACGCGGTAGAGATCGTCTCCCCGCCGCCCGTGGCCCCGGGCCAGGTGGCCGAGGAACCGGTGCAAATCGCGCCGGAACGCTCCGACTCCGAGCCCCCCGAGCCCGAGCCTCCCCCCGAGGCGGAACCTCTAGAGCAACTGCGGCCTACAACCGAGCCGGAGCCCGAGCCGCCGGAGGAGAGACCGAAGACACAGGAAACCGAAAGGGCCGAGCCGGGGCTGCCGAGAGGCCCGGAACCGGACCCCGCGTCCGAGGGTGGAGCTGGGCTCAACGTGCGCCTGGAAGGGGCCGAATTCACGGACCAGGCGTATCTGAGGAGTATTTACCGGGCGGTTAACCGCTACTGGCGCCGCCCCCCTGACGCACGCAGCGACCGGGCGGAGGTCCGCTTCCGCATCCACCGCGACGGCTCGGTGGACCACATCGAGGTGGTCAGGGCCAGCGGGAGCTTCCGTTTTCGGGCCTCGGCGATGGAGGCAATCGAACAGGCCGGATTGAATGATGCCTTCGGTCCGCTTCCCGGAGATTACTCCGGCGAGACTCTGACGGTGGTCTTCGTTTTCCGGCCCTCCCGATGAATAGCTAGTCGTACCAAGACTGCATCTTTATGCGCTTGCTGGTTGGGTCTATCTCCCTCTTGCTACTGGCGGCCTTTCCCCTGGCCGCCCAGGAAGAAGGCGTGCGGCTGGAGTTGGAGTACCAGCCCGAGTACCAGCCCGGCTTCGTGGTCTTGCCGTTCTCGGTGGAGGGGCTGCCGTCGGAGGTGGGGGAGCAGGTGCGGACTATCATCCGGCAAGACCTCGACTTTAGCGACCGCTTCGAATTGGTGGAGCCGGGTGACGCGCGGCCGGGCGAGCCCGTGGACCGGGCGCTCTGGCAGGAGCGGGGGGCCGACTGGGTGCTGGAGGGGCGGCTCGGAGAGCGGCCGGATGGATGGAGGCTAGAACTCACGCTCCACGACGCTGTGTACGGCCAGGAGCGTGAGCGGGCCGTGTTTACTCTGCCGGCTGGCGACTACCGGATGGCGGTCCACCAGCTTTCGGACCGGGTGGTGTATTGGGCCACTGGCGAGCCTGGCATGGCCGCCTCCCGCATCGCCTTGGTGCGCCAAAGCGGTGATGTAAAGGAGATCTTCGTGGTCGACTCGGACGGCGAGCGGCTCCGCCAGATCACTGACGACGGTTCCATCGCCCTCTCTCCGGCGTGGTCTCCGGACCTGGCGAAGATCGCCTACTCGTCTTTCCGTGAGGGAACCCTGGCGGTGTACGAGCGGGACCTGCGTACCGGCAGGGACCGGGTGATCTCGGACCGCGACGGTATCAATATCACCCCGGCGTATTCGCCCGACGGCCGCAGCTTGGCTTTCGCCGCCTGGATCGGCGGTAACACCGAGGTGGTAACGTGTTCCGCGCTGACTGACTGCCGTCCCCAACCGCTCACCAGCGGCCGCCGCTACGACTCCCTCTCTCCCACCTTCTCTCCGGACGGTCGCTGGATCGCCTTCGTCTCGAACCGGGTGGGCGAGCCGCACATTTACGTGAGGCCGTCCTCGGGCGAAGGGAGCCGGGCGGTGACCGAGTACCGCTACGGCGCTAGCGGCTATAACACCTCGCCAGACTGGTCTCCCAGGGGGGGCGGGATAGCTTTCTCGGCCCGGGTGGACGGTTCGTTCCAAATCGCGGTGGCCGAGGCCGAGTCCGGCCGGCTGCGCCTGCTCACCGAGCGGGGACGGAACGAGGACCCGAGTTGGGCCCCGGACGGGCGCCACCTGGTCTTCGCCTCTGACCAGGACGGCGGCGGGCTCTTCGTGCTGGACACCGTGAGTGGCCGGGTGCGGCCGCTCCTGCGGGGAGCGGGGTACGGCCTGCCCGCCTGGTCTCGCGGCTTGAGGCTTCCTTAGAGAACCGCCCCGGAGGGGATTTTCCCGCGGGGCCAAAAGGTGTATCTTTCTCGCAACCGTCCCTTTCGACTCCCGGAGGTCTAATGAAACCCGGACGCCTGCTCCTCATCGCCCTCGTCTGCTCGGTTGGGTGGGTGGGGTGCAAGAAGAAGCCACCCGCCGAAGGTCCGGCGCCCGACCCCGAGGGAGCGGCCAGAGTGGTGAACCCGGACTCCGCCGCCCGCGCCGATTCGCTAGCCGAAGCCCGGCGCTTGGCCACTGTTCGCGAGGCGGAGCGGGCACGCGCCGAAGAGGCGCTGAGCGAGCGCGTCTACTTTGACTTCGACAGCAACCTCCTGTCTTCCGAGGCGCAGGAGAAGCTGCGCGTCAAAGCCGAGATCATGCGCATGAATCCCAGCGTACGCCTGCGCGTCGAGGGGCACACGGACGAGCGCGGAACCACCGAGTACAACTTGGCTCTGGGGCAGCGCCGCGCCGAGGCGGCGCGGGCGTTCCTGGTCCGCCACGGAGTTTCTCCCGAGCGTATCTCCACGGTCAGCTACGGCAAGGAGAGGCCGATCGCCGACGGCTCCAACGAGAGCGCTTGGGCCATGAACCGGCGCGACGACTTCGCGATCATCGGCGGGGAACTCCGAGCCGTGCCCGGAGAGACTAGATGAGCCCACACTTGGCAGCGGTCGTGGTTACGGGCGTCTCGGTTCTCACGGCGGGGTGCGCCACCAAACGCGACCTCCAGGATCTGACCGCCCAGGTGGAGCTGACGCGCTCCACCCAGCAGGAGATGCTACAGGAGGTCATCCGCCAGAACGAACTCTTGCTGGACTCTCTCAGCAGCCAGCAGAACCGCCAGCAGGGGGAGCAGGCGAGCCAACTCCACCAGGTCGAGACGCAGCTCCTCCAAATCCAGGAGCTGATGGGCCAGAGCCAGCGGCGGCTCGGAGACCTGCGCGAGCGGCTCGAGCATAGGGCGGAGGGGGGGGAGTGGAACCAAGAGGGAGGCGACTTGGCGGACCTGCCTCCGGCCCGGGATCTCTTCGAGGCGTCGATGGAGGCCCTGCGGCGTGGCTCCCTGGCCACGGCTCGGGCCGGGTTCGAGGAGTTCCTGCGGCTGTACCCGGATCATCCGCTCGCTTCCGAGGCCCAGTTCCAGATCGGCGAGGCGCACTCTGAATCCGGCGAAAGGGAGGCCGCGCTCGACGCCTACGCCCGGTTGCTGGAGCGGTATCCGAACTCGGAAAAGGCGCCCACCTCTATGTACCGGGCCGGCCTGCTCGAAGAGGAGCGGGGAAACGCCGAGGCGGCCGCCCTGATCCTCAGCCGGCTGGTGGCGGCGTACCCGGACAGCCCCGAGGCCACCCTCGCCCGGGAACGCCTCGACCAGCCGTAGAGAGGTAGCGGCCGGCGTTAGAGGCGGCCGCGCGTTTCCACCCATGCGGTGCCCTTACTGCCAGAACGACGAGGACCGGGTCGTGGACTCCCGCACTAGCCGGGAGGGCCGCGCCATCCGCCGCCGCCGCGAGTGTACCGGCTGCGGCCGCCGCTTTACCACCTACGAATACGTGGAGGAGAGACCCCTCCAGATCCGCAAGCGGAGCGGGGAGCGGGAGGGGTACGACCGCCGCAAGCTCCTGCGTGGCATCCGCATGGCGTGCGCCAAGCGGCCCGTCGCCGCTGACGAGATCGAGCGGGTGGTGGAGGAGGTCGAGCGCTGGCTCGACCGGCAAGACGAGCAAGAGGTGGGCAGCGACGTCTTGGGGGAACGGGTAATGGAGCAGCTCAAGACGCGCGACCATATCGCCTATGTGCGCTTCGCCTCGGTGTACCGAAACTTTCAGGACCTAACCGAGTTCTATGAAGAGTTGCGGGAGCTCGACGCCCGTGGCGGCAACCCCGCGCTCCGGCGGCTGCAGGAAGAGTTGCCACTCGGCAAGAGCGAAGAATGAAGAGAGCTATTTTCGGCAAGGCCCTATCAGAGATGCCGTTCCTCGACCACCTCGAAGAGCTGCGCTGGCGAATCATCTGGAGCTTGGCGGCGGTGGTGGTAGGCACGGCGATCGGGTACTTCCTGGTGGAACGGTTCGACGTTCTCGGGCTCCTCATTCGCCCCATCGATCCCTTCCTGGTTGACTCCAAGCTCAAGTATCTGAACCCCATCGACCCCTTTATCATCACGCTCAAGCTGGCGGTGGTGGTGGGGCTCATTTTGGCCTTTCCCATCGTGGTGTATCAGGTCTGGACGTTCCTCTCCCCGGCGCTGACCCGGCGCGAGCACCGGGTCATCGTTCCCAGTTTGTACTTCGGGTTGTTACTATTCCTGGCCGGGGTGGCGCTGGCCTACTTCGCGGTGCTCCCGCTGGCGCTGGAGTTCTCCATGGGGTTCCAGCAGGAGAGCTTGGAGCAGTCCATCGTCATCGGTGAGTACCTCTCGTTCACCATCAAACTCCTGCTGGCATTCGGGATCGTGTTCGAGCTCCCCATCGTGATCCTGGTCCTGTCGGTGCTGGGGCTGGTCACGCCGGAGTTCCTGCGCGCCCAGCGGCGCTGGGCCATTGTCATCATCACCATCGGCTCGGCCCTTATTACCCCGCCCGACCTAGTCAGCCAGATTATGATGATGATCCCCATGCTCTTCCTCTACGAGGTGAGCATCTGGCTTTCGGCCCTGGTCACCCGGCGGAGGAGCGAGGAACCAGCCGCTGAGGGAAGAGCGTGAAGGCGCGTCTCCTGGTCGTGGCGTGGTTCGCGCTCCTGCCCGCCGGGCTGGCGGCCCAGGATGACGTTCCGGCTCTCCCCGACTCCGCGCTGATCGAGCTGCCCCAGCTCCCCGACACCAGCGAGGCACCCGCCCGGGCGGAGCCCGACTCGATCATCGACCGGCTGCGGGGGCTGGAGGGGTACACGCTCACCGAGTATACGGGCGAGCGCGCCGAATACGTGGCCGGAACCCGTACGCTCCGGCTCTTCGGCGAGTCCGAGGTGTCGCGAGAGAGCCAGCTGCTCCTGGCCCAAGACAGCATCGTCTACCGGGAAGACGAGCGCACCGCGGTGGCGTACGACGCCCGCGCCAGCGGCCTGCAGGCCGAGGAGATCGAGGGGGAGGTGATGTTCTACGAACTGGACCGGGCGCGGGCCACCGTCCTCTCGGGCCGCACCGAGGTGGCCGAGCGCGGGGCTACCTGGTACGTGGCCGGCGATGTTACCGTCGACAGCGCTAACACCATCTACGCGCGGGAGAGCACCTACACCTCGGACGACCGGGAAGAGCCGCAGTACCACTTCCAGTCCGACCAGGTGATGGTTATCGAGGACCGTATCCTGGTGGGGCGCCCGGCGCGGCTATACTTCAAGAACGTTCCGGTGATGTGGCTCCCCTTCGTGGTCCAAGACCTGGCCGAGGGGAGGCGGAGTGGCTTGCTGACCCCCTCCTTTGGGCTCACCGACGTGGTCCGCACCTCGTCCGGGTACCAGCGCAGCATCTCCAACCTCGGCTACTACTGGGCTATCAACCAGTTCATGGGTGCCCAGGCGGCGCTCGACTGGCGGAGCGACACCTACATCGCCCTCACGGGCGCCCTCCAGTACCGCTGGAAGCGGCGCTTCCTCAACGGATCGGTGAACCTGCGCCAGTTCTGGCCAGAAGACGGGGCCCGGCAGATTACCCTCAGCACCAGCAATTCGTGGGATCCCACCGAGCGCAGCAAGGTGCGGCTGGAGGGGAATTACGCCTCGTCTTCTTTCTACCTGCGCGATATCACCACCGACCCCAGCGAGGCCACCCAGAATCTTCGCTCCAGCTTTTCTCTGGCCCACCGCTTCGACTGGGGTTCGGTGAACGTGGGGGGCACCCGGCGGCAGTCGGTGGCCGACGACCAGGTGGAGACCACCTTTCCCACGGTGCAAATCTCCCCCCAGCCGATCACACTGTTCCGGAGTGAGGCCGCCGATCCGAGCTGGTACCAGAACGCCCAGCTAACGCTAAGTGGAGGCGGCTCGCGCTCGTCCCGAGACCTCCGCTTGGACCCCGGCCGGGGCGGGTACGCCCGGCAGACGGACAGTGACGCGAACTTCAACCAGGGGGTTACCTTCGGCTGGCTGAGTTTTTCCTCCTCGGGCTCGTTCGAGCGGACGGAGCAGTTCGGCTTTACTCCCGCGGACAGCGTGCCCGCCGACACCACCGCCCTCGACGGTACTCAACTAGCGCCCGGCGCTCTGCGCAGCGACCGGGGCCGCTGGTCGGCCGGAGTGGGGTACCAGCAGCAGCTGATCGGCTCGACCACCCTTACCCCCAACCTGGGTATCTCAAGCGAGCTCAGGGCCGACACGGCTAGCGGGGGGGAGTACGTTAGCGCGCCGCTCCGGACCGACTTCGGAGCCCGGCTTCAGACCGACATCTTCGGCTTCTTTCCCGGCGTGGGCGGCTACTCCGGCTTTCGCCACAAGGTCTCCCCCGGGCTGAGCTACACCTACTCACCCCAAGCCACCCAGAGCGAGCTCCAGAAGCGGGTGTTCGGGGAGACGGGGGGACGCACCGTCAACCGCCTCCGGCTCACGTTCAACCAGACTATCGAAGCCAAGCTGCGGGAGCGGGAGGAAGAGCCTCCCGACACCGCCGCGACCGACACCGCCGCCGCGGACACTACGGAGCCAGCCGGGGAAACCCGCTCTCCCCCACCCGAGGCGCGCAAGGTTACGCTACTTTCGGTCTCCACCAGCCCTTTCGAGTACGACTTCGCGCGCGCCGCGGCCGGGGAGCCGGGCTTGGTGACCCGCGAGGTGCGTAACACCATCAGCTCCGACCTTCTGAGCGGGCTCTCCATCCAGACCAGCCACGAGCTGTTCGACCGCTCCGAGCTCCCCGACTCCCTGGCGGGAGAGGCGGCCGCGCACGGCGCGTTTTCGCCCCGGCTCTCCAGCTTGCGGGCCTCCTTTTCGTTCGGCGCGGGCTCTCCCCTGGTGGGCTTCTTAGGGCGCCTGATCGGGCTGGGTAGAGGTGACAGCGGCGCCATGGTGCCGGGGAGCGACGAATCGCTGGTCCCCGATGAAGGTGAGCCCGCCCTCCCGGCCGTCCCCCGCGTCACCACTGCCACGGCCAACCCTTTGGCTTCCGGGGGCGGGCCGTGGCGGGTATCGCTCAACTACTCGCTACTCCGCTCGTCCCGGGACGAGGCCGATCTCGGCCAGGAAGGCGCGCAGACGCTGAGCGGAAACGTTTCCTTTTCGCCCACCCGGAACTGGACCGTCAACTGGAACACCAGCTACTCGATCAGCGACGGGGAGTTCGGCTCGCACCGGCTCAACGTCACCCGCAACCTGTACCGCTGGGAGGCTAACTTCAGCTTTACGCGCACCCCCTACGGGAACACTTCGTTCAGCGCACTGGTACGTCTGATCGACCTTCCGGACCTCAAGTTCGAGCACGACGAGCGCGACATCGGTCCGGACCGGCGCCAGACGGAACGGCTCGGCACGCCTCCCGGAGAGTGACTATGTCCAGGACCACCACCATTTTCTTGCTCGCCACGCTCGCGCTCCTGGGCTGCGGCGACCCCACTACACCCGGACCTCCCGGTCCGGGCCCCGGCGCCCCCGAGAACCTGGCGGCCCGTTACGAATGGCTTCTGCAGGGGTGGTTGGCGGGCGAGCCGGTAGGCCAGCCGTCGGTGCTGCTGACCTGGTCTCTCCCCGACGAGTGGCAAGACGAGCCCTTTCGGGTTTACGGACGGCAGGCCGGCTTCGGTGGCTACATACTGATTGCCACCGTGACTTCTTGCCAGTCGGAGGGGTGCCGGTACTCCGACTTGAACGTGACGCCGGGCCGCGACTACGAGTACTACGTGGCCACCTTCGACCAGGATCGGAACGAAGAGACGAGCAGCGAAAACGCCATCCGGGTACCCGTTCCGGACGCTACCCCGCCCCCCGTGCCCGCCGACGCCGACGCCGTGGCCCTGGACAACTCCCTGTACCTGCAGTGGTCGTCTGGGGGTACGGCGGAAGACTTCTGGAAGTACCTTGTCTTCTTGGTAGAGATCGACGACAACTCTGATCTCCTCTACCAGGTGGGCGAGACTGACGGGACCGGCTTCCTAGACGAGCGAACAGAGAACGGCGTCTTCTACGGATACACCGTCGCCGCCGTGGACACCTTTGGGCACGTGAGCGACATGAGCGACACCGTGCGAGCTGTTCCCCGGCCCGACGCCCTCGGCGCCGTGGTGTACGCCCACGGCGACGACCCCGAGCGGAGCGGTTTCCGTTTTGTCTCAACCGCGGACCGCGACGGTGTGCGCCCGGGCGACTCCTCCGAGGCGCAGTGGCGCCTGGAAGAGACCACGGGCGGTTGGGTGATCCGCCCGCTCGGCCAAACCGGGGTGCTGGAGTTCGGGGCCACCACCGCCCTCGTCTGCGGTCCGGCCAGCGGAGCGGAGTGCCAAGCCGCCCGCGAAGCCCCCGCCACCGGCTACCAGACCGACCCGATCGCGGTACGGGCGGGGTACAGTTACATCTTCCGGCTCCAGCTCCCGGCCGGGGTCCACTTCGCCCAGACGCGCGTGCAGGCGTTGGACGAAGACTCGCTGGGGCGCACCTTCGCGGTTTTCGACTGGTCGTACCAGACCGTCCCGAACGAACCGAGTTTGACGGTAGTAAGGTAACTCCGCCCGCCGGGGTGCGGAGCGGCTCCCGGCGGTTTACCTTTCCGGTGCAACGGCGACACCGGGAAGAGAAGTGGGAGAATCCATTCATATCGACGGTGACCGGCTCTCCCTCGCGGAGGTGGAACGTGCCGCTAGGGGGACGGCCGTAATCGTTCTCTTCCCGGATGCCGCCGACAAGGTGCGCCGCTCGCGCCAGGTGGTCGACCTCGCCGTGCGAGAGGGGCGGGTGGTCTACGGCGTGACCACCGGTTTTGGCCGGCTCGCCGAGACCGTCATCCCCCCCGACCAACTCGAGGAGCTCCAACTCAACTTGATCCGCAGCCACGCCTGCGGCGTGGGCTCGCCCCTTTGCCGTGAGGAAACCCGCGCGGTCACGCTGCTCAGGGCCAATGTGCTCGCCAAGGGGTTTTCGGGGGTGCGCGTCGAAGTGATCGAGCAGCTGCTGGAGCTGCTTAACCGCGGTGTCCACCCGGTCATCCCGGAGCAGGGGTCGGTGGGAGCGTCCGGAGACCTGGCACCGCTCTCCCACCTGGCCTTGGTGCTAGTGGGAGAGGGCGAGGCCGAGGTCGGCGGAGAGGTTCTCCCCGGCGGCGAGGCGCTCCGGCGGGTAGGCCTCGAACCGCTCCGGCTCCAGGCCAAGGAGGGTATCGCCCTCAACAACGGCACCCAGATGCAGACCGGGATCGGGGTTCTCGCGCTGCTCGGCGCGGAGCGATTGGTCGAGACCGCCGAGGTCGCGGGCGCGATGTCGCTCGAGGGGTTGCGCGGCACGCCGGACGCCTTCCACCCCGCCATCCAGCGCGCACGCCCCCACCCCGGCCAGCTCGCGAGCGCCGAGCGGCTGCGCGCCCTGCTCGAGGGAAGTCAGATCCGTGAGTCGCACCGTCACAACGACCCTCGCGTGCAGGATGCGTACGCGATCCGCTGCATGCCGCAGGTCCACGGCGCCGCCCGCAACGCCTTCACCTATGTGCGCAGCGTCCTGGCAACGGAGGCGAACAGCGCGACCGATAACCCCCTGATCTTTCCCGACGAACCCGCCGGCGGTGGGGAGATGGGTCTGGTGCTGAGCGGCGGCAACTTCCACGGTCAGCCGGTCGCGCAGGTGCTGGACCTGCTTACCATCGCGCTCGCCGATCTCGCCTCGATCTCCGAGCGCCGCGTTGAGAGGCTCGTCAACCCGGACCTGTCGGATCTCCCCGCCTTCCTCACTCCCGACCCCGGCTTGCATTCCGGTATGATGCTAGCGCAGATCACCGCCGCCGCGCTGGTCAGCGAGTGCAAGGTCCTCGCGTATCCCGCCAGCGTGGACTCGATCCCGACCGGCGCCAACAAAGAAGACCACGTGTCGATGGGGCCCGCTGCTGCATGCAAGGCACGGCGGGCGCTGCGCAACGCCGAAACGGTAATCGGGATCGAGCTGATGTGCGCGGCGCAGGCACTCGAGTTTCTGAAGCCGCTACGGCCGGGAGCGGGAGTCGAACGGGCATACCGGCTGGTCCGCGAACGGATCGCTCCCCTGGGTGCGGATCGGCAGCTCTCGATGGATATCGACCTGGCGACCACGCTGGTGCGGGAGGGGATTCTCGCTGAGCTGTGACGAAGGTAAAGTTCCGACAGAGTGCGGGCGTTCTCTTTCTTTTTCAGCACCTGAGTTCATGACCACGCACCACCGCCTCATCATCGGAGATTCCAGAGCGATGCCGGAGCTCCCCGATCGTTCGGTTCAACTCGTGGTGACCTCTCCCCCCTATTGGCAACTCAAGGATTATGGCGGGGCGGAGCAGATCGGCTTTCACGACAGCTACGAAGAGTACGTCAACAACCTGAATCTGGTCTGGAACGAGTGCTACCGGGTATTGGAGCTGGGCTGCCGCCTGTGCGTGAACATCGGTGACCAGTTCGCGCGTTCGGTCTACTACGGCCGGTACAAGGTGATTCCCATCCGCGCGGAGATCATCCGTTTCTGCGAAACCATCGGGTTCGACTACATGGGCGCGGTGATCTGGCAGAAGGTTACCACCACCAATACCAGCGGCGGAGCAACGGTCATGGGATCATATCCCTATCCGAGGAACGGTGTTATGAAGCTCGACTACGAGTTCATCCTGATCTTCAAGAAGTTGGGGAAGGGGCCGCCGGTTTCGCCCGAGGTCAAGGAGGCCTCCGAGCTTACCAACCAGGAGTGGAATACCTACTTTACCGGGCACTGGAACTTTCGGGGCGAGCGTCAGAGAGGACACCTGGCCATGTTTCCGGAAGAGCTTCCCCGCCGCCTCATCAAGATGTTCACCTTCGTGGGCGAAACCGTGTTGGACCCTTTCCTGGGCAGCGGAACCACCTCGCTAGCGGCGCGGAATCTCGGACGCAATTCGTTGGGCTTCGAGGTCAACCCGGATTACGAACCTCTGATCCGGGAGAAAGTCGGGGGGTCACAAAGTGGTCTTTTCCAGAGCGCCGATATTCAGCTCGAGTTTCGGGAAGAAGCATTGACCGATCTAACGGATCGTTTGGAGGCGTTACCTTACCGCTTCGTAGATCCCGTGAGGGTGGACAAAAAAGTTGATCCGCGAGAGCTCTGCTTCGGGTCCAAAGTGGTTCGGGGTGATCCGGAACCGAAGGAGCTACTGCGGGCGCGGGCGGTGAGGGGTATCCACAGAAACATGCCGTGACTGTAATCACGAAACCCCACACAGTCCGCGCCCCGCGCGGCGCCGAGATCTCCTGCCAGGGGTGGCAACAGGAGGCGGCGCTGCGCATGCTGATGAACAACCTGGACCCCGAGGTTGCCGAGCGGCCCGAAGAGCTGGTGGTCTACGGCGGCACCGGCCGGGCGGCCCGCTCTTGGGAGGCGTTCGGCGCCCTAGTGACGACCCTTCGTGAGCTCGCGGACGACGAAACGCTGCTGGTCCAGTCCGGCAAGCCAGCCGGCGTCTTCCGCACGCACCGGGGAGCGCCGCGCGTACTCATCGCCAACGGTAACTTAGTGGGCCGCTGGGCAACCTGGGACCACTTCCGCGAGTTAGAGCGGCGAGGACTCATGATGTTCGGCCAGATGACCGCCGGTTCGTGGATCTACATCGGCACGCAGGGTATCCTACAGGGCACCTACGAAACCTTCGGCGCGGTAGCGCGCGAGCACTTCGGCGGTTCGCTCAAGGGCACCTGGACGCTCACCGGGGGGATGGGGGGGATGGGGGGCGCCCAACCCCTTGCCGTGACCATGAATGAAGGTGCCATCCTCTGCGTAGAGGTGGACCCCCGGCGCATCGAGCGGCGCATCGAAAGCGGCTACTGCGACCGCATGACGGAGGACCTCGACGAGGCGCTCGGCTGGACCTTGGAGGCGCGCGCCACGGGTGAGCAGCTCTCAGTCGGGTTGGTGGGGAACTGCGCCGAGGTCGTCCCCGAACTCCTCGAACGAGGCGTCACCCCAGACGTGCTCACCGACCAGACCAGCGCCCACGACGCCCTCGACGGCTACGTCCCCGCCGGGCTCTCCCTGCAAGAAGCCGACGCCCTACGCGACCACGATCCCGCCGAGTACCAGCGCCGCTCGATGGAGAGCATGCGCGCCCACTGCCAGGCGATGGTCGGAATGATGAAGCACGGCGCCGTCACCTTCGACTACGGCAACAACCTGCGCGGCCAGGCCCGGGACGCGGGTTTCGCCGACGCTTTCGCCTTTCCCGGCTTTGTGCCGGCGTACGTCCGTCCGCTCTTCTGCCAGGGCAAGGGACCGTTTCGCTGGGTGGCTCTCTCCGGCGACCCGGCCGACATCTACCGCACCGACCAGCTGGTGCTCGAGCTCTTCCCAGACGATGAGCAGCTGCGGCGCTGGATAACACAGGCGCGCGAAAAGGTTCAATTTCAGGGGCTACCCGCCCGCATCTGCTGGCTGGGGCAGGGCGAGCGGGCGAGGTTCGGGGTGGCGCTCAACGACCTGGTGGCCAACGGCGAGATCTCGGCGCCGATCGTGATCGGCCGCGACCACCTCGACACCGGCTCGGTGGCCTCGCCCTTCCGCGAAACCGAGGCCATGAAGGACGGTAGCGACGCAGTCGCCGACTGGCCCATCCTCAACGCTCTGCTCAACGTGGCGAGCGGCGCCTCGTGGGTGTCTTTTCACCACGGCGGCGGGGTGGGCATCGGCAACTCGCTGCACGCCGGCCAGGTGATCGTGGCCGACGGCACCCCCGAGATGCGCGTCCGGCTGGAGCGGGTGCTCACCAACGACCCCGGCGTTGGAGTCGCCCGCCACGCCGACGCCGGTTACCAACTGGCGCTGGAGACGGCCAGGCGCGAAGGGTTAAAGCTGCCGATGTTGTAGGGCTCTGCTGGAGCGGGTACTCGCCCCATAAGGCGGCTTGACCGGGGTCCCGTGGCTCCCGCTGGAACTTCGCTCCGACTCCGCTCTACCAAACGGTATGAGCGAGAGAGAAGCGGGCAGCGGAGCCACCACCAAGGTGGAAGCGTCGGAGGAGCGAGCTCGGCCGCTTCGCCGGCCCGCGCCTTCCGAGCGCTGGAACCGGTTGTACAAGGGGGCGGTCCGGGTGGGTTACCTGCTCGCGATCCTCTTTCACGCCCTCCTCTTCCTCTGGTTCCGCTCGGTCGACTTGCCCGAACCGTCGCTCACTTCGGCGCGTGGCCCGGCCGCCGGGGACGTGCGTGCGGGTGGCGGGGGCGGCATGCAACAGGTGACGTTTCGAGTCGCGCGGCCCGAGGAGGAGCAGGAGGACCCCGAGCCCGAGCCCGAGGTGACCGAGCAGGAGCGGGTGGCGCCGCCCGAGCCGAGCCGGGCCGATCGGGGGCTCTTGGGCGAGGAGGCGGGAAGCGGCTCGGGAGAGGGTGAGGGAGAAGCGAGCGGCGAGGGCGAGGAAGGGGGTGGGGGCGGGGAGGGCGAGGAAGGCACCTTGCCCGTGCCGCGCGGCATGATCCTGCCCCCGCAGGGCTACCCGGGCAGCGTGCGGGGCCAGGAGATAACGGTGTGGGTGTTCGTGGACGTCCGCGGCCGGGTGGTGCCCGACTCTACCCGGCTCGATCCCCCCACCCCGGACCGGGGCTACAACCGGAAGCTCGTTAGCCGCGCTGCCGCATGGAGCTTCGACCCCGCCACCCGCCGTGGACGCCCAGTGGCGGCCTGGTATCCGTTTGAGATTCTGTTCTACTGACGGTACACCACCCTTCCCCCCACTACCGTCAGGACGGGTTCGGCCTTCAGGATCTGGGCGGCGGGAGCGGTGAGCAAGTCGTCGGACCAGAGGACCAGGTCGGCCAGCATGCCCGGCTCCAGCGTACCCTTGCGCGTCTCTTCCCATTCAGAGTACGCGGAGCCGGCGGTGTACAGCCGGATCGCCTCGGCGCGGGAGAGCCGTTGCCCGGGCAGCCAGCCCCCCGGCGGCGTGCCAGGGTCCTCGCGGCTCTGGCGGGTAACCGCCGAGTAGATCCCCTCTACCGGCCGCATCGGCTCTACCGGAAAATCGGTCCCGAAGGCAAGGGCGGCGCCCGCCTCCAGTAGCGAGCGCCATGCGTAGGCACCCTCCCGCGCCCGCTCCGGCCCAAGCCGGTCCTCGGCCCAGCGCATGTCGCTGGTGGCGTGGGTCGGCTGCATGGAGGCGATCACCCCCAAGCCGGCGAAACGGGGGATGTCACGGGCGTCGAGAACCTGGGCGTGTTCGACGCGGTGGCGGCGTTCGCGGGAGCCGTTTACCCGGGCGGCCCGTTCGAAAGCGTCGAGCACCATCCGGTTAGCAGCGTCGCCGATGGCGTGGACGATGACCTGGAGTCCGGCCGCGTCGGCCGCCAGTACCAAGGAGTCGAGCTCGGCTTGGGAGTACTGCGGCAGCCCGCGGTTGTCCGCATCGTCGGCGAACGGTTCCAGCATGTAGGCGGTGCGCGAACCCAGTGTGCCGTCGGCGTACCCCTTGACCAAACCGGTACGCAGCCAGGCGTCGCCGAAGCCCGCGCCGATGCCCAACTGGCGGAAGCCCTCGATAACCTCGTGCCCGAGCGGCCTCCAGGCGTACACCCGCACGGTGAGCTCACCGGCACCCTGCAGCTCTCGATACACCCGTAGCTCCTCGGCCGAGGCGCTAGTTTGCACGCTGGTCACGCCGCTGCTAGCGGCCAACTCCATCGCCGCCTCGATCCCCCGGCGGAGCGTGGCGGGGGAGGGGTCGGGTAGGTACCGCTCGATCAGTGCTTGCGCCGACTCCAGAAAGACGCCCGTAGCCTCGCCCGTGGCGGGGTCTCGGACGATCTCTCCGCCAGCCGGGGGCTCGGTCGCCGGCCCTATCCGCGCCGCCTCCATGGCCCGCGAATTGGCCCAGACGACGTGCCCGTCGACCCGCGACAGGACCACTGGGTTGTTGGGCGCCGCCCGGTCGAGCGCCCCGGCGGTGGGCCACCCCCCGGGCCCCAGCTCGCGCGCCGGCAGCCGGGTGTGGTCCCAGCCCCGCCCCTGAATCCACTCCCCGGGCGCGGCGGTGCGGACCCGCTCGACCACCAGCCGCTCGATCTCGGCCAGGGAGGTGGTGCCGAGCAGGTCGAGGTTCAGCAGGGAAACTCCGCCCGGGGCAAAGTGGATGTGGGCGTCGTTGAAGCCGGGGGTGACCAGCCGTCCCCGCAGCTCCATCACCTCGGTGTCGGGGCCAAGGTGGCGCGACACCTCGGTGCTGGTGCCCGCGGCGACCACCTCGTCACCCCGTATGGCCAGCGCCTCTACGACTGTTCCAGCCTGGTCGGCGAGAAATACCTTTCCGCCCCGCAGCACCAGGTCGGCGGGAAGGGTGGGTACGGCGGGCGGCGCGCTCACGGCTGGGGCGCAGCCAGCGAGGAGTAGCGAAGCGAGGGCGGCAAAGTATGATCTCATCGGCTTACCGGTGGCAACAGGATCAAACGGAGCGGTAAGGTCCGGCTTACACCCAGCTTTCGCAAGGGAGTCCGTTGACGGGCCGACCGAAAGCGACTAGCTTCGCGCCGTCCCGATCGGTCCTCTGTCCGCTATCCCCCATGCCCCACCCTCTCTCGGGCCAGCGCGTCGCCGTGGTGATGATGAGCTCCATCGGCGACGTGGTTAACGCCCTGCCGGTGGCGGTCTCGCTCAAGCACGCGGCTCCCGGCGTGCAACTCAGCTGGGTGATTCAACCAGACGTTTATCCGCTGATCGCGGAGCACCCGGCCATCGACGACTTTCTCTTCTTCCACCGGAAGGAGGGGTGGCGGGCCTTCCCCCGCTTTCTGCGCGAGAGCCGGGGCCGGGAGTTCGACCTGGTACTCGACCCGCACGTTTACTTCAAGGCGGGAGTGGTCACCGGTATTTTACGGGCGCCCCGCAAAGTGGGGCTGAACCGAGCCCGGGCCCCCGACCTCAACTGGCTGTTCACCAACGAAAAGCTGCCGCCCCGGCCGGTGGGACACATCTTGGACCAGCAGCTGGAGTTCGTGGAGTACCTGGGGGTGCCCGCAAGGATCGAATGGCAGGTTGGCCCCACGGCCGAGGAGTGTGCCCGTTACGCCGGACTTCTTCCCACGGGCGGCGGTCCCGTGGTGGCTATCTGCCTGGCGAGCAGCCGCTTGGCCAAAGATTGGCCGGCCGAGCGGTACGCCGAGCTCGCCGGCCGGGTCCACGCGGAGTTGGGTGGGAGCATCGTGGTGGTGGGCGCGCCCTCTGCCGCCGAAGAGGCGGCGATGGCCGTGGTCCGCCGGAAGGCCGCCCATCCGCCCCTCGACTTGCGCGCGTGGGATCTGCGGCGGCTGGTGTACCTGCTGAACCGGGCCGACGTGGTGGTGAGCCCGGATAGCGCGGCCCTGCACCTGGGCGTGGCGGTGGGCACGCCCACGGTGGCCCTGATGGGTTACACCAACCCCAAGCGGGTGGGGCCCATCCGCTTCCGCGAGTTGCTAGTGGACGGCTACGGTGAGCCGGGCGAAAACTACCCCGCCGACGCGGGCTACCGCCCGGGACGGATGGAGCGCGTCTCGGTGGACCAGGTACTGGCTAAGGTGGCGCTCGCGATTGACCCCCCTTCACGGACGGGGTAGCTTGCGGGCATGAAGCTGTACTTGCGCATCCTCGGCTATCTGCGCCCCCACCTGGGGCTCTTTTCCGTTTCCATCGTGGCGATGATCTGCTTCGCCGCGCTCGACGTGTTCAGTTTTACGCTCCTGATCCCCCTCCTCGACGTCCTCTTCCAGGGCGCTGGCGTCGGCGGAGGGGGGGTCGAAAGTGACGGCTTGGTCTCCGGCTTACTCGATAGGACGGTAGGGGGGCTGATCGCCGGGGCCGACCCCATGGTGGCTCTCCGCAACGTGGTGCTGGTGATGTTCCTGGCGTACCTGGCCAAGAACGTGGCCGCTTATGTACAGCAGTATACGGTGTCGGTGGTCGAGGGCCGAGTAACCCGCGATTTGCGCAACGATATTTACGATCACCTGCTGGACCTCGACCTGCCCTTCTTCCAGCGCACCCGGGCGGGCCAAATAATCTCCCGCGCCACCGTGGACGTGGACCAGATCCGTACGCTGGTGACCCGCAACTTGGCCAAGGCGCTCTCGTCATCGGTACAGGTGCTCTTCTTCCTGGTGGTTCTCTTTTCGTTATCGTGGCAACTCACCCTGCTGGCGCTCCTCTCGCTGCCACCGATGCTGGGGATGTGGACGCGCTTCCGGAGGCGGTTGCGCGCGGGCTTCCACCGGGTCCTGGACACCGTGGGCGAGCTGTCGTCACAGCTACAGGAGACGGTGGGGGGCATCCGGCTGGTCAAGTCGTCCGGGGCCGAGGAGCTGGAGAGCGAGCGGTTCCAGGGGCTAACCGGACGGCACTTCAAGGCGTTCGTGCGCGACGAGCGGTGGCGCCAGCTCTTTCCGCCCGCCGCCGAGATGATCGCCGCGGCGGCGGTTTTGGCCCTGCTGTGGTTCGGTAGCTACCTGGTCCTGGAGACGGGTGCCTTGGGAGCGTCCGCCTTTCTGGCTCTTTTGGCCCTCGCCATGAAGCTGATGTCTCCCGCCAAGTGGTTAGGACACTTTCCCGCGCTGGTGCAGCCGGGGCTGGTGGCGGCCGCGCGGGTCTTCGAGCTGATCGACGAGCCGCGGCTGATCGGGGAGAGGCCGGGCGCGCTGCGAGCCGCCGGGCTGGAAGAGTCGATCCGGCTGGAGCGGGTGTCGTTCTCGTACGCCGGAGACGGCCGGGTTCTGCGAGACGTGAACGTGGAGATCCCCCGCGGGAGCGTGGTGGCTCTGGTGGGGCCGAGCGGAGCGGGCAAGAGCACCCTGGCCGATCTTCTCCCCCGCTTCCACGACCCCACCTCGGGCCGGGTAACCCTGGACGGGACCGACCTCCGTGACCTCAAGCTCAAGCCGTTGCGGTCCCTGTTCGGAATAGTGTCGCAGGAGACTGTGATCTTCCACGACACCGTGTGCGCCAACCTGGCCTACGGGGTTAGGTCGGCTACTCGGCGCCAGGTCGAGGAGGCGGCCAGGGCGGCGCACGCCCACGACTTCATATCGGCCCTGCCGGAAGGGTACGCCACCGTGCTGGGCGAGCGGGGCACCCGCCTCTCGGGCGGCCAGCGGCAGCGCCTCGCCATAGCCCGCGCCCTGCTCCGCAACCCCCCGGTCTTGATCCTCGACGAGGCGACCAGCGCGCTGGACGCCGAGAGCGAACTGATGGTGCAGGACGCGGTGCGGGAGTTGATGGAGGGCCGCACGGTGCTGGTGATCGCGCACCGGCTCTCGACCGTGCGCAGGGCCGACCTGATCGTGGTCATGGACGAGGGGAGGGTAGTGCAGCGCGGCCGCCACGAGGAACTGCTCGCCTGGGGAGGGCTCTACCGGCGACTTTACGAGATGCAGTTCGCGGACGAGCCGGCGGCGGTATGACGGAAGTCCCCTTGCTGGACCTGACCGCTCAGTACCGCGCTCTGGCCCCGGAGATCGAGAGCGCCCTGACAAGGGTGATCGAGGAACAGAGCTTCATCTTGGGCGCGGCGGTCGAAGAGCTCGAAAAAGAGGTGGCCGGGCAGCTCGGGGTGGCGCACGCTGTCGGGTGCGCCAGCGGCACCGACGCCTTGCTCCTCTCCCTACGGGCGCTGGGGGTGGGCCACGGCGACGAGGTGGTGACCACTCCCTTCACCTTTTTCGCCACCGCCGGGGCCATTCATAACGCGGGCGCCCGGCCGGTGTTCGCCGACATTCGGCCCGACACCTTCAACCTCGACCCAGCCGCCACCGCAGGCGCGGTTACCGGGCGCACGCGGGCTGTGATCCCCGTCCACCTCTACGGTCAGATGGCCGAGATGGCCGCTTTCCGGGAGCTCGGCGACCAGCACTCCGCCGGGGTCATCGAAGACGCGGCCCAGGCCATCGGGGCGCGGCAACGGACCCCGTCCGGGGAGTGGATCACCACCGGCACGTTGGGAGATAGCTGCGCCCTCTCCTTCTTCCCCTCCAAGAATCTGGGTGGCTTCGGCGACGGGGGGATGGTCGTGACCAGGAGCGAAGACACCGCCGGGCGGCTGCGGCGGCTGCGCGTCCACGGCGGGTCGAAGGCGTACCACCACGACGAGGTGGGTTACAACTCCCGGCTCGACGCCCTGCAGGCGGCGGTGCTCGCGGTCAAACTCCCCCACCTGGAGCGCTGGAGCGGGCTCCGTCGCGACAACGCCCGCTATTACGACCAGGCACTGACCGACGTGGAGGAGGTTGTCACGCCGGTGATCCTGTCGGAGAACGAGCCGATCTACAACCAGTACACCATCCGGGTAGGAGGCGGGCGGCGGGACGAACTCGCCGCCTACCTGAAGAAGCGTGGAATCGGCTCGGCGGTATACTATCCGCTGCCTCTTCACCTTCAGCCGTGCTTCTCCTATCTCGGCCACCGGGAGGGCGACTTCCCGATCAGCGAGCGGGCGGCCAAAGAGGCACTGTCGCTGCCCGTCTACCCCGAGCTTACTTCCGGGCAGAGAGAGCGGGTAGTGGCGGCGATCCGGGACTTCTTCGAGTACTGACCGGTCGTGAGAATCTTGCTCACTACCTGGCAGGGCAAGGGGGCGGGCTCGATCCAATCGGTGCAGAACCTGGCCGAGGGGCTGGTCGCACGGGGACACCGGATCGCGGTGATGACACCGGGGGACGGTGTGCTCGGCCGGCGCCTTCACGGCGGGCCGGTGGAGGTCATCGACCACACCTTCCCCGCAGGGTGGAGTGCCACCTCGGCGCGGCGGCTGGCCGGAGTGGTCCGCGCCGGGCGCTTTGATCTGGTGGACGCCCAGGAGTCACGCGACCGCAAGGCCGCCATCCTGGCCCGCCTCTTCTTCGGCATGAGGGTTCCATTGCTCATCTCTCGCCGCCAGATGAGTCATACTTTTCCGATCCAGAACTTCGTATACGGTACCGTGGCTGACCGGGTGGTCGCCAACAGCCACGGAGTGGCCAAGAGTCTGCGCGGGGTGCCGCGCCGCAAGATCACGGTGGTCTCTACGGGACACAACCCCGTCCGCGTGGCCGGCCGGGTGAGCGAAGCCGAGGCGGAAGAGTTGCGGCGGGGAACCGAGCTCAAGCCGGAGCTACCCACCGTGGGGATGGTGGCAAGGCGCAAAGATCAGGAGACCCTGCTGCGCGCACTGTCGCGGCTTAACCGGCCGGTGAACGTTCTCTTCGTGGGTGTCGAGCGCGACGAAAGACTGGCCGCGCTGGAGCCGGCACTCCCCCCCGGCTCTCACACGGCGTATACCGGCTGGGTCACCCGGCCGGCCCCCTACTACCGTCTGTTGGACGTGATGGCATTACCCTCCTTCAACGAGGGGATTCCCCAGGCGGTGTTCGAATCGATGGCGTTGGGAGTTCCGGTGGTGGCCGCCGACATTGGCGGGACGGCCGAAGCGGTGATCGATGGTGAGAACGGCCTCCTCTTCCCGCCAGGAGACGCCGCCACCTTGGCGGATAAGCTGTGCCAGGTGCTGGACGATGGCGAGCTGCGCCGCCGCTTTCAAGCAAAGGGGCGGGAGACGGTGGCCGGCCCCTATCACTTTGATCGCATGGTCGAAGAGACGGAGCGGGTATACCGCGAGATACTGGGGGCGTCAGGGTGAAGGTCCTGGTCACCGGCGGTATGGGGTTCATCGGCAGCAACTTCATCCGGCTCCTGCTGGCGGAACGGCCACGGTGGGCGGTGTGGAACCTGGACCTCCTCACCTACGCCGCCAACCCCGAGAACCTGGCCGGTATCGCGGCCCCGGCCGAAGCGGAAGGGCGCTACCGCTTCGTATGGGCCGACGTCGCCGATGGGGAGGAGGTCTCCCGGCTCACGGAACCGGCGCCGGACGCCATCGTACACTTCGCGGCCGAGAGCCACGTGGACCGCTCCATCGAGAGCTCCGCTCCCTTTCTGCGCACCAACGTTCTCGGCACCGAGGTCATCCTGGACGCCGCCCGGCGGCTCGAGCTCCGCGCGCTGGTGGTGTCAACCGACGAAGTGTACGGAGAGCTGGGGCCGGACGACCCGCCGTTCACCGAAGCGACCCCTCTTTGTCCCTCGTCTCCGTACAGCGCCAGCAAGGCGGCCGCCGACCATCTGGCCGCGGCCTACCACCGTACCCACGGCACCGACGTGGTGATCACCCGCTGCTCAAACAACTACGGACCGTACCAGTTTCCCGAGAAGCTGATCCCGCTGACGATCGTGAACGCCATGGAGGGCCGTAAGCTGCCGGTGTACGGGCGGGGAGAGAACGTGCGCGACTGGATCCAGGTGGAAGACCATTGCCGGGGCGTGCTCGCCGCCCTGGAGCGGGGCCGCCCCGGAGAGGTTTACAACTTTGGCGGGGCGGCCGAACGCCGCAACCTGGACGTGGTACGGGCCATCGTGAACCAAGTCGGCGCCAGCGAAGAGTTGATCGAGTTCGTGACCGACCGGCCCGGCCACGACCACCGCTACGCCATCGACTTTTCCAAGGCCAGCTCGGAGCTCGGTTGGACCCCCGCCCGCACCTTCGAGGAGGGGTTGGCCGAGACGGTGGAGTGGTACCGGGAGAACCGGGGGTGGTGGGAGCGGGTGCGGGGCGGTGCCTACCGGAAGAGCGCGGAAATGATCGGCTCGTGGCGAGCCGCGGACTGAAGCGGCAGCTACGCCACCGGACCGGCTACGCCCTCACCCGCGCGCTGGAGGGCGCGGCGTTGCTTCTGCCGGAGCCGGTGATGGAGCGGGTGGGGGCGGCGGCGGGGGCGTTGGTGAGCGAGGCGTTGGGGCTGCGCAGGAAGGTGGTAGAGGAGAACTTGCGCGCCGCCTTTCCGGACAAAGACCAGGCGTGGGTCCGCCGGACGGTCCGCGAGGTGTACCGGAACTCGGGCCGCGAGGGGGCCATTCTGCCCCGGCTCTCCGCGCTCAGCCGTGAAGAGCTGCTCGCCCGCACCGAAGTGGTGGGGTGGGAGCAGCTGGAGAGGGGGTTGGCCGAGGGAAGGGGAGTAATCGTGGTGAGCGGGCACTACGGAAACTGGGAGATGGGGGCGGCCGGGATCGCTGCCCGGGGGATCCCTTTCCAGGCGGTGGTCCGGCGCCAGAACGATCCTCTCTTTGACGACCGGCTGGACGCCCTGCGCGAGCGGATGGGCGTGGGCACCATCTCTTCGGGCGAGGCGGTCCGCCGGGTACCGAGGATCCTGCGCGAGAACGGAGTAGTGGGAGTCGTGGCCGACCAAGACGCGGGCCGGGCCGGGGTGCGCATCGATTTTCTCAACCGCCCCGCCTCGGCCCACCGGGGCGCGGCCGTGTTCGCGCTCCGCTCGGGGGCCGCGGTGATCGATCTGGTGGCGGCCCGGCTCCCCGGCTCCCCGGCCCGCTACCGCTTGGTCTTCAACCGGGTGCCCGTCCGCCCCGGCGGTGACACGGAGGAAGACGTCCGGCTGCTGACCCAGGAGATAGCCGACCGGCTGGCGCGCGCGGTTCGGGATGAGCCGGTCCAGTACTTCTGGTTCCACCGCCGTTGGAAAAGTTTCCCCTCGGAACCCCTCGGCAGGCCGGGAAGTACTAACCGCGGGCAAGCCGGCCCCGCCGACCCTTAAACGAAGGTACTTCCGTCTTGATCTATATCGCCATCCCTGCACACGACGAAGCCGGCACCATCGGTGTCTTGCTCTGGAAGGTGCGCCGGGTGATGGGCTCGTTCGGGCGTGACTACCAGTTGATCGTGTTGGACGACGGCTCCAGCGACGACACCTCGTCCGTACTCGCGCCGTACACCGGTGTTCTCCCCCTTACGCTGCTCCGCCACGCCACCCGCCGGGGGTACGCGGCTTCCTTGGAGCGGCTTCTGCGCGAGGCAAATACCCGCTCGGCCCATCCTGCCAGCGACGCGGTGGTGGTCCTGCAAGGAGACTTCACCGAGTTCCCGGACGGCATCCCCGAACTGGTCAAACGCATCGAGGCAGGTGCCGACGTGGTGTCCCCCTCCACCATCCGCACCGGCCAAGCTCCGCGCGCGGTCCGCTGGTCACGCTCGGGGCTCCCGTTCCTGCTCCGGCGGAGCGGGCTGCCGGACAACCTCGGCGACCCCTTCTCCGGCTTTCGGGCCTACCGGATGAGCGTGATCCGCGCCGCGCTCGTTACCCTGGAAGGCGAGCCGCTGCTCACCCGCGAAGGGTGGGCGGCCAACGTGGAACTCCTTCTGGCGGTGCTGCCCCACGCCCGCCGGACCGAGGCGGCCGAGGTGGCCATGGGCTATCACGTCCGGCGGCGCCCGAGCCGCTTCCGGGCGTGGGTCACGGTCCGCCAGCTGTGGGGGCTAACCCGTCGAGCGGCGAGGACGGCACCATGACGCGCCCGCTGCTCACCGCGCTGGCGGTGGCCACGGCGACCGGGGGGGCGGCGCAGGCACCGGACCCGGCCCCGGTCCCCTTCGGTCCGGGCGAGCGCGCCGAGTATGAGGTCAAACTCGGTTTCCTGAGCGTGGGCGACGGAGTCATGGAGGTGACCGGCATCCAGAGCGTGGATGGCCACCCAACCTACCACACCCGCTTCACGCTCAAGGGCGGCATCCCCTTCGCGCGGGTCGACGACACTTTCGAGTCGTGGATCGACGTGGAAGGCGTCTTCTCCCGCCGCTTCCGGCAAGACCAGAAGGAGATCAACTTCGAGCGCAAGAGGACCTACCACTTTTATCCCGAGCGGAAGAGCTGGCGCAGGGAAGACGGCTCCACCGGCACCTTGCCCACCGACGAGCCCCTCGACGACGTCTCCTTCCTGTACTACGCGCGTACCCTGCCACTCGAAGTGGGCGAGACGTACACCCTCGACCGTTACTTCAAGGAGGACGGCAACCCCGTAGTCCTACACGTTCTCCGCAAGGAGACCATCACCGTGCCGGCCGGGACTTTCCGCACCGTGGTGGTGAGGCCGGTGATCCAGACCGACGGGCTCTTCAGCGAAGGGGGCGAGGCCGAGGTTTACTTCTCGGACGATGACCGGCGGCTGGTGGTGAGTGTAAAAAGCCGGGTGCCGCTGATCGGCTCCCTGCATCTTCTGTTGCGCGAGTACACGGCGGGACGGTCATTCGCGGCTCGCCGCTGAAGCGGACCCCCGGTAGCGATTTTTTCGGCGTCGTGCCCACTGGGCTTGAAAAAAGTAGCAACTTGGTTATCTTCAGCCGCTTGTGGTTGAAATTAGCCCCATCTACCTGTTGAAACCCGGGAGGTTTTTTGAGTTGGAAGAAGAGCTTTCAGAAGTCCGCGGAAGAGCTGGCGCGTGATGAACTGTTTGCCCACATCCACCGTTGCGGCGTGCTGGGCGCCAGCGAAGAGCAGCAGCGCGCATGGATGGACGAAACCATCGACTTTCTCGCCGGCCGCTACCCCTCTCTTTCCGAGCCCCAATTTGACGAGCTAAGCGCCGTGGGGTTGCGGTTCTGCCGCCCGGCTCTCAAACACGGCGCCGACAACCACGCCCTGGCCGGGGAAAACGAATCAGTCGAAGAAGTCGCTGCGGTCTAAGGGCGGGCGGGTACGGCCCGCCTAGCGTTAGGCCCGCTCGTTAAACACGTTGCGGAATACCGGAGAGTCCGAGCCGCCCAGCCGGGCCAACACCCGGTTGGCCACGGTAGAGGCCAAGGACTCCTGCAGTGACATCGCCTCCACGTACAGCTCGATCCCCCGGTTCAGGTCGATCTCGCCGCCCAGCAGGTCCATGAGTTCGAAAACGTTGTCCACGTGGGTCTCGACCAAGGTCTCCTCGGCCCGCGCCAACGCGATGAGCAGCTTGCGCCTGGCATCCTTGCCGAGCCGCCGCCTGCGTACCCAGTTGAACATCGTGTCCTCCGTGGTTGAGGCCTGGTGGCGGGTGGGAAATCGACACCACCGCCGCCACCGCCGCAAGATCGATTCCCGCCCCGGGGGGTGGAAGGGTTCGCCGCAGGGGTGTATCTTACCCCGTCATGCCCACCCCCTTCCTGAGCTCCGAGGAGTTTGACGAGCGCGCGCACCAGCTCTACCAGGCCGGCAAGTACAACCTCGCCCTCAAGCTGCTCCGGGCCGGGCTCTTCCGCTACCCTGACTCGGCCGACCTGTGGGTGGGTATGGGGTACGTGCGGGTGGCGCGGGAGGAGTTTGCTTGGGCGGCGCACTGCTTTGCCCAAGCCGTTCAGTTGGACCCCGGGCACGAGGACGGCTGGGTGGGGCGGGGAGAGATGTGGCTTCGCTTCGGCCAGTTCGAGCACGCCGAGGCGTGTTTCGGGACGGTGGACGAACTGGGCTTGGGGGCCGGGTTGGAGACCGGAATGACCATCGGCCGGGCCCTGTACCGGGAGGGTTTTTTTCAGCAGGCACGCGAGCGCTTTGAGGGCTTGGCGCGCGTCCACCCCTCGGACCCCGAGCCGACCGCCGGTCTCGGGTACACCCTCTACGCGCTGGGCGAACACGACGAGGCCCAAAAGGCGCTGCGCCGGGCCTTGGAGATGGAGCCGGAGCTCCACGACGCCCGTGTGCAACTCTCCCACCTGCTCCACGAGCGGGGCGACCCGGCGGGCGCCTTGCGCGAGCTGGAACTGATTCCGGCGGATGGCTTCCTGGACGCCGATTCGGTGAACCGCTGCCTGGAGCTTCGGCGTGGGTTGTACGGCCCTTCGGGAGACGCTAGGGAGCTCGCCCTGCGCGCCCGTTTAGGCGAGTTGGAGGGTGAGCTGGACGAGATTGACCGGCTGCTCGCCGAAGTGGAGGCGGGCGCGGGCTGAACGTGGACTCTCTGGACCGCCTCTACCAGAAGCTCCTCGACGCCCTCCCCGGGGGCGGCGAGAAGGGCGCCGTGACCATCGCCGAGATCTACCAAAACTTGATCCCCTACCGGACTATCCGCTCGGAGCTGGGCTTTTCCGAGCTTCCCCAGTACGAGCACGTTCTCCTTCGGCTCCTGGCCGGCGAGCGGGGCTACTTGCGGGTAGACCACCCCCAGGTGCGAGAGGAGTTCGAACGCGAACTCAAGTCATCCAACCCTATCGTGGGTCTATACCGCGATTACGCCGCCGTGGGGGTAACTCTGGAGGGAGCTCGCGAGCCGCCCCTGACTAAGCCGGCGGCGGTGGACCGGGTGCCTGCCGTTCCGGCCAAGCCGGAAACGAGCCAGGCGTGCCCCAGTTGCGACGCCCGGCTCCCCGGGGGCGGGCGTGCCAACTTCTGTCCCCACTGCGGCACTCCGTTGGGGCCGGTACCGTGCTCTGGGTGTGGTGCGGCGCTACGGCCGGAATGGAAGTACTGCGTGTCGTGCGGAAGGTCTCGCGGAGGCGGGTGAGATGCCGTGCCGGGTAATTTTGGGGGGGTTGCTACCGTTTCTTATCACTTTAGCTAGCTGCGGCAACGGCGACGCGGCTGGGGCCAAGGGCGTGGTGGCCGCCCCGGAGCGGCTTCCCGGCGGTGGTACCGTACACCTGGTCCGGGTCGCCGCCGGTGGTGAAGAGCCGGGCTTCCTTCCGTCCCGGGTCACTCTGCGAGCGGGCGACGCGATCCGCTTCGTCAACACCTCGCGCCACCCCGAAGCGGTTGGCTTCGATCCGGCCCGCGTGCCGGCCGGGAGTTATGAAGCCCTGGCGCGCCAGGGCGCGTTTCACCCCCCTCTGCTGGTAAACCCCGGCGACTACTTTCAGCTCTCCTTCGAGGGAGCTCTACCCGGCCGCTACCGCTTTCACTCGCTGGCCGGCGGGGTGGCGGGGACGGCGATCGTAACGGAGTGAGCCGAGATGTCTGCAAAGCAAGCGTTCAAGGTGGCGGTCATCCCGGGCGATGGCGTCGGCAAAGAAGTCACCCGCGAGGCGGTGAGAGTGCTGGAAAGCGCGGACCGGCTATACGGCTTGGGGCTCGAGCTGGTGGAGTGGCCGCTGGGCGCGGACCGCTACTTGGAGACTGGAGAGACCATCACCGACGGGGAGTTCGCCGAGCTGCGGGATAGCTATCACGCCGTGCTTCTGGGCGCGCTGGGCGATCCGCGGGTGCCGGGAAACGAGCACGCCCGCGACATCCTCCTCGGGCTCCGCTTCCGGCTCGACCTGTACGTGAACCTGCGCCCGGTGCGGCTCCTCCACGAACGGCTCACCCCCCTCAAGGGGAAGAGACCCGGGGACGTTGACTTTACCATCTTCCGCGAGAACACCGAAGGAGTGTACACGGGCGTGGGAGGGGTATTCCGGCCGGGAACACCGCACGAGGTGGCCATCCAGGAAGACATAAACAGCCGCATGGGGGTGGAGCGCGTGGTCCGGGCCGCCTTCGAGCACGCGCGGGAGCGGGGTCTGGGGCGGGTGACCATGGCCGATAAGGCCAACGCCATGGAGCACGCGGGCGGGCTCTGGCGGCGGGTGTTTGCCGGAGTTGCCGGAGAGTACCCGGAGGTCGAATCCGAAGCGGTGTACGTGGACGCTTTGGCGATGGATCTGATCCGGCGGCCCGAGCGCTACCAGGTGATCGTGACCGGTAATCTCTTCGGGGATATCCTCTCAGACCTCGCGGCCCAGCTCGCGGGCGGGCTCGGACTGGCGGCTTCGGCCAACCTTAACCCCGGCCGCGTTTCCCTCTTCGAGCCGGTACACGGCTCGGCTCCCGACCTAGTCGGCAGCGGCCGCGCCAACCCGTTCGGGGCCATCCTTTCGGCCGCCCTCATGCTTCGCCACCTCGGGCAAGACGCCGCGGCCGGGCGGGTGGAGCACGAGGTGGCGGGAGCGGTGGCCGACGGAGACACCACCCCCGACCTGGGCGGCGAGCTTTCGACCGAAGGGGCGGGCGCGGCCGTCGTGAGGCGCTTGGAAGGGCGTGGCGAGGAGTAATCAGAACTCGTATACTGGAGTCCCTGGACACCGCCCTTATCAACGCCTTCTAAGTGACGGAGACCGCCGAGCTGGAAGACAGGGCCCTGGACAAACTCTGTATCAACACTGTCCGCGCTCTGGCCATGGACGCGGTCCAACGGGCTAATTCTGGCCACCCCGGCACTCCCATGGCGCTGGCGCCCCTCGGCTACCTCCTCTTTACCCGCCACCTGCGCCACTCCCCCAGCAACCCGCAGTGGACCGGCCGGGACCGCTTCGTGCTCTCGGCGGGGCACGCCTCCATGCTCCTCTACTCACTCCTCCACCTGAGCGGGTACGACCTTTCCCTGGAAGACCTCAAGGAGTTCCGCCAGTGGGGGAGCAAGACCCCCGGCCACCCCGAATACGGCCTCACGCCGGGGGTAGAGACCACCACCGGCCCGCTCGGCCAGGGTTTCGCCAACGGGGTGGGGATGGCTCTCGCCGAGCGACACTTGGCGGCGGTGTATAACCGGCCGGACCACCAGGTCATCGACCACCGCGTTTACGCCATCTGTTCGGACGGAGACTTGATGGAGGGGGTGGCGAGCGAGGCCGCCTCCTTGGCCGGGCACCTCCGGCTCGGCCAACTGATTTATTTCTGGGACGACAACCGCGTCACCATCGACGGCTCCACCGACCTGGCTTTTACCGAAGATCCGCTCCGGCGCTTCGAGGCGTACGGCTGGCACACCCGCTACGTGGGAAACGGCAACGACCTGGAAACCCTGGACGCCGCCATCTGTCAGGCCCAAGAAGACCCCCGCCCGTCTCTGATCGGGGTGCGAACCGTTATCGGCTTCGGCTCTCCCAACAAGGCGGGGACCGCCAAAGCTCACGGAGAGCCCTTGGGCGAAGACGAAGTGGCGGCCAGCAAGCGTAACCTGGGGTGGGAGTACGCCGAGCCGTTCCACGTCCCGCAAGAGGTGCTGGAGCACATGGGAAGGGCCGCGGAGCGGGGGCGGGAGTTGGAGCGGGCGTGGCAAGAGAAGTGGTCGGCGTACGCAGGCGCCCACCCCGACCCGGTCCGCGCCCTGGAGGACGCCCTGGCAGGGCGGCTCCCCGAGGCGTGGGACGCGGATCTGCCGAGTTTCACGGCCGCGGACAAACCGATGGCCACGCGGGCCAGTTCGGGCCAGGCGCTGGGCGCTATCGCCAAGCGGGTCCCTTGGCTGATCGGCGGCTCGGCCGACCTGGCCGGTTCTAACAAGACGTTGCTAGCGGGCGAGGGAGACTTCGGACCGGGCGACTACGCGGCCCGGAACCTCTACTTCGGGGTGCGCGAGCACGGCATGGCTTCGGTCATGAACGGTATGGCGCTGCACGGAGGGGTACGCCCTTACGGTGGCACTTTCCTGATCTTCTCGGACTACATGCGCCCGGCGGTGCGGCTGGCTGCGCTCATGAAGGCCCCGGTGATTTATGTCTACTCCCACGACAGTGTGGGGTTGGGGGAAGATGGCCCTACCCACCAGCCGGTCGAACAGCTCGCCGCGCTGCGGGCCATACCCGGACTGGTGGACCTGCGCCCTGCCGACGCCGCCGAGACCGTGGAGGCGTGGCGCTTCGCCATGCAGTACCGGGACGGCCCCGTCTTTCTGGCGCTCACGCGGCAGAGCGTGCCGCACCTCGACCGTGCCCGTTTCGCCGCCGCCGAAGGGCTGCACCGGGGCGCCTACGTCCTGGCCGACGCCGAGCCACCCGAGGCGGGAAGCCCGTTGCCCGAGGTGATTATCATCGCTACCGGCTCGGAGGTCGCGGTGGCTCTGGAGGCGCGCGAGCAGCTCTCGCGAGAGGGGGTCGGTGTGCGCGTTGTTTCCATGCCCAGCTGGGCGGTGTTCGAGCGGCAGCCCAAGCAGTACCGGGACGCCGTGCTCTTGCCCCAAGTAAGGGCGCGGGTCTCGGTAGAGGCGGCCGGGCCGATGGGGTGGCACCGCTGGGTGGGGCCAGAGGGAGAAGTCGTCGGGATCGGTGACTTTGGCCACTCGGCACCGCATCAGCGAGTCTTGGAGGAGCTAGGCATCACGGCCGCCAACGTGGCCCGGGCGGCCCGGCGCGTGCTCGCCAGCTGACCCCCTCGCCCGCGTCTTGCATCCACCTCCCCCGCCCATGAACACCGGTACGAATCCGCTCCAACGGCTCCAACAGGAGGGCCAGAGCGTCTGGCTCGACTATATCAGCCGGGGCATGCTAGAGGACGGCTCCCTGGAGAGGATGATGCGCGAGTACGACCTCCGGGGCGTGACCTCTAACCCCGCCATCTTCGAGCAGGCCATCACCGGGAGTGACGATTACGGCCCCGCCCTCGAGGCGCTGGCCGGCTCCGGCGCCACGCCCCAAGAGGTTTACGAGCGGCTGGCCGTTGAGGACATCCAGCGCGCCGCCGACATCTTCCGCCCGCTCTACCAAGCCACCGGGGGAGGAGACGGTTTCGTCTCCCTGGAGGTCTCTCCCGAGCTGGCTCACGACACCGACGCCACCGTGGCCGAGGCCGGTCGGCTCTGGTCGGCCGTCGACCGCCGTAACCTGATGATCAAGGTACCGGGCACCGGGGCCGGCACGGAGGCGGTCGAGCGGCTCATCGCCGGGGGGGTCAACGTAAACGTCACCCTGCTTTTTTCTAGCTCGGTTTACGAGCGGGTCATGGAGGCGTACCTGCGGGGGCTGGAGGGCTTGCTCCACGCGGGTAAAGACCTCTCGGGCGTGGCGTCGGTGGCGTCGTTCTTCGTTTCCCGGGTAGACTCCGCCGTGGACCAGGAGCTCGACCAGGTAGCCAGGGAGACGGAGGGAGAGCGGGCAGAGGCGGCCCGGTCGCTCCAGGGCAGGATCGCCGTGGCCAACGCCCGGCTCGCTTACGCCCGTTTCCGAGAAGTCTTCGGCGGCGAGCGCTTCGGGGCTCTGGTCAAGGAGGGCGCGCGGGTGCAGCGGCCGCTCTGGGCCAGCACCTCGACCAAGAACCCTAGCTATTCAGACACCCTCTACGTGGAGGCCTTGATCGGCCCGGACACCGTCAACACCATGCCGCTCGACACCTTGGAGGCGTTTTTCGACCACGGCGTGGTCCGCCGCACCGTTGACCTCGACCTCGCCGACGCCCGCCGCGAGTTGGCTGCCCTGGAGGGGCTCGGTGTCTCCCTGGACCAGATCACGGCCCGGCTCCAGGAAGAGGGGGTGGAAAAGTTTGCCCAGCCTTTTCGGCGGCTTTTGCAGACCATCGAGAGAAAGCTGGAGCGGGTCGCGGCGCGGGCGTAGCAAAGTTGCACCTACCGGTCGATTTGGCAGAGCCGGACCCGCGGCTGTACCGGAAGTTGGGCGCCCACCCGCTGCGGAAGGGCGGCGAGGCAGGCGTTCGCTTCGCCGTATGGGCCCCCAACGCCGAGCGGGTTGGCGTGGCGGGCGACTTCAACGGTTGGGACGCCGGTGCTCACCCCCTGCGGCTTGACGGGACCGGGGTGTGGGAGGGGTTCGTCCCCGGGGTGGAGACTGGCGCCCTCTACAAGTACCAGATCGAGCCGCGGGGCGGCGGCTCTGCCTTTCTCAAGTCAGACCCTTTCGGCTTCCGGGCCGAACTGCGGCCGGGTACCGCGTCGCTGGTCCACGACCTGGGCGGCTATGCTTGGGGCGACGCCGAGTGGCTGGAGCGGCGCCGTACCGGCGACGCCCTGGGCTCTCCGCTGTCCATCTACGAGCTCCACCCCGGCTCCTGGCGCCGCCACCCCGACGGAAGTTGGCTCAGCTACCGCGAGCTGGCCCCTCTACTCGCGGAGTACGTGGAGCAGACCGGCTTTACCCACGTGCAGCTACTCCCGGTCATGGAGCACCCCTACGACCCGTCGTGGGGGTACCAGGTCACCGGCTACTTCGCCCCCACCAGCCGGTACGGAGAGCCCGACGACCTCCGCTTCCTGATCGACCAGCTACACCTGCGGGATATCGGGGTGATCCTGGACTGGGTGCCCGCCCACTTTCCCAAGGACGACTCGGGGCTCGCCCGCTTCGACGGCACCCCTCTTTACGAGCACCAGGACCCTCGCCGGGGCGACCACCCCGACTGGGGCACCCACATCTTCGACTACGGACGGCCCCAGGTCCGAAACTTCCTGGTGGCCAACGCCCTCTTCTGGCTGGAGGAGTACCACGCCGACGGGCTGCGGGTAGACGCCGTGGCCTCCATGCTCTACTTGGACTACTCGCGGCGCGAGGGAGAGTGGCTTCCCAACCCCCACGGCGGGCGCGAGAACCTGGACGCGATTGACTTTCTGCGCGAACTCAACGCCGCCGTGCGGGAGCGGGTGCCGGGCGCCCTCATGATCGCCGAGGAGTCTACTGCCTGGCCGGGAGTTACCCGCTCCCCCGAGCAGGGTGGCCTCGGTTTCCACCTCAAGTGGAACCTGGGGTGGATGAACGACTTTCTCCGCTTCATGGCAGAAGATCCCGCTCACCGGAAGGAGCATCTCGGGTTGGTCACCTTTTCGCTCACCTACGCTTTCAGCGAGGGCTTCGTGCTCCCCCTCTCGCACGACGAAGTGGTTCACCTCAAGCGCTCCCTGCTAACCAAGATGCCGGGGCAGGGGCGCGAGAGGTTCGCCAACCTGCGGCTCACGCTCGGCTTCATGTGGTGCCACCCGGGTAAAAAGCTCCTCTTCATGGGCGCAGAGCTGGGCGAACCGCGCGAGTGGAGCGAGGATCGATCCTTGGAGTGGGAGCTGCTCGAACGGCCGCTGCACGCCGGGCTCTTCAGCTACCTTTGCGACCTCAACCTGCTTTACCGCCAAGAGCCGGCTCTATGGAGGGATGACTTCTTACCCGCCGGCTTCGAGTGGATCGACTTCCAGGACCAAGAAAGCGCGGTGGTGGCTTTCGTGAGGAAGGGTGGAGGGTGCGAGGTGGTGGCGGTTGTCAACTTTGGCTCCGCTCCCCGGCACGTCTACCGGCTGGGCGTCCCCGGCCCCGGCCGGTACCGGGAAGCCCTGAACAGCGACTCGGAGCGCTACGGTGGGAGTAGCCCCGCGAGCCCCGGAGAGCTGGTGGCAAACCAACTCCCGGCCCACGGGCTGAGCCACTCGCTCGAGCTCGCTCTGCCTCCCCTGGCTTTACTGCTGCTCAAGAAGGTTGGCTGAGCCACCGCCCGGCCCGGAACTTTCATCCCCCTCCAGCCGTGAAGAAAGAGACACCACCGTTCACGCACCGCAAGCTCGACCTGGGCGAGGATCTGCGCGCGTTCGCGGGGGCCCGCCCCCGAGGGTGGGACGACCGGGACTGGGAAAGCTTTCTCGACTACCTGGCCACCCGCGGCCGCGGCGCCGACCGCTCGGGGCCCCAGCTGGAAAGGGAACGGCTTGCCCTCCGGCTGGAGCGGATCGAGGGGCTCGAGCCGGAGACCATCCGCGCCCTGGTCGACCGCTACGAGACCCTTTGGAGCTTGCGCCAGGCCCTACCATCCGAGTTGGCCGAGGCCACCGGGGTCGTTCCCTCCGTGGCCGAACGCATCTACGAAGAGACCCACTGAAGCCCCGCTAATTCTCCCTTTTTTTCCACCGTACCGTTACGCCCGGAAAGCCATCAGTCGGTATGCATCCGTTCGCCGCTTAGCCGTCGTAACCCTCATGTGACGGCAGCACTGGCCATGCCCGCACCGCTAGCGAGTGGCCGCCGGCGCCTCCACGGTGGAGTCGTCGAGAGGGAGTAACCCGAACGGAGAAGCAGCATGTCGAAGATTGAAACGCCGGTACTCGGCGACTCGAACTTGCTGGAGGTCCTGACGCGGCGCGCCGACCGCCGAGACTTCCTGAAGTACACTGGCGCGGGCGTTGCCACCCTGGTGGTGGTCGGCTGTGACGAGGAGACCCAGACCATCGTGGAGGTCACCCCTCCCGATACCATCATTGAAGAGGTGCCCCCTCCCCCCGAATCGGTCACCATCGACCTCAGCAACGACACCGGCGTCCTGAACTTCGCCTACGCCCTGGAGCAGCTCGAGGCGGCCTTCTACATCCAGGTGGCGCGCGGCTTCTATAGCGGCGCGACCACCGAGGAGCAACGGGTCCTGATCGATTTGCGCGACCACGAAGTGGCCCACCGGGAGTTCTTCCGGACCGCCCTAGCGGGCAACGCCATCATCGACCTGACGGTTGACTTCAGCGCCATCGACTTCGGCAGCCGCGACAGCGTGCTGGTCACGGCGCGCACCTTCGAGGATCTGGGAGTGCGGGCTTATAACGGCGCGGGACCCTTCCTGCAGAGCGCCGACTTCTTGGTTCTGGCTGGCAAGATAGTGTCGGTGGAAGCACGTCACGCCTCCGCGATCCGCGACCTGATCGCGCCCAAGAGCGGCGAGCAGGGAGAGGGTGGCTCGTCGTTCGCGCCCTTCGCCTTCGACGAGGGGCTGGATCCGCAGTCGGTCCTGGACGCGGCCCAGCCGTTCATCGCCAACGAGATCACGCTCACCGGCGTCTAAACGCCGTGCCCATACGAAATCATCTAGGAGACACGAGTCATGAACAAGATCATCCGACAGATCGATAACCTGGGGACCCTCGACCTGGAGAGGTTGGGCTCCCGGCGCGACGCTTTGCGCGGGGCCGGCAAGTGGGGGGCCGGAGTGGTGGCCGCCTCGGTGCCGGCTTTCTTGGCGGCGGCGGCCAAGAAGGCCCGGGCGCAGCGCATCCTGGCGAACCATAACGCCACGCCGCAAGACGTGCTCGAGTTTGCCCTCACGCTGGAGTACCTGGAGGCCGAGTTCTACGTGCAGGGAGTCGACTCGGGCGTGATCGCGGGCGAAGACGACGCCATCTTCGTCACCATCAGGGACCACGAAGTTGCCCACGTGCGCTTCCTCGAAGAGGCACTCGGACTCAGCGAGGACGAAGCGAAGCCGAACTTCGACTTCACCGGGGGCGACGGTTCCGGTGCCGGTCCCTTTGACCCCTTCAACGACTACGAAGACTTCCTGGCCCTCGCGCAGGCGTTCGAGGACACCGGGGTGCGGGCGTACAAGGGGGGCGCTCCCGTGCTCATCGACGACGATGCGACCCTGGCCGCCGCCCTCTCCATCCACTCAGTGGAAGCGCGCCACGCCTCCGAGGTTCGCCGTTTGCGGGGCTACAGATTCGGCGCGCCCGAGCTGGCACCCCAGAAGGGGTGGATTACCGGGAACGACCGCGGCACCAACATGCCGCAGGAGACCCAACCGGTCTACGACGCCGGCACCAATCCGGACGTCTACCCGGCCGAGGATAACGTTATTCAGGGTGGCGTCAACGTCATGACGGCCGCGGGGGTGAGTAGCAGCGCGGCCACCGAATCCTTTGACGAGCCCTTGGACATAGACGCGGTGCTCGCCATCGTGGATCCGTTCATCGAAGGCGATCAGACGGCTTAAGACGCGCGCCGGGTAGCTTGGTTACCGCAAGGGGCCACGTCTCGGACTCCGATACCGGCTTTTGTCTCCGAACCCGACGAAGCGGTAGACTTAGATGAAGGACGCGGTTATCCGGCGCCTCTTGGCCACAAACGACGAAACCACACGCGCTATTAAGGGGAGGGTATCCATGAAACGAGCATTCGCCGCGCTGGTAGCGGCCATCCTGACGGTGGGAGCCGCGCCCGGAGCAGAAGCCCAGTTCGTCGACCGGGTGGTGAGCCAGTTCGACCTGAATCTGTACGCGGGCGGGTCTCTGACCAGCCCCTGGTATTCGAGCCAGCCCTTCACGGTCCAGGACGGAGAGCTTACCGCCGCGGGGGACGAGCAGGAGTACGGCATCGGGCTGGCCCCCATCTTCGGGGCTTCAGCCACCTACTGGTTCAGCCCCAACTGGGGGGTAAGGCTGCACGGGGCGTACTGGCCGTCCAAGCTTCCGGTTGAGGTAGACGGCTTTTTCGACTTCTTTCCCGAGTGGGACGACGGGCTGCCGCAGAAC
>JBOHRN010000040.1:0-2682 GCA_050732775.1 Longimicrobiaceae bacterium | reverse complement strand
CCGACCCGACCGCACCAACTCCACCATCCGAGCCCGGTACTCCGCCGCATACCCCTTTCGCCTCGTGCCCATCGTGGACTCCTTTCTCCCACACAATGAGGTGTCCACGAAAACGGGTCAACTCCAGCTCGCCTACGACAGCCAGGACGCGCTGGTGCGGATGGGAGCGGCCGGGGACAACGCGTGGCGTCTGTTCGTGTACACGGCGGATGGTGAGCGAGTGTGGACGATCGTGGGCGGCTTTCAGGTTCTGCATGTCCGCGGCCTGGGCAACGAAGTGCTACGGACCTACACGCGCGGGATGGCGGCGGGTGCGTGGGAGACCCCATGGGACTGGTCGGATGACACGATCTGGCGGGGCAGCCAGCGGCTGGCGAGCGTCTCAACCACGGGCTACGCCAACAGGACGCACTATCACCTGGACCACCTGGGCACGCCTCGCCTGCACACAAACGGCAGCGGCGATCTGAAGCGGCGGCTGCACGTCTACCCGTTCGGCCGGGAAACGCCGGAGACGAGCTCGCCATCGGTGCACTTCACCGGCCACGAGCGGGATAACCTGGGAACAGTCGACGGCGCTAACGACATGGACTACATGCACGCCCGCTTCTACAGCCCGCAGATGGGGAGGCTGTTCTCCGTTGACCCCTACGGCGGAAATCCGTTCAACCCGCAGTCGTGGAACCGCTATACGTATACCCAGAACAACCCTCTGAGGTACGTCGACCCTACGGGAGAGTTCCAGGCTCCAAGCCAGATCGCCGCCTCCCTTGAGCAAAAGATCGACGAGCTTGAGCAGTTCGTCAGCAGCCTACTGCCCACTGACATAGGCGGCATTATGCTCGATACGCAGCTTGGCGTCGCGGCGGACATGAGTCGTGCAATGGCGGACGTACTGCGACTCGGAGAGGCCACAGGTACCGCAATCGGTGAGGGTGCCGGCGCGGTAGAGACGACATTGTCAATTGGTGGTGATGCGCTGCGAGCGATGGCGATCGCCGCCCCGGCAACCGGAGTCGTGAGAGGCACCGCCGCGAGAGGTGGTGCTCAGGTCGTGCAGCGCGCAATGTCGAGTGCAGAACTGACCGCAACGCGAGCTACTGGCCTGCTAAGAGGAGGACGGGGTGGAAGGCACTTCGTCAGCGACGCGGTCAACTCCAACGCTCTCAGAGCTCGACAGCGCCTGGCCCTCGCACAGACACCAGATGTACGTGTGACTTTCAGTGTTCCCGCCGGCAGATTCTCTGCCCCAAGACGGATACCACCCCACGGTGGGATGCCTGGTGGAGGGATGGAGCGGGTGGCCGAGGGTCAGATCCCCGTTCAGATCCTGGACGTTCTCAAGTACTGAGAGGAGCAATGATGGAGTCCGCGTCGGATAGTCAGAAGCTAACAAGAGTGCGGTTGATCGTGTCGGACCCTTGGGAGCTGGGAGAGGTTGCCTTCCTTGGTGACATGGTCGCACGTAGAGTCGAACCTGCGGAACGAGCTCTCATGAAGCTTGATGTGCCCTTTGAGCACGCGGGGTCGACGTACAAATACCTTGTGGTGGTTCCACGTCATGAGGGGTACGGTCTCGAACGCGTGAAAGCAGGAGAGGACGTTCCCTGTAATGCGACGGGTGTGCCTGGCGACCCGGAAACGACGGACGACGCGTTCGACTATCTATCCTCATGGCGTGGAGGCGGTTTGGCCGTTATCGGGAGCATCTCGCTGGCCTGAGCGTCTTTCGGACTCGCTCGGGAGGCATTGGACTTGCCACCGGGTAACACGGCTGAGTTTGTCCAGGAGGTGCTGGTGCCAGCCGGAACGCGGCTATGACCGGCGTCAACTATTCTGTCCGGTCGACGACAACTACTTTGGCCGGTGTCTTGCCCCGTCGTCGTAGGGGCTGTGGGAGCTGCGGTAGCTGTGGGAATCGCGTAGCGATTTCCAGGGAGGGGGGATGGGAGGGCAGATTCCGCAGGTTCCACAGCCCTGGCCGGTGCCGGTGTGAGAACCAAGGCTCTGAGAGGCCACAGGAGCTGCGTTGTTGAGTCGGGGCAGGGTACGGGTACCCCCGTTTCGGCAATCATCGGACCTCCTCCTTGGTGCCCGCGCTTTTCGGCGTAGGCTTCGTCGGTGCCGGGTTGTCCTTCTGCGTGCGGTAGCTGGACACGTCAAACTCGAGGATCTCGGAGTGGTGGACGAGGCGGTCGATGGCGGCGGCCGTGGTCATCGGGTTTTGGAAGATCCGGTCCCAGTGGCTGAAGACGAGGTTGGAGGTAACGAGCAGCGAGCGCCGCTCATAGCGCTCGGCGAGGAGGGTGAAGAGAACCTCCATCTCCTCGGGGCTCTGCTGGACGTAACCGAGGTCATCGAGCACGAGGAGCTCGAACCGGTCGAGCCTGCGCAGCGCCCGGGGGAGCTCGAGCTCTCGTTTGGCGGCGAGAAGCTCCTGAACGAGCTGGAAGGTGGGTGTGAAGAGCACCGAGTGGCCGGAGTCGATCAGAGCGTGGGCAAGCGCACAGGCCGCGTGAGTCTTGCCGGTGCCCGGCAGGCCGAAGGCGAGGACATTGACGGCGCGGTCGAGGAAGTCGCCCTTGGCGAGCTCGCGCAGCTTGCGTGCGAGCGGTCGAGGCAGACGCTTGTCGTCGAAGGTCTCGAAGGTCTTGGCCGGTGGGAGCTTGGAGGCCCGTATGA
>JBOHRN010000039.1:0-17554 GCA_050732775.1 Longimicrobiaceae bacterium | reverse complement strand
GAGCCGGGCCAGCCGGCTCGCCGCGGACGCGGGACCGGCGTCTCCCCGTCCCCACACCGAGGCCAGGGCGGCCGCGTCGAGAGAGGTGAGCACCGTAACGGCGAACAGCAGGGGCCGGGGGCTCTTCTCCCCGGCCTCTCGCCGCGCGGCCCGCAGCATCTCCGGGCCACCCGACGCGTGGACGGTGAGCATCTCCACCCCCAGCCCAGCCGCGGCGGCCACCGCCCCTGCCACCGTGTTGGGGATGTCGTGCAACTTGAGGTCCAGGAAAACTCGCCGCCCCTCCGAGCGCAGCGCGCGCACCAGCTCCGGACCCGCCGCGGTGTAGAGCTGGAGCCCCACCTTGACGAAACCAGCCCGCGGTCCCAGCCGTCCGAGCAGGCGAAACGCCTGCTCGGAGCCGGGGACGTCAAGGGCGACAATGGGTGTGGGAGTGGTGTTCACGCGAACTCGTTTCCGCTCAAAGCGGTTGCGGTTGACGGGAAGAGGTACCCGCCCACCCTGCTCATGATCCGCCCGGGCGTCTCTCGTTGAGCGGCCGAGCAGGGGCGGGTGGATCAACGGCCCTCAAAGTAGTCGTCGATGGCGCTCGCCAAGCGGCTGGCCAGCCGCTGTTGGAGAGCGTGGTCGTTGAGCCGGCGCTCCTCTTCGGGGTTGGTGAGAAAGCCGAGCTCCACCAGTACCGAAGGCATGAACGTCCAGTTCAACACCGCGAAAGGCGCCTGCTTGACCCCCCGGTTGGGTCCGGGGTGAACCTCGGCGAGGCGGTCCTGGATCGTCCCCGCCCAGCGGCTCGATTCGTGAAGGTACTTGTTCTGGCGCAGGTCGTGGAGCATGAACCGGATGGGGTCCAACTCTCCGGGGTTGGGATGCTCGTACCGCTGCGCAGCGTTTTCCATGGCCGCCACCCGCCGCGCGTCCTCGGTCTTGGCCTCGGAGAGGAAGTAGCTCTCGAAGCCGTGGGCCGCCCTGCTGTTGTTAGCGTTGCAGTGGATAGAGATGAACAGCGCCGGCCGGTCTCCATCTCGCCACAGGTTGGCGAAGCGGGAGCG
The DNA here is from genome assembly GCA_050732775.1 of Longimicrobiaceae bacterium. Taxonomy (GTDB): domain Bacteria; phylum Gemmatimonadota; class Gemmatimonadetes; order Longimicrobiales; family Longimicrobiaceae; genus JBOHRN01. The sequence goes on along the minus strand of JBOHRN010000039.1, from coordinate 16,502 downwards.
GTCGCGCAGGGCTATGAGGGTGTCGGCGTCGCGGGTCATACGCACCTCGTAGCGCGGGTCGGCGCGCAGGAGCTGGGCGAGCCGGCGGGCAACCGCCAGGTTGACGACTTTCTCGCGGGTGCCGGCGGCGCCGATGGCACCCGGATCCACCCCGCCGTGGCCCGCGTCCACCACCACCAGAAAGCTCCCGGGGCGGCGCTCCGGATTGACCAACCCCTCGGCGCGGGGGGGACGAACGGTGGCGGTCGGCGGCTCCGGCTCTGGAGTGGGCGGCTCGGGCGCGGCGCGAGCCACTAGGGGAGAGAGGCGTCGGATGGTGCGTTGCCCAGCGTCGACCTCGACTTCCCGGTCCATGAACCGGGACAGGTACTCGGTCACGAACTGAACCGGCAAGAAGACCACGCCCCGATCCCGGTAGATGGGGTGGACCAACTGGTGGCCGCTCTCGCCCACCACGAAGAACGGAAGGCCGGGGATAAAGCGGGCCTCGGTATCTCCGAAGCGGACCCGCATCTCCCTGCCCGCCGAGACCACCTCGGCGCCCACGCTGACCAGGGCGGAGAGCGGCAGGGCCGGGTAGCCGTGCGAGTTGGCCTCGGGCACCGTCAGCCGGCGTGACCCGTCGATCAGCGTCCAAGTCGCCTCCGCTTGGGCCGCGAGCGCCGGCGCCAGCAGCAGAGTCCAGACTGCCGCGAACGCGGCGCTTAGCCGGCACCGGGCGCTAGCGGACTTTGTAGTCACGTTCGACTTCTCGTTGCATAACCTTACGCTTCAGATCTTCCCGCTTGTCATGGAGCTTCTTCCCCTTGGCCACGGCCAGAGTGACCTTGGCCCGGCCGCGCCGGAAACGGATGTCCAGGGGAACCAGGGTGAGCCCCTTCTGGTCGGTCTGGGCCGCTAGCTTGCGTAGCTCCCGCTTGTGGACCAGCAGCTTGCGCACACGCAGGGGGTCGTGGTTAAAGCGGTTCCCCTGTTCGTAGGGGGATATGTGCAGATTGTACAGCCACAGCTCTCCCCCCTCGACCCGGGCAAAGGCGTCCTGCAGGTTGGCCTTGTTTTGGCGTAGTGACTTTACCTCGGTACCCCTCAACGCTATCCCCGCCTCCAGCGTGTCGAGAAGTTGGTATTCGTGACGGGCTTTGCGGTTCTGGACCACCACCTTACCGCGCTCCTCGCCGCTCATTCCAACATTTCCTTCTGCCTCCGTCTGGTACGCTGCATCTCGTACACCTTGGCCACCTCTCCGCCCAGGATGAACACCACGGCCGAGTAATAGATCCAGAAGAAGAGGATGATGAGGGTGGCCAGGTTGCCGTACGCGGTGGTGTAGCGAGCCACGTTGGCCACGTACCAGGCGAAGCTGGCTTTGAGGAGTTCCCACGCCACCGAGGTGAAAGCGGCCGCTACCAGCGATACTCTCCACGGGGTGCGCCGGGGGGGCAGGTAGCGGTAAATAAGGAGAAACATCAGGAAGATAAAGGCGAAGGCGAGGAGCTGGGCGGAAAGGGTCTGAAAGAACCTCAGTTCGCCCCTCCCCACCGCCAGCCACTGCACGCCGAAGGTGCCGATCGCCTCGAGCGCCACGGTGATGCCGGTGTTGGTCAGGAGCAGGAAGCCGGCCACCAAGACCATCTGGGCGTCGAAGAGCTTCCCGGCCACGATCCCCCGGTCCTCCTGCAGGTCAAAAATGTCGCGCAGCGCCACCCGCAGCGACCCGATCAAGCTGGTCGAGAACCAGATAAAAAGGAGTAGTCCCAGCACCCCGAAGCCCGTGCTCCCCGCGATGACGTCGTTCACGAACATCTCGGTCATCTCCAGCAACCGCTCGGTAGCGGGGAGGATCGAGAGCACGTACTCGACCGCTACTTGGGCCGGGTCGTCGATGGTGGCGCGGAGGATGAGCCCGGAGGCGGCGATCAGGAGCAGCAGGAACGGCCCGGCCGCGATCATGGCGTAGAAAGAGATGCCGCCCGCCAGGAAGAAGATGTCGTCCTGGGCGGCCTTTTCGTACACCCGGCCCACGAAGTAGCCGGCTCCCCGCGCGGTGCGCAGGGTGGCCGCGCGGAAGGCGGAGAGGATGTCGACGCCGTGGCCGCTCCGCCCGCCCGGCCCGGCTACGCTCAGATCAGCCGCTCCGGCGGGAGCGGCTCCTCATCCGGCGCCTCGGTGACCACCACCTCGCCCTCGGGGGCCGCCCGCTCCCCTGGCCGGGTGCGGCGGGCCTCTTCGAAGCGCCGCTCGAGGCGGTCGCGCGTCTCCCGCGCCACCCGGCGGCCCGTGTCCACCGCGCCCATGGCCTGCTCGGTCTGGTGCTCGAACCTATCCCGGACCGAAGTCACCTGCTCCCGGATGGCGTCTCGGGTCCGGTCCACCGCGCCCTTGACCTCGGCTACCCGTTCCTCGGCCCCCTGCCGAACCTGCCTGGCTCCGTCGCGGAGACGCCGCTGGGTTTCCTCGCCCGAACGGGGCGCCAGGAGTACCCCGGCCACTGCTCCCAGCACGGCTCCCCACAGGAAGGGGGCCACACCCGCGCTCCGGCGTTCGATCACCAGGTACGGAAAGTCGTCGTGGTCTCTCATAAGGTCTCGTTCTGATTAGCGTTGGGGAGAAGGGCGCAATCCATATGCCAGCTCACTTGGCGGGGGTGGCGTCGGGAGCCAAGAGCTCCGACAGCCGGGCTCGCAGCTCCTCCTCGTCCAGCTCCAGCAGTTCGGCCGTTCTGGCGTGATCACCCCCGGTGAACGAAAAGGTCTTGAGCAAGAACGTGCGCTCCGCCTTCTCCAGCGAAGTACCCACCGGGATATGGAGCTCCTGGTCCTCTCCGGCTATTAGCTCCCCGGCACGCAGGTCGGCCAGGGTGATGCGCTCGCCAGAGGCCAGGATGACCGCCCGCTCCACCGCGTTCTTTAGCTCGCGCACGTTGCCCGGCCAGCGGTAGGCGTTGATGAAGTCGATCGCCTCGTCGCTGAAACCGTCCAGCGGTTTGGCATTCTCTTCGGCGTAGCGGCGCAAGAAGTCCTCGGCCAGCAGCCGGATGTCGCCCCGGCGCTCGTGGAGAGGGGGGAGGTGGATGGGGATCACCGCCAGCCGGTGGTAAAGGTCGTCGCGCAGCTCCCCGCTCTCGACCGCCTTGCGAACGTTCTTGTTGGTGGCCGCCACCACCCGGATGTCCACCTGGATCTCTTTCTTGCCGCCCAAGCGCCGGAAAGAGCGCTGCTCCAGGGCGCGCAGGAGCTTGACCTGGGTGTCGGACTCCATCTCGGCCACCTCGTCGAGGAAAAGGGTGCCGCCGTTGGCGAGCTCGAAGCAGCCGGCCTTTTCGTTGAGGGCGCCGGTAAACGCTCCCTTCTCGTGCCCGAAGAGTTCGTTCTCCAGGATTTCCCTGGGAAAGGCCGCGCAGTTCACGGCCACGAAGGGACCCTTACCCCGGCTCGAGTGGTCGTGGATGGCGCGGGCCACCAGCTCTTTGCCGGTGCCGCTCTTGCCGACTATCAAGATGCTCGCCGAGGAGGGTGCCGCGGTCTCGATCATCCGGTAGATCTGCTGCATTTCCTCGGACTGGCCCACCAGGTCGCCGTAGCGGGTAAGGTTGGCCAGCTTTTCCTCCAATAGGCGGTTGGCCTGTTTGACCCGATACGACTCCAGCGCCTTGGGGATGAGCGCCTTGAGCCGCTCCACCTTGAGCGGCTTCTCCAGGTAGTCATAGGCGCCGTCACGCATCGCCTCGACTGCCGACGCTACCGATGCCTTGCCAGTGATGATAATGACTTCGCTGGGGATTTCCGCCGCGCGCATGCGGGCGAAGAGTTCCAGCCCGTCCACCTCGGGCATGCGTAGATCGGCCAGCACCAACCCGTAGTCGCCGGACTCTACCATCTCCCAAGCGGTTTTGCCGTTGGTGGCCGACTCGACCTCGTACCCCTCCTCCCCGAGGAGCATCTGGAGCCCCTCGGCGATATGGCGCTCGTCGTCCGCTACCAGGATCTTCCCTTTCATGCGCCCGCTCGCTCGAGGATTTAGCCGGAACCAGTAAAGGTACGGGCTAACCCCCTTCTCCGTCAAGAGATGGCAAGGTGTTCGAAAATCCCAGCGTAAAGCGGAGTCCGTCGTCAGAGGTCTGCAGCCGGGCACCCGCCCGTTCGGCTAGCGCGGCGGCCGCCTCCAGCCGGGTATCGGAGGGCGATGGCGGAGGCGTGGAAGACGGCCCGGCTAGCACCTCCAGCTCGTACCCGCCCCGCACCGCACGGGTGGCGACGCGCACCGAACCGCCCGGGCTCGCCCGGTCCAGAGCCACCAGCCACAGATTCATGACCAACTGCCGAAACTCCCCCGTATCGGCAGCCGCTCCGGCCGAGGGAACGCCGGCATCGAAGGAAGTGGTGACCCCACACCGCTCCGCCTCCAGCTCCAGGAGCTCAGCCACCTTTTTCACGGTCTCGTCCAGAGAGGCGCCGCCCGGGCCGGGGCCGGCGAGCTGGAGAATGAGCTCCAGCCGGCGGCTCACCCGCTCGATTTCATCTCCGAGTACGTCCAGGTAGCGGACCAGCTCGGGAGCGTCTCCTCCCTCCTTCCGCGCCGCCACCTTCCGCTTCAGCACCTCCAGATTGATGACCATGGAGTGGAGCGGATTCTTGATCTCGTGGCCCAGGCCACCGGCCACCCGCTCCAGCAGGTCCAGCTTATTACTCCGGAGAGCCGCCTCGTCGAGCCGGTTCGAGGTCATGCTCATCCGCCCCCCGGCTCCCGGATCAGGCGGCAACCGTTCCGGCGGATCAATCGGACAGGTCCCAGTCGTCCCGCGCGGATTCGATCCTGAGCGCGGCAGGTCCCGAGCGCGGAAGGTCGGGGGGCTCCACGTGGCGCCCGACCAGCCCGCGAGTCCCGTCCACGGCGAGCCGGCGGAAGAGAAAGGCAAACTGTTCGCTGAGCGATTCCCGGATAGCGGCCCGCCCTTCGTCCTCCATTTCCCACAACTCTCGCTTGAAGACACCGAGGGCCTTCTTGCGGGTCTTGTAAAGAAACTGCTCCTCGCTGTCGCCCTCTTTTCGTTCGTCGGCGTGTGCGGAGCGCAGGTGGTTGTAAATGCGCTCCCGCAGGCTGGCCGGGAAGCTCTCGTGCTGGAAGAAGATGTTCTGGAAGTTGGTGGCCAGGTGGATCTCGGCGGTCTCCACCTGAGGAAATTTCCCGAACGCCTCCGGCGGGAGGGTAGAGGCGCCGTGCTGGACCGCCCCCGCCAACCCGTACTCGTCGCGGGCTATCTTAGCCAGGGTGCCGAGTGTCTCGAAGTCGATGGCGACCTCCGCCACCGAGCCGTCCGCTAGCACCACTCCGCCGTGGCTGGTGCCCGACTGGACCGAAATCTTGGAGAGCCCTTTCAACTCCCGGCCCGCCCGGCCAGAGCGCGACTTCATTTCGCGCAGGTATCCGGCCATGTAGCTACGCAGCTCTTCGGGAGTGGAGTTCTCGCTGCCCACCTCCCCTATCTCGCCCCCCACCGACACGGTGACGCCGTCTGGCTCCAGGGCGCGGATGAACTCGGTCAGCCCGGCCGAGAGCCGGTAGTTCCTCTCCTGCTGGGCGTCCAGGGAGCGGTGCGAAAGCTCGACCAGGGTAGAAGTGTCTACGTCGATGTTGTAGAAACCGGCGTGGACAGCCTCCCGGATCAGCTCTCGGACCGCCTGCACCTCCGACCCGGGGTCGGCGGCGTACTTCTTGGCGCTAACCTGGAAGTGGTCTCCCTGCACGAAAAGCGGGCCGCTCCACCCCTCCTTGATGGCGGCTGCGGTCATACACGCCACGTACTCTGCCGGGCGCTGGTCGGTATAGCCGATCTCAGAGCGGGCAATCTCGCAGATCATGGCGCCGACCTCCAGTTCCCGCGCGGCGGCGAACAGGGCGCGGCCGGTGTCGAAAGCCGCGGCCCTCACGTTCATGGCGGGCACCGTGAAGCCACTCGCCTCGCCGCGGCCGCGCGCTAGGTACAGCTCGTGGATCGAGGCGGGGCGGATACCGAGCAGCCGGCCAGCCTCGCCGATCAGCCAGCGGGCGGTGTCGCGCTCGTCGTCAGCCGCGAAGACCGCGGCCCGGACCAGCCGGTCGATAGCTTCGCTCCGGAGCCGGTCTTCGTTTTCGACCTCCACGCCGGCACTGGTGACCCGGACCGCGGACGAGACGCGGGAGAGCAGGTCAACGACCCCGGCCTGCTCCAGGATGCGCCGGTTTTCGTCGCTTGAAACTACGGTTGTACTCATGGCTCTGTACGGTTATAGCACGATGATGACTTTGCCGAACTGCCTTCCCTCCTCCAGGTACCGGTGGGCCCGGGCCGCCTCTTCGAGAGGGAAGGTCTTGGCGATGACCGGGGTAAGGCCGCCCCGGAAGGAGGCCCGGAGCACGGCCTCGAACTCGGGCACCGACGCCATGGTGGTACCGATGACCTCGAGCTGCCTCCAGTACAGTTGGCGCAGATCCAAAGACGCCTCCGCCCCGCTGGTGGCTCCGTAGGTGACCAGCCGCCCACCCCTGGCCAGGGCCCGCATACTACCGGTCCAGGTGGCGGTACCTACGTTCTCGACCACCACGTCGACCCCCCGCTTGCCGGTGTCCCGGTACACCGCTCTGGAAAAGTCCTCGCTGGTACGGTCGTAAACGAAGTCGGCGCCCAACTCGCGCACCCGGCGCACGTTCCCGGCCCCCGAGGTCACGGCGAAGACCCGCGCCCCCGCCAGCTTGGCTATCTGTACCGAGGCGATGGCCGTTCCACCCGAGCCGCCGAGCACCAGCACGTCTTCCCCCGGCCGGAGCCGGGCGCGGGTCAGCAGAGCGCGCCAAGCGGTCTGGTACGAAACCGGCAGTCCGGCCGCCTGCTCGAAAGAGAGGGAGTCCGGGAGCCGGTACACGTTGCCCGCTGGCGCCAGAGCGTACTCAGCCAGCCCCCCGTTCAGGTGCTCGCCGATGATCTTGAAGTCCGCGCAGAGCGACACTTCGCCCCCCGCACACCACGAGCAGCGTCCGCACCCCAGGGCCGGATTGACCACCACCCGCTCGCCCCCCTCCACCCTCTCGACCCCCTCCCCCACCGCCGCCACCACGCCGGCCAGGTCCGAGCCGCCGATATGGGGCATCTCGATCTCGATGGGGAGCCCGCGCCGCACCCACAGATCCAGGTGGTTGAGCCCCACCGCCCGCACCTCGACCAGCACCTCGCCCCGGCCGGGCTCTGGACGGGGCCGCTCCTCCAGCCGCAGCACCTCCGGGCCTCCGTGCTCGTGAAACGCCACCGCGCGCATAACCCCTCCCGTTACCTTGCTCCACCCGCCGGGAGCAAGGTAGGTGCCCGCCCTCCGGCGGGCAATTGGAGGTTTATTCTTGTCGCCACCAGGTGGCCCGGTTTACCTTCCGGCATGAGCTTCAGAGCCGACGAAGACCGGCTAAACCCTACCCCCCCGCCGGACGCCGACGAATATACGCTGGGCGGGTACCAAGCCGTATACGGCCGGGCACCGGCGTTTACCGGGGCGGACGGCCAGCCGTACACGGTCGCCGTGGAGACCGGAGAGCACCCCGATGGCGGCCGGGCCGTGGGTTGGCTCGTCTTTCTGCGCTGGGCAGCCACCGGCGGCGCCATCATGGACCACGCCGAGAGCGGCGATCTGGTGGCCGCCGACTCCGAATTGGAGGCCCGCTCCCGGCTGGAGAAGATGTCTCTGCATACGGCCAGACGGCTCCTGGACCGGACCGTGCGGCGGCGGCAAGAGGGTGCCGGCTGATCTCCCCAACCCTATTACTGCATGTTTCGACAGACGCTCCTCTACCTGAGCGGTAATCCTGCCGCCCGGCGGCTGGTCACGGGTACCCCGGTCGCGCGCAAGATCGCCGGGCGCTTCGTAGCCGGCGACCGGTTGGACCAGGTGCTCACCACGGCCCGCGCGCTCAACCGCGGCGGGCTCACCGTCTCGCTCGACTACCTGGGCGAGTCGGTGACCTCGCGGGACGAAGCCACCGCCGCCACCAGTATGGCGGTACGCACCTTGGAGGGGCTCACCGCGCAAGAGGTGGACGGGAATATCTCGATCAAACCGTCCCAGCTCGGACTCGACGTCGACGAGCGGTTCTGCCGCGACAACCTGGCCCGGGTGCTCGAGCGCGCCCGCGAGTTGGGGGATGGAGGGGGAGAGGTCTTCGTGCGGCTCGACATGGAGTCGAGCGACTACACCGAGCGCACCATCGCCTTGGTGGAGCGGCTATGGGAAGACGGCTTCCGCAACCTGGGCACGGTGCTCCAGTCGTATCTGCGCCGCACCCCCGACGACCTGGAGCGGCTCCTCTCCCTGGGCTCCCGGGTACGGCTGGTCAAAGGCGCTTACCGGGAGTCCGGCGAGGTGGCCTTTGCGGACAAGCCAGAGGTAGACCGGATGTTCGTGGATGAGATGAAAACCCTCCTGGAGAGGGGCAACTACCCCGCCATCGCCACCCACGACGAAGAGATCATCGCGGCCACCCGCCGCTTCGCCTTCGAGCACGGCGTCCGCACCGACTCCTTCGAGTTCCAGATGCTCTACGGCGTGCGCCGTGACCTCCAGCGGCGGCTCCGGGAAGAGGGGTACAACGTGCGAGTCTACGTACCCTTCGGTGACTCGTGGTACCCCTACCTGATGCGGCGCATGGCCGAACGCCCCGCCAACCTCTTCTTCGTGGTCAACAGCGTGGTGCGGGAGTCTCCCTTGCGACGGGTGATCCGGCCGGTGGCGTTGGGAGCGGGAGCGGTGGCCGGGGCCCTGGGAGCCCGCGCCTGGCGCGGCCGCCGGGACGGGGGGAGGTGACCCCGCTCGGCATTGACGAAGAGGTGGAGGTAGGGTTAGCTTGGTGGACTAAAGGCGGGACGTGGCGCAGTCCGGTAGCGCACCTGAATGGGGTTCAGGGGGTCGCCGGTTCAAATCCGGCCGTCCCGACTGCACGTAAAGAAAGGCACCGCAACGGTTTACGCTGTGGTGCCTTTCTGCTATTTTGGGGGGCCGTTTTTGGCGAGTACTACCATAAGTACTACACGGCGACAAAAAAAAACGGCCCGCACCCAATGAAGGGGGGCCGCTCTCGCGGGTACGCTGTCATGGGCTCCCAGCCGAACCTGCACCCAACCTCCATGGGCTCCCCCTCCGAATCGGTACCGCCATGACAGATCACCCCGTAACGCAACCGCCATGAGTGATCGCCCCAACTGCCATAGGCGCCGCCCTCCCGACGCACCTGTCATGACCGATCACCCCACCCACCCTACCCCGCCCATCCCCGCAAGCCCTCTCCCGCAGCTCCGCATGCTTCCATGGGGCTATTCGGCGAATATGGGGTGTTCAGGCGCGGGTAGGGCTCCCGCTCCCACCGCCACGCCTCCCGCATCCGGACGGCATAGCGAAACGCGGCCTCTTCCGCACGGCGGCACCGTGGCGCCGCGCGCCAGGTTGCGAGCGCGTCCGCCAACCTATCGAACGACGCCAGCAGGTGCGGCGTGCTCGCCCGGTCCGTTAGCGGGCCGAAGAGGCGTACCACCGCCTCCGTCTCGTGAAGCAGGAGCCGCGCGCGTATCTCCACCCGGCGCCGGCGGTCGTACACGGCACCGGCTGGCAGGTTGTCCAGGTCGTTCGTCGCGGTCATGGTAAGCACCTCTCGCACGCCTCCCCGCATCCGGGGCAGGGCGGGCCGTGGGGTTGGTTCGCTTGATCCTTCCGGCACCAGTAGCAGACCTTCGGCTCATGGTACGAGAACCGGCCGCACGCCGTGCAGGGGTAGGTTTCCGTCGCCTGGCGAATTGGGGAGGGAGCGGGGTCGTCCAGGGGCGGGGCTGGGGGCGCGGAAACCGGCACTTCGAGTTTGAAATGCCCCTGGGGCGGGGTGCCAAAAGGGGCTTTTGGCACTTTTGGCACCCCGTCACCCCCGTGTTTCTGAACTTTGGTGTCCTCAATTGAGGACAGTTTGTTGTCCTCAATTGAGGACAGCAAGTCAAGGTAGCGATTCATGATATCACCTCCACACGCGGCGAAATACGATAGCGGGTACCCGGACGGCCGCCGGCCTCCTCCGTCTCGGAGCGCAGCCAGTCGAGCCCCTCGAGCATCTCTACCGCCGCACGCACCTCGTCCGCCGTGGCGAGGCCGCCCCAGTGATTGCGGTAGACATCCCGTAGCGCGAAGCCGTCGGCAACGTCCCCGGCCCTGATGCGCTTCGCCAGCGCTTGCGCCGGATAGGGGTCGGCACCCGTGGCCGCTCCGTACATCCGCCGGGCGTGCGACTCAAGGTAATCGGCCCACGCGAGCCCGCGTAGTAGCGCGCCTTCTGGTACAGGGCCGGTACCACCGTCGGCCAGGTGAAAGAGGAGCGCCAGGGACGGGACCAAGCTCCGATACTTGGCGAGGTGCGATTCGAGCGCGGGGTGCTCGTCTCCGGAGCGTACTCGGTGCTCCAACTCCGTGCGCCACACGATGAAGCGTTCTTGCGCCGCATCATCGAAGCGGAGGAACGGCGGATCGTCGGGCTCGTAGGGGTCCCGCTCCCCGCCCACGGAATCGGGGTCGAGGTGCGCCAAGCGCCCGAAGGTGGCGAACGCACGCTCCCGCGCCTCGGTGTTGCGCCAGCGGTCTACGTGCGACCACTCCCCCGTCACATCGGGCCAGACCGCGAGTTGAAAGCGTTGTACCAGCCCGTCGGCGCCCCTTCCACCGCCCGAAGCTCTCTTCAAGTACTCCCGCAGCGGCCCTGGTTGGATGCTGCCGAGGAGGGAGAGGGTACAGTTCTCAATGATGGTAGTACCGCGCATGATCCGGTTCGATTCGTAGCGGCCATCCCCGTTCCAGGCTTCCAGGTAAAAGGCGCGGGCGTCCTCCCGTCCCCCCTTTTCCAGTTGCCGGAGGAATCCCACCAGCTCGTCACGGAAGACCAGCGTTCCGGCGGGGTTATCGGCCAGGATTTCCCCCAGTTTCTCTACCGTGGCGTCGTTGACTATGAAGCGTTGTCGCGGGGGCTCCGGTGGCGCCTCGTCACGCGCCGCCATCTCGCGGCCGATCTCCTCCGCACTGCGGCCCGCCTTGAGTTCCTTTTTCATATAAGTCTTGTCCTCCACCCCTTTCACCTCCAACACGGCCGCCACCGCCTCCCACTGCTTCACCGCCTCGGCGTGTTCGCGCGCGGCCTCCACCTCCAACCGCTTGAGCGGCTTCACCGCCTCGGCGACAGCGGGACTCTTGAGCACGCCGGGGCGGCCGATGACCGCGCCCCAGAGGTTCGGGGTTACGGTCCAGTCGTCTTTCCGCTGGGGCCGGATCGTAACCCGCCGCCCCACCACAGAGGCGAGCCCCACGATTGCCGCCACGGCCGGGAAGTCGGGCGGGCATTGAATGCGTTCGGCAATGTCCTCGATCCAGGGGAGGAGCGATTCGGGCAGGAGCCGGAGATCAAAGGTTTCCACCGGGGAGAGCCCGTTCGGAATCTCGCGCGGCTCGGGCCACGGGTCGTGGCGGGATGAAGCATCGTCGGGCATTTCGGGCGGTGCGGCGGCACCGATCCCGGCCGCCACCGCCTCGGTTCCATATACGCTCATACGGCCCCCCTCGGTGCAATGGCAACGTCATTCCAGTCCGTACCGGGCCCGCCGTCCGCAAAGTCAGGCAGCGCAAGGAGACCATTCACCGCGCGGGCGGCTTCGGTGGCGTAGCGAACGCCGGGGTTACCCTCGGTGTCGCGGTCGTTGTCGCCCGCCAAGATGATCCGCGCCCTGGGAAACTTCGCCCGGAGTGCTTCGGCCACAGGTTTGAGGTTGCCACAGTCGAACGCCACCGCCGCCGCGTGGCCGGTGGCCTCATGGACGGTGGCGGCCGTCGCGTAACCTTCCGCAATGAGGATCGTCCCGGTGGAGGTACCAATCGAGTGATACCGCCCCCGCTTGGGGGTGCCCCGCAGGAATCGCTTTCCGCCGTGCGGATCGATGAACTGAAGCCCGTGGATTTCCCCGTAAGAGCTGACGGGGATCAGGAGCCGTTCCCCGTCCTGGCGGATGCCGTGGGGTCGTACGCCTTTGCGCCGTAAATAGGGGTGCGCGGGATTGGCGGGGCGGGCTTCCGCCCACAGCTTGCGAGCGCGCCGGGCGGTGTTCTCCCGGAGCTGGCGCTTCTCGTCTTCACGGGCTTTACGGTTCTCTTCCATGCGCCGGCGGAGGCGTCGCCGCTCGGCTTCGCCCATCTCGCGCTCGGAGCGGGCACACCACCTAACGGAGATATCCCGCCGCCAGCAGCCGAACGCGGCGGCTGGGGGATCATCGGGGTACAGCACGTACCAGCCGTTCCGAGTCGTCTGGCGGTCCCCCTCCACGTGGAAGCGGTGGAGTTGTCCGTCCGGAAGGATCGGACCGGAGAGGGCAAGCCCGTGCGCCTTCATGGCTAAACGGAACGCCGGCACCGGGTCGGCCGCGAGCGCGGCGGTCATGCCGCACCCCCCCGGTACGGCGCCATCTGCACGCTGTGCAGCAGCCGGCGGGTCTCTCCGCACTCGCAGCGCACCGTCACGTACTCCCCGCGCCCTCCGATCCACTCGCCGGCTCGTATCGTCCGCCAGCTACGGCGCACCAGCGCGGCGCCGGCCAGGGGAGCCGCGCACCTCCGGCACGTGGCGCGGTCGGCGCGGAGCTCGGCAACGACGCTCATCGGACCGCCTCCGGGCCGGGGTCAGAGGTAGAGGTGCGGAGCCGCTCGGCGGCCCACGCTCGCAGGTCCTCCGGTCTGTACCGCACCGCGCGGGCGGACACTTTCACGTACTTCGGCCCGCCGCCGCGTAGCCGCCATTCCTGCATTGTTCGAGGCTGGAACCCCAGATAGTGTGCGGCCTCCACCTCCCGGAGCAGGTACTTTCCGCCGGCGGCGGTACCGTCGGCGTGCGGGTGTGTCGTGCTGTCTGGCATGGTGCCTCATAGGGTTGTGTGCGAGCTTACACGATCAACCCTAAAGGCACCGCCGGAACCGCAACACTCAATTAAGGATTTTTTCCTTAATTGGGGGTAGAGTTCAGTATTTGTTCGGGGCGCTGGCCGTCCACTTCCTTACTCGAACGAGAGGGCGGGGATTCTCCCTCAAGCCTGGGAGCGGCGGGTAAGTCCGATTCGTGCCGCAGCATTCTGGCATCCGGCCGCTACGGTCTTATCGGCAACCTTATGATCTTGGGCAATCTTCTTGTGTGAATCCCCCAGCACCTGAAATCGCGCGAGCCATTCGAAGTGCAAACTTCCATCGTTGTGCGAATCTGAGAGCTTGGGGGTACGGGCACGCTTCTGCGGAGTTTTTGCCCGCGTCTCACTTGCGATGCACAGCTCGCAAAACGTGCAATATTGTTGGAGCCATTTCTTGCACATTTCCATCATGTCCTTCTCGTAGACAGCCCGATCAACACACATGTCCCACCCCGGCAGAATGAACTCGAAGTCGTGCTGTCGAGAGAGCATCTGTTGGTACCTGAGTGCGTCGGAACCCCTCCATTCCATCCAATCAAAATAGAACCGGTCGCGCTCCAGGTGCTCTCCTGTAAGCCAGCGACAGACCGTCATCGTCCCAACCTCAATCGCCCACGGGTCAGTGAGCGAGAACCTTCGAGCCCACTCTTCCAAGAGGGAGCGGGGCTCGTCCGGCCAATGCTCCGGGAGCAAAAAGCCAAGTTTTTCGGGGGACGGGGCGTCCGGGCGACGCAATTTCGAATCGGTGCGTTCGAGAGCGGGAAGGACCTGTTCCCGAAGGAACTTAACCACCGGTGGCGCAACCTCCTGCACCTTCGCAAAGAATATCCCCCGTTCATGCCATCTCACAGCATGTTCAGGCTCACGGGTATCGTGCCACAGTTTCTCGCTCACTTGCGGCGGCCGATCCCTATACTCCTGACGGTCGCGCGCAAAGCTTTTCTGCAGGTAATACAAAAGCCCGTTGTCGAGGAAAGGCATGAATACGCGCGTTAAATGAGACGGTTTCGTTTTGGTATTTGGAACATTCAACGATCGTTATTGGAATGTCCAAAGCGCAGCCACAACCCGCGCGGCGGTCCGCACAGGCCAAGTTCCTTCTTCACTTCCTCCATCGTGAAGACTTCGCCGCGCGCCATCTGCTCCCGCGCCTCCGTTAGTCCGCCGTCGCGGTCGTCGTCGTCGGGTTCGTCATCCGGCGGGGCGTTGTCGAGCGTGTAGAGCGGCGGGGCCCGTCGCAGCGTGGGAAGCCGCTTCTCGGCTTCCGCCAGTTCGTCCGGAGACAGGGCGTCAACGAGCTGGTGCAGTCGTTCTTTCGTGGTCATCGGTACGCCTTCCCGCGCGGGAGCACCCGAAGCACGGTTAGCACGCCGGCGGCTTTGTCGCGGGCGAAGAGAACCCGCCAATCTCCCACCCGTAAGCGCCACTCCGGGGGGTCGGTGTCCGTGAGCTTGCGCACGTCGCCTTGTTTCGTTGCCGCCAGCCGCTCCAATGCGGTAGCTACCCGGCGTTGCACTCGCGCGTCCAGGCGGTCGAAGTCTTTGACGGCGCGCGGCCGCCATTGAATCCGCACGTTCACGACAGCCCGAGCCGTCGCTTCACCTCCTCATGCGGGATGGCCGGGTTGGTCCGCACGTCCTCCCACGCTTCCGCCACGGCGGCCCGCTCTTCGTCCGTGTAGGGTTCGTCATCCGGCGGGGCGTTGTCGAGCGTGTAGAGCGGCGGGGCCGCATCGGCCGGCGCGGCCGTTCGCAGTCCTCGGAGCATGCGTTCAACGATGCCGGCTTCCCCTTCGGGGAGCGCATCGATCAACAGGTGCAACCGTTCTTTCGTGGTCATGGTTCGCTATGGGGTGAAGGAGATGGGGCGCGCGCCGCCACTCTCCGCCTCCGGCCCTGCCCCACGGTTCAGGAGCGGGCCCATCCTCGCGCCGTGCTCTTCGAGCGCGGTCCGGGCGGCGTCTTCCGCCAGCCGCGCGTATATCTGCGTAGTGCTGGCGTTGCTGTGATTTAGGACTTTGCCGATCAGCGGAAGGGATACGCCGCTCGTGGCGAGCCAGCTTCCGACGGTGCGCCGGAGGTCGTGCAGCCGGATTAGGTCTTCGTTCCCGGCTGCCTTTTGCGCCAGCGCCAGCGTGCGCGTCTCCACCGCCTCCGGGGTCTTCTCCGCGTGTTTGGAGCAGCGTTGCACGTCGGCTTCGGCTTGCTCGCGTAGCTTCCCCGCCACGTCGGGGTTCGTGTCGAGCCATACGCGGATACGGACACGCCGCCACGGCTTGGCGATATTCACCAGCGACCGGCCGGGCCGGTCGCCGGGGAAGACGTAGGCGTTGCTCAGCTGACGGGGGAGCTCTCCGATGATCTCCATCGCGGGTTCGGAGAGCGCCACGGTGTGCGGGCGGCCCGCCTTGGTGTCTTCGAGCCGGAGTTCACGCCGGCCGAAGTCGATGTCCTTCCAACGGAGCAGGAGCAGTTCATTCCGCCGCAGTCCGGTAAGCAGGTACAGCTTGAGCGCCGCGCGCACGTAGGGGCTCTCTTCGGCGTGGATCGCTTCCGCCAGGCGGGGGAGCTCTTCGGGCGTTACCCAACGGTCCCGGCTCCGCTCCTTGAACGTCTGGACGCGCGCGGCGGGGTTCGGGGCGGTCTCCGCCAGTAGTCCCCATTCGGCGGCTTTGGAGAACATCACGGCCACCAGGGCGAGCACGCGGTTCGCCTCGTATGGTGCGTGCTCCCCAATCCGGCTATGTAGCCGGGCCACGGCGGCACGCGATACGTTCTCCACTCTCTTCCCGCCGAACGCCGGGACGACGTACCTTTTTAGCCGCCGTTCGTCTTCCTGCCACGTCTTCTTATGCGGCTTGGCATGCCGTTTTAGGTACGTGGCCGCCAGGTCCTTCACGGTTTCGCCCTGGCGGGCCTTTTGGCGGGCCTCCAGGGGGTCGGAGCCGGTCTTAGCCTCCATCGCCGCCTTGCGGGCCTCTTCGCGGGCCTGGGAGAGCGTGAACGCGCCGTAGGAGCCGATGGTGAGCAGCTTGGGGGAGCGTGAACCCTCCGGGCGGTAGCGGAGCACGAACGATTTCTTGCCGCTCTTGTAGAGCCGCACGCCGAAGCCGGCGGGGTCCCCGTCCGTATGGATCTGTACGGTCGGTCCGTCGGGGTCGTATTCGAGTCGATCCACCTTGCGTTTCGTGAGTCCCATTTTTGGCCTCCGGTGAGGGTTCGGGCGATTTTCGGATATCGCCGCCAAGTACTACCATAAGTACTACCAATCGCAGCGAAAACGGCGTATTATCAATGTACCGCTTGTGCATCGAAAAGGCAAGAGAGAGCGCGTACTTACGCGGTTTTAGGGGGGTCTAACGGGGGGCTTGTGCATGTCACTTAGGCCGAATGGGGTTCAGGGGGTCGCCGGTTCAAATCCGGCCGTCCCGACTCTCTCAAGCGTCGTGGTCGCCTCGCGAGAGGTACGGCTGGCGCCCGCGAACAACACGGGCGCCAGCCGTTTTTTCAAAGGC
>JBOHRN010000038.1:0-39122 GCA_050732775.1 Longimicrobiaceae bacterium | reverse complement strand
GGCGGAGGGTCTCCAGCGAGCTTTCTATGCGTTCCAGGACGTCCACGGCGTTGTATTATAACCAGAGCCAGCGGGTTTACAGGTACAGGCAATCTACCCCGGCCCGGAAAGAGGGTCAAGTGCTGAGGGCGGCGCCCAGGTTATAACTCCCCGTTAGCCTTGCTTTTAGCACACGATTCGGTTAACTTGACCAGGAATTGTGCATATAGACATCCCTTAGTCCAGAAAGGAGACATCTGGAACGGGAGTTTTCGGCGTAGTGTACGGATGTTCGGACACCGCCGCTCCCTAGCGAAACCGCATGCAGCCGAACGGACCCGCGACCCCACCACCCCCTCAGCCGGGGCAGCACCCGTACTCGTTCGAGGACGAGTACGACGCGGTGCATTTGGCAGACCTGTGGGAGGTGGTGCGGCGGCGCATGGGAGTGGTGTTCGCGGTTCTCGGGGTTACTCTGGCGGCCAGCGCGTGGATGGTGCTCCGCCAGCCCGACTTGTACTCCTCCCGGCTCTCCCTGCAAGTCAACGACCCCAGCGAGCGGGGCCGCAGCTTGAACGTGGTCCGCAACCTCAGCTTCGGAGATTTCCAGAACGACCGGGTGCTCTCCGAGATCCAGGTCCTTTTGTCGAGCTCCACCGCGGAGCGGGTGGTGGAGAAGTTGGGGCTGCAGCTCGTACCCGGGGACCCCGAGCTGCTCAGGAGCGACCTGTTCCGCGACGCCTCGGTTGCCGCCGGCCACCCGCCCGCGGTCTACCACCTGGAGTACTCGGACGACGGCCGCCGGGCCCGGCTCCTGGACGAGTACGGCCGCGACCTCGCCAGCGGGCCGGTGGGCGAACCTCTGGCGGCCGGGCGGGTGACGCTCACCCCTCTGCCCCCCCCGGCCGCGGCTCAAAGTTATGCGCTCTACCTCTACGCGGCCGAGGAGATGGCGGCCGAAGTGATGGGCGGGCTGGCGGCGAATCCCCGGGAGGAGACCGACTTCATGGACGTCACCTTTACCGGCCGGGATCCGGTAACGGTACCCCGCGTCCTGACCGCCGCGGCCGAGGCGCTGCGGGAGCGCGGGGTCGAGAAGATGAAGACCCAGGCCTCGGTCAGCGTGGACTTTCTGGAGAGCCAGCTCGACTCGGCTTACCAGGATTTCAACCGGGCCATGTCTGACGTGCAGGCGTTCAAGGAAAGCCGGGCCTTCACCAACCTGTCCAGCGAGGAGCAAAAGGTCTTCGAAGACATCGAGTCGGACCAGCGGGAGGCCGAGGAGCTCCACCTCGAACTCGCCTCCTACAGCACACTCATCCAGCAACTCGAACGGGGAGGCGTCGCCCGCCGCGACCTGGAGTCGCTGGCCGCCCTGGAAAGCTTGCTCAGCAACCCCTCGATCCGGCACTACATCAGCCAGTACCTGGATCTCCGGGACGAGCGGCAGGAGATGGTGAGCGGGGCCGCCGCCCTCAGCCCGAGCCACCCCGACGTGAAAGGGATCGACAGCCGATTGGTACAGATCGAGGAAAACCTCCTGGCCGGACTCAGGAGCCAGCTCGACCAGGTCAGGCAGCGTCAGGAACGGCTCCTCAATCAGGTGTCCCAGGGGCGGGCAGAGCTCTCGCGGCTCCCCGGCATGGAGAAGCAACTCGACAACCTCCAGACCGAGGCCGACGTCCTGCGGGACAGCTACAACTATCTGCTCGCCGAGCTCACCCGCGCCGAGCTGGCCGAAGCCGTGGTGACCCCCTACGTGGACGTGATCGACACCGCCAGCCGGGCCCGCCCGGTTAGCGGCCGGGGCCGCCTGAAGGTGCTGCTGGGCGGCCTGCTAGGGCTCATGTTGGGGGTGGGGTTGGCCCTCTTTCTGGACTATATCGACCGATCCCTGCGCTCGACCCGCGAGGTAGAAACTTATCTGGGCCTTGGCACGGTGGGACTCATCCCCCGTCTCTCCTCCCGGCGGGTATTCCCGCTGCTGCCTTACTCGATCAGCTCCAACGGCACCCCGGCTGGAGGAAACGGTTCCACCGGGGCCTCGCGGACGCTCCAGCCGTTAGTGGCCGACGCCCACTCCCCCGGAGTCGAGGCGTACCGCTCCCTGCAACTAAACCTCCGCTTCGCCCGCTCCTCGGATAACCCGGTCAGGGCGATCACCATCTCCAGCGCCGGCCCCACCGAGGGGAAGTCGACCACCGCGATAAATCTGGCCACGGTGCTGGCCCAAGAGGGGAACCGTACCCTGCTGATGGACGGAGATCTACGCCGGCCCACGCTGCACAAGGCGTTCGGCCAACTCCGCAACCCCGGGCTCAGCAACCTGCTGATCGGTGAAACCCCTTTGGAGGGAGTGATTCGGGAGCGGGTACTCCCCAACCTGGACGTGATCACCGCCGGTCCCCTGCCCCCCAATTCGGCCGAACTCCTCGGCTCGGACGTGCTCAAGGGAGTCTTCGAACGGCTGCGGGGTGAGTACGACTGGGTGATCGTGGACTCCCCGCCCATCCTGGCCGCCAGCGACGCGGCCCTACTCGGGCGCCAGACAGACGGCGTCGTCTTCGTGGTCCGGGCGGGCGACACCGACCGGGGGGCGGCTGCCCACGCCATCGAGCGGCTCCAGAAGCTCGATACCCGCGTGGTGGGGGCGGTCCTCAACGAGGTGGACCGGACCTCCTCGCCCGAGGCGAACTACACCCGCTACTACTACCGCTACGCGCCCACCGACGGTGAAGAAGGGGACGACTCCGGCCGTTCCCTGCGCAGCCAACTCTCCAAGATGCGTTTCTGGTAGCGAGCCGCCCGTTCACCGGCGGCTGCTCCCCTCTCCCCCCCACGGCGGTGGCGGATAAAGAGGTACCCTTTTACCTTGCCGCTTTACCGGACGTCTCACCCCTATCCGCCTTCTCCATGAGCAGTGTGGTCACCGCGCCAGAGCCGAGGAACGAGCCCGTACTTTCCTACGCGCCGGGTACTCCCGAGCGCAAAGAGTTGAAGGATACCCTTGGCTCTATGTCCGGGGAGCGGATCGAGATTCCGCTGGTCATCGCTGGCAGGGAGGTGCGCACCGGCGACACCGGCGAGGTCGTCGCGCCGCACGATCACGGCCACCTGCTGGCCACCTGGCACAAGGCCGGCCCGGAAGAGGCGCGGCTAGCGATCGAGACCTCGCGAGAGGCGTGGCGCGAGTGGTCGCGGTGGGGAGCAGAGGAGCGAGCCGCCATCTTTTTGCGCGCCGCCGACCTCCTGGCCGGACCGTGGCGGGCCCGGCTGAACGCCGCCACCATGCTCGGCCAGAGCAAGACCGCCCACCAGGCCGAGATCGACGCGGCGTGCGAGCTGATCGATTTCTGGCGCTACAACGTCCACTTTGCCCAGAGGGTATACGCCGAGCAGCCGGAGTCGGGAGCGGGCATCTGGAACCGCCTCGACCACCGTCCGCTCGAGGGCTTTGTCTACGCCGTCACCCCCTTCAACTTTACCTCCATCGCCGGCAACCTGCCCACAGCTCCAGCGTTGATGGGCAACGTGGTGCTCTGGAAGCCGTCGCTGGGCGCTCTCTACAGCGGCTACTTAATCATGAAGCTGTTGCAGCAAGCCGGACTCCCGCCCGGCGTGATCAACTTTATTCCCGGCGATCCCGCCGCGATCACCGAAGCGGTCCTTGGCGACCCGGAGCTGGCTGGTATCCACTTCACTGGCTCTACCTCGGTCTTCCGCTCCATCTGGAAGCAGGTGGGCGAGCGCCTCGACGGTTACCGCTCCTACCCCCGGCTGGTGGGCGAGACCGGTGGCAAGAACTTTATCGTGGCCCATCCGAGCGCCGACCCCGCCGCCCTGGCCACGGCCATCGTGCGCGGCGGTTACGAGTACCAGGGGCAGAAGTGCAGCGCCGCCTCGCGCGTATACGTGGCCGACTCGCTCTGGCCCGGGGTGAAGGAACGGGCGGTGGGGATGATGGGCGAGCTGCGCACGGGTGACGTGGCTGACTTCCGCAACTTCATGGGGGCCGTCATCAGCCGCGCCGCCTTCGACAAGATACGACGGTACCTCGATCACGCCGGCCGGAGCCCCGCCGTAAAGATCGTGGCCGGCGGCGGCAGCGACGACAGCCGGGGGTACTTCATCGAGCCCACTCTCCTGGAAGTATCCGACCCGCAGGAAAAGGTTTTACGCGAGGAGATCTTCGGCCCCGTGGTATCGGTGTACGTTTATCCGGAGAGTGACTGGGAGGGGGTCCTGCGCCTAGTGGACGAGACCGGGCCGTACGCCCTTACCGGCGCTGTCTTTGCCAACGAACGGGCCGCCGTCCAGCGGGCTAGCCAAGCCCTGCGCCACGCGGCCGGCAACTTCTATGTCAACGACAAGCCGACGGGCGCGGTGGTGGGCCAGCAGCCGTTCGGCGGCGCCAGGGCCAGCGGCACCAACGACAAGGCCGGCTCCGTGCTCAACCTGCTCCGCTGGGTGTCGCCCCGGGTGATCAAGGAGACCTTCGTGCCCCCGCGCGACTTCGAGTACCCCTTCATGGAGGAGAAGTAGAATTGGGCCGCTCTCTCCCGAGATGACGAGCCCTCCGGGCGGGCAAGCAATTTTTTTCTTCGGCGATGGAGAGGCAGAGGGCGGCAAGGAGCAAAGAGAGCTCCTCGGCGGCAAGGGCGCCAACCTGGCCGAGATGACCCGCCTGGGCGTACCCGTTCCCCCCGGTTTTACCATCACCACCGAGGTGTGCCGCCACTACCTGCGTGAGCGCGCATACCCGGACGGTTTCCGGAACGAGCTTCACGCCTCCCTGGAGCGGCTGGAGAGGGCCACCGGCAAGACCTTTGGCCGCGGCCCCGAGCCCCTGCTCCTCTCGGTCCGTTCCGGCGCCGCCGTCTCCATGCCCGGGATGATGGACACCATCCTCAACCTCGGGCTCAACCACGCCACCGTGAAAGCACTCGCCGGGCAAGCCGGGGATGAGCGCTTTGGCTTTGACGCCTACCGCCGCTTGATCCAGATGTACGGCAGCGTGGTGCTGGACGTGCCCGCCTCCCGCTTCGAGGACGCCCTGGAGGAGATCAAACTGGCGCGGGGGGCGGCCGGAGACACCGACCTAGGCGCAGAAGCACTGCAAGAGGCGGTGCACCGCTTCAAGGAGATCGTCCACGCCGCCACCGGCAACCCCTTCCCCGCAGAGCCGGGTGAGCAGCTTTGGGGCGCCATCGAAGCGGTATTCGACTCTTGGGACAATCCGCGCGCCGTCCACTACCGCCGGGTGGGCGGTATCCCCCCCGACTTGGGTACCGCGGTGAGCGTGATGGCGATGGTGTTCGGGAACCTGGGCGATGACTCCGGTACCGGCGTACTCTTTACCAGGGATCCGGCCACGGGCGAGCGCACCCTGTTCGGCGAGTTTCTGGTCAACGCCCAGGGTGAGGACGTGGTGGCGGGCGTGCGCGACCCCCTCCCCATCGCCAAAATGGAGCAGCTGCTACCAGGGCCCTTCCGGAAGCTGGAAGAGGTACGGGAGCGGCTAGAGGGCCATTACCGCGACCTCCAAGACTTGGAGTTCACGGTCGAACAGGGCCGGCTCTACCTGCTGCAGACCCGCACCGCCAAGCGCTCCGCCCTTGCCGCCGTGCGGAGCGCCGTGGAGATGGTGGACGAGGGGCTGATCTCGAGAGAGGAGGCGGTCCTGCGCGTGGACCCCGGGCAGCTCGAACAGCTCCTGCACCCGAGTATCGACCCCGGGGCGAGGGTAGATGTGCTCACCACGGGACTCCCGGCCTCGCCCGGCGCGGCTTCTGGGCGGGTGGTCTTTAACCCTGACGAGGCGGCCCGGCGGGGCGCTGGGGGCGAGGAGGTAATCCTGGTGCGGCGCGAGACCTCGCCCGAAGACTTTCACGGCATGGTGGCCGCCCAGGCCATCCTCACCGCACGCGGGGGCATGACCTCGCACGCCGCGGTGGTGGCGCGCGGCATGGGCAAGTGCTGCGTGGCCGGAGCCACGGAGATCCGCGTCGACGAGGCATACGGCCGCTTCTCCGTGGCGGAGGTGACGGTCGAAGCGGGCGAGTGGATTACCCTCGACGGCTCTACCGGCAGGGTGATCTTGGGAAAAGTTCCCACCACCAGAGCAGAGCTCTCGAAGCACTTCCAACGGCTGATGGAGTGGGCCGACGATACCCGCGCGCTCGGGGTACGTACCAACGCCGATACGCCCCGCGACGCCGCGGAGGCGCGCAGCTTCGGGGCCGAGGGTATCGGACTCTGCCGCACCGAACACATGTTCTTCGAGGAGGGCCGCATCGACACCGTCCGGGAGATGATCCTGGCCGGGGACGACGAGACCCGGCGGGACGCCCTGGAACGGCTCCTGCCCATGCAGCGGGAAGACTTCGTCGGTATCTTCCGAGCCATGGACGGTCTGCCGGTCACCATCCGCCTCCTGGACCCCCCTCTGCACGAATTTCTCCCCTACGGAGCCGCCGAGATAAAGGGGCTCTCCCGCAAGACCGGCCGGGGCACGGTGGAGCTACGGGCGCTGGTAGAGAGGCACCGGGAGAGCAATCCGATGCTGGGGCACCGAGGGGTGCGGTTGGGTATATCGTACCCGGAGATCACCCGCATGCAAGTGCGGGCCATCGTGGAGGCGGCCGTCGCCGTCTGTCGGGAGGGGGTGGAGGTGAAGCCCGAGATCATGGTGCCGCTGGTTGCCACTGCCAAGGAGTTTTCCCTGCAACGTGAGCTCATCCGCGAGGTGGCCGGGGAGGTGCTGGCGGGCGCGGGGGTCGAGATCCCCTACCTGATAGGTACCATGATCGAGCTCCCCCGGGCCGCGCTGGTGGCGGGCGAGATCGCCGCCGAGGCCGACTTCTTCTCCTTCGGCACCAACGACCTCACCCAGACCACGCTGGGGCTCTCCAGAGACGACGCCGGCGGCTTTCTTGCCCGCTACCTGGAGCTCGGCGTCTTTGACCGAGACCCCTTCCGGACCATCGACCGGCAAGGGGTGGGGGCGCTAGTCGAGCTCGGCGTCCGCGCGGGACGAGAGCGCCGGCCGGATTTGAAAGTGGGCGTCTGCGGCGAGCACGGCGGCGACCCCGAGTCGGTGAGCTTCTTTCACCGGCTGGGGCTAGACTACGTATCCTGCTCACCTTACCGGGTGCCGGTGGCGCGTCTCGCCGCGGCGCAGGCGGCGCTGGAGCGGTGTTAGCAGCTTTTTTTCACCACCGAAGGCACGTTCTTCACAAAAGTCAGGATGACGATGATGGGGGCAACTTCTTCCCCCCCAACCTCCCCTGCCGCTCTTTTGTTTGCTTGCGCGCTGCCTCGGTGGCTTCGGCGTCAATCCGCAGGGTAAGGGTGCGCGTGTCCCCCTCCCCCCCCGCCTCCACGCGCAGGTGATCGCCCGGCCGGGCCCGCTGGGGGAGCATCCAGTCCGGCAGGGTGAAGCCAGTGACCTCTTCCGTAACCACGGTGACCACACCCTCGTCCACGCCGTCGATCACCAGCCGGTGGGCGGTCATGGCGCCGCCAGCCCGGCCGCCGTTTGCGGCTCCCCAGCCAAGCACTCCTCGGCCAGCTCCACGAACTCCCGCGAGCCGATGTAGAGGGGTACCCGCTGGTGCAGTTCGGTGGGTTCGAGGTCGAGGATTCTCCGCCGCCCGTCCGACGCCCGGCCGCCGGCGTGCTCCACGATCATGGCCAGCGGCGCTCCCTCGTAAAGGAGCCGGAGCTTGCCATTCGGATGCCCGGAGTCGGCTGGGTACATGAACAGCCCTCCGTACAGCAGGGTGCGGTGGACGTCGGCCACCAGGGAGCCGATGTAACGGCTGGTGAACGGCTTGTTCCCGCTCCCGTCCAACCCCTTGAGCCGCTCCACCAGTCGCTTCTGGCGGTCGCTCCAGCGGGCGGTGTAGCCCTCGTTCACGCTGTAAATGAGCTGCGGTCGATCGGGCATCTTGATGTCCGGGTGGGAGAGCAGAAACTCTCCCAGGGAGGGGTCGAGCGTGAAGCCGTGTACGCCGTTGCCACTGGTGTACACCAGCATGGTCGACGAGCCGTAAACGATGTACCCGGCCGCCACCTGGCGGCGCCCCGGCTGCAGGCAGTCCTCGAGCCCACCCCTGGGTTGGTTCGAAATCTTGCGGTGAATGGAGAAGATGGTCCCCACCGACACATTGGCGTCGATGTTGGCGGAGCCGTCCAGCGGGTCGAAGAGAAGGGCGTAGCCGCCGGTGGGAAAGCGGGGGGGGATGGGGAGGATCTCCTCGGACTCCTCGGAAGCCATCACGCACAGATGTCCGCAGTGGTCGAGCGCCTTGTAGATCACGTCGTGGGCGTACTCGTCGAGCTTGCGCACGTCCTCTCCGTGGACGTTGATGCCGCCGGTGCGGCCGAGGATGTCCACCAGTCCGGCCTTGCGGACCTCCCGGCTGATCATCTTGGCGGCCAGGGCCAGGTCGTAGAGCAGACTGCTGAAGGCGCCGGTGGCCTCGGGGAACTCGCGCTCCCGCTCGATGATGTGCCGCTCGATAGTGACTACTGATTTCTCGGCTGCCACGGTGCCTCAGGGTTGCAGGGTGAGCGGGGGTCCGAGCTGTCGTACGCCTCCCGTTCGTAGCGGTTGTTGCGGTATCCGTGTCTTAGCGTCTCCATCGCGTAGCGAAGAGGGAATAAGGGGTCGCCGGCCCACTGCCGCACATGGACCAGTTCGTGCTCCAACAGGGCGGAAGTCACGCGCGTTTCCGGATGAAGAACCACGCTCCTGCCCAGGGTAACTGCCGCGGCCGGGCCGCCCAGGCGGGCGAGGGCGCCTGCCAGCCGGGGGATCCACCGCGAGCGCCGGAGCACCACCCCGGGTGGCAACTCCAGACCGGCCGGACAGTCAATCTGCGCTCCCAGCAGCCGGTTCGCAATCAGCTTTGAAATCATCTTGCTTGAAATCACTCCTTGCGCACCCACCCCCTACTTCCCGGCGCCGGCACGTGGAGGTGGATGGTTCCCTCCCGGTCAGTACGCGCAACCGGGATGCCGCGCGAGCGCAGCCGGTGCAGCACCAGGGGGTGGGGGTGTCCGAAGGGATTCCTCCGGCCGGCAGAGATTACCGCCAGAGCGGGCTCAACGGCCTCCAGAAAGGCGGGCGAAGTAGAGGTTCGGCTCCCGTGGTGGCCCACCTTGAGGATGTCGGCCCGGAGAGCGACACCGTACACCTCGACCAGCTCCAACTCCTGGGCCGAGTAGGCGTCTCCGGGCAAGAGCGCCGAGAAGCCGCCGTAACCGACCCGCACCACCGCGCCGGCCTGGTTGGGATCGTCCGCTCGTTCCACCGCCCCCGGCGCGGGAGCCAACAGCTCGAAGGTGACTCCGTCTAGCTCCACGCTTTGGTCGCGCCCGGCTTCGGTCCACGGGATCCCCTTCTGCTCGATCAACTCCAGGAGCTCCAAGTAGGGAGGAGATCCGAGCGGGTACGCCGGATCCCACACCCAGCGGACCTCGACCCCGCCGAGCACCGCGGCCGCGCCACCCACGTGATCGAGTTGCGGGTGCGTGATAATGAGCAGCTCTACCCTGGGCGCGTTCATGCGCCGGAGAAAGGGGAGCACCCGCCGCTCTCCGGCGTCGTACGTCTCGGTGCGCGGGCCCGCGTCCACCAGCACCCAGCGGCCCTCCGGGGTGCGCACGGCAGTGGCGTCGCCCTGTCCTACGTCCAGGAAGTAGATATCGAGTCCTTCCGGCCCACTAGGGGTGAAGGCGGGCGCCGCCAAGAGCACGGCCACGGCCGCACCCGTGGAGACCAGCGCGACCGCCCACCCCCGCATCCCCCGCCCCAGCCACGCCGCCACCAGGGCTACCGCTCCGGCCGCCACCCACAGGAGCGGCTGCTGCCGGGTCACCTCCAGATGGCCCGCCGGGAGGGCGGCCGCCACGGTCGCCACCCGGTCGATCAGGTCGAGGGCCACCCCAGCTCCCGCCGCGAACAGCCCGGCCAGCGTACCCGAGAAGAGCGAGACCAGCAGGGCGAGAACGACGCCCACCAGAGCCAGGGAGAGCAGCGGTATGGCTGGGATGTTGGCCAGGACGGCGGCCGGGGTGGCCAGACCGAAGTGGTACGCGGCCACCGGAGTGGTGGCCAGGAAGGCGGCTCCGCTCACCATCACCGACTCGGCGGTCCACCGCCGCCAGCCGTGCAGCCAGCCCTCCGGCAGCTTGCGAAGAACCGCGTCGCGCACCACCAGGATGCCGAGCACTCCCAGGAAGGAGAGCTGGAAGCCGGGAGAGAGGATCTCTCCCGGCCTGAACAGAAGGATGGCCAGGGCGGCGGCCGCCACCACCGGGTACGGGGAGAAGGGGCGTTGCAGCATGAGCCCCAGGAGTCCCAGGGAGATCATGACCCCCGCCCGCAGCGCCGAGGCGGGGGCGCCGATCATCGCCAGATAGAGCGCCACTAGGGCGATGGTGGCGCCGCCCGCGACCCGCCACGGCAGGCCGGCCGCGCGGGTGGCGAGCAGAAGGGCACCTCCGATCAGCCCCACGTGCAGACCGGAGATGGCCAGAATGTGGGCGATGCCCGCGCGCGCGAAGCGGTCTCGCACGAAATCCGAGAGCGACTCGCGCCGGCCCAGCACCAGGGCGTCGACCAGGGAGGCGTGGGCCGGGAAGAGCTCGTGGATGCGTCGCTCCACCGCGCCACGAGCTGTCAGGAGCAGGTTACGCCGCCCGGCTCCCCGGGCTTCCACCTGGTCCGCGAGCACAAAACCGCGGTAGTAAGGGTTGGCCGGCCACTCGCTCTCGCTCACCGGCCCCGCCGAGCGCGCCCAACTCCCCGAAATCCGCACCGGGGTTCCGGCGGCTAACTCCGGCTGATCATCTGGGAACGCCACCCGCGCGCCGACAGAGCACGAGAGTCCGCCCGAGCGGAGCGACGACGCCCGCACCGGCACCAGCCCCGGCCGCTCGTCTGCGTACCTATCGGCGGGCGACGCTCGCGGCCGCCAGGTACCTTCCAGCAGCCCCACCACCTCGACCGCGGCACCTTCCGCCAAGGCGGCCCGGCAGTCGCTCCGCCACCCGCCCGCGGTGTGGGAGCCGAGGGCCGCGCCCGTAAGCGCCGCCGCCCCCAGAGCCGCCGCGGTGACAGCCCTGCCGCGCAAGAAAAGGACAGCCAAGAGGAGCGCGGAAGCGGCAACCAGAAAGGGAGCGCTTGACGGCTCGAAGAGCAGCGCCGGAATCAGTCCGGCCAGGAAGCAGAGCGTGAGGAGGACGAGAGGGGGTGGGCTCCAGCTCATCCGTCCCCCCGGGCCTTTAGTGGATGGACGGCTGCACCGGCTCCTCCACTACGTTCTCCGGAGGCTCGGGCGCCGGCCTCTCTTCCAACTTTCGGAGTCCCCGCCGAATCTTGAGGTCGTGGCGCAGTCCCAGCAGAAACATTGCCACCATTCCCAGCAAAAAAGCGGCGAGCACCACGGTGGCCAGGGGAGCCCGGTAGAAGGTGGCCACACCGAGGTTCAGGATAACTCGCTCGCCGCCGTTCAGGTAGGCGAAAAGCCCGGCGGCCAAGGTGATCCCGGCCAGGGCCAACCACCCGCCCCGGTTCATGCCGCGCGCGGTTCGGCGCCGGCCGCCCGCTCTCCGGTGAAGGTGGCGCCGGTGGTGCCGGTAAGCCGTACCTCCATGAAACGGCCGATCCACTCCGCCGGACCCGCGAAGGCCACCACCTTGTTCCCCTCGGTGCGGCCCTGGAGCCCACCCCTGCGAGCTTCCTTCTCGACCAGCACCTCTTCAACCCGGCCCAGCTGGGCGCGGTTGATCCCAAGTTGGATCTCCCGCTGCACCTTGATCAGCCGTTCCAAGCGGCGCTGCGCCTCCCTTTCGGGTATGAAGTCGGCAGCGGGGAAGCGGGTGGCGGGAGTTCCCTCGCGGAGAGAAAACTTGTACATGAAGGCGTCGTCGAAGCGGACCTCCCGCATCAGTTCGAGGGTGGCCTCGAACTCGTCGCCGGTCTCGCCCGGAAAGCCGGCGATCACGTCGGTAGAAAGGGAAACGTGGGGGATACGCTCCCGCACCCAGGTAATCTTTTCCCGGTACTCCGCCACCGTGTAGCGCCGCAGCATGCGCTTGAGGGTACGGTCGTGCCCGGACTGGACGGGCAGGTGAAGCTGGTCGCACACGACCTTCTGCGAGGCCATCACCTCCACCAACTCGGGGGTAAAGTCGTTGGGGTGGGGAGAGGTAAAGCGAACCCTCCGGACGCCGCGGACGCCCGCCACCTCTCTCAGCAGCCGCGAAAAGTCCCAGTCGCCGTGCCGGTACGAGTTGACCGTTTGGCCCAGGAGGACAACCTCTGGTACCCCGTCCGCGGCCAGCTCCCGGACTTCGGCCAGGATTTCGCCGGGGGCGCGGTTCTTTTCGGAGCCCCGCACGTAGGGGACGATACAGTAGGTGCAGCGGTAGTTGCACCCCCGCTGGACCGGTACCCACGCCGACACCACCGAGGTCCGGCGCGGACGCACTCCCTGATAATTTTCGTGCGGGTCGAAGTCGAGGACCGTTAGCCTCATCGCCGCCGGCGCCCGCTTTGACGCTGGCACCGACCCGGAAGCTAGCTCTTCATCCAGCTTTGCCAGTGCCTGGGGGAGCCGCCGGTAACCGTCCGGCCCCACCACCAAGTCTAACCCACCCGACTTAGCTAGCAGGGTGTCCCCCATGCGCTGGGCCATACACCCGGTTACGCCGATCTTGAGGCCGGGCCGGGACTCCCGGTACTGCTGGAGCTGGCCCAGGCGGCCCAGCACCCGCTGCTCGGCGTGGTCTCGGATGGCGCAGCTGTTGACCAGGATGACGTCCGCTTCGCCGGGGTCTTCCGCGGCCAGGTAGCCGTGATCCGCCAGAACAGCGTGCATCAGCTCCGTGTCGCTGACGTTCATCTGGCACCCGTAAGTTTCGATGTACGCTTTCTTGGCCATGAGCTTTACGCGCTGGCGGCTGCCGCCGCGAGCCGGTACTCGAAGAGGGGTCTGCCCTCGCACATCTCACTGACTTCTCCCCGCACCCGGCGTTCCAGCGAGGCGGAGTGAGACGCCCCCAGTACCCGCTCGATCATCCCGGCGATGGCAAGCATCTCGTCGACTCCGAAGCCGCGAGTGGTGAGGGCCGGCGTGCCTATTCGGATACCCGAGGTCACGAAGGGTGACTCGCTCTCGCCCGGCACCGTGTTCTTGTTCACGGTGATCCCCGCCCGCTCCAAACGGGCCTCCGCCTCCTTGCCGGTAAGCCCCTTGTTGCGCAAGTCCACCAGCAGGAGGTGGGTATCGGTGCCACCCGAGACCAGCTCGAAGCCGTGCTCCGCGAGCGCCCCGGCGAGGGCACGGGCGTTCTCTATGACCCGGGCCGAGTAGGCGGCGAACTCTGGCCGCAGCGCCTCACCGAATGCAACCGCTTTGGCCGCGATCACGTGTATCAGGGGGCCTCCCTGGACGCCCGGGAAGATCTGCTTGTCGATCGCTTTGGCGTGCTCCTCCCGTGCCAGGATCAGGCCGCCGCGCGGCCCCCGCAGCGTTTTGTGGGTGGTCGAGGTGACCACGTCGGCGTGGGGGATGGGGCTGGGGTGGTGCCCGGTGGCCACCAGTCCGGCTAGGTGGGCCATGTCGACCACCAGTTTGGCGCGGACTTCACGGGCAATTTCGCCGAAGCGCGCGAAGTCGATGACGCGGGGGTAGGCGCTCGCCCCGGCCACGATCACCTTTGGGCGCACCTCAAGGGCTTGCTCCCGCAGCCGGTCGTAGTCGATCCGCTGGTCGTTCTGCCGCACCCCGTACGCAACCACGCGGAAGAGCCGGCCGCTGAAGTTGACCGGCGAGCCGTGGGTCAGGTGGCCGCCTTCGGACAGGTTCATCCCCAGCAGGGTGTCGCCCGGCTCCATGAAGGCCAGGTAAGTCGCCTGGTTGGCCTGGGAACCGGAGTGGGGCTGCACGTTAGCGTGCGCGGCGCCGAACAGCTCCTTGACACGAGAGCGGGCCAGCTCTTCCACCTCGTCCACTACTTCGCAGCCGCCGTAATACCGCTTGCCCGGGTACCCCTCGGCGTACTTGTTGGTGAACACCGTGCCCATCGCCTCTAGCACCGCCGGGGAAACGAAGTTCTCCGAGGCGATCATCTCGAGCTGAAGCCGCTGGCGGTCGGTCTCTCGCCCGATCAGTTCGTGGACCGTGGCGTCGGCGTCGGCGAGGTGTCTCACTGCCGCTCGATCAAACCGATACCGCCAGGCTGATACCGGAGGGCGGCCGAGGCGACCCGCTCCAACCTAGAGAGGTCGATGACGTCCAGAGTGCCGGGCGTGCTCCCTACCGCTTCGTTGCTCACGAAGGCGTAGCGGCCGTCTGCGGAGACGACCACCCCGTGGGTGATCGGCCGGGTAGCCGGGACGCGCTTCACCTGCCGCCCTTCTTCCAGGTCGATCACGGCCACGGCTTCTTCGCCCTTGAGGGTGGCCAGGAGGTAGCGCCCGTCCGGAGTGATAGCGGTATTGTACGGAGCCCGCCCGGTTTCGAAGCGGCGCGTCACCAGCCACTTCTCGGTGTCGACCTCCAGCACCTCATCGGCCCGGTTGCACGGCACATACACCAGCCCCGCACGCGGCCCCACCCCCGGCGTGGCCCAGGTAGGCGAGCAGAGTTGATCGTGATGCGAGTGATTGGCGTGCTCTTCCATGACCCCAGTGTCATCCAGAGCCAGGGCTCCTTCGCGGCCCGGGGCCACGCTCATGCGGGCAGAGAGCTGGAAAGTGCGGGCGTCGATCTCTACCAGCTGCTCGCTGTGCATGCACACCGAGTAGTGCTTGGTGCCCGCCGGGTTTAGCCGGCTCCCGTGGGGCATCACGCAGGTGGTGGGGCGGGCCACCTCTTGCATGGTGGGGGTGTGGACCACCGACACCGACGACGGTAGCGGGTCTCCGTGCAGGTTGAAGTTGGCCACGAAGGCGAACTGGCCGTTGGAGGCCAGCTCCGGGGTGGCCGGGAAGTTTCCGAGCGTCACCCTGCCGATCAGGGTGTCGGTCGCCGCGTCGAACTTCCAGAGAGAGCCGTACGGCTGTCCGTGGGCCAGGGTGACGTACCAGAAGCGGCCGTCGGGCGAGGTGCCGACACCGTGCGGCCCCTCGACCTCGACCGGGATGATGCCCACCTCGATCTCTGCCACCAGCTCGAGCCCGGCGCCCGGCCGGAAGACGACGTGGCTCACCAGATCGGTGGATTCATTGGCGACGTACAGGTGGTACTCGCCAGCCGTGGCTCCGCTAGCGCCCGGCCGATCCGTATCGGCGGCCGGGACACACCCGGTAAACGCCAGCATCAGCGCCAGGAGGAAAAAAGTCGTGCTACTTTTCCAGATCATGACCGGTACTCTGGGGGCAAAGTTGGCTAAGCCGGTGATATGCTTACCCAGCGTCAGAGTTCCTTCGGCTCCTTTGACCGAGTGGGAATAGTAGTTTTCCACAACTTGCGCACCTTTCCACCAACTTTTCCACAGCCCGCTGGCCACGCGGCGGAAGTACGCGCTTTCAGCGCCACCCAAAAGCTACCTCTTGGTCGTCGACGGTCCGCAAGGCGAGAGGTGATAAGAAAGTGACCGTATAGTGACAAAGGGGTAAAAGACGCCGGTGGCCCTCTACTCTGCTTCTTCGAGCCAGGCGGGCAAGGGTAACCTCGCCTCGCCGTACTCCTCCCGGAGCACGGCGGCGATGCGGCCGGCGGAGCGCTCTTGCCGGGAAAGCGGCAGCTCACGGACCAACAGCCCGAGGGCGGCGCGCGCGGAGTCTAGGTCGGCCCAGGCCGTCTCCCCCCGCTCCCGCACCAGCCAGCACTCCAGCTTTTGGCGGGTGGCCGAGTACGGCTCCGACCCCGCCAAGAAGTTTTTTAGCCCGGTAGGACTCATCCCCACGTCACGGGCAACCCCCCGCAGCGAGCTCGAGCGCACGCGGGACGCGAGGATGTCGCGCGTCCGGCCGACAACGCCGCGTACTTCAGGCGCGGCCATTGACCGACCCTAACGCAACGGTTATCCTCCCCCGTCCACTCCGTCCACTTTTACCGTTGAGACACTATGGATTTTAGAACCGAAAGACGCCCGTGGCAAGACGGGGAAGTGCCGGGGTGAGCGCCGGTACGCCCATCCCCCCCCTTCCCCGCGAGGCGGTGAGGCAGCTGAGGGACCAAATCAACAACCCGCTCACGGCTATCATGGGAGAGGCGATACTCCTTAGGACGAGCGAAGAGGCGGAGATCTTCCCCGAAGTGGCGGCGGCCGCGGCTAGGATCGAAAAGAGCGGCGAGCACATCAAGCAGGTGATGCGGCGGCTGCGTATACAGGAGTAGTTCATACCCAGGTCCGTTGCAGCTCGGCGGCCTGTCGGATGCGCCGCTCGGCCACCCGGTCGGCGGCTTGGTAAGTTGGCAGACCCTCTTCTTTGGAGGTCTGGAAGATGTCCTCCAGCGTGGTGTAAATCTCGGATGCCTTGCGCATGGCACGCTCGGGGGTCCACATGCTCAGCTCGCCATAAACGTTGATTAGCCCGCCCGCGTTGATGACGTAGTCGGGGGCGTAGAGGATGCCCTTTTCGTCCAAGGCGTCTCCGTGTCTGGGCTCCTTGAGCACGTTGTTGGCGGCCCCGGCGACGATCTCGCAGCGGAACTCCTCGAGGGTCTGGTCGTTGACCGTGGCGCCGAGGGCACAAGGGGCGTAAATGTCGACCTCGAGCCCGTAGATCTCCTCGGTCTCCACCGGCCTGGCGCCGAACTCTCCCACCACCCGCTTGACCCTGTCCCCGTCGATGTCGGTGACGTGGAGCTTGGCCCCCTCTTCCGCCAGGTCCTTGCACAGGTAGTAGCCCACGTGCCCCACCCCCTGCACCGCCACCGAACGCCCCTCCAGCGAGTCCGAACCGAACCTTTCCTTGACCGCCGCCTTGATGCCGCAGTAGACGCCGTAGGCCGTCACCGGGGAGGGGTCGCCCGAGGTTCCCGCGCGCCCGGTCACGTGCTCGGTCTCCATGTGGACGTACTCCATGTCGTCCACCGAGGTACCCACGTCCTCGGCGGTGATATAACGCCCCTTGAGAGACTCCACGAAGCGGCCGTGGGCGCGGAAGATCATCTCCCGGCGCGAGGTTCTGTGGTCTCCCATGATGACCGACTTGCCCCCTCCCAGGTTGAGGCCGGCCACCGAGGCCTTGTACGTCATCCCCTTGGAGAGCCGGAGCACGTCGGTGAGCGCCTCCTGGTCCGAGTCGTAGCTCCAGAACCGGGTGCCGCCCATGGCGGGCCCCAGGGTGGTGTCGTGGATGGCGATGATGCCCCGGTAACCCGAGGAGGAGTCGTGGCAAAAAACTACCTGCTCGTGCCCCTCCCGGTTCATCGGCTCGAAGATCTCCATAATTCGCTCTGGTTGCGGATTTCAGTCGTAGGCGTAGAAGCCCTCTCCGGTCTTGCGGCCCAGCTTACCCGCGGCCACGTACTTCCGGAGCAGCGGGCACGGCCGGTACTTGTCGTCACCCAACCCTGCTTGCAGCACCTCCATGATGGCTAGGCAGGTATCGAGCCCGATCAGGTCGGCCAAGGCCAGCGGGCCCATGGGGTGGTTCATACCCAGCTTCATGACCGTGTCGATGGCCTCGCGCCCCGCCACCCCCTCCATGAGGCAGAAGACTGCCTCATTGATCATCGGCATGAGCACCCGGTTGGACACGAAACCCGGGTAGTCGTTGGCTTCGGCCACCGTTTTGCCCAGCCGCTCCGCCGTCCGTACCACCGTGGCCGTGGTCTCGTCCGAGGTGGCCAGCCCCCTGACTACCTCGACCAGCTTCATGACCGGGACGGGGTTCATGAAGTGCATGCCGATGACCCGCTGTGGGCGTTTGGTGTGGGCGGCGATTTCAGTGATGGAGATGGACGAGGTGTTGGTGGCGAGGATGGCGTGCCCGGGGGCGGTTTCACCGAGACGGGCAAAGAGGTCGAACTTGAGCCGCCGGTCCTCATTCGCCGCCTCGACCACTAGGCCGGCGTCCGCGGCGGCCGAGAGATCGGTATCAAATGAGATACGCCGGAGCGCCGGCTCCTTCTCCCCGGGTGCCAGTTCACCCTTGCTGGCCTGCCGGTCAAGGTTGGCCGAGATGGCGGCGCGCGCCCGTTCCAACGCCTCGCCGCTCACGTCGATGAGCGCCACCTGGTGACCGTGCCGGGCAAAGACGTGGGCTATACCGTTGCCCATCGTCCCCGCCCCCACCACGGCTACTCGTTCAACCTCTGTCATTTACCTTTCCACTGTTCCGCCCGGGGTCAGTCAGTGAGCGCCCAGGCAGCAAAGTAGGCCAGGATTAGTAGTCCTCCCGTGGCCACCGTCCACCAGCCAAAGTTGCCGTGGAAGCCCGCGGCCAGGGAGTCGCGCCAGAGCCGCGCTCTCTCGTCGCTGGCCTCGCGCACGGATTTGAGCGTCTCGAAGCGGAGCAGGTCGCGCAGCCCCAGCCCGGTGAAGACGCCGAGCAAGGCGGAGACCCCTAAGAGGAGTCCGAATACGCCGCCACTCCAAAGGGTGACCAACCACGCGCGCCGCTTCTCGGCCGCCGAGGCCAGCCCCAACCACTCGTATGGGAGGAGCCAGGCCGCCGCCGCGCTGAACGCCCCCGCCACGGCCAGAGACGTACCCCAAAAGAGCGCGGCCCGGTTGGGCCCGCGCACCTAGCCCCCGAGCCAGGCGGAGGTGCGGGACCGCAGACGGCTGGTCGCCAGAGCCGCCAAGAGGGCTTTCACCAGATCGGCTAGCAGAAAGGGTAGAACTCCCGTGGCCAGCGCCCGCCCGGGCAGTCCGGTAGCGGCCAGCCACGACGCTCCCCCAAGGTAGATCACGGCCAACCCCGCGAGCGTACCGGCGAGCGCCCGCGAGGTGCCCGGGGCGGTGGCACAGATCCACCCCACCACCCACGCCGCCACCGGGTAAGAGACCAGGTACCCTCCGGTGGGACCGAGCAGGTAAGCTGCCCCACCACCCGCGGCGAACACGGGCAAGCCCGCGGCGCCCGCCAGCAGGTAAACGGCCTGGCTCGCGGCTCCGAAGCGGGCTCCCAGCAACCCTCCCGCCAGCAAAACCACCAGCGGCTGGAAGGTAAAGGGCACCGGCGTGCCCGGCAGCGGGAGCGCTACCTTGGCCGCGACCGCCGTGGCCGCGCTGAAGAAGAGCAGCGCGGCGAGGCGCCGCGTGCGCGCCGAAGTAAAGAAGCCGGTGCTGGCGGCGCGGGCAAAGCTTTCTCGGCTAGTATTCATGGAGTGCTCACCCCGGGTTCGTTTGTACGTCCGTCATTCTAAGCCCCCGGCGCCCACATCTCAACTAGCGACGCGCTCCACCGACATGGCGACGGCGTTGCCACCGCCCAGACAAAGGGTGGCCAGCCCGGTCTCCTGGTCGCGGGAGCGCATGGCGTGGACCAGGGTGGTGAGCACGCGCGCCCCCGAGGCCCCGAGCGGGTGGCCGAGGGCTACGGCCCCGCCGTGTACGTTGACCCGGTCCCAGTCCCACCCCAGCTCCTTGCCGTCTGCCAGTGCCTGCACCGCGAACGCCTCGTTGGCTTCGATCAGCCCGTAGTCGCCGATCTCGGTCCCCTCCCTCTCCATGAGCTTGCGGACGGCGGCCACGGGGGCGAAGAAGAGGTCTCGCGGAGCGGTGGCAGCGGCGACGTAGCCGCGCACCCTGGCTAGCATCTCCAGCCCGTTGGCCCGCGCGTACTCCTCCGAGGTAACCACCACTGCGCTGCCCCCGTCGTTGAGCCCCGGGGCGTTCCCGGCCGTGACCACGAGTTCCTGGATGCCCTCGGGAGCGTCGGCGCGAAAGGCGGGGCGGAGCTTGCCGAGGGCCTCCACGGTGGTGTCCCGGCGCGGAGTCTCGTCCACTTTCACCGTAGTTCTCCCCTTGCGGCCGGGCACCTCTAGCGAGACGATCTCCTGCTCGAACTTCCCCTGTTCGGTGGCCTCGACCGCCTTGCGATGGGAGTGGTACGAAAATTCGTCCGCCTCCCGGCGGGTGATGCCGGCCTTATGGGCGGTGTACTCGGCGTGGCCGCCCATATGGCACTCCCCGAACGAGCACCAGAGCCCGTCGTGGATCAGCCCGTCCACCACACTTTGATCTCCGAACTTTACCCCCTGGCGCAACCCTCGCAGGTAGTAGGGGGCGTTGGACATCGACTCCATCCCCCCCGCCACCACCACCCGGGCGTCTCCGGCGCGGATCGCCTGGGCGGCGAGCATGACCGCCTTGAGCCCGGAGCCGCACACCTTGTTCACCGTCACCGCGGGAACGGTCTCGGGGATACCCCCGCCGATGGCGGCCTGGCGCGCCGGGGCCTGCCCCACGCCCGCCTGGATCACGTTACCCATGATGACGTCTTCCACGTCATTCACCTCGACGCCGGCCCGCTCTACCGCGGCGCGGATGGCGGCGGCGCCCAAGCTGATAGCTGGCAGGGGCGCCAGCGCGCCCAGGAAGCGGCCCACCGGGGTACGCACCGCGCTCACCAGCACGGCGGTGGTGGACGGGTCTCTACTGCTCTGGAGTATCATGATACACTGTTAGATTCTAGGGCGGGCCATTTCCAGTTCAGGCCCTTTCTCTCCCCAACTCACGTACCCGGCGCGGCGTTCGGGGTCGTGGACCGAGATTAACAGCCAGCCCTCTTCCGCGGCTCGCTCGAGTAGCTTGCGCTTGGTCTCCATGGTTCGCAGCGGCTCCACGTCGTACCCCATGACCCAGGGCAGCGAAAGGTGGGCCATGGTGGGAACCAGATCGCCAACGAAGCAGGCCGTCTCTCCCTCCGAGCGCACCAGCACCGACTGGTGGTGGGGGGTATGCCCGGGGGTGACCACCACCGACACGCCGGGCAAGAGCTCGGAATCACCCTCCAGCAACTTTAGCTGTCCGGCCTCTTCGAGCGGGTCAAAGTTGGGCGGCAGGTAGCTGGCTTGTACGCGCTCGTTATTCCAGTGAGCGTACTCCCACTCTCCGTGCTGTACGTAGTAGCGGGCGTTGGGAAAGGCGACCTGCACCTTGCCTTCCGC
The DNA here is from genome assembly GCA_050732775.1 of Longimicrobiaceae bacterium. Taxonomy (GTDB): domain Bacteria; phylum Gemmatimonadota; class Gemmatimonadetes; order Longimicrobiales; family Longimicrobiaceae; genus JBOHRN01. The sequence continues at coordinate 18,057 of JBOHRN010000038.1, read as the reverse complement.
GTCCCGGTAAGTATTACCGCCCGCGTGGTCAAAGTGCATGTGGGTGTTGATCACCACACTCACCTCGGCCGGATCGCGCCCGGCCGCGCGCACGGCGTCGTGGAGCTGGTCGGGCTCGCCCCGGTTGTCCAGACCGTAGATATCCACGAACTTGGCGGACTCCTTGTTGCCTGCCCCGGTCTCGATCAAGATCAGCTCCCCGGCGGTCTCGAACAGGAGCGAACGCATGGCCAGGGGGATGCGGTTCCTCTCGTCGGCGGGGATCCTCCTCTCCCAGAGCGGCTTGGGTACCACTCCGAACATGGCGCCGCCGTCGAGTCGCTGCTGGCCGGCCTCCAGCAGGTGGAGCGTTAGGTCGCCTAGCTGGTGGCTCTGGACCAACGGTTTACGTTCGTTTACCACGCTTCCTCCCTGATTACGGGCAGTGTCATGCACCTCGCCCCTCCCCCGCCCCGCACCAACTCGGCGCCCTCGAACGAGATCACTGCGCGGTCGTCCTGCCCGATCTCCTCGTCTCCGGTCAGAAAGTCGAGGGCGGGCACGACCCGGTACCCCGCTTCCCGCTCCAAGGCGCGGCAAGTTTCCTCGTTACGGGCGTACCCCAGCACCAGTCCGGGTCGCACCGTCAGGAAGTTGCACCCGCTCGTCCACTGCTCGCGCTCTTGGTGAACCGGGTGATCGCCGCCGCAGAAGACCGGAGTCAGGGGCAAATCTACCTCTTTCAGCGCCCGGAACAGGTCCGCATACTCCTTGACGCCGTCCTTGCCGGAGCGGACCGCGAGGATGGGCAGCCGCTCCGGCCCAATGAAGTAGGGAGGGTAGGCCACGCAGTGCTCCCGGTCCACCATGGTCAGGATCATGTCCAGGTGGATGGCCGGGCTCCCGGCCGGAAGGACCACTACCAGCACGTCGCGTACCCCAGCCCGCCCGGCCAGGGCGCCGGCTAGCGACTCGATGGCCACCGGGCTAGACCGCTCGGACAGCCCGAGTACCGCCAGATCGTGCCGCAGTACCAAAACGTCGCCCCCCTCGATGGTGTAGTCGCTCCGGTGTTCCTCGGCCCCGTCGTAGAGGAGCCCGTCGTTGGCCAGCGCCGGGTGAAAGGTAAAGAGCGCCTTCATGAGCAGCTCCTCGGTCCAGCGAACCGCGTAACGCATGGCTCCGATGATGACGCTCCCATTCACTACCATGGCGGCGTCACGGGTAAAGAAGAGGTTAGGGAGCGGAGGCAGGTCGTGGGAGACCTTGCGGAGCAGCGAGGAGATAGGCCCCCGCGGCGATTCCCGGCCACTGATCAGCAGCGAGACCAGCTCCTCGCCGGCTAGCCCGGACAGCTCCCTGCCCAACGGCTCGGAAGACGATACCTCGGTGACCCGCTCCACCAGGAAGCGCCTCACCTCGGGGCGGCCGGCGATCTCGGTGAGCAAGTCGGCCACCTCGTACACCTCGGCGAAGCGGGAGAGGATGGCGGTAAAGCGGTGGTGCTCCCTCCTGGCCTGCTCCAGGTCCACGATATCGTCGTAGAGGAACTGTTCCCGGTTGGAAGGGGTGACGGCCAGCAGTTCGGGACCGGGGGTGTGGCAGATCACGCTCCGGAGCTGGCCGATCTCCGAGGAGACACGCACCCGGGAAGACGAAGTCATGAGCCCGAAGTTACCGACAGCGCCTGCTTTTTGCCAACGCCCTGATTCAAGGCGAAGGCCAACCCCTCGAGCTCCACGGTCATGTCGACCGATCGGAGGGCCACATCCACGGGTACCTCGATAGAGACCGGGGCAAAGTTGAGGATCGCCCGCACCCCCGCCTTCACTACCCGCCCGGCCACTTCACGGGCGGCCCCGGCGGGGGTCGCGATGATAGCGATGTCGATCTGGTCGCGGCGGAGCCCCTCTTCCAGCTTCTCTACCCCCCGCACCTTGAGCCCCTGGCGCACGGTACCCAGCTTGGCCGGATCGGCGTCGAACACCGCCCGTATCTCGAAGCCGCGCTCCCGGAAGGCGTGGTACGACATGAGGGCGGTGCCGATCCTACCCGCGCCGATGAGGGCCACCCGCCAGCGCCGGTCCAGTCCCAGAATCCCCTGCAGGGCGTCACGCAGCTCCGCCACGGAGTAGCCGAGCCCGCGCTTTCCGAACGAGCCGAAGTGGGAGAGGTCCTTGCGGACCTGGGCCGAAGTGGTGCCCCCCCAGCGGGCGAGCTCGCCGCTGGAAACGGTGGCTCCCGCGCCGTTGGAGGCCTCGCCGAGCAAGCGGAGGTACAGCGACAACCGCCGCACCGTGGAGTCTGAGATGCGTTTCATACTATCTTGTGAAAGCTTTCACAAGATAGGAGCCGCCGCTAGCAAAGTCAACGCGAGAGCGCCCGCGCCAGCTCTACAAACCGCTCTGGCGACAGCGTCTCGGGTCGCGCCGAGAGCTCCAGCTCTAGCTCTTCGGCGAGAGAGCTCAAGGTGTCGGGTTCCAGGCCGTAACCGTCTCGCAAGGTGGTCCCGAGCTGTTTGCGCCGCCGCGAGAAAGCCGCGCGGGTCAAGCCGCGCAGGGCTCTCTCTTCTTGCTCGCTGAGCCGGGGGGGGCGGTGGGGGGTCACCCGAAGGGCGGTGGAATCGACCTCGGGGACGGGCCGGAAGGCGGTACGCGAGACGTTGAGAACCCGCTCCGCGCTAGCCACCGAGCGTACTCCCACTGAGAGTGCCCCGTACTGCTTGGTACCCGGCCTGGCCAGGATACGCCCGGCCACCTCGCGTTGCACCATCAGCAGCAACTCCCGCGGACGCGGGCGCCGCTCCAGGAGGGAGAAGAGGATGGGGGTGGTAATGTTATAGGGGATGTTGCCGATCACCTTGAGGGCGGCGACGTCCTCGCTGACCTCCTCGAGCCGCACTCTGAGCACGTCGGCGTTGATGACCTCCACGGAGGGGTCGTCCGCGTAGCGCCTCCGCAGCGAGCCGGCCAGGGCGGCGTCCAGCTCGACTAGCACCAAGCGCCGCACCCCGCCGGCCAGATGCCGGGTCAGCTCCCCCCGGCCCGGTCCGATCTCCAGCACCTCGTCGTCGCCAGACGCCCCCAGCGCGCGCACGACCTTGCGCTGGAGGTTGTGATCGGCCAGGAAGTTCTGGCCGAGCGAGCGTTTGGGGAAGGTCAGCGAGCCCTCCGGGCTAGACCCGCACCACCACGGCGGTGCGGTCGTCGGCGGCGGGGCCGTCTTCTCCTCCGGCCAGGGCGAAGAGCCTGTCCACCACCTCTTCCGCCGCTCCCTCGCCGCACTCGGCCGCCTCGCGCAAGAGGGGCTCCTCCCCGGCCGCCTCTCCCAAGCCATCGGTAAACAGGAGCAGGAAGTCGTCACCCGGGCTCCACCCGATCTCGGACTCGGAGTAGCTCTCCAGATCGGCGATGCCCAGCGGCGGATTGATGGCCGGGAGCCGGTCCCACTCCCCCTTTCCCATCCGGAAGGCGTGGGGGTGGCCGGCGTTGGCGTAGCATAGGGTGCCAGCGACGGGGTCGATCACCCCGTAGAAGAGAGTGAGGTACATCTCGGTAGACTCGAGCTCGTCGATCAAGGCCCGGTGTACGCGGCGCAGCACCCGGGCCGGGGGGTCTCCCTCGGAGGCGTGGATGGATACCGCGCTCATGGTTAGCGCCATGATCAGCGCGGCGGAGAAGCCGTGGCTGGACACGTCTCCGATCATCACCCCGAGGCGCCCCCCGGGGAGCCGGACCAGGTGGTAAAAGTCGCCACCCACCGAGTCTGCTTGCACGCAGCGGGCGGCCACGTCGGCGAGCTCCCGGAACGGCTCCAGGGGGGGGAGAAGCCGTAGCTGGAGGTCGCGGGCGAGCTCCAACTCTCGCAACAACCGCTCCCGTTCCAGCCCCTCGGCCACCAACCGGCCGTTTTCCAGGGCGGCGCCGATCTGGCTGGCCACGGCCGAGAGGAGCTTGAGGTCGCCAGCGGTGAACTGCTCTCCCGAGGTCTGCCCGATCAGGTTGATGACGCCGATGGTGCGTGTCTCGCCCGCCGGGGGTGAGTAGCTGACCGGCACCGAGAGGAAGGATTCCCGGGGGAACGTGCCGGGAGATAGGTCGGCGCGGGGAAACTCGGCGTCGGCGTCGAGGATTACGGCCCGGCGGGCGCGGAATACCTCGGCGGTAACCGAATCGGGGTCGGCGGTGGGGATGCGCCACTCCGGCTGCTCTTCTTCGCCCACGGCCGCGGCCCGCACCAGCTCCCCCGAGTCCGGGTCGTGAACCCAGAGCACGGCCCGGCGCACACCCAGGGTGCTGGTGACCTCGGCCAGGATGGTGGCGGCCGCGTCGCCGGGCGCCACCGAGCCGAGGATCTCGCTGATCGAGTAGAGCAGAGTGATCTCTTCGTAACGTTCGACCAGCTCCCGGCTAAAGTTACGGACCTCCCGCTCGTGCCGCATGGCGCGGCTGACTTCGTAGCCCAGGAAGCGGATAGCCGCCGTGGCTGCCCCTTCGGCTTCGACCAGGAGCTCCGGCTCCGAATCCGGTACCCGGACCGCGTCGGGAGCCGGATAGCTGCCCCGCGCCGGATCGCCACCTACCCACGCCCACCCTTGGGCGCCGGTCCGGACCCACACCGTGACCGGCGTGCCGAAACTTTCCCGGAAGCGGTCCAGGAGCCGGCCCGGCTCTTCTCCCCAGAAGGGGGAGGGAGAGGGGAGCGAAGAGCTGGGGGTGCGCAGAACTAGCCGCACGGCGTTGCCATCCCGGCTGTACTCCACCTCGTCTACCAGCTTTTGCAGCAGAAAGACCCCTCGTCCGCCGGGACGGGGGATGTTTTCAGGCAGGGTGGGGTCGGGGACGGTGCCGGGATCGAAACCGGCGCCCCGGTCGCTGACGATGACGGAAAGCCGCTCGGGAGAAAGCGACGCCTCCAGCCGGACGGGGGTCCCGCCGTAAAGAACGGCGTTGGTCAACGCTTCGGTAACCGCCGCCCGGAGGTTGAATAGAGAGCGGGCGTCGGCCCGCCAAGACAGCCGGCAACGTTCCACCAGTTCGATCACCGCCGGCTCGATGCTCGAGGTATCGGCCGGGACCTCCAGCGCAAACCAGGGAGCCCCGGCCGGGCTCTCCCTCGTCACTTACAGTTTTCTCCCGAAGAGGTTTCAGAAGCTCGACAACGCCTCTTGGCGCGAATCCGAGATCTGGAATAGGGTGTCCAGCTTGGTCAGCTCGAAGAGAGTGCGCAGGTCTTCATTCAGGTTGACCAGCCGGAGCTCCCCGTCTTGCTCGCGGATCTTCTTTGACAAACTTACCAGGACGCCGAGCCCGGAGGAGTCGATGTAGCCGGTGTTGGAGAAATCGATGAGAAAGTTGCGCTCTCCCTTGTCCAATTCGTCCAGCACCTTCTGCTTCAACTCCTGACGGTTTCCCACGATGAGCTGGCCGTCCACGTCGACGATCAGCACTCCGTTGTCCTTGGTGGTCTGAAAACCCATGAACCCTCCCGCAGCACAGGTGAGCGGGGAGCAACCCTCCCCCCGGTAAACGAACGAATATCCGGGAGGAGGGCAAGGGGTATGCCACTCTCTGGCCGCTTAGTTACTCCGCCATAAGCGCCGTAACGCACGCCACGTTCACGATGTCGTCCACGGTGGCGCCCCGGGAAAGGTCGTTGCACGGCCTCGCCAGCCCCTGTACGATGGGTCCGGTGGCGTCGGCGCCCGCCAGCCGCTGGACCAGCTTATAAGCGATGTTGCCCGCGTCCAGGTGCGGAAAAACCAGCACGTTTGCCCGCCCGGCCACCGCCGAGCCGGGTGCCTTGCTGGCCGCCACCCGTTCTATCAGGGCGGCGTCTGCTTGCAACTCCCCGTCGGCCGGGGTACCGGGGGCCCGCTCCCGGAAGAGGGCCAGCGCCTCGCGCACCTTGGACACCGAAGCCCCTTCGGCGCTCCCCTTGGTGGAGTACGATAAAAAGGCCAGGTAGGGCTCGTCGGCCACCACACGGCGGCGGGCGTCGGCCGCCGCCAGCGCGATGTCGGCGAGTTGGCTGGCGCTAGGGTCCGGCACCACCCCCGCGTCAGTGAAGGTGAGCACCTCGGGCCCCCGGCCCCGAAAGCCGGGCACCGCCAGGTAGAACGAAGACGATACGGTACGGACGCCGGGGGCGGTGCCCAGCGCCCAGATGCCGGCCCGCAGGACCTCGGCGGTGGCGTGGACGGCGCCCCCCACCACCCCGTCGGCCTCCCCCGCCGCCACCAGCAAGGCACTGAAAAAGAGGGGGTGAGCGGCCAATCCGGCCGCCTCTTCCCGGGTCATCCCCTTCTCCTTCCGCCGCTCCAGCAGCAGACTGGCCAGGCCATCCCGGCGGGGATCGGTGGCCGGATCGGCCCCCTCTCCACCCACCACCAGTGGTAGCGCCCACCCCTCCCGCGCCAGCCGTGCGGCCGCCTCGCTCACCCGCGGGTCGCCACCCTCGGCCAGCACGATGCGTCTCGGCCGCGCGGCGGCGCGTTGCCGCAAGGCGGCGATGAAGCCGCTCACGCCCCGGCGAACTTGCCCCGCAGCCCCTCCAGCACCGGAGGGGACACGAAGCGCGACACGTCGCCACCGAGACCGGCGATCTCGCGCACCAACGAGGAGGAGAGGAAAGAGTGCTCGGCGTCCGGCGCCAGAAAGACGGTCTCCAGTTCGGGCCATAGCTCCCGGTTCATGAGCGCCATCTGGAACTCGTACTCGAAGTCGCTGACCGCGCGCAGCCCCCGCACCACCAGCCGGGCTCCCCGCTCGCGCGCGAAGTCGACCAGGAGCCCCTCAAAGCCGGCGGCTTCAATCCGGTCTTCTCCCGCGAAGACCTGGCGGATCAGCTCGAGCCGCTCCCGCACCGAAAAGAGCCCACGCTTCTCCTGGCTGGTGCGGTGGCCCACGGCCACTATCACCCGGTCGGCGAAGCGAAGGGAGCGCTGCACGATCTCCTCGTGACCGAGCGTAACCGGGTCGAACGAGCCGGGGCAGACGGCGATACGCGACTTTGCATTCATGGCTGGGCAAAAATGAAGGTGATCGAGGTATCTCCGTAGCGGCGCTGAGCGGCGCCTGGCGGCGCGGTCAGCTCCTCGTTACGGCGGTGCTCCACCGCGAGGATCCGGGCGAAGGGGCGCTGACCAAAGGCCCTTACCAACTCTGCGGCCAGCCCCAGTTCGTAAGGAGGGTCGGCCAGTGCGAGGTCGAAAGCGCCCGGCTCCACCCCCTCTAGAAAGTCCAGGGCGTCTCCGCGCACCACTGCGGCCAACTCCCCCGCGCCGAGGGCGGAAATGTTGCTTCGCAGCGCCTTCAGAGCCGGTCCCGACTCTTCCACGAACACGGCGCTGGCCGCCCCGCGCGAGAGGGCTTCCAACCCGAGAGCGCCCGACCCGGCGAACAGATCTAGCACCCGCGCCCCCGGCAGGTAGCTAGCCATGACGCTCATCCACGCCTCCCGCACCCGCTCCGGGGTGGGCCGGGTCTTCCGGCCGGGAGGTACCGAGAGCACCCTCCCCCCCCACTCCCCGGCGATGACGCGGATACTCAATCCGGCTCCGTCGGCCGGAAGTCCACCAACTTGGCCTGGAGGGAGTCCAACCGGAAGGCGGCGTCGATCGGCCCGGCCGCGAGCTCACCTGCCCGGTGGGCCAGGCCGAAGCCGATGGCTTCCAAAGAGCACCCTTCAGAGACCAAGCGCAGCCGCAGATGACCGTTCCCCACCACCTGGACACCCTCGGCCCGCACCCCCCGCGCGGCGATCAGGGGGGTCGGGTTACCAACCCCGAAGGGCGCCGCGTGGGCGAGCATCCGGCACAGCCCAGGGTCGGCCGCTCCCAGGGGAAGCTCCAGGTCGATACGCAGCTCGGGAACCGGCTCCTCTGCTAGCACGGCGCGGGCGTGGCGCTGAAAAAGCTCCGCGAAACCGGCCACCCGCGCCGGCTCGATGGAGCAACCGGCGGCGTACTTGTGGCCGCCGAAGCGGATCAGCTCTCCGGCACACGCCCGCATGGCGTCGTACAGGTGAAAGCCGGGAATGGAGCGAGCGCTACCCCGGCTCTCGCCAGCCGGGTCGAGGGCTATCAGCACGGTGGGGCGGTGGACCTCTTCGACCACCCGCGAAGCCACGATCCCGATTACGCCGGGGTGCCAACCCTCGCCTGCCAGCACCACCGCACGGTCCCGCTCCGGCTCGTACTCTCGCTCGAGGCGCTCCCTTACCTGCTCCAGGGTTCGGCGGTCCAGCTCGCGGCGGCGCCGGTTCCGCTCCTCCAACGCGCGAGCCAGGGTCTCGGCTGTTGCAGGGTCGTCGGTGGTGAGGAGATCGAGCGCTTCCCGGGCGTCTCCCACCCGCCCGGCCGCGTTGATCCGCGGGGCGAGCACGAACCCTACCCGGCCCGCCGTAACCTCTTTCCCGGTCAGTCCCGAGCTAGCGAGCAGCGCCCGCAGGCCGGGGTTGGGAGAGTTTCGCAGCACCTTGAGCCCCCAGCGAACCAGCACCCGGTTCTCACCCGTCAAGGGAACCAGGTCGGCCACCGTGGCTAGCGCCACCAGGTCCAGGTAAGCGAGCAGCCGCTCGCCCGGGTATCCGGTCGCCGCAGCGAGGTGTTGGAGCAGCTTGAAAACCACGCCGGTACCGCACAGCCCCTGGTTCGGGTATGGGCAGTCGGCGCGGGCCGGGTTGACCACGGCTACGGCTTCGGGGAGCACCGGGCCGGGGGTGTGGTGGTCGGTGACGATCACGTCGATCCCGGCTTCCCCGGCCCGCTTGACCGATCCGCGCGCCGCAATACCGCAGTCGCAGGTGAGTACCAGCGTGGCACCGGCCCTTTGGGCGGCCAGGACACCCGCAGTTGAGAAGTCGTAGCCGTGCCGGGTACGGTGGGGTACGAAAGGGACCGGCGCCCCCCCCAGCGCCTTCAGGACACGGGTGGCCAGGGCCGCCGCCGAGACCCCATCCGCGTCGTAGTCGCCGTGGACCAGGATGGTCTCGCCATCGGCTAGGGCCCGACCAAGGCGCTCCACCGCGTCGTCGACGCCCGCGAGAAGCGACGCCGGGTGGAGATGATCGGGGCGGGGGCGAAGAAAGTCGCCCACCGCGCCCGGACCCGCATAGCCCCGGCTGACTAGTAGCCGGCAGATCGGTTCTGGGAGATGAAGCTCCTTCCCCAGGCGGTCCACCGCGACACGGTCCGGGGGTTCGGGGAGTACCCACTTGGGCCGGGGCGGCGCGAGGAGCGAGGACGGCATGGAGCGAAGATGCTGGGATGGGGCGTAGGACGCAAGGAAAACCACCGCGCACGGCTGCTTCCCTAACCGGGCGGCCCGCCTTGACCTTTATCCGGCTCGGTTGGCTGGTAACCCCGGCAGCTCAGCACCGGGAGCCGTGGGTACTTGGGAAAGGCCGGGTCAAAGGTAGAACGCCCGCACAGGTAAAACTTGGACCCCCTTCGATTCTGGGTGATCCTGGCGTGCCGGCAGCGGCTGCACAGACCGGGGTCGGGCGCCGTCAACGGCTCTCTTCCCGGAGGAGCTGTTCGGCCTCGCGCCAAGCCCGCACCCTCTCCGGTTGCTCGGGTCGATCCGGTTGGCGGCCCGCCGCCTCGAGCACCCCTGCCGTCGGTACGCCCCCCTCTTTCCCTAGGGCGCGGCCCGCGTCCATCACGCTCAGGTAGCGGGCGTTCGTCATGTGGAGGTTGATGTCGAGGTCGGTGGGCCATACCCGAAAGCCGACCACCGAGGCATCCAGAAGGTCGAGCGGCAGGCGCCGGCCGGCGCCTAGCAGAGTGAGAAAGAAGCGGAGCACGGATTAGTCGAGTAGATTCGTCGACGCGGACGCCGCTGGCGGCGATCGTACCAGCAACTTTTCCATCAAGGTAAGGCGAATCCATGTCTGCACGCGAGGAACCGGCCGGGCCGCTCCTGCTCTCGGCCCGCGAGCGCGGCCGGCTGTGGGAACAGCTAGCCGCGCGGGTAGAAGATTATACCCGCCAAATCCCGCGCCTCCGGGTGGCCCCCGAACTCGACCCCGAAGCGGTACGTTCCGAGCTGGCTCCTTTCGACTTCACGGAACCGTTAGAGCCCGAGCGAGCCCTCGACTTCGCGGCTCGCGGCCTGGTCAGGTACCAAACCCACACCCCCCACCCCGGCTACTTCGGGCTCTTCAACCCGGCTCCCACCTTCATGGGGGTGGTGGGCGACGCCCTGGTAGCCGCATTCAACCCCCAACTCGCGGCGTGGAGTCACAGCCCCCTAGCCATCGAAATCGAACACCACCTGGTGCGCGCCTTCGGCCGCCGCTTCGGCTGGCCAGAGGGCTCCAGCCACGGGACCTTTTGCTCGGGCGGAGCCGAGGCCAATCACACGGCCCTGCTCACGGCTCTGGTTCACCACTTTCCAGAGCTGCCGGCTAGGGGGCTGCGGGGCCTGGAGGCGGAGCCGGTTCTTTACGCCTCGGCCGAGGCCCACCACTCGATCCGCAAGGCCGCGGCAGTTTCCGGACTCGGGACCGAGGCAGCTCGGGAAGTCGGCGTGGACGCGGCCCTGTGCATGAAGCCGGCGGTGTTGGCCGGGCAGGTCCAAGAAGACCTGGACGCGGGGCGGGAACCCTTCCTGGTGGTGGCCACGGCCGGCACCACCAACGCGGGCGCCGTGGACCGGATCTCGGAGATCGCGGAGATAGCCGAAAGACATAAGCTTTGGCTGCACGTGGACGCTGCATGGGGTGGGGCCGCGGCGCTGGTGCCCGAGCTACGCGGCGTGCTGGCGGGCATCGACAGGGCCGACTCGATCACCTTCGACGCCCACAAGTGGCTCTCCGTGCCGATGGGCGCAGGCGTCTACCTGACCCGCCACCGGGAAATCCTGCGCCGCACCTTCGCCACCGACAACTTCTACATGCCGCGCGAGGCCAGCCACCTTCCGGTCGAAGACCCGTTCAACCACTCCCTGCAGTGGTCGCGCCGCTTCACCGGCCTCAAGCTGTTCCTCTCGCTGGCGGTGGCCGGGTGGGACGGCTATGCACGGGTCATCCGCCACCAGGTACAAATGGGTGACCTGCTGCGTGAAGAGCTGAAAAAGAGGGGGTGGAAGCTGCGCAACCAGACCCCCCTCCCGGTGGTCTGCTTTACACCCCCGGGAGCGGCGAGCCCCGAAGAGTTGGAGGCGCTCGCCGGCCGCGTCCTGGGCTCGGGCCGTGCGTGGATCTCCACTACCCGCCTGGGCGACGGAGAGACGGTCCTGCGCGCCTGCGTCACCAACTACCGCACCGGGCCAGACCACGTGAGGGAGCTAGTGGAAGTGTTGGAGCGGGCGCGCTAGCTACCCGCCGCCGCGGTTCTCGGCCGCGATCCGCTGCACCACGGCCATCGCGATCAGGTTGATGAACAGGAATGATCCGCCGTAGCTGATGAAGGGGAGCGGGATGCCGGTGATCGGCATGATGCCCACCGTCATGCCCACGCTCACCAGTACGTGCGTGAACCAGCTCGCCATCAGGCAGAACGGGACCAGCCCCGCGAACGGGTCGTCAGACTCCTCAGAGATGCGCACCAGCCGCCAGAAGACAAACCCAAAAGCGAGAATCACCGCGGCCGCGCCCAAGAAACCGGTCTCTTCGCCCACCACCGAAAAGATAAAGTCGGTGTGCTGTTCGGGGAGGAAGGCGAGCCGCTTCTGGGTGCCCTCGGTGAACCCCTTGCCGAGCAACCCTCCGCTACCCACCGCCACCCGCGACTGGATCAGGTTGTAACCCGCCCCGCGCGGGTCCAGAGAGGGATCCAGGAAGACCAGAATACGGTTCTTCTGATACTGCTCCAAGCTCTCCCACAGGGGGATGGCCGCCACGCCCGCCGCGGCGTTGGCCAGGAACACCGAGACCCCTTCGGATATCTTGGGGCGGGAGAGGATTAGCACCCCGGTCAAAACCACCGTCCAGATAGCCCACATCCACGAACTGAAGCCCAGAAAGAGCCCTACCACCGGGCTGACCAGAAAGAAGAGGGTGAGCAGCGGGGTGCCCGCCCAGTAGAGTCCGGCGATCAGGATGGCGGCCAGGGCCAGGGCCGAACCGATGTCCGGTTGGAGCATGATGAGCCCCATGGGCACCGCCGCCACGGCGATCGGTTTCCAGAGCGCGTACAAGGTCTTGGGGGCCTCGCGCCACTGCCCGAGTACCCGGGCCAGCATGAGGATGGTGGCAATCTTGCCGACCTCTGCCGTTTGGATATTGACCGGGCCGACGGCGAGCCAAGACTTGACCCCCTCGGCGGTGCCCGCCCCCGTACCCACGAATACCGTTAAAATCAGCAGGATGAGGGCCAATACATAGAACGGCTTGGACGAAAACTCCAACCAGCGGACGGGCACCGACATGACCAGCGGCATGGCGATGAGCGCCAGGGAGAACCAGAGTAGCTGCTGGCGCCAAGCCCCCCGGGCCACCATCGAGGGTACGTCAAGCACCCCCGCGCTGTAGATCATGGCCACCCCGAACACGGACAGGGCGATGACCGCGGCGAAGAGGGCGGTGTCGCCTACCGGCAGGGGGCGGAAGCGTCGCATCAAGGTTTGCTGCCGTTTAGCTAGAGGCACCCGCGTAACAACGGTTACTACCGGACTTCGATGCCCAGGTGCCGCAAGGAGTCTCCCACGGTGTAGACCGAGCCGGTGACAAGAACCGTGCCGTGAGAGGCGAGCGTGCGCGCGAGGTCCAGAGCGGCGCCGAGCTCCGGGACCACCCTCACCCGCCAGCCGCGCCCAAGGGCCGCCGCCGCTTCTCGTGGGTCCCAGCGACGCGCGCGAGGGGCCGATGGAGCGGTGGTAAGGACGGCGTCATCGCAATGGGGTAACAGGGTAGAGAGCATGGCCTTCCACTCCTTATCCACCAGTACCGCCGCGACCAGCACCAGCGGCCGGGGGAGTTCAAGGTGAGGAAGGGCGGCTGCCAACGCCTCGGCTCCCGCCCGATTGTGGGCCACGTCGAATAGCCAGGTGGTCTCTGCTAGCACTTCACGCTGGAGCCGGCCCGGCCACTTCACCGCGCCAAAGCCGCTCTCCACCTGCTCCCACTCCGGCCGCAACCCCTCCGGCAGCGTCGCCAGAATTTCGGCGGCCAGGAGGGCGTTCCTGGCCTGGTGGGCTCCGGGAAGCGGAACCTTGAGCTCTCTTTGCCCCCACGCCCGTGAGTCAAAGGCTAGTTCGACGCCGTCTGGTCTGAGGCAAAGCTCCCCAGCGAGGACCACTTCCTCGAGCGCCCGCAAACGGGTACCCGCCCTCTCCGCCTCTTCGCGCAGCACGGCGATCAGTGCCGGATCGGTCTCGGCCGTCAGCGCCGGCACGCCCGGCTTGAAGATGCCGGCCTTCTCTCGCGCCACCCCCACCAGGGAAGCCCCGAGTAGGTCGGCGTGATCGGCGCCCACGTTGGTGATCGCGGCCACTTCGGGAAGGATCACATTGGTGGCGTCGAGCCGGCCCCCCAGCCCCACCTCCACCACCGCTACCCGCACCCCTTGCTCGGCGAAGCAGAGGAACGCGGCCGCGGTGAACGCCTCGAAGAAGGTGGCCCCGCTCCCTTCGATGGCCGGCCGGAGTGCCTCCGCCGCGCTCCGTAAGGCCTCCTCCGGGACCGGCTCGCCCGCCACGCGGACGCGCTCGGTAAAGGAGACCAGGTGGGGAGACGTATACAGCCCGGCGCGGACGCCCGCTCGGTCCAGGGCGGCGGCGGAGAGAGCCGCGACGGAGCCCTTGCCGTTGGTGCCACCGATATGGACGCTACTAAACCTCCGGTGCGGATCTCCAGCCGCGGCGAGAAGCCCTTCAACTCGTTCCAGCCCCCAGCGGATGCTGGAGCGTTCCCTGCCCAGGAGCCAAGCGAGCGGCCCTTCCGGGCTCAGCGTGTCTGCCAGCTCTCGTCCGGGGCGGGCAGCCCGAGCATGTGGCGGAGCAGCCGGGCGATCTCCCCCTTCATCTCCCGCCGGTCGACGATACGGTCGATCATGCCGTGCTCGAGTAGGAACTCTGACCTCTGGAAGCCGTCGGGGAGCTCCTGGCGGATGGTCTGCTCGATTACCCGGGGGCCGGCGAAACCGATCAAGGCCCCGGGCTCGGCCAAGTTGGCGTCTCCCAGCATGGCGTAGGAGGCGGTCACCCCACCCGTGGTCGGGTCGGTGAGCAGCGAGATGTACGGAACTCCGGCGTCGGCCAAGTCGGCGAGCACGGCCGAGGTCTTGGCCATCTGCATGAGGGAGAAGATGCCCTCCATCATCCTGGCTCCACCCGAGGCCGAGACCACGATGAGCGGCCACTCCCCCTTGAGCGCCCGCAACCCGGCGCGAGCGATCTTCTCCCCCACCACCGACCCCATCGACCCGCCGATGAAGGAGAAGTCCATCACCGCCAGAGACACGGGCACGCCGTCTAATTTGCCGTCTCCGGAGATCAGCGCCTCGCCCCTGCCGGTCTTTTTCTCCGCCGCCTTGAGCCGCTCCTGGTACGGCTTGAGGTCGGTAAAGGAAAGAGGGTCGCCGGAACGGAGACCGGCGTCGTGCTCCACGAAGGTGCCCTGGTCGATGAGCACGGCCACGTAACGGTCGGCTGAAAAGCGGAGGTGGTGGCCGCATTCGGGGCACACATGCAGGTTCTCGTAGAGCTTTTGACGGTAGACGATCTCGCCGCACGCGGGGCACTTTTCCCACACGTCGCCGGGCATATCGCGCCGGTCAGCGGCTTGGATTTTCCGCTTCGGCTTGCGAAACCAGGCCATCACGCCAGCGCCCGCTGGGCCGCCAGCACCGCCATGCCCACGATAGCCAGGTAGAGGGCGGCGAAGGGGGAGATGAAGAGGAGTGCGGACACGATCCCGGTTGCCGAATAGCCGTGCAAGAGGGAGAAGAGGTAGAGGAGGGCGTCGTACAGCCACTTGCCCGCGAACAGGTAGAGGGCGTAGAGGACCGGGTTGTCGTCCGAAAAGAAAGAGCGGGTGCGGGCGCCGGCGTAGCCGAGGAGGGTTAGGGCCAAGGCGGCCGCCCCCATGGAAGCGGGGACCACCGCCCCCTCGAGCACCCCCAGGAGGAGCCCGGCGCCGGCCGCGCTCCCCGCCCGCAACTCGCGCGCGCTGAGGAGCAGGGCGAGCACCAACAGGTCGGGCGCCCACCCCCCGAGTCCGAAACCCACCCTTAACACGAAGTGGAGGGTTACCAGCACCACGGCGGTGCCCGCCACCACCGGGTTGAATCCGCCCCTCATTAGCGCCGTCCCGGCTCGACCGGCACCCCCAGGAGAGGTGGCCCCTCCTCCTCGGGCGGGGGAGGAGGGGGCTCGGGCTCCTCCGGCTCCGTCTCCGGCTCCGGTCCGGCTTCGCCGGGAGCCGTGGGAGTGGCCGGAAACGGCTGGCCGGGGCGGCGTAGCAAGGCGGCCGCCGTATCGGGCGCCTCGGCGGGGCGGGAGCGGATACCCCACGCCAAAGTGAGGTCGCGCGCGGACTCGCCCTCCTGCTCCGGGCCCAGCACCAGCACGTGGGCCATCTCGCCCGGTCCCACCAAGGGGCTCAAGATGTAGCTCCGCCGCCAATCGGCCTCGTCCTGGTTGGCGGCCACCACCTGGCCGATGGGGATGCCACGCGGGTATATGCCCCCCAACCCCGCCGTGACCACCACCGTGCCGCTGTCTACCCGAGAGTGGTAGGCGACCCCGGTGAGGGCCAGCATGTCTCCCTCACCGGCTCTTGAGCGGGGCACAACGATGCCGTAGGTTTCCCCGTCGGAGGTCATGGCGCTTACCCCGAAGTCAGGATGCCGCCAGTCGATGCCGAGCGAGCGGCGATCATCCACGTTCCTGACCATCCCCACCAACCCACCGGCCGCCACCACCGGGGAGCCGGGCCGTACCCCATCGGCTCGGCCCGCGGTGAGCAAGAAGGTGCCCTCGAAGCGGTTCCCCCGTAGCCGCACTACCTCCGCGGGCACGAAGCCCCGCGGGACGCGCTCATGGATGCCGAGCAGGGCGCGGAGCTGGTCGTTCTCGGCCTTGAGCGTAGCGCTGCCCACTAAAATGGCGGCCAAGCTGTCGCGCTCGGCGCGCAACCGGGCCGTTTCGGCCGACGGCAGGGGATAGTTCATCTCGCCCCCCTGGAGCGCGAGCACCGGACGGAGCACTGTGGCCCGGATCGGAGCGGCCACGGCTTGCCGGTAGCGATCGGGGAGGAGCAGCAGAACCAGCGCCGCCACCACGAACACGGCCGCTACGCGCCGGTCGCGCTTCCTCCCCAGCTCTCCCCCCTCTCCGAGGTACGGTCCGTAACGGTTGAGTGCCACGGTCAGATTTTCAGGACTCCCCGGTACTTTTCAACGTCATCCAGGATGCGACCCGACCCGCGCACCACGCAGGTCAGCGGCTCCTCGTCGATATGGATGGGAAGCCCGGTCTCGCGCGCGATGAGTTGGTCCAAGCCCCGGATCAGCGCTCCCCCGCCGGTCATCACGATGCCCCGGTCCACGATGTCGGAAGCCAGCTCGGGCGGGGTAATCTCCAGGGATCGGCGCACCGCCTCCACCACCGCCTGAATCGGCTCCTGGATGCACTCTCGGATCTCCTGGGAGTGGACCCGGATAGTCTTGGGTATGCCGGAGACCAGGTCGCGCCCCTTGACGTCCATCTCACGTTCGTCGCCCGCGCTATACGCCGAACCGATTTGGATCTTGACCGCCTCGGCGGTGGGCTCGCCGATCATCAGGTTGTAGTTCTTGCGCATGAAGGCGACGATGGCGTTGTCGATCTCGTCGCCCCCCACCCGAATGGAGGTGTCGGAGACGATGCCGGAGAGCGCGATGACCGCGATCTCGCTGGTACCGCCGCCGATGTCGATGACCATGTTGCCGGTGGGGGTCTCCACCGGGAGCCCCACTCCGATGGCCGCGGCCATCGGCTCAGCCACCATGTACACCTCCTTGGCGCCCGAGGCCCGGGCGCTGTCGCGGACGGCGCGCCGCTCCAGCTCGGTGATCCCCGAGGGGACCCCGATCACCATGGTGGGCTTGAGCTTGAGGAGTCGCTTGGAGGTCACCGATTCCAGAAAGAAGCGGAGCATGACCTCGGTGATGTCCACGTCGGCGATGACCCCGTCCTTGAGCGGCCGCACCGCGACCACACCCTCCGGGGTCCGCCCCAGCATACGCTTCGCCTCCAGCCCTATCGCCCTGATCCGGTCGGTTCCCTTTTCGATCGCCACCACCGACGGTTCGTTGAGGACGATGCCCTCGCCCTTGACGTAGACGAGAGTGTTGGCCGTGCCCAAATCCACGGCGATGTCGTTGACGGGGAAGATGTTTCCGGGTTTGAGCCAGCCCAAAGCCATATGACGCCTCGATTTCTCCGTTGTGTGGCGGCGTGGATGACAGAGCGGAAAAGCTACCGGGGCCAGCGCGCACGCGCAAGCCGAAACCCCGGTGTAAAGTCGGGCTTAGCCCCCACGCACGGCTTGTGCCGCAAAAGCCGTAGCTGGGGGAAAAGTAGTTACGCTCCGGTGGACCCGAAGCCGCCGCCGCCACGCGCCGTTTTCGCCACCTCTGAGACCTCTAACAGCCGCGGGGCTTCGAAACGGGCGAAAACCAGTTGGGCCACTCGCGTTCCCCGTGGGATGGGCACCTCTTCGGGGCCGGCGTTCCAGAGGATAACCTTGAGTTCGCCCCGGTAGTCGGGGTCGATGGTGGCGGGGGCGTTGGGAAGGGTAACTCCGTGGCGGAACGCCAACCCGGAACGGGGACGGAGCTGGCACTCCACCCCCTCCGGCAGCTCCATGACCAGCCCGGTAGATACTTGCCGGCGCTCGCCGGCGGCCAGCGTGAAGCCGGGCTCGGCCGAACAGACGTCGTACCCCGCCGCGCCGGCGGTTTGGCGGGCGGGCAAGGGAAGGTCACGGTTATGGGGGAGCCGGAGAAAGCGAACGATCATGGGGCACGAGCCAGGTACCGGAGTGACTACCGGCGCCAAGTTGCCAACTCGCGCCGCCACGCGCAACCGAGAGCCGGATGCTCAGCGTCCACTGCCTCGGTCTTGACCTTGGCATAGGCGATTGCCTTGA